>JAIXSY010000023.1 GCA_027484445.1 Verrucomicrobiaceae bacterium
ACCTCGCTGAACAAAACCATGCCGATGAAGAAGATCGTGAGCACGAGCAGCAACTCGGCTGTGACCTTGCCCGATGCGCCACCAGACCTGTTGGATGTGCCTGACGTGAGCTCGATGCTCGGCGGTGGATCGCTGGGTGGAGGTGGCTTTGGCAAAGCGGGCTCGGGAGGTGGCTTCGGCACCGGCATGGGCATGGGAGCCATGCAGGGCTTCGTGAGCCTGCCTCCCTCCATGCGCAGCCGCTGTTCTCCGCAGGAGCGCTTGAAGAAGCTGGCTGAAAGTGGTGGCACGCCGGAGTGTGAGCGCGCCGTGTCAAACTCGCTGGAGTGGCTGAAATCCAAGCAAAACCCCGATGGCTCATGGCCTGGCCCAAACAAAGCAGGCATGACTGGCCTAGCGCTGCTTTGCTTCTTGGGTCGCTGCGAGACACCCGATTCACCTTTCTACGGAGACACTGTTTTGAAGGGCATCAACTACCTGATCGAGCTATCCAACAAGAACCCTTACGGTTACATTGGCGAGGAAATCAAAAGCAACGGAAGCACCTATGCCCACGGCATCGCCACCTATGCGTTGGGGGAGATGTACACGCTGGCTCGTCTGGGCAACAAAGAATTGCCAGGCATGAAGGATGCCTTCGTCAAAGGCGTAAAGTTGATCATCGATAACCAGAATCAGCGCGGCTCATGGACCTACGGCGGTATCGACGCGGGCAAGCCGCACGCTTACAACAAAGACAGCAAAGGAGAAGACTTGTCGGTCGCAGGCTGGCAATTCCAAGCCCTCAAAGCTGCGAAAAACAGCAGCCTGAAGATTGATGGCCTGCATGCAGCTTTGGACAAGATGGTGGACTATGTTTTGGCCAAGCAAACCAAAGATGGTGGCTTTGGAAACGCCAATCGCGATCAGCATTACAATCAATGGAGCCTGACGGGCGTGGGAACCTTAGCCCTGCAAACCGCCGCCAAAGGCAAGACCAAAGCCACCAACGACGGCCTAAAATTCCTGCGACGTTTCTTGGAGGCAGAGCCTTTGGATTGGAACAAAAACTGCAATCCCTACTGCTGGTATTATTACACACAGACCTTCTTCCAAGCAGGTGCCGATGACTGGAAATTCTACAACCAGCAACTGCTCCCTCAGCTGCTTAGCGCGCAGAATCCCGATGGTAGCTTCAAAAAAGGCCGAGCCAACTGGCCTGCGGGAGATACCCCTGATCCGGTTTACCGCCAGACGATGTGCACCTTGATGCTAGAGGTTTATTACCGCTACCTGAAGGTGGCTGATCGCGAAGAAGCGAGCTTTTTTGACCGGTGAAAAACTCATTTCATGATCTCAGGCATGACCCGAGATCACTCCTTGATGGAGGCGGGAGCTGTCACGGCTCAGCCTCTGCTCACTGAAGGCTGGTTTGAAACGTCTCGCTCTGCTCTTCCAGCATCGCCAAGGCCTCCCCCACGAGGTAAAGCGAACCACAGATGAGCTTCCGGGAAGATGTGCTGTGATTTAGCGCGTCTGCGAGATGTGCATGTTCCTGAATGCTTGAGTTGGGCGGTGGTGTTTCAAGACTGCGTAGGATGGACCTCAGCTCTGCGGTTGGCATGGCGCGCGCTGAAGAAAACGTGGTCAGATGCCAAGACGATGCCACAGGAACCAGTGCCTCCATGACACCGGTGATGTCTTTGTCTTTGGCCGCAGCAAAGACCACGGCCGCCCGCTCACGTGGAAACTGCTGCTGCCAAGTGCCCGCCAACACCATGGCGGCCTCGGGGTTGTGGGCTCCATCCAGGATGATTTGCCCATCACGCATGAGCTGGAATCGCCCTGGCCAACGCACAGCCTGAAGAGCAGCCTCAAGGCTAACCGCCGGCAGGCGAATGCCAGCTTCGCGGACGGCTTCCAGCGCCAAGGCCGCATTCCAAGCCTGATGCGGCCCGGCGAGCCCAACCGCGACGCCTTCGATCGGAGCCTCGACATGAAGCCAAGGAGCTTTCTGACGAGCTGCAGTTTCCTTCAGTACCTTCAGGGCGATGGGATCTTGCAGCCCCGTGATGACAGGCACCTCAGGTTTGATGATGCCCGCCTTTTCTGAAGCAATCGCCGCAAGGGTATCCCCGAGCTGTTCCATGTGATCCATGCCGATTCGAGTGATCACGCAGACTTGAGGCAAGATGGCATTCGTGGCATCCAGTCGTCCACCCAAACCAGTCTCCAGCACGACCCACTCCACTCCTCTTTGCTTGAACCAATCGAGCGCCAGCACGAAAGCGAGCTCAAAGAAAGTCGGGTGGGGATCCCAACCCGTGACGGTTTGGCGAAGCTTGGCTAACCCTGCTTCTAGCTCATCATGGCTGATCTGGCGTTCAGTATCGCAGATCCGTTCATTGAAACGAATGAGATGCGGTGAGGTGAACAGACCGGCCTTCAGGCCTGCCGTCTTGAACATGGAATGAATGAAGGCACAGGTGCTGCCTTTGCCATTCGTTCCTGCGACGTGAATGAATTTCAACCCACGCTCAGGATGATCCATGGCAGCAAGCAAGCGATGCACATTGTCCAGACCGAGCTTGATGCCGAAAAGCTGGGTAGAATACAGCCAAGTGAGTTCAGGAGTCACAGACAGAAATGGGGTGATGGTGGAGCCTGTGGCAGCCGACGAACCCAAGAAAAAGGCCAGCTGAATCAGCTGGCTAGTGGTGCTCGGGAAGGGACTCGAACCCTTAAGCCTTTCGGCACAAGATCCTTAGTCTTGCGCGTATACCAATTCCGCCACCCGAGCAGGGCTGCGTTTTGCAGGGGCGCGAAGTATAGCGGGTCAGATTCGGATGCAACTGCTGTTTTGATTTTTTCCAAGACCCAGACCAAAGGCATGGACATCGACTTGCTGCTAGCGTGTCGGAGGGTTAAGCAGGGGCTCTGTCATGTCGTATGAAACCCTCGCATTGCTTTTCCTTGCTGGTCTCAGCGCGGGTTTCATTGATGCTGTGGCCGGTGGCGGCGGTTTGATTTCGATCCCTGCCCTTCTCTGGGCTGGCCTGACCCCGCAGATCGCTCTGGGCACGAACAAAATGCAGTCCACCTGGGGCACAGCCATGGCGGTGCGGAAGTATGTGAAAGCCGGGCTTGTGCGCTGGCAAGACGTGAAGCCTACAGCCATCGTCACCTTCTTTGCCGCTAGTTTAGGCACTTGGGTGGTCACGCAGGTCAGCAATGAAGTCCTCAAACTCATCGTGCCATGGATGTTGCTGGCCATCGCGGTCTATGTGGTTCTCTCACCCAAACTGGGCAGTCAGACAGGCCAAGCCAAACTTTCACCCGTCGCTTTTGCGTGGATCGCGGGCAGCACGATCGGATTTTACGATGGCTTTTTCGGCCCAGGCACAGGCACGTTTTGGACAGTCGCCTGCGTGTCTCTGCTAGGGCTAGCCTTGCCTCAAGCAACGGCCTACACCAAGGTCGTGAATCTTTCCAGCAACCTCGCCGCCTTGAGCGTCTTTGTGCTGTCGGACCGCATCCACTACCCAATTGCCACGGCCATGATAGCCGGGCAGCTGATCGGCGGCAGGCTCGGAGCTGGTATGGCCATCAAGCACGGGGCCGCTTTCATCCGCTTCATCTTTTTGGGCGTGGTGTTTTGCATGATTTTGAAGCTCTTCTGGGAGCAGTTGAAGGCAGGAGCTTGATTTCTTGACCCAGAGCGCGGCCCTCAGTATCTGGGCGCTGTCTTTTACCCCCAACTCCTCCACCATGATCAAGCTCACCGGTATCGCAGATGAAGCAGGCGCGTCCCTCGACGTCCAAATCCAGGCCCACCAAGAACTCGGCTGGGATAGCATCGAGTCCCGCATCGTCGAATTCGACGGTGTTAAGGGCAACCTGCATGAGATCCCCGACGCGGTCTTTGACAAGGTCCTGGCTCGACTGGAAGAAAAGGGCATGAAGGTGAGCGGTTTCGGCTCGCTGATCGGGAACTGGGCGAAAAAGATCACAGACGACTTTTCCATCACCGAGGCGGAAATCGGCCGCGCCATCCCACGCATGCAGCGCCTCGGCGCCAAGCTGATCCGCGTGATGAGCTACGCTGTGTGCAAAACCGACGGCAAAGATGACGAAGAGCAGTTCGCCCCCGAGCGCATCAAGCGCATGATCGAGATCAACAAACGCTTTGCCGATGCTGGTCTCATCGTCGTGCATGAAAACTGCATGAACTGGGGCGGCATGAGCCCGAGCTACGTGCAGCGCATGGCTGAAGCCGTACCAGGCATGAAGTGGGTCTTTGACACCGGCAATCCGGTCTTTATCGACGACCGCGACCGCCCTGGCCACAAGCAAGACTCTTGGCAAATGTATCAAGCCATCAAGCCTTTCCTGGCTCACGTGCATGTCAAAGACGGCATCTGGGACCAGGCCAAAAACGACGCCACCTACACCTATCCTGGCGAGGGCGAAGGCCAAACCGAACGCATCATGAAGGACCTCGTGGACACTGGCTACTCCGGGTACATCAGCATCGAACCCCACGTGGCCGTCGTCTTCCACGGTGCAGGTGCCGCCGATGAGCTGAGTCCCGAGCAGAAGGCAAAAGAGCAATATGACAGCTACATCAAGTATGGTCGGATGCTCGAAGCCATGCTGAAACGCCTCGGGGCGAACCTGGGCTGAGTGCACGCATTTCCCGGGTATGTCCGAAGTCACCGCGCTCACGAAATTCAGCTGTCCTGCCTGTGGGGCAGAGGCGGTTTGGACGCCCTCCAAGCACGCCCTTGTCTGCCCTTACTGCGGCACGGAATCTCCGGCTGAGTTGAAAGCGGATGGCTCCTTGGTCGAAGAAAACGACTTGGTCACTGCCCTGCGATCTCTGCCTGATGAACAACGCGGCTGGGCAGCGGAGCGAAAAACCGTGCGCTGCCAGAGCTGCCAAGCCATCTCCGTCTTTGATGAGAAGCGGGTAGCGCAGCGCTGTGACTTCTGCGGATCACCTTCCCTCCTCAGCATGGAGGACATCCAGGCTCCAATCCGTCCGGGCAGCGTGCTACCCTTCAAAGTCGCCGAATCCAAGGTGCGCGAAGAAATCCGCCGCTGGTATGGCAGCCACTTCTGGGCGAAGAGCGATGTCGGCGACAAGGCGCTTACCGATACCTTGCATGGTCTCTATGTTCCCTATTGGACCTTCGATGCCCATGCCGAGTGTCCCTGGGATGCGCAGGCAGGCTACTATTACACCACCACGGATAGCCAAGGACGCACCCAGCAGGAAGTCCGCTGGGAATTCGTCAGCGGTCATGTTAGCCATGACTTCGATGATGTGCTGGTACCAGCGTCCAAGGGCATCCACCCCGGACTGCTGGAGGGCCTAGCCCCCTTCCCTACCACGACAGACTTGGTTCCTTATGATGCGGGTTATCTCAGCGGTTGGGTCGTCGAGCAGTATCAAATCGACCTCGTCCAAGCGGCAGAAGATTCACGCGAACGCATGACCCAGCGCCTGCGCGACTTATGCATTCAGCAGATCCCTGGCAACACCCACCGAGGTCTGCGCATGGAGCCTGCTTTTAGCGAGCAAACCTTCAAACACACACTGCTGCCCGTCTGGTTGCTAAGCTACACATATGGTACAAAAACTTACCAAGTGGCCGTGAATGGAGCCACTGGTAAAATCACAGGCGAGTATCCGCTGAGCTGGGTCAAGATTGGCATCGCGATCCTGATAGGTTTGCTGATCATCCTCATCTTCATGGCTTCGAAAAACTGATCAATTCAGGGCCAATCCACTCCCTGATTGCCCTTTCATCTCTTGGCTAAACCCGAATTCCGCAGTTCTCAGTAACCGAGGCATCCCTGCCCCGCGAACTGCGGAATCCGGGCTTAAAAAATCGCACATCCCTGGCTGGCAGCGGTCAGACAGAGCAAACTTTCCTATCATGAAAACGATCCTCCTTTCCCTGTCAGCCATCACGGTCGCTTGTGTCATCGCGCTGGCCTGGGTTCTCGCCACACCGCCTGACGAAGATCCGCGTATCGCGAAGCTGGAGGCCGAGCTCAAAACCGCCAAAGAAACCATCTCTCAGCTCAAGAAGCAGCTAGAGGTCAAACCCGTCGCACCTGTCGCCTCTACCATGGCCTCGCCCGCCACCTCTAGCATTCCCGCAGTCGAACCAGCAGCGAATGCTGCGACCAGTGCACCAGCCGGATCTGCCGCACTGCGGCAAGTGCTGAAGGACCCAACGATGCGCGAGCTACTGAGCAAACAGCAAGCCATGCAGATCGAGACCAGTTACGCCGGTCTGATCGAATACCTGAACCTCAACGATGAAGAAAAAACCCACTTCAAGAACTTGCTGACCCAACGGGCAAAGATGGAGGCCGATCTGGCGCTCCGCCTGCTGGATGGAAAAGTCAGTCCTGCCGAGCGCCAAAGCATCGTGGCTGAAGTGGAAAAAGGCCGCAAAGCCTACGACGAAACGATCCGCAAATTCCTGAACAATGACAGTGACTGGAATGCTTTTCAAAGTTGGGAAAACACCAAGCCCGAGCGCACGCATTATGAAAGCGTCGGACGCACGCTTTTCAATTCCACCGGGGAACCGCTGAATCCACAGCAGGAACAGCAACTTCTCCAAGTCATGTCGCAGTCGCGTCAATCCCCAACTCCCCAGCAGATGGAGCTGATGCGCCGAATCCAGAATCCCTCGGAACTGAACGAGACGAACATCAAAGCCATGCTGGAATACCAGCGCGCAGCCAACGAACAAACACTGAAAAATGCAGCCAGTTTCCTCAGCGAAAATCAGCTAAAAGCTCTGAAAAGCTATCAAGAGAGAATCCTCATGGACACCGAGTCCGGCTACCGCATGGGGAACATGCTGATGCAAAACAACGGCCAATGATGCTACCGCGCAGCAGCGTTGCAGAGTTCAGTTTCAGCGGCCCCACTATTCTTGATCTTTCGCCTGTGGCACTGCAGGTGGGGCTTTCGGGGCGAGTGGCAGAGCCTTGGGCACATTCGGTGGCGGCTCTAGCAGAGTCGCGGATTTGGCTTTTGCCTGAAAGGATTCAAAAAGCAGCGCTCCTTTCAGGGCATCGACCGCACGCTCCAGCTGCTTGTCTCCGAGCGTCGCAAGCTCTAGAGCCGCAGCCTCCCCCGTGCCGTGCTGGGCTCGCCAGCGGCTGATGCGTTGTTCCTCTTCGACCTCAAGGGAAGAGACAATGTCAGGCACGACGCCCTGCTCATGAATGGTGCGATGGCTGGGGGTGTAGTATTTGGCGATGGTGAGCCTCATCGCCGCCCCATTTTGCATCGGGATGATGCTCTGCACGCTGCCTTTGCCAAAGCTAGTCGTGCCCACGACGATTGCCCGGCGCAGGTCCTGCAAGGCTCCTGCTGTGATCTCTGCCGCACTGGCACTGGCATGATTGATCAGCACCGCCATGGGATAGCGGCGGGGACGTTTGCCTTCGCGCGGCGGGGTGCGATACGGGGGGGGATTCTGGGCCGCTTGGCGTCCTTCCGTGGTGACCACCAGGGTGCCTTCTGGCAAAAACTCACCACACACCGCCACAGCGCTGTCCAACAGTCCTCCAGGGTTATTGCGTACATCCAGCACCAGGGCCTGTAGGCCTTGCTTTTCTAGCTGATCCAACTCCTGACTCAGGTCCTGCGCAGTGGCCTGCGTGAACTGGGAAATGCGCACGTAACCGATTTTGAAATCGCCTGCCAATTTAGGAGTGAAAAGCAGCGCATCATGCACTGAGGTTTCACTCAAGGTCTCGCGGACCAGCTTGAATTCCAAAAATTGGCGGGTCGAAGGCCGCCGCACGGTCAGCTTTAGCGACTCTCCCGCACGACCCGAAAGCAGCTGGATGGCCTCAGCCACACCCACAGTTTCCGTCAGCACGTCATTGATCCTGACCATCTGATCCCCAGGCAGAACCCCTGCGCGAGCAGCGGGGCCATCTTCGCGGGCACTTACGATGGTCAACACGCCTTCGCGCAGTGCCACACCGATGCCTACACCTTCGGACTCATCGGCTTGTTCCCGCTGCATGTCCTCGAACAAACTCTTGCCCATGTACTCGCAATGCGGGTCCAGCTTCCTCAACATGCCTTCCAAAGCCCCCTCCACCAGCTTCTCGTAGCTGATCTGCGATTCATCGACATAACTTTGGCGGATCGTCTCCATCGCCCGAGTTAGCAATTCCATCTGACGGTAGGCATCCTGCGGCAAAACTGCGCCAGGAGGCGAGGTTTTGGGAGATGCAGGCGCTGGCAGGGATGAATGGGAGGCAGGAGCGGCTGCCCCTTGAGGCGCAGGCGGCACAGGCTTTTCCGCACTGCTGGCGGAAGCCGCAGCCATGATCATCCAAGAAGCCAGAAACCGGTGCATGGGGCGATTTTGCATCAAATCAGGCACTTGCACAGATGAAATTACCCCGAGGCCCCTGTGAGACAGCAGCCTCAACCCCTGGCAGATAGAGATTGAAAATTAAGCTTACTGAATATTCAATTTGCGATGTTAATTGTGGTAATTATATTCAATGTGTAATTTATTGACATGATCCTCACCCCAGCCGCCTTCACCCGACTTCGGTCGATCCTTCTGCGCGCGCTCGTGGGGGGCCTCTTTGGCGGGACCCTGCATCCCAGCCCCGCCCAGACACCGGCCAAGGCTTCGCTTTCAGAGAGTTCCACCATCAAGCTGAACTTCCAAAACGTGCCCGTGCAGGCCATCATCCCGCTCTACACGCAGCTCACCGGGAAAAAAATCATCCAGGACTCCTCCCTCCAAGGTGAGCCACTGCGGATCGTCGCCCCAGAGCCCTTGCCCATCAAAGAGGCAGTCAGCTTCATTGAGGCGACCCTGCTGCTGAATGGTTACGTGTTTATCCCTGTGGATGCACGCACGGTGAAGCTCATTCATCACAGTGGCGGCAAGAGTCCGACCCCCGAAGGTTTGCCCGTGTATCGCAACCTCGCGGAACTGCCCGAGGGCGAAGAGATTTGCCACTTCATCTTGCCTCTACAGCACATCTCACCCGATGAAGCCTCCAAAGCGTTTCAGCAGGTGATCAAGCTGCATGCCTACGGAGCCATCATGCCAATGATGAACTCCTCTGCACTCATCATCACAGAAAACACGGCCACGATCCGCAGCATCGCGGAAATGGCACGCGTGATCGATGTGGCACCAGCGGAGATCGCCAATGAGATGATCCAGCTCCAGCGCAGCGATCCCGAAAGCATCGCTGAAATCATCAGCGAGATCTTCGACGAACGTGAAAAAGCCGCTGAATCTGCGGCAGCCATCTCTCCCACCACACCTGCGGCCACCAACCCGCGCCCCACTGGGAACACCGCCCCTGCAAACCCAGCCAGCAGTGCGAACACCAATCCGTCCATCGCTCGGGTGCAGGTCTTTCCCCACCGACGCACCAACAGCCTGCTCGTCATCGCCCGTCCCGTGGACATCGCTTACATTCGAGGCTTGGTCGAAAAGCTGGACCAACCCAGCGACAACGTCACCTTCCTGAAGCGCAAACTCAGCTACATCGACGTGGGCGACTTCCTGCCAGTCGCCTACAACGCTCTCGCCAAAGACACCGACATCCAAAACGAAACCAGCGCCAGCAGTGGTGGCGGTGCTGGAGGCAGCAGCCGGAGACGCCCGTCCGGCTCCTCGAATTCACCCTCCACGGACGCGGCCAATCGACAGAACGATAGCGGCCTGGATAACCAAGGATTCAACTCCGCGGGTGGTTTTGGCTTTAACTCTGGCAATCAAGGCCAAAACAACCGGGCCGCACGCAGCCTGCTGGATGATCCAGAAGCCACGTCAGCCCCCGAATCCATCGTGGTGGGAAAAACGCTGCTCATTGCCGATCCGCAGTCGAACAGCCTCGTCGTGAATGGCTCCCCAGAGCACATTCAGATCATCGACCAACTCATCCAAGAAATGGATGTCTGCCCCCAGCAGGTGTACATCAGCACCATCATCGGTCAGCTCAGCCTAGGCGGGGAGTTCAACTATGGCTTCGACTTCCTGAATGCGCTGGATGACTTCACCCTTCGTCAAAAAGGCGTAACCACCCCGAGTGGCAGCACCTCCATCGCAGGTGCTTTGGATTTGCCCTTCAATGGCGACAACATCAGCACCGCAGCTCTTGGCTTTTATGGCCAACTCGGAGCACTCAGCCGCTACATCAAGGTGCTGGAAGGAAACAAAAACTTCAAAGTGCTCTCCAGCCCGAGCCTGCACATCATGAACAACGGCAAGGCCGTGATCTCCAGCGGCCAGCGCATCGCCGTTCCCGTCAACATTCTCTCCAACGCAGGCTTCAACAACGTCGCTGCCACCAGCGCTAGCATTGACTATCGAGATGTCGTTCTGAAGCTAGAGGTCGTGCCCTTGATCAATTCCGATCGTGAAGTCACCCTGCGCATCGCACAGATCAATGACAACATCGTTGGAGAGCAGAACATCTCTGGAAACACCGTGCCCACCATTGGTACGCAAGAACTGCTAACCACCGTCACCGTGCGCAATGGTGCCACCGTCGTCTTGGGGGGACTCGTCACCGAACGCACGGGCAACAATGAACGTGGAGCCATCTTCCTGCGCCGCGTGCCGGTGCTAAAGCACCTCTTCGGCTCTACCCAGAAAACCAGTCAGCGGGACGAACTGCTCATCTTCATCCAGCCGAACATCGTCAGCGCCCGTGATCCCGGCAACCATCCGAATGAAATCGAAGCCCGCCGCACGCGCATCCTTGATGAGACCATGCGCTTCGGCATGCCCCTGGATGAAATCCCCAAAGCCCTTCCCGCCGACAAATAAACCGTGAAGGCTTGATGTCAGCTCGCTGCCTCAAAGCTTGAAGAAAAAACAAATCGCAGTTGCAAGCACGCAAACCTGAGGCAGACTGCCCTCCCAACAAATCGCGGGATGGAGCAGCCCGGTAGCTCGTCAGGCTCATAACCTGAAGGTCGTTGGTTCAAATCCAACTCCCGCTACCAATTTAAACCCTTGTAAGTCGTAAGATTTACAAGGGTTTCTTGTCAGGTGGCACTTCGCTTTTTTCTTCGCTCAATGGGGCGTCTTGACACTGGGGGCCGAACTTGGCAGGCTCGTTAGGTCATGAAAATCCTCATCCTCGCCATGCTTCTCGCGATCTTTTCTAGCGAGATCGGACACGCGCAAAACAACAACAATGGGGGAGGAACCACAGGCCCCACCCAGACGAAAGCAGTGCCAGAGGAGTTTTATCAAAACGGAGTGTGGACAGGATCACTGCGCGGAGGTCGCTACCTTGTGAAGTGCTCGCAAATCATCGCTCTCTCCAAGCACGAATACGTGGCGGATGGGGCAGCTCGTGTCGTCGAGGTGAACCTAACGCTCAGCTCCAACACTGCCGTGCGCTTTTACTTCCTGGAACCCCTGAGACTGGAGGGTGGCGGCACGATTGCCGCAGGGCAGCAGGCCATCGACAAGGCACGGCAATTGGTCCAGGATGCTGCCCGCCGAATCTCGCCCACTTTGACGGAGCCAAAAGTGGTCAAGACCTACCCAAGCTCGACACATGCGCACACGGTCGAATTCGTTCTGCGTGAAGAAGGACGGCTGAATTCACTCTTCGATAGCCTGGAGAGCGCCTTTCGCGATCCTGGGAACAAGCACTTCTGGCGCGAATGATCAGCCTACAAGTAGCAGATCGACAGAGAGCTCTGAAAAACTGCCTTGCATCCATTCGGTCATGACTCAGGTGACCATTTTTACAGATGGGGCCTGCTCTGGAAATCCAGGACCTGGAGGGTATGGCGCACTGTTGCAGAGTGGTCGGCACCGCAAGGAATTGTCCGCAGGCTATCGACGCACCACGAACAACCGCATGGAATTGATGGCGGTGATCGCTGCCCTACGTGTGCTGAATCGTGCCTGCCAGGTCGTGCTCTACTCGGATTCTCGATACGTCGTGGATGCGATTGAGAAAGGCTGGGCGCGGGGATGGCAATCTCGTGGCTGGGTCAAATCGGACAAACAGCGCGCGCAGAACGCTGATTTATGGGCCGAGGCTCTTGAGCTACTGGCACGACATCAGGTGCGGCTGGTGTGGGTGAAAGGTCATGCCGAAAACGAAGGCAACAATCGCTGCGATCAACTGGCCGTGGCTGCCGCTCAGGGATCGACGCTGCTGATCGACGAAGGGTTCGAAGCGACGAAAGTCAGCCCCGATTCTGGACTCGGCCTTTGAAGGGCCAAGCCCGTTTCGGTTTAACCAATCTTCACAACACCCACGGTCGCATTGTCCTGCCGCTCATAGTTCACACGGCGAATGGCAAAAAGGATAGCATCTGCGATTTTATCCGCCGTCGTGTGACGCCCAAAGCTCAGCAACTCTTCGAGGGCTTTGTGCTCCAGGGTAAAAATGCCATCGCTGGCAGCGATGATGATGTCACCGGCTTGCAGTTCGAGCGGGTGCTGTGGCAGATCCACCAAAGCGAGCGGATACCCTAGCACAGCACTCTGCAAAGTGTGCCGCTCGGGGTGACGTGCCGCTTCTTCAGCGGTCATCAAGCCCTGACGCACGCGCTCCTCCAAGATGGGTGTGAGCGAGTGGTCCGCATTCAGGCGCATGAGCTTGCCGCCACGGTGCAAAAACAGCGGTGAGTCTCCCACGCTGATCCATTCCATCTGACGACGAGAGATCAGCACAGAAAGCATGGTGGTGCCCATCGGCGGAGCGACACTCGGCATGCGCGCTGTGATGAGGCCAATGGTTTCATTCGCCGTATCTAGCGCGGTACGCAGGCGAAAACTCTGACTGCCCGGATGCTCATGAAAGGCACGCACAAAGGCATTCACGGCGATGTAGCTCGCCACGCTGCCGCCAGTGTGGGCCCCGAGTCCATCGCCCACCACGAGCAGCAGGCGCTGCAGCGATTGCTCTCCAGACTCGGAGGCATCGGCAAAGGCATAGTAGTCCTCTTGGTTTTCGCGTTTGCCACGATACTGCCTGGCGGAAAAATCCTGCTCCTGCACAAAAGGCGGAGGGGCGATGGCAGCATCGGGCATGGCAGGAAGGGTGTAGCGTGCGGTCACTCGGCGGAAAACTGGAAGAGGGTGGTGTGTTGGTAGGTCTCACCGGGGCGCAGCGCAGAGCTGGGGAACTGCGGCTTGTTGGGGCTATCGGGGAACTTTTGTGTCTCCAGGCAGAAGCCATGGCGCTTGCCATAGACATGCCCACCTTTCCCCACTGTGCCTTTGAGATGATTGCCAGTGTATAGCTGCACCCCAGGATCGGTCGTGTGCACTTCCAGAATGCGACCACTCTTGGGCTCACGGACACGTGCCGCGAGCTTCATGCCCGTGCCATTCAGGACATAGTTGTGATCGTAGCCAAGGCCTTGCTGCAGAGGCTTGAAGGTGGCATCAATGCGCTCCCCGATGCGATGTGGCTGCGTGAAATCCAGCGGCGTGCCCACCAAGCTTTCGAGTTCGCCCGTCGGGATGAGATCGTCATCCGTCGCCGTGAAGCGATCCGCAGGGATCATGATCTCATGCCACAGAATGTCACCGCTGCCTTCACCGGCTAAATTGAAATAACTGTGGTTGGTCAAGTTCACGACCGTGGGCTTGTCGGTGACGGCTCGGTAGTCGATGCGCAGCGCCCCTTCCTCCGTCAGGGTGTAGGTCACGGTGCACTCAAGCTTACCGGGAAAACCTTCTTCACCATCAGCGCTGGTGTAACTGAGCTCCAGCGCCTGAGACGCCTCATCCACGCGGGGTTTCCACACCTTTTGATCAAAGGCGACACGGCCACCGTGAATGTGATTTTTACCTGAATTTGCGGTGACCTGATGCTCCACACCGTCCAGCGTGAATGCAGCGCCACCGATGCGATTCGCGTATCGTCCGGTGATGCAGCCAAAGTGCGGATGCTTGCTGAGGTAAGGCTCCAGATGGTCGAAGCCTAGCACCACATCGGCCAGCTTGCCTGCCCGATCCGGCACCTTCAGGGAGACGAGAATGCCACCCCAGTCCGTGATCCGCGCCTCCATGCCTTGGCGATTCCGCAGCGTGTGAAGCATGACCGTCTCTCCTGTGGGAGATTTCCCCCAAGGCTGCGAGGTGAGGGTGGCGTGGCTAGAGAGATGAGACATGGCTAAAAGGCAAAAGGCGGTGACGCAGAGTTTCATGGTAGTGGGCGTGACTGTCGTCCGTCAGGGCTTGTTCTCAGATGAGAGCTTCACCGACAAGACAAAAAACACGTCTGCCCCAGTTCCCTCCTCCCACAGGCTGCGAGATCATTTTTTCGGCGGTGAAGGTGGTAGCCATTCATCAGGGGCTCCTGCTTTCTGCAAGACCTCTCTGAGCACGATAGGCCTGCCCTGCTGACGCTTGCTCTCCTGCGCGGCTTCCATGAAAGCGTAGATTTCGAGGGTCTGCCGCGCCGTGACCGGCGGCTGGCGGGTCTGGAAGAACTTGATGATCTCACGCAGGAGCGGCGTGTAATCGCCTTGGCTCGCCTGCTCCGTGATCTTCTCTTGGCCAAAGCGGATCAGCTTGTAATCCGTCGAGCCCATGGGCAGCGTGTGAAGGGCATAGAGGGTGCCCAAGCGACCGCCCTCCCACAGTCCTGTAACAACCGAGACATCGGGCGCTGAAGTGCGCTCGACCGAAAGGCAACCCGCCCCCATGACGGTAAACAGGGCCTCGGCGCTATGAATGCCGTAGAAGAAAAGATCCGGATGATGGGGCAGAACCGGGGCTGGGCCATACGAGAGCACCGCACGTGCAGGCAGCTTCTCCGAATTCGCCACCTCCACCACCCCTGGCCACCAGCGTGTCGCCGAGGCACTGAACAAAGGCACCTTGGCGGCTTCTGCCAACTTGTAGATTTCCACCGCGTCCTTCAGACTCGCAGCCACAGGCTTGTCGAGAAAGAAGGGCTTGCCGCAGGCAATCACCTGCTTGGCTTGATCCAAGTGAGGCCGACCATCGACACTCAGAATCATGACCGCATCCGTCGCTGCACAGACTTCAGCGATGCTGCCGAGCATCTTCACCCCAAACTTATCCCGAAGCGTCGTGGTGAAACCCGCGATGCGGGATGTGCTCTCCGGCAGATCAGGACTGGCGCAGGGAAAGGCAGCGACCACACGGGCTCCTGGCACATGGTTGGGGTTCGCAGGATCGTTCAGGCGCAGTGTGAACTGCTCGCTGTGCGAGGTGTCGAGCCCGATCAGACCGATGCGGAGATTGTCAGCCATGGCAGACACGACTGGCAGGCAGGCTAGCCAAAAGTAGCGCAAAAGATGGGATCTCTGAGAAAGCATGTGCCACGCTAACGAAGGGCAAGGTTGGTTTAATTCAGCGCCTCTAGCTCAGGCAGCAGGAAGATGCCGTCTTTGCGGATCAGCTTGCCATCGAACCAGATTTCACCACCGCCATAATCGGCACGCTGGATATTGACCAGATCCCAGTGGACTTGGCTGCGGTTGCCATTGTCCGCGATGCCTTCGTAGGCCTGACCTGGCGTGAAGTGGAAGCTGCCGGCGATCTTTTCATCAAAGAGAATGTCACGCATCGGCTCGCGGATCTCGCGATTGAAGCCAATGGCGAATTCGCCGATGTAGCGCGCGCCTGCATCGCTATCAAAGATCTTATTGATTGCCGCCGTGTTGTTCGCTGTGGCGTTGATGATCTTGCCCTTGGAAAACTCCAGCTTCACCTGATCAAAGGCAATGCCTTGGTAGATGGTCGGGGCATTGTAGCTGATCACTCCTTCCACGCTTTCCTTCACCGGGGCGCTGAAGACCTCACCATCGGGAATGTTGTGCCGCCCACCGCAGACGATGGACTTCAGGCCTTTCAGGCTGAAGCGCAGATCCGTGCCTGGGCCGATGATGTGCACGTCCTTGGCGCGATCCATCAGCTTCTTCAGTTGGTTCATCGCCGGAATGAGGGCGGCGTAGTCGAGCAGACAGACTTTGAAAAAGAAGTCCTCAAAGGCCTGCGTGCTCATGCCAGCCTGCTGGGCCATCGCACTCGTGGGCCAGCGCAGCACACACCAGCGGGTGTTGTTCACGCGCTCATTCATGAAGGGCCGCAGCCGAGCCATGACCATCTTCATCTTCTCCGCAGGCACATCGCTGTTTTCCGTGATGTTGTTGCTCCCACGCACGGCGATGTAGCAGTCCATCTTCTTCATGAGCTCCAGTTGATGCTCACCGATGAGTTCATATTGCGCTTCACTGGCATGCATCATCATCTCACGCGTCACTGTCGTGTCATGCAGATGAATCAGCGGATGTGCCTTGGCCTCAACCACCGCTCGAATCAATGCCTGCGCCACCTGCGGAGGAACATCGAAGCAGTCGATCCAGACGAAGTCACCTTTTTTGACCTGAGTGGAGTAGCGAATGAGAGTGCGGGCGAGTTGATCGATGCGTGGATCGTGCATGAGCGGTTATAAACGTGGGGCGCGTTCGGGGTAAATCGGTTTTTCACAAAGGAGGCCACGGCTTCAAGGAAGTCTTGCCAAGGCAAGATCATGGATTTCCTGAGGGGCCGTTTGACCAGGGCAAAGTGAAGAAGTTGATGAAGATGGAAAAAACCTTTTGCGCATCGGCGAAGTCCTGCCATCATCCGCGCCCCTTCGACATGGCAAGGCTTGGTAGCTCAGTCGGTAGAGCAGGGGATTGAAAATCCCCGTGTCGGCGGTTCGATTCCGTCCCAAGCCACCATTCGCAGGTTTTAAAGAGCCACCCCTACGCTCCGGCTCACCTGCTGGAGCAGCCCGTCCCAACATTAGCCGATGAAAGCTGAACTCGTCGAACAAGCCGCCCAGATCGTCAAAGATCCCCCGATCCTGATCAACATGGTCTCCAAGCGCGTGAAGCAGCTGAACAGTGGCCGCTCACCCCTCGTGGAACGTCGTCCAGGCCTGCGGGATGCTGACCTTGCTCTGTTGGAAATCATCCAAGGCAAGATCAAGCTCGAAGACCTGCAGGGAGAGTAACGATCCACTGGGCGGCCCACGAACCGCCGCCTTATGAGCAGTAGCCAAATCCAGGAGATCGCCACCAACCGCAAGGCGCTGAGAGATTACAACATCTTGCAGCGCTACGAAGCCGGGGTGGAACTGAGGGGAACGGAGGTCAAGTCCATCCGCGAAGGTCGCCTCAACATTAGCGATGCCTTTGCCCGCATCGAGCGTGGCGAAGCCTGGATGTACAATCTGGACATCCAGCCTTACGATCGCGCCAACGGCTTCACCCAGCACGAGCCTCGCCGCACCCGTCGCCTACTTCTCAACAAGCGGGAGATCCTGAAACTTGCCGGGGAAACCCAGCAAAAGGGTCTCGCCCTCCCCGTGCTGCGGGCCTACTGGAAAGATGCCCGTGTCAAAATCGAACTCGGTCTGGGACGAGGCCGTGACAAAGGCGACCAACGCGAAGCCGTGAAGGAAAAAGAAGCCAAACGCGAGGCCCAGCGAGTCGTCGCCAGATTCAACGATCGTGGCCGAAGCTGAGGACAGGCGTTGCCATCCTTCGTGGACCGCACTATGCACTCCCCACACACTCACCGCCATGGACAAGCACTACATCTGGGACGCCTACTTCGCTGAACTCTTCGACTCCTGCGTGCAGGAATACGACGAAGGAAACAAGGACTACACCGCCTGGTTCACCGAGGAAGATGTGGAGTATCTCAAAGCCATCGGCTGCCGCGAGCGCGAACTGTTTGACTTCGTCGAAGATCACTGCGTGTCGGATGGCCAAGATCCCACCGCCACGACCGCCCTGCTGATCACAGCCGTGCGCCGTGACTACTTCTTGACCATTCAAAAAGGGGTGCCGAGCACACGCATCATCCCTCCCTCAGAATTGCCTGCCAAAACCGCAGAGGTCGAAGGCATCGCTTGGTTGCCACGATTGATCGTGAAAGCACGTGCCAAGCTGCGCGGAGAGATGGACCCGGACACCATGTATGGCTGTGGGGGCGATCGCGCTTTCCTGTCGAAGCATGACATTCACCCTGCTGACTTCCTGCGCCACGTGTGGGCCGCTGGGGATGACGACGCCAAAATCATCGCCTACGTGAAGTCGCGCCAAGGTTGATTCGAGCAAACACCTTCGTGGTGGAGCTAAGGGGATTCGAACCCCTGACCTTCTCATTGCGAACGAGACGCTCTACCAACTGAGCTATAGCCCCGAAAGGATGACCGTGAAGGAATTACAGGTAATTTCGGGAGTGTCCAACTCAAATTCAGGCCCTGCCCCTGCTGCTTCATGAAGATCCTCATTGTGGTAGAAAACCTACCCGTGCCGCTGGATCGGCGCGTCTGGCAGGAGGCACGCGCGCTGCACCAGGCAGGACACGAGGTCACCGTCATCTGCCCCCAGATGAAAGGCTACACCGAGGCCGAAGAGACGCTGGAGGGCATCCGCATTTTTCGCCACTGGATCAGCCCCGAAGCGCGCGGCATTCGTGGCTTCTTGCTGGAGTACACCACCGCCCTGTGGGGGGAACTCCGTTGTGCGCTGAAGGCTTGGCGTCGAGGCGGCTTTGAGGTCATCCACCTCTGCAATCCGCCGGATCTGCTCTTTCTCGTGGCCCTGCCATTCAAACTCCTGGCCGGGGTCCGCATCGTCTATGATGTCCACGACCTTTGGCCCGAGATGTTTGAAGCCAAATTTGGCAAGCGTGGCCTGCTCTACTGGGCCGTTCGACTCGCGGAACGCTGCACCCTAGCCCTTGCTGATGCGGTGATCGCTACCAACCATAGCGTGCTAGCGAGCGTGAAGCAGCGCGGCAACCTTGCGGAAAAGGACACCTTTGTCGTCCGCACCTCACCGCAAGGCCTCGATACCGCCGCCCCCGTGGATCTGGCGCTGAAAAAAGGCCGCAAGCACCTCGTCGGTTACATCGGCGTGATGGGCAATGCCGATGGCGTGCATCTGCTCATCGAAGCGGCGGCTCACATCGTCTTCACGCGAAAGCGCGATGACGTTCACTTCCTGCTCATGGGCGGTGGGCCAGAGCATCAAGAACTGCAGCAGCTGCGCGATCAGCTCCAACTCGGCCCCTGGCTGGACCTTCCCGGACGGGTGAGCGATGCCTTCCTCTTCTCCGGCCTGCAAACCATGGACCTCGGCGTGGCCTGTGACCCCATCAATGACTACAACGACCACTGCACCATGAACAAAACGCTGGAATACATGGCCTTTGGCAAAGCCCAAGTCATGTTCGCCACGCGGGAGGGGCGCTTCTCTGCGGGGGATTCAGCCCTTTATGTGCACGAAAACTGTCCCCGGAAGCTCGGCGATGCCATCCTGCAGCTCCTGGACGACCCAGACCGCCGCCAGAGCATGGGCCAGGCTGGTCGCATCCGCCTGCACGAAGAGCTAGGTTGGGAAAAAAGCACCCATCAGCTGCTCGCCGCCTACGCCAGGGCAGCACGTTGATTTGACCTTGCTTGTCTGCCGGGATGCGGAACTCTCCGGCCCGCTAGCCCCTCATGATTGCTGTTTTTCCCATGCTGCTCGCCGCTGCCTCCCCTGAATCCACTGGACTCACCGCCATCGGAGAATTCCTCGCCACCGGTGGCTACGTCATGCTCATGATCGTGCTCTGCTCGTTCCTGTCCGTGACGATCATGATCTCCGCTTGGCTGCGCCTGCGGGATCACTTGGTGCTACCCATCAATGTCATGAGCCAGCTCCGCTCCCTGCCCAGCTACGCGGCCAAGGGCGACATCAAGCCGCTGCAAGAGTTCCTCCAGCAGGATGATTCCCTGCTGGCCAAGCTGGGCTCGTTGGCCATCAGCGGCACCTTTTCCTCACGCCAGGAGTGCGTGGATACCCTGACCGCACGCGCCAAAGAAGAGCTGCACCACCTCGAGCGCGGCATCCCCATGCTCGAAGTCATGGTCACCGTCGCCCCGCTTCTCGGCCTGCTGGGCACCACCGCAGGTCTGGTGGGAATGTTCTCCGCCTTTGGCAGCGAGGCCGGCCCAGACACCACCGAAGTCGCCCGCGAGATCGGCGTCGCCCTGCGCTGCACCATTGCCGGTCTGTTTGTTGCCGTGCCCTCCGTCGTCGCCCACACCTACTTCGTGCGTCGGCTCGACACCATCGGCGTCCGGCTGGAATCCATCATGCACGAGACCATTCAGACCTTCTTCGCCCACTTCGAAGTCCAGCGCGGCGGCTCCAGCAGCGAGCGCCCCTGATCATTCAGCCCCGCACCGCCCATGCAGCTGAACCTCCGCCCCCGCCGCCGTCCCGTCCCGGCCATCCCCATCGTGTCGCTCATCGACATCATGGTCATCCTGCTCATCTTCTTCATCGCCACCACCACCTTCCGGGAAAAGAAGATGGAGGTGAAAATCAACCTGCCCGAATCCAAGACCATGGGCGCCGCCGCCCCCGCAGAGGAAGTGCGCAAGTCCATCATGGTCACGCCCGAAAAAGAAGTCTTCCTCGACGGCAACCCCACCCCGGCCGAAAAGCTGGGAGAAGCCCTTGTCCGGCTAAAAGAAAGGCACCCAAACGCCAAGCTCGAACTGCAAGCCGACACCGAGACCCCCCTCGGCCTACTCATGCAGATCTGGGACGCCCTGCGCACCGCCGGCTACTCCGTCAACGACGTCCCCGCCCGCATCCAGCGCCCTGGCCAGGGGTGAGGAAAGATCACGAAGATAGGCTACCAAGGAAAACAATCAGGGGTTAAGGAATGCCCCCCTGGGAGTGATGCAGCCTGCTGGCGCTTTCTTGTCAGGCAGCCCTGCTGCCGGGAAAACACCACCCTTTTTGCACAATCGACTGCCACCTCTCCAGCCCCATCCCAGCTCTGTGCAAAGCCCAAGCGAAGCACTCGCGATAGATCCAAGAACCTTGATTTACCGCGCTTTGACTCATTCCCAAACCTTCACTGACGAGTTCTCAAGCCCGAGAGACCAAAGTCACGCCGCCATCGCCTGGAAGTCGATCTTCAATTGACTTGGCAGGGGCATCCACAGTTCATTTCAACTCGGTTACCCCTGTGGACTCATGAGGCTACTCGCTCCAGTCAGGCTAAGCGTCAGCACTTCCCCAAGCATTCGCGATCTATCGACGTTGGTGATGGCATTCATGGTCAAAAGATCATGAATCATCCCCACGGACCCAGGGAGGGCTCCTGCCAACTCAGAAGGCTGCCCTGCCCCAACTCCGTGAGGACCATCTGCGTCAGCTCTGGGTAAGAGATCAGAAAGACTGGCCCCATTGACTCCCGATCCCTGAATTCATCCTTTTCTTGGGCCTCCGCAGAGCTTCAGGCATCTCTTCTTAATCAGTCCAAAAAGGATATAGCGAGGCTGGATTTCACCCGGAAAGCCCTCAACCAACAAGACAAATTGACCAAAGTAACCCAGAACAAACTTAAGCTCATCTCACCCTCACCAATGCACCCACCCAAGCCAGCTCAAAAAACAAACCCTCCACCCAGCGTCCCAGGTGGAGGGTTTTAAAAGAGAGTGCTTGGGAAAGCCAGACGTGTCCGCGTGACGGACAGAAGCTGATTTGCACTTCAAACTTTGCTCTTGATTCCAAAACGATGCTAGAGGCTAATCGCCTAGAGTCAACACCTACCATGCAAAAGCTTCTGTTCTCCTTCGATATCGGGCACGCCAGCATTGGCTGGGCCGTCATGGACATCACCGCCGAGCGCCTGCCTGCGATCAAAGGATGCGGCACCGTTCTGTTTCCCACCGATGACTGCCTTGCCAGCACCCGGCGGCAACTGCGCCGTCAGCGACGGCACATCCGGAGCACACGGGTAAGAATAGCCCGTATGAAACGCCTGCTGGGGCAACTCGGCGTGCTAACACCATCTCAGCTTGATGAACCCGGCGGCCCCTGGCCTTGGAAACTCGCTTCACGAGTCCATGCAGGAGGACCGCTCCTCTCCTGGCGGGAGCTTTGGGATGTGCTGCGCTGGTATGCGCACAATCGCGGTTACGATGGAAACCGCAAGTGGAGCCGGGATGACGAAGAAGACGCCGATGACACCGAGAAAGTGAAGAACGCCCGCTTCCTCCTCGAAAAGCATGGCAAGGCGACGATGTGCGAGACGATCTGCGCCAAGCTTAAGATTGATCCGCGTTCGGATGACAAACAGACCTCTCCCATCGCCTACAAGACCAGCAATGCGGCCTTCCCTCGCGATGTCGTCAGAGATGAGGTGATCGCCTTATTGGAAAAACACATCGGCAAACTACCACAGCTATCCCCTGCCCTCATCACCGCGCTTTGCGCCGAGGATAACACACCGAAGGATGGTGAATCCGTTCGCGATGTCTTGAAGCAGCTCGGTTTCGACGTCCACCTGCCGGGCCGCTTTGTTGGCGGGCTGCTGTTTGGCCAGGCCGTGCCGCGATTCGACAACCGCATTATTGGCGAGTGCCCCGTCTCAGGTGAAAAGCGCCCGCTCAAGGATTGCCGCGAGTATCTGGAATTTCGCTGGGCGGAGATTCTGGCCAACCTCACCGTGCGTCGAACAAAGGATGGGGACAAAGTGCCGCTGAATGCGGAGGAACGAAAAGCTTTGACGGACATCGCACGCAAAGAAGGTGGATTCACCGCCGGTGAGTTCAAAAAAGCCGTGCTGGAGGTCACCAAGGCTGAGGCATCCAATGCCGACCTGATGATGACGCACCCCGATGCAGCGGATGCGTTGGTGCTCGATCCGGCCCTGCGCTTCACCAAGACCAATGGCATGGTGAAGGCCATTTGGGATGACCTTCCGACCGTTTTACAAAAAAGGGTTTTGGGCCGTTGGAACAAACGCCGCCGGGTTTCCTGGGCTTGGCTACTTCAGCAGCCCGAAGCCCCAAAAAATCTCGAAACCAAGCTTCAAGCCGCTTGGAAGGAAACCAAGCGCAAACCCCGCAAAGGCGAGGAAGACGCCAAATGGGAAGACCGTGTGAAACAAAGCATCGCTCCCGTTTTCCCCAGCGGGCGCGCCCCGTATGGACGCGAGGTGATGAAACGCGTCGTTGAACAGGTCATGGAGGCCCAGATTCACCCGAGGAACAACGGTGGTGTTCTTGATCCAGAACTCATCAAGAAGCATGACCTCGCCAAAGAGATCGACGAGCTGACGAATAACCACCTTGTCCGCCATCGCCTGAAAATCCTGCTCCGCCTCGTCGATGACATGGTGAAGACCTATGCCGAGGGTGATCCAAAGCGGGTGGACAAGTGCGTTGTCGAAGTCGCGCGAGACTTGGTCGAGTTCTCCGGCAAGACGAACAAGGAAGTGGCCGCAGAGCTTGGCATCAAACTCAAGAACTTCAAAGATGTGAGCAAGCGCCTCACCGATGACCTCGAAGGCACTCGCATTCCGATTAATGCAGGCTTGATCCGCAAAGCTCGTATCGCCGATGATCTCGACTGGACCTGCCCTTACACTGGCAAAGAATACGATGCCGTGACACTGGCGCGTGGCAAAGTGGACAAAGATCACATCATACCTCGCTCGCTGCGTCCCTCAGATTCTTTGGATTCTTTGGTCGTCACGTTCGGCGAGGTGAACAAATGGAAGTCCAACCGCACCGCCCGTCAGTTTATCGAAGATGAGCAGGGCAAACCCGTTCCCGGCCGCCCTGACCTCACCATCGTGACCTTGAAACAATACGAGGCCTTTGTGAACAAGCTGGCGGGCGAGAAAAAGCCCAGCCGCTTCACTCCCGGCGCGGGTTCGTTGGATGACAAACTCCGTCAGTGGAGCCGGAAGCAAAAAATGCTCCTGAAAGATTACGAGGAGAAGGAGTTCACGCCGCGTGACCTCACCGTGACCTCGCATCTGGTGCGCATGAGCGCCCGGCAATTGGAGAAACGTTTCGTGCATCTGCAAAACACGGACCGCATCGTTTCGCTGCCTGGCAGCGTGACAGGCGTCGTGCGCAAATCGTGGAAATGCCTTGGGTGCCTAGCTCCGGCGTGCCCGGAAGTCATGGGCATGCTGCCCGTCGTCGATGACAAAGGCCAAATCGTGATTGATGGCGAGGGCAAGCCAAGCCTTGCCCTGCAAATCCGCCCCAAATCGGACATCCGCGACATCACCCATTTGCATCACGCACTCGATGCCTGTGTCATCGCTTTCGCCTCCCACTTCATGCCGAAGGATGGCAAACTCTGGGAGCAGATCGTCACCAAGAAAGTCCTCAAGCAAGACGAAGCCGCTTTCCGCGAACGCTACGGTTGGCATGGCCTGCTGAAGCTGGCGGAGCCCAAGGACGAAAACGCCCGTGGAAAGACTCGCAAGCTGGAGGTGCTAGACCTGCCCGACACCTTCAAGAAGCAAATCATCGAAGCCCTCAAAGAGCGCCGCGTCGTCCAGCATGTCCCGGCAGACATGAGCGGTGCTAAATTGGAGATGACGACATGGAAGATTGTGTCTATCAAAGACGGCCAAGTTACCCTTCGGCAACGCAGTTTTGGTCCCAAGGATATTGATCCTGAAACAGGAGCTCGAATGCGAAAGCCCAAGACCGATACCGTTCGAGCAAACCGTGTCCTAGGTCTGAAAGACGGTAAATTGTCGCGGCTAAAAGGGGCGCTCATCATTTCCGACAATTTTGGTATGGTGCTGGACCCACAGCCACAGGTGCTTCCCTTCCATCAAGTTGCCAAGGCGATGGCCGAAATCAAAGAAGCGAATGGCGGCAAAAGCCCACGAGTTTTGAAGAACGGCATGGTTCTCAAAGTGACCAAACCGGAAGCACGTGCAGGCATCTGGCGGATCGTGACCATGCAGGAGTCCACTTTGAAGCTTGATTTTGTGCAGCCTGATCTGGCGCAATTCCAGGTGTCGGTGATCAATGACGAGGGGAAGACCATCAAGCGCAAGATTAGCGGCAGCCGAGTTTGGCGAGAGGTTTCCATACAAACCTTGTTGCAGGGCCAGTTTGAGATTTTGTCTGCCAATCAGTATTGTGGCTTCGAAAGCACCTAGATCATTTACTAATGAATTCAAGGCAGAAGCCGCTTCTGCCTCGGGGACAATCCCGGGGATTGATGGGCGGCCTGCCAAGAAGCCCTTGCTTGCGATCCACTTAGGCGGACGCTAATCTATGCCACATGAACTGGCAGGAGAACATCACCCGCTGGCGCAGCCTGACGCCGGAGGAGAAGCTGCGCATCCGGCGGGAGGCGATCCCGCAGAAGGTGGCGTGGAGCATGGCCTTCGAGGCGGAACCGGTGACGGAGGAGAGGATTCGCGAGGGACTCGCCCGGAACATGCGACCCGCTTCCTTGAAACCACGCAAGGCATCCTGAGCTACACGGAACTGGCCCCGCTGCTGGCGGATCGAGTGGCCGTGGTGGAGCAACGCATCACCGAAGAAGCTATGCCGCGCATCCTCTCGATGAATGATGCACCAGGCCATTTGTGGCGATCTGGTGCCGGAGTGGGCCAGGAAGTGGCGGGACATCGAGGTGTGAGTGGGTCACCTGGAACCGCCGCCGCCTTTCCAACTGCCCATGCTAATGCGGGACTACGGGCTGGATCTGCAAGCCCGCTGGGCGGTGGCCTCAGCGGAGCTTTCCGAGCTGACCTTGGAGTTCCTGGCCTTTGCCGAAGGCCGGTTCCTCACCATCCATCCCTTCCGGGACTTCAATGGCCGGACGATCCGCCTTTTCTTATCCGAGCTGCTGCGGCGGCTGGACCTGCCTGAGGTGGAGCTGGCACCTGAAGACGAGGGCTCACGAGCGCTGTATTTCACCGCTCTGGAGGCTGCCGTTCAACAGGACTGGCAGCCCCTCGTGGAGGTCTGGCGTGCCCGGCTGGAATCCACCCTAGCGGGCGGCATTTGACAGATGGGTTTATATTAGGGTGCTCTAGGTAGAGCGCCCTATGTCTTACCACATCGTCAGCATTGATGACGCGCAGGTGTCCCTGAGCTGCCGGAACGGCCAGCTCACTTGCCAGGTGAACGGGGACGACAAGCCGCGCACCATCCCGCTGGAGGATGTGGCGAGCATCATCATCACCAGCTTCTCCGCCTCTCTGCACAGCCACCTGCTCATCGAGGCGGCCAAGCACGGCATCGCTTTGATTTTGTGCGAGAGCTTCCAGCCGGTGAGCATTTTATTGCCCGCGAACCGCAGCACCGACACCCTGCTCACGCGGGCGCAGCTCGACATCACCACGAGGGAAAAGGAGACACTGTGGCGACGGACGGTGAACGCCAAGGTCAAAAACCAGCTCTTGCTGGCTCGCCATCTGGCTCCGGAGGATGCCAAGCTGGAGGAACTGGATGCCATCCTGAACAGCAGCCACGAGCACAAGGAGGCGATGGCTGCCCGGACGCATTGGGGCATCTTTGGCCGGGCGCTTGGAATCAAAGACTTCATCCGGGACCAAGGCCAGGGCAGCGTGAACGCCTTGCTGAACTACGGCTATGCGGTGCTGCTCTCCACCACGCTGCAAAAGCTCTTTGGCGTGGGGCTGGACCCGACCTTTGGCATCTTCCATGTGACGCGGGAGCAGGCGACGCCCCTTGCCTACGATTTGATGGAGCCCTTCCGCCCCTGCGTGGACTGGCGGGTGGCGCAGTGGGTGCGGAAGATGAGCCGGGAGGCCCCGGACGCTCCGCTGGAGGTGACCAAGGAATTTCGTCGATGGGTGACCGCTTTTCCCCTGGAGAAGGTGGACTACCTGGACATGACCCTGGAAATCCGCGGCGTGATCGAAGGCGTGATCCGCACCTTCCGCCGCGCGGTTTTGGAACACAAACCCACGATCTACAAGCCGTGGACACCGAACTCTATAAAATGGGCTGGCTGCTAGTGGCATTCGACCTTCCAACGAACACGAAGAAGGAGCGCAAAGCAGCTCACGACTTCCGCGAGTGGCTGAAGGACGACGGCTATTCCATGCTCCAGTTCAGTGTTTACGTTCGTGCCTGCGTGACCTTTGCCCGGCAGGAAACCCATCTGGATCGCCTGAAGGCCCACCTGCCGCCGGAAGGTAGCGTCCGCGCCCTGTTCGTGACACGAGCGCAGTGGGAACGATCCTTTGTCATGCACGGCAAGCCGAACCCGGAGGGAGAGGAGCCGGAAGACCTGCCGGAGCAGATTTTGCTATGGTAAGAGGGACCCACAGGCAGCCAAACTGGAATAGAGAGGCCGCGCGAAACCCTCGTTTTGCAGTCCCCAAGGCCTCCAGAACGACTCTAATCCACGAAAATCTGCACTTCCCCCACTGCTTTAAGACTTTGAAAATGAGGATAAAAAGCTTCCAGACCCGCCTAAGCGAGTCTGGAAGCCCTGGCTTTGGAATCAAGGCAAAGCCCGCCATGCTACCGCCTGAAAAACCCAGGCAGTCTGGAAGCCCTGGCTTTGGAATCAAGGCAAAGCTCTATGCCAAGCGCCGTTTCCAAGATTTGCAGTCTGGAAGCCCTGGCTTTGGAATCAAGGCAAAGCTGTAAAACAGCATGTTGCTGCCGATGGTCGAGTCTGGAAGCCCTGGCTTTGGAATCAAGGCAAAGCTGGGCACGGTGGCAAAGACCAGCACACGATAGTCTGGAAGCCCTGGCTTTGGAATCAAGGCAAAGCGCCATGCACCTACCTCTCGCGTGCTGGCTGAGTCTGGAAGCCCTGGCTTTGGAATCAAGGCAAAGCGAGCCGAGACTGATTTTAGCGGAAAGTCGCAGTCTGGAAGCCCTGGCTTTGGAATCAAGGCAAAGCGTGACGTCCTGAACGTGGTGGACAAGGCGGAGTCTGGAAGCCCTGGCTTTGGAATCAAGGCAAAGCCATGTCGTGAGCTTCTAGCCATGCGGAGAAAGTCTGGAAGCCCTGGCTTTGGAATCAAGGCAAAGCCGCAACGGCTCGAAGGTTATCAGAGATGTCAGTCTGGAAGCCCTGGCTTTGGAATCAAGGCAAAGCTGCTGTGCTAAAAGGCGAAGAGCATCGCAAGTCTGGAAGCCCTGGCTTTGGAATCAAGGCAAAGCCGGCTGCGGGAGCATTTGCTGAAGGACGCGAGTCTGGAAGCCCTGGCTTTGGAATCAAGGCAAAGCCGCTCTAGAAGTCTATGGCTGATGCACCGCAGTCTGGAAGCCCTGGCTTTGGAATCAAGGCAAAGCGCAGATACTCATCGTCCGGGGGGCTGAGCTAGTCTGGAAGCCCTGGCTTTGGAATCAAGGCAAAGCGACGTTAAGGTGCATCTACTAACCCAGCGCAGTCTGGAAGCCCTGGCTTTGGAATCAAGGCAAAGCGAAGGCCGGGGGTGAAGGGGAGGCCTGCGCAGTCTGGAAGCCCTGGCTTTGGAATCAAGGCAAAGCTGGATTGACATGACGAGCGTGGTGTGATCCAGTCTGGAAGCCCTGGCTTTGGAATCAAGGCAAAGCGGGCGAGTGGCAGGCCAAAACGCGCAACAAAGTCTGGAAGCCCTGGCTTTGGAATCAAGGCAAAGCAAGTCAGCCACTCAGAAGGCAGCGACCGCGAGTCTGGAAGCCCTGGCTTTGGAATCAAGGCAAAGCTTGAGCTCGTAGGCCACGCCGATGCGGCTAGTCTGGAAGCCCTGGCTTTGGAATCAAGGCAAAGCGAGCAGCAGAGAGTGTGACCAGCAAAGGCAAGTCTGGAAGCCCTGGCTTTGGAATCAAGGCAAAGCCCTTTGCCGACGAACGTGTCGCGCTGGTAGAGTCTGGAAGCCCTGGCTTTGGAATCAAGGCAAAGCTGGGGTAGTTGGCTGGTCACTCATCGTCATAGTCTGGAAGCCCTGGCTTTGGAATCAAGGCAAAGCTGCTCTGCGCGTCAGCGTCGAGCATGGCCGAGTCTGGAAGCCCTGGCTTTGGAATCAAGGCAAAGCCGTAGCGGCTGGAGGCTGGGTCGATGTTTGAGTCTGGAAGCCCTGGCTTTGGAATCAAGGCAAAGCGCGAGGGCCAGCCAGGGCGGTTGATGGTTAAGTCTGGAAGCCCTGGCTTTGGAATCAAGGCAAAGCGAAGGTCGAATAACCGTGTCGAGCCCTGCGAGTCTGGAAGCCCTGGCTTTGGAATCAAGGCAAAGCGCCGCGCCGGATGACATTCACAATTCAGCTAGTCTGGAAGCCCTGGCTTTGGAATCAAGGCAAAGCAGCTCGTGACCACGGCGCTGGATCAACTGCAGTCTGGAAGCCCTGGCTTTGGAATCAAGGCAAAGCAGACGGGAGCGGTGGACATCATGGGGCCGAAGTCTGGAAGCCCTGGCTTTGGAATCAAGGCAAAGCCGAGATAGGCAGCATCATCCGCGGCCTCTTAGTCTGGAAGCCCTGGCTTTGGAATCAAGGCAAAGCTTCCACGGCGTTTGAACCAGTGGTAGTTCAAGTCTGGAAGCCCTGGCTTTGGAATCAAGGCAAAGCGCAAAGGCCGCAGCCGTGATCGCCACGGTGAGTCTGGAAGCCCTGGCTTTGGAATCAAGGCAAAGCGGGATTCAGGGGCAGTTGAGTCTCCAGGTCAGTCTGGAAGCCCTGGCTTTGGAATCAAGGCAAAGCGGGCTCGTGCCCAACTCATCAACGGCAACCAGTCTGGAAGCCCTGGCTTTGGAATCAAGGCAAAGCAGGTCCTTGATTAACATAAAGCGTTGCGACAGTCTGGAAGCCCTGGCTTTGGAATCAAGGCAAAGCTGGTGTTCATGTGTGTTCCCGGCTGTCAGTAGTCTGGAAGCCCTGGCTTTGGAATCAAGGCAAAGCTTGCTCCTGCCCATGCCGCGGATGGCGCATAGTCTGGAAGCCCTGGCTTTGGAATCAAGGCAAAGCTCAAGCGGACGGCTACCTTTTGGAATCGCAAGTCTGGAAGCCCTGGCTTTGGAATCAAGGCAAAGCCAGCCCACCGCGCCAGAGCGGCATGGGATAGTCTGGAAGCCCTGGCTTTGGAATCAAGGCAAAGCGACGGCTCTGGGCCGATGCATCACGGCGGAAGTCTGGAAGCCCTGGCTTTGGAATCAAGGCAAAGCGCCGTAGAGGCTGTGGATCTCCGCCGCGAAGTCTGGAAGCCCTGGCTTTGGAATCAAGGCAAAGCGTGGCTGGCGAGGTAAAGCACCAAGGCTGAAGTCTGGAAGCCCTGGCTTTGGAATCAAGGCAAAGCGATATTCAGGACGGAAGCCTGAAGAACGTAGTCTGGAAGCCCTGGCTTTGGAATCAAGGCAAAGCGCAGTCGTGATTACAACGACGGAGGAAGGCAGTCTGGAAGCCCTGGCTTTGGAATCAAGGCAAAGCAGCTCGCCTACGGCAGTGGCCTGCGACTCTAGTCTGGAAGCCCTGGCTTTGGAATCAAGGCAAAGCTTGAGGCGTGGAGCGATGCCCTCCAGGCGTAGTCTGGAAGCCCTGGCTTTGGAATCAAGGCAAAGCGGAATTGACGCTCAAGGGCGGCATTTTCGCAGTCTGGAAGCCCTGGCTTTGGAATCAAGGCAAAGCCATGAGAGGCCAGACTTGTTTTTCAGCTCCAGTCTGGAAGCCCTGGCTTTGGAATCAAGGCAAAGCCACCTGCGCCAAGCCCAGCGGTGCCCAGCGAGTCTGGAAGCCCTGGCTTTGGAATCAAGGCAAAGCCGCGAGACGATTCCAGACGGCGTTGCCCTGGGGTCTTGCCGGTTGATTTTCATCTTCCTACGGCCTCTCATCAAGACCACTTACCCGCCTGCGGAGCGGCTGCGGTGTTCGCTGGGGCGCCAGCCGATCCATTTCTTGAAGGTGTTGCTGAAGACGAAGGGGTTTTGATAGCCGACTGTGTGCGAGATGGTCTCGATCTTCAAATTCGTCGTGCTGAGCAGCTCGCAGGCCTTTCTCATGCGCAGCCAGGTCACGTGATGCATGGGGGTGCGGCCGAGGGCTTTGCGGCAGAGACGGCGCAGGTGTTCCGCGCTGACATGGGCGTGATGCGCTAGCTCATCCAGTGTCCAATCGCGTCCCACATCGGCCGCTACGCTTTCCCACAGCCGCCAGAGACGATCGTCTTGCTGCCAGGGCTGGGCAAAGCGCTCCACGTAGTTCTGCACCAGCTCTACCCAGTGAAACATGGCGGCGGGTTTGGCCTCGTGCGCGGCCTCCTCGATCAGGCCCTCCACTGCGGCATACAGCGCCTGCCCTTGAAAGGCAGCCATGAGGGGCGAACTGCTGCTGAGGATGGGCTGCTGCCCCACCACATGTTCATAGCGCACCCAGCAGCAGCGCCAGGGTTTGCCTTTCACGGCCTCAAAGGCATTCACCATGAAGGGCGGCAGCGCCACGGCCATGCCTGCGCCGCATTTCTGCCAGCGCCCATCCACCAGCACGCGGCCCTCACCGCTGAGGCAGGCCAGGAAGTACAGCCCGCTCTGGTGCATCCGCACGATGCGGTAAGGGGCCTGTGCCGTCATGATGCCCGCGTGGCAGATGCGGTGCGTCTTCAGCGTGGCACTGACCGGAGCCCCACGAATCCAGGGCCGATTGTCCTCAGCACTGACACGAACCACACGATACTCCGTGCCTCCGCCGAGGGTGTGCGTTTCAGATAGTTCCTGGATGGCAGCGGAGACGTGCATAAACACTCGATTTATGATTGATGATTGACGACTTATGATTTCGCACTGGCCTGGAGGCCAAATCATAAATCCAAAATCGTAAATCATAAATCCTCATGCCCAATCCTTGGACCGGAATCGGAAACCCCTACACCAAACAAGAAGTCGTGGACCGCTTGAAAGCGACTCTGGCGAAAGGTGAACCCATCATCGCCGCAGGCGCAGGCACAGGCATCAGCGCCAAGTTCATCGAGAAGGGCGGCGCGGACCTGATCATCATCTACAACAGCGGCCGCTACCGGATGATGGGCCACGGGAGTACCTGCGGGCTCATGGCTTATGGCGACGCGAACGCCGTGGCCATGGAAATCGGCGAGTATGAGGTGCTGCCGGTGGTGAAGGAGATCCCCGTCATCTGCGGCGTGCATGCCACAGATCCCCGCCGCCGCATGTGGCATTGGCTGGGCCGGGTGAAGGAGATGGGCTTTTCGGGCGTGAACAATTTCCCCACGCACACGATTGTGGACGGTCACTTCCGCGGCGTGCTGGAAGAGACGGGCATGAGCGTGAAAAAGGAATTTGAGATGGTCGGGCTCGCCAGCCGCATGGACCTTTTTTCCATCGTCTATGTCGCCACGCCGGAGGAGGCCATTGAGATGGCAAAGAACGGCGCGGATGCCGTCATCGCCCACGTGGGCACCACGGTCGGCGGCAGCATTGGCGTGGTGAAGGCTGTGGTGGACTGGGACCACACGGTGAAGGTCTCCCAAGACATCATTGATGCCGCGAAGAGCGTGAACCCGAACATCTTCACCCTGACCCACGGCGGCCCGATCAACACACCGAAGGATGTGGAATACATCCTCAGCAAAACCACAGCGGACGGCTTTGTCGGAGCTTCCAGCTTGGAGCGCATGGGCGTGGAGGACTCGCTGACGAACCTCACCCGCGAGTTCAAGAAGGTGCCGAAGCCCTGACCCTTGGGGTCACTCGCGTGACCCAGGGATGATCTTCAGCTCCAGCTCCTTGCCTTCCCGCAGCACGGTGATGGTGGTGGGCGTGCCGATCTTCAGCTCGCCCATCAGGCTGGTGTAGTCATAGATGTTCAGCACGTCCTTACCGCCGAGCTTGATGATGATGTCGCCGCCCTTCACACCAGCCTTTCCAGCTGGGCCGATGGGAGACACGCCGCTGAGCTTAACGCCTTTGGTGTCACCTTGGGCATAGTCGGGGATGGTGCCGAGGTAGGCGCGCAGGCCGCCGCGCGTGCCTTGGTTTTTCGGAGCCTCCATGGCCACGTAGTCGGGATTGCTGTCTGCGGTGGCGATGCTGCGGGCGATCAGGCCCATGAGCTTGGCGATTTTCGCCGCGTTTTCGTAGTCGATCTTTTCCGCCGTGTCGCTGGGCATGTGGTAGTCGGCATGGCTGCCGGTGAAGGCGTTCAGCGTCGGGATGCCACGCAGGTAGAAGGTGGTGCTGTCGGTGGGCAGATGCGCGTCGTTCTGCGTGGTGATGGGCAGGCCGATGGGGGCATTGCGCTTCTCGATCTCCTTGGCCCACCAGGAGCTGGAGCCGACCCCCTGAAGCACAAGCGTCTTCTGGAAACGCCCGATCATGTCCATGTTCAGGCAGGCGGCGAACATGCCAGTGAGCTTGCCGTTCGGATCACCACGGAACATTTTGGCAAGGGATTCGACAAAGTGGTTGCTGCCCAGCAGGCCGAGTTCCTCACCGCTCCAGGCCGCGAAGATGACATCGCGGGTGAGCTGGATTTTGCCCTGCTTCTTCAGGTCCGCCAGATACTGGGCGATCTCGATCACGCCGGCCACGCCGCTGGCGTTGTCATCCGCGCCGTGGTGGATTTTGTTCAGGTCGTCTCCCTTTGCGCGGGAGTTGCCGCCGCCCTTGTTGCCCAGGTGGTCGATGTGCGCGCAGACAATGAGCGGGGCCACGTGCGGGTCCGGGTTCGCCTTGGCAGGCAGGACACCGAGCACATTGCGGCCCCTTTTTTTCTCCTGACGGATGTCGATCGTGGCCGCCAGTTGGAGCTTGCCACACTCGATGCCGCCCATGAGGTCGCCGGTGTCCAGCTTGTCCTGCAGCTCCTTCAGCGTCTTGCCTGCGGGTTTGAGGAGCTTGTCGGCCAGGGCATCGGTGATGCTGATGGCAGCGATGCCGGAGGTGGCGAGCGAGGCATCAAAGCTCATCGGCACAAGTTGGTCCACCACCTTGCTGTTCGGGCCGCTGGCGATGATCAGCCCCTTGGCCCCCTTTTGACGAGCGACGAGCGCCTTGTGCCGGAGGCTGGCGTAGCGCGTCAGGTCATCGCGGCGTTCCTTGGCAAGGCCCTCCGGCATGTAGCGCAGCACCAGCACCCATTTGTCCTTCACCTCCAGGTGGGCGTAGCTGCTGTAGGTCTCCAGGTTTTTGCCATTGGCACCCGTGGCTTCATCGGGCGTCTCGATGCCATAGCCGGCAAAGACGATGGAGGCCGGTGGAATGTCTCCCAGCTGGGAGAAGGACAGAGGACGCCAGTCCAGATCGGCCTTGAAGGAAGTCTCTCCCAGCTTCAGCGCGTTCTTGTCTCCCAGCGCCACTCCGGCGGTGAAGTCAAAGGGCTCGAACCAGCCCTCGTCTCCATAAGGCTGAAGGCCGAGGCCCTGGAACACATCGGCCACATACTGCGTGGCCAGTCGCTCGCCCTCGGTGCCGGTCAGGCGGCCTTCAAACGCATCGCTGGCCAGGATCTCCACATGCGCCCGCAGGTCCGCCGGGGTGAACTCCGCCTGGGTCGCTGGGACTGCGGCCGCAGCCGTCTTGGCAGCCTGTGCCGAAGAAGCCCCCAGGGCCTTCATCGCCGCTTCATGGTTCCAGTCGGCCATGAAAATCTGGCTTTGGCCGTTCGCCGTGCGTCCGCTGGTCCAGGCGAGTTTTTTGCCATCCGGCGTGAAGACTGGCAGGCCGTCAAAGCCATCGGTCGTCGTCACGCGCACTGGCGCTTTTTCACCCTTCGCATCCACTAGGTAGAGCTCGAAGTTGGCGAAGCCATTGAGGTTCGTCGTGAAGATCAGATACTCCCCGCTCGGGTGAAAGTAGGGTGCCCAGCTCATCGCGCCTAGCTTGGTGAGCTGGCGCGGGTCGCTGCTGTCCGTGTTCATGCTCCAGACCTCCGCCACATCACCTTTGGGAGTGAAGCGCCGCCAGCAGATGCGCCTGCCATCCGCGCTGAAAAACGGCCCGCCATCGTAGCCAGGGACATCGGTCAGTTGCTTCACGTTCGACCCATCCGCATCGGCGATGTAGAGGTCCATGAAGTACTGCTTGTCGATCTTCAGCCGCTCCTGGTCCTCCTTGGACAGCTGCTTTTCATAAGCCTGGCGGTTGCTGGCAAAGACCATCTTCGTGCCATCGGGCGACCACCCGCCTTCCGCATCGTAGCCGCGCGTCTGGGTCAGGTTCTTCAGCGACTTGTCCGCCAGATGGTATTCCCAGATGTCGTAGTTTTCATCGTAGTCCCACGAGTACTTCCGCACGCGGCTGGTCTCGCGGTCTTTGTATTCAGCGGCCTGCAGTTCCTTCGACTTGGGATCCGTGTGCGTGCTGGCGAAGAGGATGCGCTTCCCATCGGGATGAATCCAGGCGCAGGTGGTCTTTCCCATGCCAGGGGAAATGCGCTCCTGGTCGCCCGTCTCCAGGTCCATCAGGTAGATCTGGTAAAAAGGATTCCCCGGCTCGCGCTCGGACTGAAAGACCATCTTTGTGCCATCGGCGCTGAAGTAGCCCTCGCCAGCCCTGCGGCCCTCGAAGGTGAGCTGGCGAACTTGGGAGAGAAAATCAGACTCCGACTGGGCAGAGGCTGCGAGAGCAGCAGTCAGGCAAAAGGCAAAGGTCAGGCGCATGGGTGAAAGAGCATCCTTTATACGCGCCCGTCTGCCCGATGCAGTCAAGAACCCATCGCCAGCCCTCAACGCAGCGGGGCGGGCAGGAAATCCCAGTCGAGCACCATTTTCTCCGTCAGGGCTTTTTTCAGCTGGAATTCGACCTGCTTCAGACGGGGATCACCGGCTAGGTTGTGCAGCTCTCCGGGATCTTTTTCCAAATCGTAAAGCTCAAAGGTAGGGCGCGGGGAGGTGAAGTAGGTCTTGGCATGCTCCGCACTCAGGCGTGCCTCTGCGTGCGCAGCCTCGATCTGTTTCCAGGAGGGATCACCGGCGCTGTCCACCGGCTTGACCGCTCCGTGAGGGGTGCAGTTGTAGATGAGCTTGTAGCGGTCGCTGCGCACGCAGCGGGCGAGGTCAAAGATGTTCGCGCTGATGTCAGGCTTCATGCCCCCATCGCCGCCATGCGGGCCCCGCTCCGCAAAAATGTGCTGGCGTGGCTGAAAGGGCTGACCGCGCAGTTGCTTCAGAAAGCTGACGCCGCTCATGCTAGGCAGCGGAGGGATGCCCGCTGCGTCCAGCATCGTCGGGGTAAAGTCCTCACCCGAGAGCAGGTTGTGGGCTTTTTGCCCCGGCTGCACGACGCCCGGCCAGCGGACGATGCAGGGCGTGTTGAGCCCAGGATCGGTCAGGTAGCCTTTGCCATGCGGCATGGCCATGCCGTTGTCGCCGATGAAAATGACAAGCGTGTTTTGGGCGAGCCCGCGCTGGTCCAGCACCTCGAGCACCGTTTTCACGTCCTCATCCAGGTGCTCCACTTCCTGGAGATACTTGGCGAGATCCTCGCGCACGCCAGGCAGGTCCGGCAGATGCGGCGGCAGGGTGATCTTCGCGGGATCGAGCCTACCTTTGGATGAAACCGTGTCCCAGGGGTGATGCGGATCGCTGAAGCCGAGCCAGAAGAACCAGGGCTTTTCCTTTGGCACCCGGTCGAGGAAGGTGGCCAGCTTGCTGCCAAAGTCCTTCATGCCGCCCTTTTCCTCCACGTAATCGGCACGCTGCTTGAAGGTGCGCAGGTTTTCGCGGTCCATGAAGCCGCCCATGACGGGCGAGGCACGCTTCATGCCCGGCTTTCCGGTGGAGGGACCGTCGAGATGGTAGCTGCGCCCTGCGATGCCGGTGTAGTAGCCGCCTTTCTCCCGAAGCAGATCAGGCAGCGCTGGCACATCTGAGGGCAAGGGCGAGGTGAAGCGCACCATGCGCACCGCCACTGGACTGCGGCCTGTCATGAGAGCGGCGCGCGATGGCACACACTGCGGGCAGGAGGTGAAAAAGCGGTCGAAGCAGATGCCCTCAGCAGCCAGCTTGTCCAGCGTAGGCGTGCGCACATCAGGGTTCCCATAGCAGCCCAGGTAAGGCACGCTGTGGTCATCCGAGAGCAGGAAAAGAATGTTCGGACGATCCACAGCGAGAAGGGGCAGCAGCGGGCAAATCCACAGGAGCAAAAGAAAGCGAAGCATGGCGTGCCCAGGAACGAAGGCCGATGGGAAAACTTCGTGAAAAAGCAAGGTGCCCGCCGCAAGTTCATCGCCATGGCCACCCTGCCCCACGACCTGACCGAAACCACCCTGGATGGCACCAAGACCCGCCGCTGGGTGGTGGAGGCTCATCAATGCGCCGAGATGCGCACGCACCGCATCGCTCGGCTGGGCTTTGATGAAGCAGTGCCACCTTACCGCCGGGTGCGCATGAGCCCGACGGGCAGCTTTGTGCTCGCCTGTGCCCGTGGGGAGGGCTCGATCCTGCTGGACGGTCGCTGGCAACGGGTGCGTCCCGGCATGGTCTGCCTAGCTCCACCGCGTGTGCTGAATGCCTTTGAGGCCACAGGCCGCGGCAAGTGGTGCTTTGCCTGGGTGCGCTATGAAGAGCCCAGCTTTGTCGTGCCGCTCGTCGGAGCAGCCTCGCCCGTGATTCCAGGCCATGCGGCTGAGGGCATCCTGCGTCTGATCAGCGGACTGCGTGCCGAGTGGGAAGGTGAACGCGAGCCCCGCCTGTTGCATCACTGGCTGGAGCTGCTGCACACCACCCTGCGACGCATGTCCCAGCCTTGGCGGAGCAAAGAACCGCGCGTGGCCCGCCTGTGGGCGGATGTGGAGCAGGACTTGCAGCACGACTGGACGCTGGCCGAACTGGCGCACCGAAGCCACTGCAGCCCGGAGCATCTGCGCCGCCTCTGCTTGAAGGAGCTAGGCCGCAGCCCCATGCAGCACCTGACCTGCCTGCGCATGGAATACGCCCGCCGCCTGCTGGAGCAGGATTCCGAGAAGCTGGAAAGCGTGGCCGAGCGCGTGGGCTACGCGAATGCCGCCATCTTTTCTCGCGTCTTCCGCCGCTGGGTCGGCGTCGCCCCTGGCGAATACCGCGGTGGCATCACGCCATGAGCCCCACCTCAGCATGGGGCGCCCCTACAGGGCTCATGGCCGCGTGGGCGGCACCTATCCTGGGGCGTTGCCCCAGGCTGGTATGATACGGGCCTTTGGCCCTGAAACCCCGACCACGAAACCAACCCAGCCAGCCTTCCCAACCGCCAAACGCGCGCCCTATCCCAGAGCGAGCCCCAAGCGCCAAACACACATTCCGACCCAGCACCATGCCCGGACGCCCTCCCCAGCGCCAAAGGCGCGTCCCATCTCAGCCCACAGCCTCACCTGAGGATTGCACACGAGGCAGTGACCCTAACGATGAAACAACCCACCAGCACCACACCAGGACGCCCTCCCCAGCGCCAAAGGCGCGTCCCATCTCAGCCCAGGGCAACGCCCTGGGGAAAGGGGCGAAAAGAGAGCTCTTGAGCCCTGAAGGGGCGCCCGATGCAGCGCAGCTGTGCGGAGGACACGCTTGCTTTTTCAGGCAGACGGCCATCACTGCACAGCATGAAAGTGAAACACCTCTTCATCTCCCCCGAGCACAACTTCTTCGGCCACCATGGCCAACCCGCTGGGAAAGCTCCCATGATCGAGGTGCCCGAGGTGGAATGTGTCGCGGGCAAAGGCCTGAAAGGCGACCGTTTCTTTGGCTGGAAGGAGAACTACAAGGGTCAGGCCACCTTCTTCTCCCTGGAGGTCTATGAATCTCTCTGCGCGCGTTTCGCCGTGCATGACCTGCCCCCCTCGGTGTTCCGCCGGAACATCATCGTGCAAGGAGCCGACCTGAATGCGCTGATTGGACAAGAGTTTGAGATCCAGGGCATCCGCTTTCTCGGCACTGAGGAAAGCCGTCCCTGCTACTGGATGAACGAGGCCTTTGCGCCTGGCGCGGAAGAGGCAATGAAAGGACAAGGCGGTCTGCGTGCCAAAGTGCTGAGCGATGGCACACTGCGCTGCGACTGAACCCGAATCCCTCAACCCACAGCAAGCGGGCACAAAGCTTAACCCTGAAGCGTCTCAACCCGCATCCAGCTCGGTTCACCGAGCACGCAATCCAACGCGCGGATGGCCGACAGGGCGTCTTTCATATCGCCTAGCTTGGCGTCATGGATCATCAGCACCAGGAACGTCTGTCCGCTCGTGTCCTCGAGGTCTTCAGGCTGAATCATGGAGGAGATGCCGATGCTGCGCTTGCCGAGTTCAGCAGCCACCTGGGCGAGAACGCCAGGCTCATCGGCGACGGTAATGCGCAGGTAGTAGTGCGAGACGGTGTCATCCACCGGCTTGCTTTTGCCATAAAGGCCATGCGGCACGAATCCACTGTGACGCGCGCCATAGACGAGCGTGGCGGCAGCCTCGCATAAGTCACTGATCACGGAACTGCTGGTCGGGTCCTGACCGGCGCCACGGCCATAAAAAAGCGTCTCGCCGACAATGTCACCATTCACCAGCACAGCATTGAAGCTGCCGCTGACGCTGGCCAGCACATGGCTCAGAGGCACCAGCGTGGGCTGCGTGCGCACCTCGACAAGGCCTTGAGCATCGGCACGGATGACAGAGAGGAGCTTGATCGTGTAGCCGAGACGGCGAGCGAACTTGAAATCCGCGATGTCGATCTTGTCCACGCCTTCGACATGGACGCAGTCCTGGGGGATCCAAAAGCCGTAGCTGAGGGAGGCGAGGATGATGGCCTTGTGCGCCGCATCCCAGCCGCTGACGTCCAGCGTGGGATCAGCCTCCGCATAGCCTTTTTCTTGAGCCTCGCGGAGGGCATCGGCATAGCTAAGCCCAGCCTGGCTCATGCGGGTCAGGATGTAGTTGCAGGTGCCATTGATGATGCCGTGGATGGAGAGGATGCGGTTGCCCACGAGCCCTTCCTGCAAGACCTGAATGATGGGAATGCCGCCCGCGACGGCTGCTTCAAAGTAAATGGGCACGCCACACTGCTCGGCGAGGGCGAAGAGCTCTTGCCCACGCTCGGCCAGCAGGGCTTTGTTGCCCGTGACGACGATTTTTTTCGCCCGCAGGGCCGCGCAGACGAGATCGTAAGCCGTGGTGGTGCCACCGATGAGTTCGACGACAACCTGGATCTCCGCGTCTTCGATCAGGTCCTGCCAGCGGGTGCTGACCATCTCGGACGGCAGCGAAACGTCGCGCGGGCGAGTCAGATCGCGAACGATGACCCGCTTTACCCGAATGTCTGCCCCGGTGCGCTGGACGATGAGGTCACGGTTCGTGTCGAGGTTTTTGAAAACGCCAGCACCGACATTCCCCAAACCGGCAAGGCCGATGTGGATGGTGCGGGGTGCAGCGTGGGGGGAGACTGGCATGGTGCGGGGGGAAGAAAAAGCGAAGGCCGTGCGCTTACGCCACCAAGGTCTGTTCGCGAGCGGGTCCGACGCCAAGGAGGCTGATGCGGGCTCCGGTCAGTTCTTCGACACGCTTCAGGTAGGCCTTGGCGAGTGGAGGCAGATCGTCAAAGCGGGTGATGCCGCTGAGGTCTTGTTTCCAGCCCTGATGGGTTTCATAGATCGGCTCACAGGCCTCGATGTCTTCCACGGTGCTTGGCGGATACTGGATGACTTCTCCACGGAGCTTGTAGGCCGTGCAGATCTGAACTTCATCGAGACCGTCCAGTCCATCGAGGTTGGTGATGGCCAGTTCATCCGCGCCATTGATCATGACCGCGTAGCGAACCAGCACTGCATCCAGCCAGCCACAGCGGCGGGCACGGCCCGTGGTGGCCCCGAACTCGCGGCCCATGTTGTGCAGCATGTCGCCGATGGAATCGTTCTCCGTGACAAACGGACCACTGCCGACGCGGGTGGTGTAGGCTTTGCAAACCGCCACCACTTTGTCGATCATGCGTGGCGGCACGCCAGAGCCTGTGCAGGCACCTCCTGTCGTGGTGTTTGAGCTGGTGACGAAGGGGTAGGTGCCATGGTCGATGTCCAGGTATGTGCCCTGAGCACCTTCGAAAAGCAGGCTCTTGCCGGCTTGGATGGCTTCGTGGCAGACCACGGCGGTGTTCGTGATGTGCGGAGCTAGCTCCTTCGCCGCAGCGAGGATCTTTTCCACGGTCTCTTCGACGGGCAAGGCCTCAATGCCAGAGGCGACGATGAACTCGTTGTTGGAGACAATGCGCTCGCGCAATTCCACCGCGAGTTTTTCAGGCCGTGTCAGCAAGATGGCACGCAGGCCATTGCGCTCGACTTTGTCTGCGTAGGCTGGGCCGATGCCGCGACCCGTCGTGCCGATGGCTTTGGCACCACGTCTTGCCTCACGGGCACGATCCAGAGCCCGGTGGTAGGGCATGACGAGGTGGCAGGTCTCACTGATCTTCAGGTTCTCGGCGGTGATCTTTACGCCCTGGCCGCGCAGCTTGGCCATCTCTTCCAGAAGGCCGATGGGGTCCAGAACGACACCGTTGCCGATGACGCAGAGTTTTTCTGCCCAAAGAATGCCACTGGGGATGAGGTGCAGGATGTATTTTTGACCATTGCTGATCACGGTATGACCGGCGTTGCTGCCACCTGCGGCACGCACGACGACATCGGTCTTTTCCGTCAGGAAATCGACGATCTTACCTTTTCCTTCATCGCCCCACTGGGCGCCGACAACAATGGTATTGGACATTTCTTGAGATCGCGGCGCACGCCGCAGGGATTGGGGGTTGGGGGGAGAAAAAAGAACGCTGCCGGCCTCACCGGGCCGACAGCGAAAATCCGGCCTTGTTCAGCGCATCAGGCGGTGAGATTCAGGGCGCTGTAGATCGCATAGGCACATCCGGCGAGCATCAGGAAGCCGAGCCCGTAGAGCGGGCCGTAGCCATAGCTCTTCGGCTTGGACTTGGGTCCGAAGCCGCTGCGACGAGATTTGTCGATGGGGGTCGCGCCATAGCCAGTGTGGGTGAGGGTCTGCGGGGCGCTGTAGCTGGCCTCGGCAGGCTCTTCATCACCGATGAAAACAACCTCGACATGACCGATGGTGAAGACGCCCCCATGGGCCATCTCCAAGCTATCGACGCGCTGGCCGCCCACGAAGGTGCCGTTGGTCGAACCGAGATCGCTGAAAATCCAGACACTGCCATCAAAGACGAATTCACCATGATGACTCGAGATCGAGTCGTGGGCGATGACGAGCGCATTGTCAGCAGCCCGGCCCAGGGCGATGCGTTCGGAGTTCAGCTCCGCTTCGCCTGTCTGGCCTTCGGGGGTGGTAAATTGGATTTTTGCCATAGCAGGGCGCGGATTTAGCAGCAGCCCCCGCCGCTGGCAAGGCAGAATCCTGAGCGAAGCTGGGCAGGAGATTCGAGAGTTGACGGTTCTCCGCCTTCACGCCAGCCTCGCTGTCCCATGAGATTTGCGATTTGCAACGAAACCTACCCTGCTGACTGGCCCTTCGAGAAAGTGTGTGAAGACGTGGCCGCTGCGGGCTACCACGCGCTGGAGCTGGCCCCCTTCACGCTGAAGGAAGATCCCCGCCAAATCACGGAGGCCGATGCTCTGCGCCTGAGCCAGATCGCGACTTCCTTTGGCCTGGAAATCCTGGGCCTGCACTGGCTGCTGACCAAACCCACCTGGTTCCACATCACCACGCCTGACGCCCTCCAGCGCAAGGAAACGGCGAAGTTTGGCCGTCACCTCGCTCGCGTCTGCGCCATGACGGGCGGACGCATCATGGTCTGGGGCAGTCCCAAGGCCCGCAGTCTCCAGCCGGAGTGGGCCTACGAGGACGCCTTCCAGCGCGCAGCTGACACCGTGCGTGAGGTCGCTGAAGAATGTGGCCAATACGGGGTGGTCATCGCCATGGAGCCACTGGGACGCAAGGAGACGAACTTCCTGAACACGGCAGAAGAGACCATCCGCCTCTGCCAAGCGGTCGATCACCCGAGCTGCAAGCTGCACCTGGATGTGAAAGCGATGAGCGATGAGGAAAAATCCATCCCGGACATCATTCGGGACAGCAAGGACTGGTTCGTCCACTTCCACGCGAACGATCCGAACCTGCTCGGCCCTGGCATGGGCGAGGTGAAATTCGAGCCCATCATCTCAGCGCTGCGCGAGGTGGACTATCGCGGCTTCCTTTCCGTCGAGGTTTTCGACTACCGCCCTGGCGCTCAACACATAGCTCGCGAAAGCATGCGCTACCTGCGTGAAGTGACCGGGCTGTGAATTCAGTCCGCGCTTTAGGCGATCAGCTTTTCGATCACTTGCCCGCCGATCTGCGACAGCTGCTTGAAGCGGCCGCCGTGGTAGAAGGTGAGCTTGTTGTCGTCGAGGCCAAGCAGGCGCAGCAGCGTGACGTGTAGGTCACGCACGTGGCGCACTTCCTCAATCGCCTCCATGCCGCGATCATCGGTGGCACCGATGGTGTGCCCGGCCTTGCAGCCGCCGCCCGCCATCCAGACGGTCATGGCCTTCGGATTGTGATCGCGACCGTAGGCCGTGCCGCCGCGCACGCCATTGTCCGGCGTGCGGCCAAATTCACCGCACCACACGATCAACGTTTCTTCCAACAAGCCACGTTGCTTCAGGTCGGTGAGGAGGGCTGCGATGGGCTGATCCACCTGACGGATGAGATTGCCATGCGCACGCTCGATGTAATCGTGGCTGTCCCAAGTGCCCGCGTAGAGCTGCACAAAGCGCACGCCTTTTTCGACCAGCTTCCGCGCCAGCAGGCATTTGCGGCCAAAGGCATCCGTGCTGTCTTTGCCGATGCCGTAGAGTTCTTTTGTCTTGGCATCCTCGTTTTCGAGATCGATGACCTCAGGCACCTGCATCTGCATGCGAAAGGCGAGCTCGTAGTTGTTCATCCTCGCCTTCAGCTCATCATGCCAGGGGTGCTGCTCGGCGTGCTTGGCATTCAATTGGGCCAGCAGATCCAGATTGGCACGCTGATGCTCGGGCGTGATGCCCGGCGGCGGCTTTAGATCGAGGATGGGAGAGCCTTTGGAGCGCAGCGCTGTTCCCTGAAAATGGGCAGGCAAGTAGCCATTGCCCCAGTTCGCGCTGCCCCCCTGTGGGTAGCTGATCTCTGGCAGCACGATGAAGCCCGGTAGGTCCTGATTCACCGAACCGAGCCCGTAGGTCACCCAAGCGCCGAGGGCAGGATCCCCGCCAAAGCGGTTGCCACAGTTCATCTGATACATCGCAGTGGGGTGGTTCACCGAATCGACCTGGCAGCCCCGGTAAAAGCACAGCTCGTCCGCGACCTTGGCCAGATGCTGCCACGGCTCGCTCATCCAGGCTCCACTTTGCCCATGCTGCGCAAAGCGGAAGGGCGATTTCACGTAGTAGCGTTTGCCGCTTTCCATGGCGGACTTTTGTTTCCCTTCCCGCACAAACTCCTTCAGGTGCAGTTTTTCCAGGACGGGCTTGGGGTCGAAGCAGTCGATGTGGCTTGGCCCGCCTTCCATCATGAGGAAGATGCAGTTCTTCGCCTTCGCTGGCACCTGCGCCGGCTTTGGATGCAGTGGGCTGAGCCCCTCCTGCGCGAGCAACGAGGTCAGTGCTACGCTGCCAAGAGAGGTGCCCAGGCCGTAGAGAAATTCGCGTCGAGTTGGGTCGTGCAGCACCCGAGCACCAGCGCAGGGAAAAAAGGCGGGGTTCATGGCGTGAAAAATCAGCCAGTCCAAACGCAGCGAGCGCCGCAAACTAGCGAAAATCATCGCGAGACTCAAAGCTAGCCGAGACTGCCTTGACGATCGTTTGCAAAAGGGCACAAAAAAGCGCCCGGAGGAGTTCCGGGCGCTCAGTGAAGGGAGAATGGAAGGCGATCTGGATCACTTCGCCGCGAATGGGCTCTTGATGAGCGCACGGAAGGCGTCGGAGATCTTCGCCACCGCATCTTTCGGGCCTGTGAGCTTGATGAAAACAGGAGCATCATTGCCCGGCACGATGGCACCGAGAAGGGTGTAATTTTCCTTCGGCGTCTTGGGTCCGAACATGGCACCATCGTTGTAGGTGCCGGTGGCGGTCACCAGGGTGACTTTCGTGCCATTGGCGTCGAGCTCTTCGGTTTTCGATTCCGGGGGGCTGGCAAACTGGCCCAACCAGCGATCCACATTGGCCTTAGCATCGCCGCCCTGACCTGCGCCGAAGTAGTAAAACACGGCCTCCAGGGGCTTCTCCGCGCCTTCCACCGTCAGCTGCAAGGTGCCTGCGCGCATGGGGCTGGTGGGCGGGATGGATGTCCAGGTGGATGGGTAAGCGAAATTCAGGCCGGCGACGGCCAGTTTGCCATCTTCGGCCAAAGCGGAGAGGCTAAGCGAAGCCAAGGTGAGGAGCGTGAGGATGCGTTTCATGGTGGGTGGGCTGGGTGGCGGAGGGGATGGAAAAAGGAAGGCGGACTGAGGCCCGCCTTCCCGATTCGAAAGAGTTTACTTGGTGACGTGCATGACGCCCTTCATCAGTAGCCAGTGGCCAGGAAAGGTGCACATGAAAGGATAGTCGCCGGCTTCCGCAGGTGCCGTGAACTCAATGGTGTCTGTTCCATTTGGCTGCACCAGCTTGGTGTGGGCAATGATGTCGTCTTTCGAGGCATCGGGAATGTAGCTCTTGGACATCGCCTGGGGGTCGGTCATCATGGCGTTCGCCTGGGCACCCACGGCCTGATCTTTGCCCGGCTTGATCAGCAAGAAATTGTGCGGCTGGGGGGCGATGCTGCCGGTGTTGTTCAGAGTCAGCTTGACCTTCTGCCCAGCTTTCACGGACAGATCGGTTTTGTCATAGCCGAGCGGGTTGCTGGCATGTGGCTTGAGCTCGATGACGGCGACATCCGCGTCCTGAGCCAAGGCGGCGAAGGCGAAAATCGCGAGAACGGAGGTGAGGAGGGTGGCTTTTTTCATGGGTGCGTTGGGGGAATCAGGAAATCGGACCAACAGGAGGCCGGTTTTCAATCAATTTCAAGCTTACGGCCCTGCGGGAAAGGCAGCAGCATCAATCGAAATGCATCTGACCGATGTCTGTCCGGCGCTGCAAACCGTCAAAATGGATCTTTGCCGACTCGGCGTAGGCTTTGTCACGAGCCTGAACTCGGGTCGCGCCTGTGGCCACGACAGCGAGGACACGGCCTCCATTCGTCTCAAACGGGCCATCCGCCTTTTTACGCGTACCACAATGATAAACGCGGGCTCCTTCGACCTGCTCCAGCCCAGAGATGACATCGCCACTGCGAGAGCTGGCCGGATAACCTGCGGAGGCAGAGATGACGCAGATGCTCCAGCCACTGGCGAAGTCGATGAGTTCTGGCTGCAACTTGCCCGAAGCAGCAGCTGCGACATATCCAGCGAAATCACCCCGCACCAGCGGCATGACGGCCTCGGCCTCAGGATCGCCAAAGCGGCAGTTGTATTCGATCACCTTCGGCCCATCGGGCGTGAGCATCAGTCCAAAGTATAGGAATCCTCGGTAGCGAAGGCCATCCTGAATCAGGCCCTGCACGGTGGGAACGACGATCTCTTGCTCGATGCGCGCGAGCACTTCAGGCGAGACGATTTCACGGCTAGCCACGGCTCCCATGCCGCCCGTGTTTGGGCCTTGGTCACGATCGCGGATGCGTTTGTAGTCCCGGGCAGGCATGAGGATGTGATATTGATCCTCACAGATCGAAGCAAAGACCGACAGCTCTGGACCGGTCAGGCAAGACTCCACCACCAGATTTCCAGGACCAAAGACACGCTGTTCCATGACCTCGCTGATGAAGCTTTCAGCCTCCTCACGCGTCGGGCAGACCGCCACCCCTTTGCCAGCCGCGAGACCATCGAACTTCAGCACGATGGGAAAGCGGTTGAGTGCCGCGCGCGCTTCTTCCGCCGTTTCGCAGACGGTGTAATCGGCCGTCGGGATGCTGTGGCGTTTCAGGAAGGCCTTGGCAAAAGCCTTCGAGGCCTCAAGCTGGGCAGACTCGCGCCGCGGCCCCCAGCAGGGGATGCCTGCCTGCTCGCACAGATTGGCCAGCCCTTCATCCTTCACGAGCAGCGCCTCTTCACCCGCCATGCAGAGGTCGATGCCCTCTTGCTGCATCCAGGCCACCAGTTCGGCTGGCGAACCAGCCTCGACCCGCGTCGCCAGCGTGGCGATCGCATCGCTGCCTGGGTGCGCAAAGAGCTGCGGTTTGCCGGGAGATTCGCTGAGTGCCGTGATGAGGGCATGCTCGCGCCCTCCTTTTCCTGTGACCAAAATTTTCATGGGCGGCCATTCTTGGAGGGAAAAACGCCCCCTGCCAACGCAAAACACCCCGGAAGGCGAGATGCCAACCGGGGCACTTGAAAGCTGCCGAGCGGCCAGAGCTGCGTTATTTCACTTCACCATGAAAGCCGGCCTTGTTCATCGCGGCGATCAGGTCGGCCTCCGTAAACTCGCCCTTCACGGTAAAGGTGCTAGCCTTGGAGACGACGGTGTGCTCGGTGACACCAGGCACGGACTTCACGGCATCGGCCATGGCATTGGCACACTTTTGGCAGCAAAGATGAGCGCCGGAGACCGTCGCCTCCGTCAGCTTTTTCGTCGCAGCACTGGAGGAAAGACTGCTTTTCTCCACCTCCGCGCCGGTGCCGTAATATCCAGCGGCCATCAGCGCCTCGACGGCCTTTTTCGCGGAGCTTTTCGACTTCGCGGTGATGGTCACCGTGGTTCCGTCCGCAGCCGCCGTGACATCTTTGACACTCGTCACGGCCTTGGTGATGCCATTGGTGCAGCTTTTGCAGCAATTGTGCACGCCTTCCAGCGTCACGGTGACTTCGGCCTGGGCCATCGCGGTCAGGAGGAGGGAGAGAGCAATCAGTAGGTGTTTCATCGCACAAGCTAAGACGCGCCGTCTTCGCGCATCTTTGCGCAAAGATGCACCTGAGGGCGTTGACGCGGGATTTTTCCTCTCGCGCAGCGGCCTCACTGCCATACACTGCGGCGTCATGTCTCTCTACGATCGCGACTACATGCGTGAGGATGCCCCCAGCTTTCTGGAGAGGCTTCAGCGCATTCAGGCCTTTCAGTGGTTCTTCTGGGCAAACATTGTCGTCTTTGTCGTGCAGTGGCTTTTCCTGGCCGAATCAGGTTCGGCACGCACCTACATTCCTGACGGTGGCGTCAGCATCAGTGAACTGGCAGCAGGCAAGGTGTGGACGCCCTTCACCTACATGTTCGTGCATGGCAGCGTGGGGCACATTTTGCTAAACATGCTCATGCTCTGGTTCGCCGGGAAACGTGTGCAGGATCTCTACGGACAGAGGCACTTCATGATGATCTATGTCATCTCAGGTCTCGCCGGTGCTGCCCTTCAACTCGCCGTCGCCTCCACCACCGCGATGGGAGATGCCTACCTCATGGGTGCCTCGGCCTCGATCATGGGCCTCATGCTGGCCCTGGCGGTCGCCATGCCAGCAGAGGAAATCTACCTCCTGGTCATGTTCATCATCCCCGTCCGCTTCCGCCTGTGGACCTTGGCGAAGGTGCTGCTTTTCTTCAACCTTGGCATGGGTGTGCTGGAGCTGCTGGGCGCTCTGCCCAGCTGGCTGGCTAGCGATGGCGCCCCCGTGGCCTACCTGGCTCACTTTGGTGGAGCCGTCGCAGGCTGGTACTATGCCCGCAGCCAGGGCTACGGCGGCATCCCTTCTCTGCTCGGCATGCAGGGCTCCAGCTTTCGCAGCCCTTCGCGCCGCCCTGCCCTCGCCGGACTGCCGCGCCGTCGCCGAGTCGTGGAACTGGATGAAGAAGCCATCGCCCGCGCGGCACGCACGGCTCCCGCCATCGATCTCATTCGGGATGAGGTGGATCCTATCTTGGACAAGATCAACGAGCATGGATTCTCCAGCCTGACAGACGAAGAACGCCGCACACTGGAGCGCGCCAGTCGCCACATTTCAGGCAAAAACGGCTCAGAAAACACCTGAATCCAAGTCTCCCGAAGCTTTCGCGACGCTTAGCCCCCGAAATCAAGGGGACGAGCAGTTTCACTGACGGCAGGTCGAACCACGACGATCTCCCCCAAGATGCTCTCCTGCTCCACCTGGAGATGATTGAGCTTCATCAGCTCTAGCATGGCGAGGAAGGTCACGATGACCTCCACCCGGCTCGCGGCATCGCTGAACAGCGTCTCAAAACGCATGCGCCCCCCCAGCGGGATGATCTCCAAGAGGTGCTCGATCTTGTCGGCAACGGTGTATCGGTCACTGACGATTTCCCGAATGTCCGTGCTGTTCTCGAAGCGCTTCAGCACCTTTTGGAAGGCGCGGATCAGGTCAAAAATTCCCACGCCCGCGACAGTCGTGACCGGTGCCTCCAGATCCATCGGCTCCGGGCTAGTCGCGAAGAATTCGTCCGCTTTCATCTCCTGCTGCCCCAGGAACTGCGCTGCATCCTTGAACTTCTTGTATTCCACCAATTGGCGAATCAACTCCCAGCGGGGATCTTCCTCCTCAGCATCCTCTTCAGGCGGCTGTTGGCTTTGCGGCAAGAGCTCACGGCTCTTCAGATACATCAAGTTCGCTGCCATCACGATGAACTCACTGGCCAGCTCCACATTCAGCATCTTGAAGGTGTTCACATACTCCAAGTATTGCTTCGTGATGCGCTCGATCGACACATCATAAATGTCGATTTCGTCCTTTTTGATCAGGTAGAGCAGCAGGTCCAGCGGACCCTCGAAAATTTCCAGTTTGACCTTGTAATCCTTGTCTTCCACCCGCCGAGCTATGGACGGAATGGCCGGTGATGCGAGAGGAAAAATCAGCCCCAGGCTCACTCCAGACCTAGCTCCAGAAGATCCAAGCGCTGATCTTCCCAAGAACGGAATTTTTTCGAACTGCAAAAAATTTGAGCGTTTTGCAAGAAGATAGCTCTCCTGCCGCGTATTGCGCTCCTGTCCTCCTGTATTGCGCATCTCCACCCCCCACGTTCCCATGAAAATGCATCCTAACTGCCAGGGTAACCACCTCGACCTACGCTCCGGTGCCAGCCGTCGCGACTTCATGTATGTCGGTATGCTGGGTGGCATCGGCCTCTCTCTGCCTGATATGCTGCGCCTTCAGGCCTCGCCAGTCATTCCAGATGTGGAGAGCTTCAAGCCCATCGCTGACTCGGTGATTCACATCTACCTGCCCGGCGGCATGGCTCAGCATGAATCCTGGGATCCCAAGCCCTTCGCCAGCCCTGACTACCGTGGCCCCTACACCCCGATCAAAACCAGCATCCCTGGTGAATACGTGGGAGAAAAATTCCAGAACATCGCCAAAATCATGCACAAGCTGTCCGTCATTCGCAGCATGACGCATGGCGAAGCTGCTCACGAGCGCGGCACGCACAACATGTTCACGGGCTATCGCCCGAGCCCCGCTATCAAATTCCCCAGCTTCGGCTCTATCGTATCTCACGAACTCGGTAGCAGGAACAATCTGCCACCCTACGTGGTGGTGCCAAACGTCATTGCCCCAGAACAGGGCACTGGCTACATGAGCAGTGCTTTCGGGCCTTTCGCGCTCGGCAGCGATCCTGCTGACAAGGGATTCTCGGTGCGTGACCTGCTGACGCCAAAGGACATCGACGACAAGCGTTTTGAGCGTCGTCGCAGCCTGCTCGGCACCGTGGATGAACACTTCCGGATGGTTGAGAAAGCCGACTCGATCAACGCCATGGATAGCTTCTACCAAGCTGCTTACGGCTTGATCAGCAGCTCGCAGGCCCGCGAAGCTTTCAATCTGGACAAAGAATCCGACAAGCTCCGTGATGAATACGGTCGCAACCAAGCAGGTCAGCGCTTCCTGCTGGCTCGTCGCTTGGTCGAGGCAGGCGTCCGCATGGTCTCCGTGACTTATGGTGGCTGGGACCACCACAGCAATATCAAGAGCGCTTTCGATCAGCAGGCTCCCAACTTCGACCAAGCTTTCGCCCGTCTCATCCGCGACCTCGACGAGCGCGGCATGTTGAAAAAGACACTGGTCTTGGTCAGCTCTGAGTTCGGCCGCACCCCGAAGATCAATGGTACCAACGGCCGTGACCACTGGCCACGTGTGTTCTCGGTAGCCATGGCTGGCGGTGGTGTGAAGGAAGGCTACATCCACGGTGCCTCCGACGCTCTTGGCGGCGAGCCTGATCGCGATGCGGTCGGACCTGAAGACTTGGCCAAAACCATGTATCGTGTGCTCGGCATCAATGGCGAGAAGCGCATCATGTCTGACGGCGCCCGCCCGATCGACATCGTTAATGGCGGACGCATCCTTACCGAAGTGCTCGCCTGATTGGTCAGTCAAATCGTCCTCCCTCTTCTGAACCCCCGCTGCTCAGCGGGGGTTCTTTTTGGCAGACATGCCAGCTTTTGACAGTCAGATTGCTTCTCATCCCCATGCGCTTCTCTGCCCTTTCCCGCTTGGTCTGGACTGCGGTTCTGCTTGGCCAGACCACTCCTCATCTCCAGGCTCAGGCTCCGATTCAGGAATGGATCGACCAAGCTATTCAAGCCGGTGGCGGGGTGGTGACCATTCCGCCCGGAGAGCATGAGCTGACGCGCGGCTTGCTGGTGCGTGGAGCCAAAAAGTTAGCCCTGCGCGGCATGGAGCGCGAGCGCTGCGTATTGCGCCTCGCTGACTCGGCAGACGCAACGGCGCTGATCACGATTGGCGAAAAAGTCGAGACCGTCGAGATCGCCAACCTTGTTCTCGAATCCTCCGCGACTGCCGCCACGCACAAAGACCCGCCTCGCCTTGCCATTCGCTGCGGTCCAGGCACGGCGATTGCCTCTTCAGGAGAAAGCAGCGGCCCTCGCGACGTCACAGTGCGCGACTGCTTTTTTCAAAACTGGCCCGGCACGGCCATCCACTTCACCGACACACGAGATGCGGCGGTGGAACGCTGCAGTTTTCGAGAAATCACAGGCACCGCCGTGCTCATGGATCGGCAAAGCATCGCCGTGGATGTGCTGGGCTGTTGGTTCATTCGTTGTGGGCTAGCCCTGGATGTCACGGATTCCGCCCGAGGACGCTTTCGGGGCAATGAAATCCTTCAGGGAAAAGAAGGCATCCGCATCCGCGGAACGGCGACGGTGAAAAATCCTAACCAACCCATCGGGCATGAGCTTTCCTACAATCACCTCGCCCAACTTGAAGGCATGGCCCTGCAGATCGCTGCGACCGCAGAACGGGTGAAGCTTTTCGACAATGAAATCGAGGGAAAGACCGACCTGCAGAGCAAGGACAACGCGAAGCCCACAGGCCCTAAGGCAGCTCAAAAGGCGAAGACAGCGGAGGCGTCGAGTCCCCTGGCCCCTGCTTCAAAAACGCGGTGACTGATTCAGCGTGCCGACTTCTGGCAAAGCCGTGCTGGGCGTGGGAGCGATCATGCCACCAAGGCTCGTGGCGGTAGGTTGACTCTGCTTTTGCTGAAATTCTGCCAGCGTTTGCTTCATCAATTGCAGGTAAGCTTTGTTCACGTCTGGAAGATGTTGGCAGGCATCGTGGCTTTGCCTGATCAGACGAATGCCTTCTTCATACTGGCGATTGCAGCCCAGGGCATACCCCAGGTGAAAACGCACCTCTTCCAGCGCTGCCGTGGCGTGAGGATATCGCTTTGACCGGATGGCCAGGGTCTTTTCCAAACGCTGGATGGCAGACTCGAAACGTCCTGCCGAGAGCTCACACAGGGCCATCTTGTCCGCGACGACACAGGTGGCGTCAGCCTCAGGCCCGAGCCCACGACGGCAGGCGGCCAGCACGGCTTCAAACTCGCGCAGGGCCTCTTCGTAGCGGCCGGTGCTGGCGATGTAATTCGCTAGACTGACATGCGCGTTCAGCCTTTCAGGGTCTGTCTCTGAGAAGCTTTGGCAGACCTGGCGAAAGATGGCCCGCTGTTCCTCGATCAGCAGGTTTTTTCCCTCTTCCAGGCTGGCAAGCTTTTGTGCCGTTTGGCTGCAAGCGACACGTCGGAGATCAGTTTCCTTTAGCAGCCGTGTGTAGGCCACGAGGGCGATGCGGACCTCGGCCAGGGCTTCCTTGTGTTTGCCCAAGCCGAGCAGGGCGATCCCCAGCTGATGCCGGGTTTCCAGCGTCTCCAGGTCATCGGTGGGCAGCACTCGGCGCTGCACGGCGAGTGTCTTTTCCAAAACCTCCCGCGCTGGGTCATGACGGCCCAGGGCATTCAACACCTGCCCCAGCAGCAGTGAAGTGGTCAGGCAAAGCCGATGCTCAGGGCCGAGCACGCGCAGACCATCCTGACGAAGCCCTTCGAGCTGGCTCGCTGCCTCTGGTGATGCAGGTAGCTGCGCCAGCAGACGTGCATGCAGCAGCCTCGCCTCCAGCGCAGCCATCGCATCAGGCCCGATGGCTTTGACCGCCATGTCCACCAGCTTGCGGGCCTCCGGCTCTGCTTCACGAGACTGTCCCTGAGCCATCAGGTTTTTCACCCAAAGGGTATTCGCTGCGATCACCTCGCTGTCAGTGGCACCGGAGCCATCGGCCATGAGTTGCTTCAGGACTTCACGGCGAAGCGGTTCCGCCTCAGCCGGTCGGCCTCTGCTCTCCAGCACCCGGGCTAGATTTTTTCGCGCGACCTGAGTCGCCATGGCCTGAGTCCCGTGCAATCTCAGCGTGTCTTGCAGCACTTGGCGGCTCTCACGCTCAGCCTCATCATCCTTGCCATGCAGGTAAAGCAAGCCCGCCAGTTCACTGCGGACCCGCACGGTCTCCGCATGAACCTCACCCAGACGACGTTCATGCTCACGCAGCACATGGCGTTGCGTCTGTTCCTGATCCAGCGGCATCTTCAGGCCCTCGTAGGCTCTTGCCGTGACCGCTTGGAGCTGACTCCAACGTGCTAAATCGCGTTCCGGGGTCACTTCCCCAGAGGCGACCGTGATGTAGCGCACGACCTCCTCAAAGGCCCCACTTTCCATCGCCGCAAAGGCCGCCAATTGCAGCGCAGTGACCACCTCCAGCGGCTTCCGCTCAGCCGCGCGATGAGCTTCATCTCCAGCCTCCAGAGCCAACAGCCGCGCTTCGTCGTAACGCCCGAGCGCAAACTTGGCCCGCGCGCGATCCACCTTTGAGCTACTCTTGGCCTCCAGCAGCTGCTGGGCGCTGGGTTTCAGCGACTGCTCCACGCGCTCTGGCGTCAGCCCGAGCCGTTTCGCGACCAAGCGCATGGCCAGACTTTCCCGCTGCGCAGGTGTTTCCTGCGGTCCCAGCCCCGTCTGCATGGCATGGATCTCCGGGTAGTGGCGCAGACATTCCATGGCCTGCGCGTTCAGCGCGGGGGGCTCCACCGTCTGCGCCGCCAGAGGCAGGAGCACGGTGCCAATGCCGAGCAGGGTGAAAAAGAAGCGACTCATCAGCCCCTAGATTCACGATTCCGCAACGAAGAGTCAAGCCAGTGGTCCGAGCCTGGCATCTTCCTCCTTGCGATGTCTTCCCGAAGTGCTTTCTCCTGCGCCCCCATGTCCAGCCCGGCCACCCCCCTCTCTGAAATCGCCGATGCCCTGCGTTCGGCGCAGCGGATCGCCATCGCCGCGCACGTTCGTCCTGATGGTGATGCCGTGGGCTCGGTGCTTGGTCTTGCGCTGAGCCTGCGGGCGATGGGCAAAACGGTGTATGCACTTCTGGAGGATGGTGTGCCCTCGAACCTGACCTTTCTGCCGCAGACCGACACCGTGCTCAGCCCACCCTATGCCGCACTGGACATCGACTGCGCCGTGGCCCTGGACACCGCCTCCCACGAGCGTGTCGGCGAGGCGACGAAGGCCGCGCTCGCGGCAGCCCCGCTCCTGCTGAACATCGATCACCACGGCACAAACCCCGGCTACGGCCACCTGAACCACGTGGACAGCAGCCAACCGGCCGTGGGCCAGATCGTCTATGAATTGCTGAAAACAGGCGGCTTTCCCCTCACGAATGAGGTGCTACAGCATCTCTTCACCGCCCTTAGCACGGACACCGGCTCTTTCCAGTTCTCCAGCACCACCGCACGCAGCCACGAGATCGCTGCCGAGATGATGCGCGCAGGTCTCGACACCGCCTGGTTGGCCCAGATGTTGTACCAGACCTACCCTGCGCGTCGGCTCGCTCTCATGCGCGCCATGTTGAATGAGATGGAATTCCGTGCCGAAGGCCGGGTCGTCAGCTGGAACCTGACCCAAAAGCTCATGCAGGAAGTCAGCATGGAAGCCGGCGATACCGAAGGCATCATCGACACCCTGCGCATGATCGACAGCGTCATCAGCGCTGTCATTTTCGAAGAACTGCCGGATGGCAAAATCCGCGTCTCCTCACGCTCCAAAGACAGCCGCCTGGATGTCTCCGCCATCTGCGGTCAGTTCGGCGGCGGCGGCCACCGCATGGCTGCCGGAGCCCGCATGAAAGGCCCCATCGAAGCGGCCGCTGAAACCTTTTTGAATGCCCTCGAACATGAAGTCCGACGACTCGCTTAACGGCGTCCTCCTGGTGGACAAAGGACCCGACATGACCTCTCACGACGTCGTGGCCGTGGCCCGCCGCTGCCTGAACACCAAAAAGATCGGCCACTGCGGCACGCTGGACCCCATGGCCACGGGCATGCTCATCCTGGTCATCGGCACCGGTACCAAGCTGTCCGACCTGCTCATGAGCGAGGACAAAGAATACACCGGCACGCTGAAGCTCGGCCAAGTGACCAACACCCAAGACCGCGAAGGCGAGGTCATTGAGGAAAAGCCCGTGCCAGCCTTCACCGAGGAAGAAGTCCGCGCCGCCTTTGCGAACTTTCAGGGCGACTTTTACCAGACCCCACCCATGGTCAGCGCCATCAAGGTAAACGGCGTGCCGCTGCACAAGCTCGCGCGCAAAGGCCAGGAAGTCGAACGCGAGCCTCGCTTCGTCCGCGTCTATGCCCACCAGATCCATCGCATCGCCCTGCCAGAGGTGGACTTCCGCATCGTCTGCAGCAAGGGCTTCTACGTTCGCACTTACGCCCACGACATCGGGCAAAAGCTCAACTGCGGCGCGCACCTGACGGCCCTACGCCGCACCCGCAGCGGTCACTTCACCTTCAAGGAAGGCAACCACACCACCTTCGATGCACTGAAGCAAGGGCGTCGGGATGAAGTTTTGGCCGCCATGATGAGCCTCTACGATGTCTCCAAGCTGCGCGGGGCATAACTTCCCGCTCCGCCCAAAGCCTCGATTGCCAGAGCCTCACCCGCGCGTTTAATCACGCACCCATGGCGGGCATCACCCTCACCGACCTCTCGTTTAGCTATCCCAGCGGGCAGTTCCGCCTGCACGTGGATCATCTGTCGGTGCCCGCAGGCTCCGCCTTTGGCCTGCTCGGGCCCAGTGGCACGGGCAAAACCACCCTGCTCCGTCTCATGGCCGGGCTGCTGCCACCCCAGCGCGGCCAGATCACGCTCGGCAGCACTGACCTCACCACCCTGAGCGAGGTGCAGCGCCGCGCTTTTCGGCTGAGTCAGGTCGGCCTCGTGTTTCAGGACTTTGCCCTGCTGGACTACCTCACTGTCGCCGAGAACATCCTGCTGCCGCAGCGCTTTGCCGGAGCCAATGCCACCCCAACCGCGCGCACTCTCGCGGAACGGCTGGAAATCGACCGCCACTGGCACAAGCCCACCAGCCAACTCTCCCAGGGCGAGCGCCAACGCGTGGCCATCGCCCGCGCCCTCGCGCACGAACCACGCTTTTTGTTCGCCGACGAACCCACCGCTTCCCTGGACACCGGGCGTCGTGACCTCGTCATGGACCTGCTCTTTGAGTGTGCCGCACGCACTTCCGCCAGCCTCGTCGTCGTCACGCACGATGCCGCCCTGCTGCCGCGCTTTCCGCAAAATGCCCGCGTGGAGGACTTGGTGCCATGATCCCCGCCGCCTTCCACCTCGCCCGCTGCTACGTCGCCCGACATCGTGCGCAGTCCCTGCTCCTGGCCGCTGCCCTGGCGCTCGTCGTGGCTCTGCCCCTCTGCCTGAAGGTCCTGGGTCATGCGGTGGAAAAAGTCATGCGCACCCGCGCCCAATCCACCCCGCTCATCCTCGGTCCCCGAGGCAGCGCGCTCGATCTCATGCTCAAGGCGCTCTACTTCAAGCGCCAGCCCCTGCCAGAGCTGCCCGCTCAGCATCTCCGCGAAGTCCGCGCCACCCAGCTGGCCGAAGCCATCCCCCTCGATGCTCGTTTTCATGCCCAAGGTGCTCCCATCATCGGCACCGAACTCGAGTACTTCGCCTTTCGCCGTCTCCAATTGGCTGAGGGCCACATGATCACCCGCCTGGGCGACTGCGTGCTCGGAGCCCGAGTGGCCCGCGAGCGTGGTCTCGGCCCTGGCAGCTCCCTCTTTTCCTCCCAAGAGCAGGTCTTCGACATGGCAGGCGTCTATCCGCTAAAGATGCGCATCACTGGCGTCCTGGCCCCCAGCGGCACGGCCGATGACGACGCTGTTTTTGTCGATCTAAAAACCGTCTGGCTCATCTCCGGTGCCGCCCATGGTCACGACGACGTCGCCGCCCAGACCGACACCGTACTGAAGCAAGAAACCACCAACACCGTCGCCAACGCCAGCGTGCGCATGTACCACGAGGTGACCGACAAAAATCTAAACACCTTCCACTTCCACGGCGCAGAAGACAGCTACCCGCTGAGCGCCATCCTCGTCCTTCCGCGCGATGCCAAGGCCGAGGCCCTGCTGGCGGGTCGCTACCTAAAGGACAGCCTGCCCGTGCAGCTCATCCGACCTCGCGATGTCTTCGAGAGCCTCATGAGCACCCTCTTTCAGGTGGAGCGCCTCGTCTTCATCGTGCTAGGCGTCACCCTCGCAGCAGCCCTGGCCATCTCGGCCCTTGTCTTTGCCCTCTCCTTCCGCCTCCGCAGCCGGGAATTCCGCACCCTGTCTGACCTCGGCATCTCTCCCGCCGCCCTGCGCCTGACCCGCGCGCTAGAGATCACCCTCATCACCACCACCGCCCTCCTCCTTGCCCTGCTGCTGACCTGGGCCATGCAAAGCCAGGCCGAAACCTGGGTGCGCTGGCTGCTGGTGTGAGACGCGACTCTCGTGCCCAAGCAGTGCAGCTTGTCCTTGTCCTCAAACAACTGCCCAACGCAGGCCACAAACAAGAGACCTCGCCGCACGTCATCACGTCATTTGAACCCAGACCATGCACTAGAAACCGGCTCCAGGGTTCACAGGATACGCGAACTGAAGCAAGACTTCGGACTCGACGCGTTGTGCCTGCAAGACTTTTGGGCCACCGAGGCCTCGTGAGTCATTCAGTCATTTCCTTTTCAAAGGTTGGCTAAGTTGCTTTGGGAAACGGAAAGATCGCGAGACTAGCGGGGTGTGGCAGTTCTTGATTGAGTTTGTCTGATAGTTTGGCTTATTTAACCATTCTGCCCTTTTAACCTCCTCTTTCCCGACACCATGCCCCAGGCTGCCACTGCTGTCCGTCCGCCACGTGCCCGCGACCAAAAGCCGGCGGGCGCTTGGAATGATCCCATCGGCATCGCCTTGCTGGTGCTCTCGGCTTTGCTCATGCTGGCCCTCATTTCTTATGATCCGCGCGACCTGCCGAGCTGGATTCCTGGCAGCGTGGCCCTGGAGGAAGATCAGGTCACCCGGAACTTCGTGGGCGTCCTGGGGGCGATCTTGGCCTGGGGTGGACTGTGGATGACCGGTTGGGCGATTTACCTGCTGCCCGTGACAATGACTTGGTTCGGCGTGTGCAAGCTCGCCTCCGGCCTGCGGGTCACCGGCCGCTCCTGGCTGGGCGTGGCACTCATGGTCATCAGCGCGTCTGCCATCATGGCCGTGCAGGGCATCTTGAATCATCGCGACGACATCACGCCCCACGGTGGCGGCGGCGGCCTGGGGTATTTGATCGGCGGCAGTCTGTTCGCCAGCCTGCTGGGCACCGTGGGCTCTTCCGTGGTGCTGCTGGGCATCTATGGCGTTGGCTTTTTCCTGGCCAGTGGCATGCACCCGCTGGTCATTCTGGAGGAAATCCGGCTAGAGCTGGAGCGCTGGCGTGAGGAGGCTCGTCAACGCCGCGCCTTGGCGGAGCAGGAACTTGCAGCTGGAGTCAGTGCACCTGCGGCGGTTCGTCGGAAAAAAGCAAGCCGCGAGGAGATCAGCCCCGAGACTGCCGCCACACCGGGCGGCCCGATGATCACCCCTGAGCTGGGGCTGACCTTCGAGCCGAAAATCATCGACGCCTCTGTGCCCCGCGCACATCCCGTGGAAGACGAAAGCAAGCCGAAGCTCTCAGACGTCTGGCAGAAAAAGCGCGCGCAAAAGCTAGAGCAGGCTCCCCATGGCACGCTCGGCAGCCTGACCGTGCTGTTCAAGGACTACAAACTGCCTGAGCTAGACCTGCTGCACTGGCCTGAGGAGGCGAGCCGCCCTGCCGACAAGAAGGAAATGCTGGGCGTGCAAGACACCATCGTGCGTGCGCTGGCCTCCTTTGGCGTCAAAGTGGAGCCCGGGGACATCACGCGTGGTCCAGCCATCACGCGCTACGAAGTCCGCCCCGTCGATGGACTACGCGTGGCCCGCATCGCCGCGCTGGACGATGACATCGCCCGTGCCACCTGCGCAGAGCGCATCAACATCCTGGCCCCCATCCCTGGCAAGGACACCGTCGGCATCGAACTGGCGAACAAAGACAAAGTCATCGTGCCCATTCGCGAGTTGCTGGAGGATGAAGTCTTCACGAATGGCAAGGCCAAGATTCCCATCGCACTGGGCAAAGACGTCTATGGCAAGACCATCATCGGCGACCTTGCCGCTATGCCGCACCTGCTCGTCGCCGGGGCCACTGGCTCAGGAAAATCGGTCTGCATCAATGGCATCATCACCAGCCTTTTGTGCCGCTTTGCTCCTGACGAACTGCGTTTCATCATGATCGATCCCAAGGTCGTGGAAATGCAAAACTACGCCAACCTGCCGCACCTCGCGCTGCCAGTCGTCACCGATCCCAAAAAGGCCCTCATGGCCCTGCGTTGGGTGGTGAAGGAAATGGAAAATCGCTACCAAATGTTTGCCAGCGAGGCCTGCCGAAATTTTGAGGCCTTCAACAGCCGGAACCGCAAGCGCCAAGCCGCTGCCGCTACAGGCAAAGGCCCCGCTGGCACCAGCCCTGCCGTGGCTCGCACAGTTTCCGCAGTCGAGGAACCCGCCCCCGCTCCTAGGCGCAGCCCGTCCGCCATGCGCCCCTCCCTAGCCATGTCAGCCTCCAAGGCCTCCACCCTGGCCCGAGTCGCCTCCGCCGCAGCAGCGGCTGCCGATTCCCCCATCCCGGAGGTGCCCTTTGGCCACAGCATCGCTGCGGCTGAAGAATTAGCCGCTGAGGCACGCCGCCCCGTGCGCAAGTCAGATGCCTTTGCCCGCGCCGCCGCTCTGGCGGACGCCGCCCAGGAGGGCATGCACCCCGAGCAAGTGCGCCTGGACTACGTGCCCGAGCCACCACCCTGGGAAGATGAGGAAATGGAAAGCCGACATGACGTGCAATTCGGCGAAGATGCTGAAGCAGACGACGCTCTGCCCATCGACGAAGGTGGCCTCTGGACCGGCGATTCCGAGCCGCCTCCCCCGCGCCGCCAAGAGCTGGTCATCCCCGATACCCTGCCCTACATCGTCGTCATCATCGACGAGCTCGCTGACCTCATGCAGACCGCGCCTGCCGACATTGAGGGAGCCATCGCCCGCATCACCCAAATGGCACGCGCGGCTGGCATTCACCTCATCGTCGCCACCCAGACCCCCCGTGCAGACGTCATCACTGGCGTCATCAAGGCGAACATCCCCACCCGCATCGCCTTCCAGGTTGCCTCCGCGCTCGACAGCCGAGTCATCCTCGACCGCAAAGGTGCTGAAAACCTCGTGGGCAAGGGCGACATGCTTTATGTCCCCCCCGGTGGAGCCCAGCCCATCCGCAGCCAGGGAGCCCTCGTCACGGATGAAGAAATCCATGCCATCGTCGAGCACTGTGTGGCGCAGGGCCGCCCGGTCTATGACGTGCGTGTCGATGACGAAAACGGCGACTTCATGGGCGATGGAGACGGTGACAACGACAATGGCATCAGCGCCGAAGAAGAAGAGACCCTGGAGAAATGCCTGGAAGTCATCCGCCAGGAGAAAAAAGCCAGCACCAGCCTCTTCCAGCGCCGACTCCGCCTCGGCTATGGCCGCGCTGCCCGCATGATGGACATCCTAGAAATGCGCGGCATCATCGGGCCAGGCGATGGAGCCAAGCCCCGCGAGATCCTTGTCTCCATGGATGAGATTTGAACCCGAGTCTGCCATAGAAACCAAACCAAGAGTCGGAAAGCTTCCAACAAGACGAGGCTCGTGCGCCACCCTTCGCTTGCTCAATGGCATCACTCGGTCTGAAGCAGGCTGGCCATGCAAGTGACGCCAAAAAGCGCGCAGATTGAGAAGAACAAAAGGGAGCCTCCTCTAGAAAAGAACGGGTCAAAGACCAGAGAGGCAGGCCAAGACGGGCTCAAACAGCTCCAAAGCGACACAAAAGAGCACCCGGCGTATCCTACTGCCCGCGAAGGTTATGCGGAATGCAAACGCCCATCTTTGGGGTGATGGATCTGGCACACCATCAAGCACAGAGGAGAGAAGCCTGTGACTTGATCAGCGCAAAAATGTAGGGGTGTAGAGTGTGTAGCTTCCACTAAATCTTTATTCTGCATCCGTGCCAGGAAGTGTCATGCAAGAAGAAACAACGGCACCGAATAACGAATGATTTGCACAATAACTGCTTGGTTTATTCCGATTTAATGTTAATATCAGTCTTTTGATCAAATTTATTCCATGAATTTCACATTCACTATTCGGATCATTTACCACAAAATCTTTATGTTAATACGACAAAATACTTATTATAGTAAGAAATTTTGTCGAGCTTTATCACCAAGTCTTCTGATTTTGTTGTTCTCATGGATGGGGGTAGTGTCGTCAGCCTTTGCGGCAAATGTGCCTGTGGGACCGCAGACGAATGTCGCCATGTCCACTGTGACCTCTTGGGGGTGGCGGGTCGTCTATCAGGGCACTTTCGCCGATGCTCCAGCCATCTCGACCGTGTTTGCGGGAGTGAACCCATCTGATTATGTGATGTATGCCGCAGCGCCAGTCGGGGCGACTTCCTACAGCCTTCTGGCCGCAGCTCGCGCCTCTGATGTAAGGACATACACAAGCGTCAACACAACAATCTCAGCAAATGGCACACTGTGGTATTACAATGGCTATTCCATTGGGTTCACTCCCCTTGGAACTACGATAAGTCAGGGCTCGGCTGACGTGAATGATACCAGCAGCATTTACAAAATGAGTTGGCACAGCAACGGAACGAATGGCGCTAGTTCTGTTCCTCTTAATCTTGCAGGGGGGTGGCGAAGTGGCTCAAGCGTTGGCTTGAATGGTGCAACCAACTGGATTCGTTATGTGTTGGTGGCTAACAGGATGGACACCGTGGCTGCAACTAGTGTTTCTTCAACTGGGGCGACCTTGAACGGCAACCTCAATCCGTCAGGAGTAGCGACTACCGGCTGGTTTGAATGGGGAACCAGTCCCACCCTTTCAGGGGCAACTAGCACGACTCCTGTCGCTTTAGGCAGTGGCAATAGTGATGTGTCATCCAGCGCGGTTCTTACCGGACTCACCGCAAACACCACCTACTACTTCCGCTTTGCCTCAAACAACGGCAGCAGCACGAGCTATGGGAACATCTTGTCCTTCATTACTGGGCCAGAGATCGCTGTCGAACAGCCTGCGGGAACCAACCTCGTGGATGGAACGGGCTCTGTGTCTTACACCGATACAGTGATCAACAACAGCAGCGTGGCGAAGACCTTTACCATCAGGAATGTTGGCAACTTGGATCTCACCGGACTCGCCATCACCAAAGACGGAACCCATGCCGCCGAGTTCACTGTGGGTAGCCTGGGTAGCACCACCCTGACCGCAGGGGCGAGCACGACCTTTACCGTCACCTTCAGCCCAACCAGCCTAGGTGCAAAGAGTGCAGCCATTCACATCGCCAGCAATGACAGTGATGAAGCCAGCTTTGACATCAACCTCACAGGCACCTGTGTCGCAAGCCTCCCTGTGCCTGCCTTTTCACCAGCAAGCTTGAGCACCTCCAGCGCGACTAATTACACCTGGGGCACCTATTTTTATGTGAGTCAGACCTGCGTTGTCGAACAGCTCGGAGCTTTTGATGCAGGGCGAAACGGTCTCAGCGGTAGCTTCCCTGTCGCCCTCTGGAACTCAAGTGGGACTCTGTTGGCGCAAGCCACTGTTACCAACTCAGCCACCCTTGTTGGAGACTTTCGATATGTGCCACTCGCTGACCGCGTGGTTTTGACGCCTGGCTACTACACGATCGGCGCCTACATCAGCGGCAGCGATCCCTACATTGCATATGCAGGAAGTTTGCCCACAGACTCTCGCATCATTTTGCAGAATTCGAGCTATGTAAACAGCTCCTCCCTAACTTATCCCAACAATTACAACGGATACGCAGGCTACAACATGTTGGCGAACATGCTGCTTTCAGCGATACCCAACCAGCAAGAGATCCTCGTGGAGTATCCCACAGGCACAAGTCTCGTCAGTGGCACATCGACAGCTTCGTTCCCGGATGCCTTGGTCAATACGGCAGGCAGTCCGAGAACCTTCACGATCCGCAATATCGGCCCCAACACCCTAACGGGTCTCGCGATCACAAAAGGCGGAACCGATAGTGCCGATTTCACTGTCTCCAGTCTGAGTAGCACCTCCATTGCCTCGGGAGGAAACCTAACTTTCACCGTGACCTTTACGCCCGGAGCACTCGGCGCTCGCTCAGCATCGCTCTCAATCGCAAGCAATGATGCGGATGAAAATCCTTTCATTATCAATTTGTCTGGGAACGGTGTCGCTACCCTGCCTACCCCTGGATTCACGATCATCAATACTGGAGGTGTCAGCACCATCCAGAGCTATAACATGGGGTGGGAATTCACGGCTGTAACGAACTGCCAAGTGAAAGCGCTTGGAGCCTATGATTACCAATCCAATGGCTTAGCGGGCTCAATGCCTGTGACTCTTTACGACGTTAACGGGACTGTGCTCGCCACCACAACCCTGACAAGCAGTGACCCACTCAATGGCGGCTTTCGCTATCGTGACCTCAATACACCTGTGAACCTCACAGCAGGGAACCGTTACATGGTCGCTGCCTATTATTCTGTTACAGACTACTTTATATATAGTGTCACTGGGACTTTGGATTCCAGAATTTCTTATTACGGTGCCGCATATGCAGCTAGCACAGGAGCACCGACAACCAGGTTTGCCGCCAATCCTATGCACTATTTCGGGGCGAATCTGTTGTTACAGAGTGCGGCTCCTGCGAACTCAGCGCCAACAGCCTTGAGTCTGTCTCCCTCGACCCTCAATGAAAATGTGCCCGCCAACAGCAATGTGGGCACCCTGACCACCACGGATCCGAACTCTGGGAATACCTTCACCTACACACTGGTCTCTGGCGCAGGAAGCACTGACAATGCCAGCTTCAACATCAGCGGCAGCTCTTTGAGGATCACCGACTCCCCTGACTTTGAGACGAAAAACAGCTACAGCGTGCGAGTGCGCACGACAGACCAAGGTGGGCTGTTCTTTGAGAATTCTTTTGCGATCACGATCACCAACGTGAACGAGGCACCTTTGATAAGTGACATTGCCAATGCCACGATCGATGAAGATAGCAGCACTGGCGCGCTAGCTTTCACCATCAACGATCCAGATGCTGGAGCTAGCCTGACTTTGACTGCAACGGCCTCCACCAACCCAGCTCTGATCCCCCTGAGCAATGTGATCTTTGGCGGCTCGGGTGGGAATCGCACCGTGACTGCTACCCCGGTCACGAACATGAACGGCAGTGCAAAGATCACGGTCAGCCTCTCCGATGGCTCACTTACGGTGACTGACACGTTCACCGTCACGGTGAGCCCGGTCAATGATGCCCCCACAGACATCACCCTGAGTGGGCTTGGCTCACTCAATGAAAACAACGCCCCAAATGCGACCGTGGGCAGCCTTTCGGCCACGGATGTGGATGTTTCACAAACCCACACGTTCAGTCTGGTGAGTGGCGCTGGAAGTGCTGACAACGGCAGTTTCTCCATCGTGGGTAGCTCGCTGGTGCTGAATGATGTCTCGAACTATGAGGCGAAGAATACCTACCAGGTTCGCATTGAAGTCAACGATGGCAACTTGGGCCTCTACAGCAAGGCTTTCACCATCTTGATCAATGACGTCAATGAGCCTCCGACAGCCCTTGCTGTGGTCGGTGGTAGCATTGCGGAAAACAATGCGGTGAATGCGACCGTCGCCACCCTCATAGCAGTGGGTGATCCTGATGCTGGCGCTTCCCACACCTTCCATCTGGTGAGTGGCGCTGGCAGTGCAGACAATGGCAGTTTCTCCATCGTGGGGAATGCCCTCCGGTTTGACATCAGCAGTGATTTTGAGGCGAAGAACAGCTACAGCGTGCGCATTGAGATCAACGATGGCAACTTGGGCCTCTACAGCGAGGCTTTCACCATCTTGATCAATGACGTCAATGAGCCTCCGACAGCCCTTGCTGTGGTGGGTGGTAGCATTGCGGAGAACAATGCGGTGAATGCGACCGTCGCCACCCTCACGGCAGTGGGTGATCCTGATGCTGGCGCTTCCCACACCTTCGATCTGGTGAGTGGTGCTGGTGACACGGACAACGCTAGCTTCAGCATCGATAGCAATGAGCTGAAGCTTGCTGTGGTAGCCAACTTTGAGACGAAGAACAGCTACAGCGTGCGCATCCGTGCCACGGATCACATGGGCGGTGAGTTTGAAAAATCCCTCACCATCAGCATCACCAATGTCATCGAAGGCTCCTCTCTCGGCGTGAATGGCAATGGGCACACAGTCCCCCATGGAGATGTCTCTCCTGAGGTCGCCGACAACACGAACTTTGGCTCGATCCCGATGAATGGGCAGGTGGTGTCCAAGACCTTTACCCTCCAGAACACAGGGGATGTTCCCTTGCTGCTCCCAGCAACCCCACGCGTCTCCATCGTCGGCACTCATGCAACTGACTTCTATGTGGCCACATCGCCAACCGACAGCGTCGCTGAGCTTACGGGCAGCACAATCATGCAGATCGTGTTCAAGCCGACTGCCCTAGGCCTGCGCACGGCCACAGTCAGCATCCCGAGCAATGATCCGATCGTTCCTGCCTTCACCTTTGACATCCAGGGCACCGCAGCGCCTTATGCCGGAGGCACTGCGGGCGGTTCCATCGCTTTCAGCGCTGAGGGTTATGATGTGAAGCAAGGAGCCACACAGGCAGTGGTGACGCTGCTGCGCTCAGGCGGCACGGCTGCCACGACCGTGCGGGTGAGCACAATCGATGGTTCGTCGCTGCAAAACCGGCGCACGTTTGAGCCAGCCACACTCGGGGTGGACTACTTGTTCCAAGAACAGACGGTCAGCTTTGCCCTCAATGAAATGTCGAAGACGCTGACCATCCCTCTGGTGCCAAGGACCGGCCTGCAGCCGAATTACGCGCTCTTCCTCCTGCTAGGCGATGCGGGGGCCGACACCCGAATCAGCAGCAGCAATTACAGCGTGATCCGTGTGATTGCTTGGCAGCGGCCGACCGTGGCTATCACGACACCAGCAGCCAGCCCGGGGGTTTCCACAGGCCTAGCCAGCTTTGTGGCCACAGGCACAGCGGTGGATATGGAGTGGGTGGGCATCAACCGCGTCACGGTGTCTTTGAATGGCGGCATCGCTAGCGATGCGACCCTCGGCGCAGCCACTTCACGCACGCGCCCCTGGAGCCTGCCGATCGAGCCCTCGGTGGGGGACAATACCCTGACGGTCACTTCCTACGATAACCATGGAATGGCCTCGCTGCCTGTGACACGCACCTTCACTTATGGCCGCCGCTACCGCCTGGAGCTGGCACGCTCTCCCCTGGGTAGCCTCAGCTTAGCGACAACACGCAGCACCCCGGTGGTGGCACTGCCAGCGACGAGCTTGGTGAGCCCGTTTAGCATCGCCGCTGGCTCAGCGTTGACCATCTCCGCCATCCCAAGCGCAGGGCAGGTCTTCAGCCACTGGAGCAACCTACCTCCCGGCACCTCTGCCATCGCCTCCAGATTCACCTACACCATGCCAGCGCAGGACCTCGCCGCCCCTGTGCGCGCGGCATTCGTGGCCAATCCCTTCCTGCCCACTGCGGGTCAGGGCAATAGCTTCTATGGCCTGCTCCGGCCCGCCACCGGCATCGGCGTGGATATCAGCTCCATCGGCTATCTTACCGGCACGATTGTGCCCAGCAGCGGCGTGTTCTCGGGCAAACTTAACTACAATGCAGGCAGCGTCAGCTTCACGTGTGTGTTTCACGGCACCGGCAGCGCCATCTTCACCGTCGGTGGAGTGGCCGTCGAGCAGTTCACGCTGCCCAATGGCGATCAGTTGAGCCTCAACTTCGCAGCAGGCAGCATCGCTGCCCAGATCACCCGGGAAGGAATAGCCCGCAGCGAAGGCACCGCAGCACGGCTGATGCACTCCACCACCGCACCTGTGGCAGACAGCCTGCTAAACATCAGCACCACCGTCGGCGGCGTGCTGAGCAGCGGCTACTACACCCTTGCCCTGCCCGCGCAGGCCCAGAGCCCTGCCCTACCGATCAGCAGCTACCCACAGGGAGATGGCTACGGCACCATCACCCTAGCCCGCACAGGCACCCTCACTGCTGTCGGGGTGCTGGCTGATGGCAGTGTGTGGACAGCCTCCAGCGGTCTTGTGGCAGGTGGGCAGGCCCCCTTCTTCTCGGTGCTGCTCACCCCAGGCTCTGCCACGGGTCGCAGCGCCGTGTATGGCGGCAGCTTCAGCGGCACCCTGGCCTTCGATGCCAGCGCAACCAACAGTGACGTCACGGCTGACGACCTGCTCTGGACACGCCCCAGCGTGACGGAAGTGTCCGGCACTCGTGGCAGCGCCCCTGCCACACAAGCCTACACCGCTGGCTGGCCGACAGGCATCCTCGTGGATGCTGTGGGAGCCCTTTATGACCGAAGCGCTACCCTGCAAACGAGCCTCGGACTGGCCCCCGCCGGCACAGGCACTAGCAACGCCAGCCTAGAATTCACAGATGGCAAGCTAGCTTCACCGGTCATCGTCAGCGCGATCAACATCACCGGCAGCACGATCACCAAGATCCCAGCGACAAACGCCAGCTTCACCCTGACCGCGACTGCCAGCACCGGAGCGATGGTCGGGACCTTTGCCCCAAACTGGACACAGCCCTCTGCCGTCCGCCCCACCTTCCGTGGCATTCTTCTGCAAAAAGGCAGCTCCCAGGGCGGCTACGGTTATTTCCAGAGCAACCGCACGAACGACCTCGACCCCGAAAGCGGTCGCGTGACCCTTGGTGCCCCCTGATCCGCCAACCTGACCAGCTCTCTTGCAGCGCCTGTCGATCCGTCCTCCAGACCTGAGACTTGCGCTGCAACACCGCATGGACAGGTGCCTCAGCCTGGGGGCCAAGTGGCTGAGAAAACCAGCACGAGTCCACCGCCCAAGGGGGGGGATGTCTGGTGAAAACCTAACCCAACAGCTCTTCTAGCTCATTTTCAGCGAGACCGGCCATGAGGGGGCTGTGTTCGTCCAGGGTGGCCTCGATGAGGCCGCGTTTTTTGGCTTGCAGGGACAGGATGCGCTCCTCCACGGTGCCGCGTAGGGCCAGGCGGTAGGCGGTGACGACGCGCTGCTGGCCGATGCGGTGGGCGCGGTCGATGGCTTGGGCTTCGACAGCGGGATTCCACCAGGGATCGAGCAGGATGACGTGGTCGGCGGCGGTGAGGTTGAGGCCGTAACCGCCGGCTTTGAGGCTGATGAGGAAGATTTTGCGGCTTGGATTGCTCTGGAAGGCTTTCACCTGGGCTTCGCGGTCGTTGCTGGAGCCGTCGATGTAGCCGTAGTCAATGGCGTCGGCGTCGAGCTTGGCGCGGACGAGTTTTAAATACTGCACGAACTGGCTGAAGATGAGCACCTTACCGCCGGAGTCGAGGATGGCGTCGAGCTTGTCCTGAAGCATGGGCCATTTGCCGGAGAGGTCGTCGGGGTCGAGTCCCTTCAGGGCATCATTGGTTAAGCCAGTGAGGCGGAGGTCGCAGCAGGTCTGGCGCAGACGCAGCAGGACGGTGAACATGGTCATCTTCGCACCGCCCTGGCCACTGCGCTTGCGGGCGGCTTTGATCTCTTCGCGGCCTTCCTCCAGCACGCGGCGATAGACCTCGGCCTGCACGGCAGAGGGCTCGCACCAGAGGACTTGCTCGATTTTCTCGGGCAGATCCTTGAGCACTTCACGCTTGGCGCGGCGGAGGAAGTAAGGGCGGAGGAGTTTTTTCAGGCGGTCGCTGGCGGCGAGCCCGGCGGGGCTATCGAGGCCGTTTTGGATGGGTTGCTCGAAGCGTTCCTTGAAGTTGTCGCGGCTGCCGAGGTAGCCGGGCAGGGCGAACTGGTAAATGGACCAGAGGTCGCGCGTGCTGTTTTCCACGGGGGTGCCGGTGAGGGCGAGGCGGGCACGGCTTTTCAGCGAGCGGAGGGCCTTGGCGGCATCGGTGTCGGGATTGCGGATGTAGCTGGCTTCATCGAGCAAGAGGAGCTGCCAGGCCTGCTTTTGCAGGATGTCCTGATCACGCACGGCGAGCTGGTAGGTGGTGATGATGACATCGTGCTCGGCGAGGCGCGAGAGGAGGCCCGCGCGGTTGCTGCCCTGCGAAACGGCGACACGCAGATGGGGGGCGAATTTCTCGAATTCCGCGCGCCAGTTGCCGGTGAGGCTCTTGGGGCAAACGATGAGCGTGGGGGCTATGTCGCCTGACTCTCCAGAGTCGGGTTTCGATGAAGGGGAGGAGGCCTCAGAAACCCGACTCGGGAGAGTCGGGCTACGGCGGAGCGCCACGATGGCGGCGATGCTTTGCACCGTTTTTCCGAGGCCCATTTCATCGCCAAGGACGCCGCCGCGGCCGGTCTCGGCGAGGGTGACGAGCCAGCGAGTGCCTAACAACTGGTAAGGCCGGAGCTTCGGGCCGAGGTCGCCGAGCTTGGCGAGCAGGGAGGCTTCTTCGGTGAGCTTGGCAGGGCTGGCCTCCTCGCCACCAAGGAAGTAGTCGGCATGAAGGCCGCTGATACGCGCGCCATCGGCAGTGAGCTGGAGCGGCACGTCACGCAGTGTGTCCTCAAATTCTTCGACACCAGCGAGGTCGAGCAGGTAGCGCTTGCCATTCTTCGCCGTGACGCTGCGCTGGCCACTGCGGACGAGGCGCAGGACCTCCGCTCGCGGCAGGCGGAAGCCATCAGGCGCCTCGTAGGCGAACTCCATGGCCAACCAGTCCTGCCCACTGCCGCTGCGGCCACCATCATCGCTTTCCCGACGATGAATCTTTGGCGCGATGCGCGCAACGCCACGCGTGGCCGCACGCCAGCGCTCGCCTTCGACCACCTTCATCTCGCGTCGCAGGCGCGGCAGCTCGCTAGCGTAGAGTTCCAGCACGGACTCTGGCTTGGTGAGCTTCCACACGAGGCTATGGCCGCAGGCATCGACCCTCATGCTGATCTGGAAGCCGAGCGACTCCATGAGGGCCATGAGACGGGCTTCTTCAGCCTCGTTGCGCAGGTAGAAAAGGCCGGGGGTGCTGCTGTCTTCGAGCGGGAAGAGGCTCTCAGCCACACAGCGCGGGCCGCTTTCTCCCACGAGCCATTCTTTGCCGCCAAAATCAGCGCGCAGAGTGGCCTCGACGGCTTGAAGCGAGCCCTCGAGATGCAGCGTGAAGCGGCAGGGCACGGGCGCGCAGTGGAAGTGCTCCATGCCAGAGCCGCGCAGTTCGAGCTGGAAGGCATCGTTGAGGGCCTCACGGTGCTGAATGAGCCACTTCAGGGGGCGCTTGGCCGGCAGCTCACGGAGCAGTTGCTCAGCGTCGGAAGAGAGCTTGGTGACAGGGAAGAGGCTCTGCGTCTCGCGACAAAACCACGCCGCGTTGGGACGTTGCGGGAAAAGCGGGCGCTGGTCTTCGCTGGCCAGGCGGAAGGTCACGTCTTTATCCCCCGGCCTGGATTCAGCCGTGAGCAGCAGGCGCACGGGCTCGCGGGCGATGCTAAGCGGCGAGCCACCGCCGTTGGGCTTGCCCGCAATGACGCGCGGGTGTTCGGCAGCAGCGCGGAAGAAATCATCAAGCGCAGCGGCAGGAAGAGACAGCGGCACGCTTTGCCCTTTGACTCCTTTTTCTGCCAGCCATGCAGCGAGCAAGGATTCCTCGGGTTCCGTCTCACTCGGATTGTAGCGGACATAGACCCTCACGGGCTCGCGCATCTGACCGGTGAGTAGGTTCTCCGGTAAATACAGCGTGTAGAAGCCTGGAAGGCGAAGGGGCTGAAGCGGAGCAGGCGCGCCGGCCCCAAAGCGAGGCTGAACCGTGCCCGCCGACTGCGGGGGGCGCACACTGACGTTTGCACCGATCGATGCAGGCGTGCTCGCCAAAGAACGAGAAGTGACAGCCGCGCCAGTCCCACCGCGGAGATGCGCCAGGACGACCGCCAGAGCGTGCTCGCAAATGAGGCCGCGACGAGAGGCGGGACAGGTACACAGGTTGGTGACGTCCGTCCGCGAGGTGAAAGCGAGGCCGCAGGCAAATTGGGTTTTTCCTGCGCCTGCAAGGCCACGGATGCGCCCCGTCTCTGCGCTCTGTAAGGTGACAAATCCGCCATCCACGAGGCCGCGCGCGGCTTTCATCGCCTGCCAGCCGCCAATCTCGCCTAGCCATTTTTCGGTAAGTTCCATTTTCTTTCTAGCGCGCTGGATGGTTCCTCTTCAAACTCGGGTCAACTGACTTATGCGAATCGTAGCGATCACCAATCAAAAGGGAGGTGTGGGTAAAACCACAACGGCCATCAACCTCTCCGCTTGCCTCGCCCAGCTTGGCATGCGCACTTTGCTGATCGACCTGGATCCGCAGGCGAACGCCACGAGCGGTCTGGGCCTAGCGCAGGAGGAGGGCGGCAGCCTCTACACCGCGCTGGTGCTGGGCACCGATCCGCACATGGTGATTCGCAGCACACGACTGCCGAACTTGTCCATCATCCGCAGCCACCAGGAGCTGGCAGGTTGTGAGATCGAGCTGGCGCAGAGCGGCAATCACCTGGGCAGGCTGCGCGAGGTGCTGGAGCCGCTGCGGACCTCGAACCACTTTGACTACGTGCTGTTGGACTGCCCGCCCTCGCTCGGCGTCCTAATGACCTCGGCTCTGGCGGCAGCGGATGAACTGCTGGTGCCCCTCCAGTGCGAATACTTTGGTCTGGAAGGTCTGGGCAAGATCGTCGGTGTGGTGCAGCAGATCCGCGACAGCGGAGCCAACCCGAACCTGCTTCTGGAAGGCATTGTGATGACGATGTACGACTCCCGTGCCAACCTCGCGCAGCAGGTCGTCAGCGATGTGAAGAACTACTTTGCCGAAGTGATCTACAGCGCTGTGATCCCCCGGACAGTCAGGCTGGGTGAAGCGCCTAGCTTTGGCAAAACCATCGTCGAGTATGAGCCGAATGGACGTGGAGCCACTGCGTATCGCGCCCTGGCGGAAGAATTCCTGGCACGTCGAGCTGCCCGATGAGGTCACCCAGGCAGCGTCAGCAATTGATTGTGAATAGCCCGAGTTTCCGGTTGACACCCTGGCTTCGGCTTCTATCCTCGCGGCCCTCTTTCCCCCGGCCTGTCACGTAGTTTCTGTGTGCCAGCCACTCCCCCAAAGCACCTTTATGAAGACATTCTCCGCGAAAGCAGAAAACGTGAACCGCCAATGGTGGATCATCGACGCCAAAGACCAGGTCCTGGGCCAGGTCGCTGTCGCCGCCGCCAACCTGATTCGTGGTAAGACCCGCCCAACCTTCACCCCCAATGTGGATACGGGTGATTTCGTGGTCGTGATCAACGCAGACAAAGTGAAGCTGACCGGCAAGAAGGAGCTTCAGAAAGTTTACACCAGCAAGTCCGCTGTTTACATCGGCAACCAGAAGCGTGAAACCGCAGAAAAAGTGCGCCAGCGCCGTCCTGAGCTTCTCATCCACCGCGCTGTCAAAGGCATGGTGCCGCACAATCGCCTGGGCGACAAAATCGTGACCAAGCTGAAGGTTTATGCAGGTGAAGAACATCCTCACACCGCTCAGAATCCCAAGTCCTTCGCCATCGCCTGAACCCTTCTCTGACTGAAACGATCATGAGCAAGCCCCTCGCCACCACCACCGGCCGCCGCAAGACCAGCATCGCCCGCGTGAGCATCCTCCCCGGTTCCGGTTCCATCACCGTCAATGGCCGTGACTTCGAAGAGTACTTCCCTACCGTTACTCTTCAAAATCAAATCATTGTTCCTCTGGCCCTGACCAACAGCCGTCAGAGCTATGACTTCAAGATCAACGCCCATGGCGGCGGTGTCTCTGGTCAAATGGGCGCTGTTCTTCTTGGCATTTCCCGCGCGCTGATCACCGTGAATCCTGAACTTCGTGGTGCCCTCAAGAAAGCTGGTCTTCTGACCCGTGACTCTCGCGCCAAGGAGCGTAAGAAGCCGGGTCGTCCAGGTGCTCGCAAGCGCTTCCAGTTCTCCAAGCGTTAATTTCACCGTGTGTGTTTGTTCGGGCTCTGAGTCCGACGCTGAAAACCCCGCCCATCCCGGCGGGGTTTTCTTTTTCTCATGGCTGGACAGGACTGAGGCCCCAAACCCGATGCGGCCCCTGAGCCTCCGGTTTAGAAAGGGGCAGCTCCTTTTGACCGCTAACCCAATCCTCGACTCCACCCTCCCTGACTCCAACAAAAACCCCATGCACTGAAACCAGCGCATGGGGTAAAAGACATTTCAGCCAGCCTTCAGGCGATGCCCGATGAGCTGACGAACCCGCGAAGGTCTAGAAATTGATCTGCGCCTGCAAGCCGATGAAGTTGCCATCGTGTTGCTCATAAGGAGCCACGACAGTGTTGGTACGGTCGCCATGCACATACTGCAGGGTCAGCTCCAGCTCTGGGTACGGAATGTAGCGCAGACCGACGGCCCACTCGTCCACCTGACTGCGCGGCGCGTTCGTGGCGAACTTGCGGCCACCATCATTGTATTGATAGCGCACGAACGGGATGAGCTCCGCTTGGTTGCCAAAAATATGGCGATAAGACGCCTGCACGTAGCCGCCCATCAACTTGCCAGATTCGATCTCGGTCATGGAGTCGTTCAGCACAGGACCATTGCCCCAATTCCACTCTGCCTCAATGCCGAAAGGCTGCGGGTAAAGGATCGCGGTCACACCGACGCGCTCGTCCCGAACGCCACGAGCCTCAAAGTCTGGGGTCACACCGCCGGGAATACGGGAGGCTGTCGGCACGTAGCGTCCAGTGTAGCCGTTGACGGAGAATTCGAGGAACTGGCCGTTGTCCAATTCAAAAGGATAGGTGGCACGCGCCACAAAGTGAGGTTGACCATTCGCGTCGCTGCGGTTGATGCCTTGGCCGTTGTAGGCACCGAGGGCGATGAGACCATAGTCGCCAGAACCACGAAGTCCCATTTTGACAAGGTCCTTGAAGCGATTGCGGATCTCAAAGGGAGCCCACATGAGGTAGGCACCCAGATCACGTTCGCCTTCGACGGCACTGTTGATGGAATCCGTTCGCTCCAGAGCCAGACGGTTCTGGGAAGACTGCATGTTTGACCATCCATAGGGCACTTTGGACAAGCCGATACGCGCACGGAATTCACGCGCGGGGTCGAGCGAGATGTCTGCATACACGTCACGCGCCTGCAAGACATTCGATCCACTGACAGAGGCCATGTAGTCCGCCTGCATGTAAACGTAGAGGTGACTGGTCAGGTCACCACTCCAAATGAAGCGGCCACGACGAATGCCGAAGAAGGAGCTGTCATTGGCAATGTTGGAGTCATTGGGCTGGTGAAAGTCAGCTCCATTGCCTTCAAACATCGAGTATCCGCGGAACTGCACATAACCACGTGGCTTCAGGCGCTCATACCACTTGTCGGCCAGAAGGTCGTCCAGCTCCGCCTTGTTGATGGTGGACGGTGAGGTGTTGTCGGTGATGCGGGAAAGCTCTTCCACCTGACCCTTGGTTCCCATGAGGATGTCTTCCAGCTTTTCCACCTTCCCAACAATAGCCTCTGCAGGCCCCGTCGATTGGGCGATCTGATCCATCTTCGACTTCGTGCCAGTCAGGGCATTTTCCAGCTGCTTGATCCGGGCTTCCTGCGCTGCGATCTTTTTTTCCAGAGCTGCCTGCTGAGCCGACTCCGGTGCCGTGGCGACTGCGGGAGCAGGTGCAGCCGTGGAAGCAGGCGCTGACGGGGGGGGCGTAACGGCTGCCTTGGCCTCGTCCGCGCGCATTGCGGCGATCAGCAGGTCATGCTCCGCCTGAGTGATGCTGCCTTTGGCTTTCAAGATGCCGAAAAGCTGCTCCATGGCCTGACTGGCCAGGGCTGGAGAGGCTGGAGTGACCGCAATCACAGCGGCAGTGAGGAGACCAAGAAATCTCCCCGAGGGATGAGTGGGACGAATCGGGAACATGGAGGATGACGTTGAACTGAGGTGTCGAAGCGTGCGCAAGAAACCTCAGCGGCTCTTGGAGCTACTCAACGACAGCTCTATGTAGCAATCTCGTCACACATCTGACGAGTTTCGAATTGTTACAAAACCGTCACTCAACTGAGGTGAGAGCGGTTTCATTTCGATAAATCATTGATTTTCAATCACATTCAAACGTCACAAAGATTGTCACAAAGGTCAGAAATCTTGATTCGCTCCTCCTTTTTGTCACAAACGCCGCTTCTGTGACAAACTCGTCACAGATCAGCTTTTGTCATCTTTGTCACTTAGCTCTAAACACCACGCCTCAACCTAGCCTCCAGTCCATCCCCGATGAAAACACCTCTGATTGCCTTGATTCTCGGCAGTGTCCTCGCCGCCACCAGTCTTCACGCCCAAAGTACCCTTCGCATACGCGGTTCGGACACCCTGGGGGCGAAACTCGTGCCTCAGTTGGCAGAGGCCTTCAAAAAGAAAGGGGGCAGTGTCAGCTTCGACATCGCAGCGGAGGGTTCTTCCACCGCTTTTACCAATTTAGCCGCCGGCACCGCAGAGATTGGCATGTCCTCCCGCAAGGTGAAGGCTGATGAGCGCGCCCTTTGCCGCAGCAAAGGTGTGTCTCTGACCGAATTCGAAATCGCCTGGGACATGATCGTCATTGTGGTGAACAAAAACAACCCCGTCTCCGACTTGAGCAAAAAGCAGGTGCTGCAAATCTTCGCCGGTGACATCACTGACTGGAGCGAGGTCGGGGGCACGCCAGGACCGATCTCCATCTACACCCGCAATACCTCTTCCGGCACCTACAAGGACTTCATCGGTCTCGCCATGAAGGGCCGGGAGTATGGCAAAAACAGCCAGAAAATGGCGGGCAATGAACAAATTGCCTCCGAAGTCGGCTCCAACGTGAATGGCGTCGGTTATGTGGGTCTGGCCTACGCAGGCTCCAAAGGCTGCAAGGTTGTCACCATCGGCGGTGTCGCACCGAGCGTGGCTACGGTGAAGGACTACCCCTACTCCCGCCCGACCTACCTCTATACGAGCGGTGAGCCTACCGGCACGACCAAGGAATTCATCGACTACTGCCAGAGCCCTGAAGGCGAAAGCATCGTCGGCAAAGTGGGCTTTGTGCCGAAGTCTCAGGCTCAGTAATCCTCCCTTGGCCTTTTTTTGGCACTGCGGTGAATCCCATCGGCTCCAGCTTCTGGAGCCGATGTTTTTTCCCAGGGGCACCGTGTTTTGCGCCTGGCGGAGATCCCCCAAGAAGACCGCCGAACTGCTCAACGAGCGCGTTGACACAAGGCCAGCTCACCCCCACACACTCCACCCGCCCGCGTGTCCACCGAACGTCCACCGCTCCATCAACTGATTCTGAAGAAACAGAAAGGCACCTTTCTGGGACTGGACCTTCAGCGCGCCATCCGGTTCTTCTTCGCCTCAAACGCCAGCATCACGATTGTCGTGCTGGCGCTCATCATGCTGTTTTTGCTGCGCGAGGGAGCAGGCTTCCTCAGCACCTACAAGCATGAGCTAGAGATCTACCGCCGCTCAGGGCTGGAGTACTGCGACCTGGTGGATCGCCCGCTTTCGAAACAGCAGGAGCTGTCGAGCAAGCTGCGACGCGCGCTGACGGCCTCAATGGATCCGATCATCCAGGAAGCACGTGCCCGCCGTGATGCAGCCTTTCTGCTCAAGCGTGAAATCGAGGAGGAAACCAAGCTGCCCCGCGAGGCCCTGGAATCTGCTTTGGAAAAACAGCCACCAACAGCACCGGATGCGCTGAATGCCCTGCGCCAGCAGCTGACCCAAGCCACGCAAAAGCTCGCCCAGGCAGTGTCCGTGAGCCCGTTGTTTTCCCCTGAAGAAGCCAGCCGCCTGCGCCAAGAGATGGCAAAGCTCAGCCCCGAGATCAGCGAGCTGCCGCCCATGCTGCTGGAGCTGAGCGCTGTCTTTTCGACTCGGGACAGAGAAGCCAAAAAGCAATTTGCCGAGCTCGTGGACGCCTCCGAGGTGCTGGAAGAAACTCCAGAACCTCTGCGCGAACTTTTGGATGAACTCAAAGAAGAAGTCCTGGCTACCAAGGAAGCAGCGGTCGAGCACTTCACGCTCGAAGAAGGCCGGCAAAAGCTGCTGCAAGCGGCTGAATCCACACGTGACGCTGATGAAAAAGCCGATCTGCTCAAAGAAGCAGAAGCCTCCAAGACCCCCGAGCCAGACTACGTGGAAAGCATCAAGCCCGTGATCGAACGTCGCGATGAACTCATCCAAGCCGTGTCGAAGTACGCCAAAGACATCGAGATCGTCGCAGCAGGACTGCACCTGGAGACCGGCACCGAAGAAGCCAAAAAAATGCTCGCCCGAGTGCGCCAGCAACTGCCCGAACACGCTGCGGAGATGCGCGCCAGCATCGAAAAATTGAAAGCTTGGCGCCAGGACAAATCCGTCTCGATCTTCAGCGTCATTGCGGCTTTTTTCTTCGGCACGAACTGGCTGACCAACTCCTCTTGGCAAGACTTTTTTGGCTTTGTGCCCTTGCTCGCGGGTTCCATGGTGATCGCCGTGATTGCGATTGTCATCGCCACGCCTCTGAGCGTGTCGGCAGCGATTTACACGAACCAATTTGCCAGTGAGCGGGAAAAAGAATGGATCAAACCGGTGATTGAATTCATCCAGGCCATTCCCTCTGTGGTGCTGGGCTTCATTGGCATCTCGCTGGTCGGAGACTTGATCAAAGAAATGAGCGGCTGGGCTTGCTTGAGCTGGCTGCCTGGCTTTCCGGTGCAGGAGCGACTGAACATGTTCAATGCGGGCTGCCTTCTAGCGCTGATGGCGGTTCCGACCATGTTCAGTCTGGCTGAAGATGCGCTCAACAATGTGCCCCAAGCCTACATCGACGCTTCTGACGCGTTGGGGGCGACGAAGCTACAGACCGTGTTCCGTGTCATCGTGCCGGCTGCTCTCTCCGGCATCGCTGCCGCTGTGCTGTTGGGGCTAGGTCGCGTGATCGGCGAGACCATGGTGGTGCTGCTGGTTGCAGGAAATCGCATTGCCATTCCCGACTTCAGTGCGGGACCTGGAGTCATTTTCCAACCCGCCCACACCCTCACGGGCATCATCGCACAAGAGCTGGGTGAGGTCTCTCGCGGCAGCGCCCACTGGCAGGCCTTGTTCATGGTGGGCATCGTGCTGTTTGTCATTTCCCTGGGTGTCAATGCCTGCGCCCGAGCTGTGGTGCGCCGTTTTGAACTTCCGAAAGCCTAAGCCTCATGAGCGAGCTGAATCCGAATCCCTTCGCCGGAGACATGACCTCGGCCCGACGCCAAGAGAGCGCGGTGCGCTGGTTTTTGCGCCTCAGCACCGCGCTGATCGTCGTGGTGACCTTGTCCATCGTGGCACACATTTTCATCAAAGGAGCGCCCATCACCTTTCGCAGTGAATTTCCCTTCGTGAATGTGAAGTTCCTGACCGAGCTGCCTGGCACACTGCACGTTATTTTTGACAAGCAAGGGCACGCCATCGAGACCGATGTGAATGGCGCGGATGCCATCAAGAAGCAGCTGGGGGAACAGTTTCGTGAAGAGAAAACCATCTCCTACTCCGGCGGCGGCATCTTGGGTCCCATCGTCGGCACGGCTCTGCTCGTGGTCGTTAGCGTCACGGTGGCGCTGTTCCTCGGCGTAGCCAGCGCCATTTACCTGAGTGAATACGCCAGCCATGGCAAGCGGGTGGAGATGATCCGCCTGGCCATCCTAAACCTCGCCGGTGTGCCCTCAGTGGTCTTCGGCCTGTTCGGGTTAGGCGCCTTCGTTTTGACGGCCCCCGTGCTGACCGATACGCCGCATGAGCGCAGCCTGCTGGTCATCCCCCTGCTCTTCACCAAGCTGAGCTTTCAGGGCTGGGATACCTGCGTACTCAGCGGTGGCTTTACCTTGGCCTTTGTCATCCTGCCGGTGATCATCACCGCCAGCGAACAATGCCTGCAAGCTGTGCCCCAGGGCTTCCGCGAGACAAGCATGGCACTCGGGGCGACCCGATGGCAGACCATCTGGCGTGCAGTCCTCCCCTTCGCGACTCCTGGGATCTTGACCAGCAGCATTCTGGGCATCGCTCGTGCGGCGGGAGAAACCGCACCGATCATGTTCACTGCAGCGTTGGCTTTCAAAGACAAGTTGCCCTGGCAAAAAGACATGACTGCGCTGCCACCCGACGCGGGTTGGTTTGCCCATTGGGAGCAGAGCGTGGAACGTTTCCTCGGCATTTTCACCGAGTCGGTGCAGGCCCTGCCCTACCACATCTACACGCTCGCGGCGCGTATCCCGCACAACGAGTATTCGGAGCGCGCTCAGTATGGCAGTGTCTTCGTCTTCCTGGTTCTGGTGGCCTCACTGGCAGCGACCTCGATCTGGATGCGCCGTCGCCTGCGGGCCAAGTACAAGTGGTGAAAGGCAGCGCCAAAGCAGAAGGGCTGGGGCTGAGAAAAAATCACGCGCATCTGCTGCTGAATTGACGGGTTCATGGCACGCCCCCTAGTATTCCTTTCTTTTCCATGTCCGCCCCCCCCCGCCAGACTCCCGAGATTCGTGACCATGAGACGCTGCGTCTCATCGGACGTGGGGCGTATGGCGAGGTGTGGATGGCCCGCTCTGTGACAGGTGCCCTGCGGGCGGTGAAGGTGGTCTGGCGCGAGGACTACGATCACGCCGACTCCTTTGAGCGTGAGTTCGAGGCCATCAAACGCTATGAGCCCATCTCTCGTCGTCATCCGGGGCTCGTCCCGATCCTGCAGGTGGGCCGCAGCGACGCACAAGGCTTTTATTACTATGTCATGGAGCTGGCGGACGACCTGGAAACCGGCCGCGACATCTCTGCCGACTCCTACAAGCCACACACACTGGGGCTAGAAATGCGTCGGCACAAACAGCTGAAAGCCCAACGCTGCCTGGAGATCGGGGCCACAGTGGCCGAGGGGCTGCATCACCTGCATGGTCACAAGCTGATCCACCGTGACGTCAAACCCTCGAACCTGATTTTCATCGAAGGCCAGTGCCGTCTGGCTGACATCGGGCTGGTCGCCCTGCTCGGGCAGCGCAGTTTTGTCGGCACAGAGGGTTTTGTCGCCCCAGAGGGTCCCGGCTCCGCAGCATCCGATATTTTTTCCCTCGGCATGGTGCTCTACGAGGCCAGCACAGGCAAAGATCGGCTCGACTTTCCCGACATCCCCTCCTGCAGCGACAGCGGCGATGATCTGGACTCCTGGCAGCGCCTGCACCGCGTGATCTGTACGGCCTGTGCTCCAAAGGCCAAGGACCGCTACGCGAGCGCACACGAGATGATGCTGGACCTGCGTGGACAGCCCCTGCCCTCGAATCGCCGTGCCGCGTGGCAATGGGCAGCAGCGGCCCTTTTCATCCTAGGCTCGGCGGTGGTCTTTGGCATGTGGTTGGCTAAGCGAGAGGCCACGGGAGTGGCTGTGCAGGTGCAGCGCAATACCCCTGCCCTGCTCATCAAAACAACCCCGCCCGGCGCCCATGTGTATGCAGGTGAAGATGACCTCGGTGTCACCCCCATCGCCCTCAATCCTGAGGAAGGCCTGCCAGTGATCTACCAGTTGCGTTTGCCTGGCTACAAGCACCTGGAGATCGAGCACACCGCCAGCCGGGCCAAGCCGGCCGAATTTGACCTGACGCTAGAGGCGACCCGACTGCCGCAGATGGGAGAACGCTGGACCAATAGTCTCGGCATGGCCTTCAAACCTGCACCAGGAGGGCATCTGTCCGTTCAGCCAGTCGAGATTCGGCACTTCAAGCGCTTCCTGGAGGCGACGGGGCGCTCCTTTGAGGGGCGCGTGGTTCGGGCCGGTCAGGGCAAAGACACCGCCTATTACGTGGTCGCCCCAGTGGGCGATTCAGAGGCGTTCCGTTTCTGGCTGACAGATCGGGATCGCGAGGCTGGCCTGCTGAGCCAGGAACATCATTACGAGGTGGAACCCTTCTACTATGTCGATTCCCCAGACTCAGCGGCAGAGGATATGCCGGAAGATCGCGAAAACGAAACCGCAAGCTCTTCAGGAGCAGAAGGCGCCGATTGGCAGGCCTTTCACCTGCGGCTGGAGCGCCAGACCTACGGCAGCGTGGTGATCCGCTCGATGCCTGAGAACGTGCGCGTTTTTCAGCATGAACAATTCCTGGGCTACACACCGCTAGAGCTACCCCGCGTGCGGAGCGGTTTGGTGGAGTATGATCTGCGTGAGGAAGGCTTCTCCGACATCATCCTGGATGGAGAAGTGCGTGCAGGCGAGCTGCTGGAGCTTTTTGCCGACATGCAGGCACGTCAGGCGGTGACCTTTGGCCGTGAATGGAAGGCCAACGGGCTGGGTGTCCGCTTTGTGCCCCTGACAGAAGCTGTGATGATCGCTGCGACAGAGACCCGTCGCCGCGACTACATCGAGTACACCAAGGCCACCAACAGCCGCCGCCCTGGCAACATGGATGTCGAGGGCAAAGGCGGCACTCAGCCCGTGGTCGGCGTGGATCGGGAAGAAGCCCGCGCCTTCTGCGCTTGGCTGACGGAACGTGAACGCAACGCAGGCCTCATCGGCCCAAAAGATGTCTATCGTCTGCCAACGGATGATGAGTGGAGCCGTGCCGTCGGCCTGCCCCTGGAGCGTGGCACTCGGCCTAACGAAAGAAATGGGCGCATTCGTGGCATTTACCCCTGGGGTTTTGATTGGCCACCACCGCCGAACACCGACAATCTCGCCGATGCTGCTGGGGCACGAAAAGCAAATCTGGAGGCCTTCATTCCCAACTACCATGACAAGTTCCCCCAGCTGGCACCTGCGGTTGCTTTTCCTCCGAACGAACGCGGCATTCACTGCCTGGCTGGCAATGCCAGTGAATGGGTGGACACCGACTACGACGCCCCCAAGAATGGTGAGGACAAAACCGTGATGGCCACCGTGCGCGGAGGCAACTGGCGCAGCGCCTCGGCTGAAGAACTGCTCTCCTCCACCCGCACGCCTGTGCCAGCGGATACCCGACGGCCAACCATCGGCTTCAGAATCGTTTTGGAGCGGAGAAAATAAGCCAAGCGCGGATGATCCACGGCAGCTCCTTCCCGCAGCGATCACCCGTGGCTTTTCACTTTTCGTTTCGTGTTTCTGCTGTTTGCGTGGCGGCATGACTACCGCGCCACGCATCGATCCCGCCCTGAGCCGGGCAGAGCTCAAGCAGCTCCAGCCCCTAGGTCATCACCTCTCCCTCTGGGCCGAAGCTTCTCAGCGCCTTTTGGATCGTCTCGATGCAGGCCGTCTTCCCCCCACTCTGTCGCCTTGGCTTCAAGACTGGCGACCTTCGACGATCCCCCGCGCGATGCCACCAGGAGACCTGCTCAGCCTCACCCTTCGGGAAAGCCCCCAAGGTTGGCAACTCGCCCCAGATCAAGCAGATTGGCTTGGCGATGCTTGGTGGCGAGCATGGTTGCATCTGCCTGCTCTGCGTTCTTTCTGGGCCACGGCGCTACGCGCGAACCACCTCATGGCCCTGCTGGCTCAAGTTCCCCATACTTGGTGCATGGACCCTCAGCCCCTGCCTCCAGGTAGCATTTTGCCTCAGCTGAATCTCGCGGCTTGGTCGGATCTCGCGGGTCAGATTGCCCAGGGACGCACTTTCTGCCTACAGACACGTGCGCAAACCCAAGCGCTGCGGGCTGAGCTATCCCAAGGGACCCTTCAGCAGGCCATCGCCCAAGCGCTCAGCCACTCTGGATCGGTCTTGACGGAGACCTTTGTCGGCATGCGCCAGCTCCAAGCCACCTATGCCCACCATGAGCAAAAGATCAGCCTGCATTCCGCACAGATTTTAGCTCAGGACTCTGGGCCACGCTAAGTCTTGAGGCTGACCCGAGTAGAAATCTCCCACCAAAGCTGGAAAGCGGCTTGGACATCGCTGCCAGGGCATGGCATTCTAGCTGCTCATCCTCAGCCTGCTCCAAAATGCTGATCTCCCGACTCCCCTCCTCGCCTCGAACGATTTTCCGTGAATCGGGACGTGCCGTTCCACTGCTTTTGGTTGCCCTGGCACTGCTGATTTCAGCCTTGGTGTTCTTCTTCGTCACCAAGCCGAAGATGGAACAAGCTGCGCAGCCTCATGAAGCGAAAAGTTCTGAGCCAGAATCATCTAGCACGGCACTCGTGGCGGGAACTGCCCCCAAGGCAACCATGCCGTCCACGCCACCTGCTGAGGTACCTGCCCCACCGCCCCCCGCACCACCACCTCCTTCTTTCGGTTTTGCTCGCCCACTTGATTTGGGCAAAGACATGGCCCGCAGTCTCGCTGCAGGTGATTTTGCTCGCGCTGGAAGTTTGCTCGCTGCCAATGACCCAAGCCAAGCCAGCGCAGCAGCCGCGACACTCGAGAAAATGATCAAGGGGCTGAGTGCCACCATCGGCGCGGAAGACAAGGTGGAAATCCTCGGCGTGGTGGAAAACAAAACACGTCTCGCACTGCCACTCAGCTTGCCAGGCAACAACAGCCCTCTTCGCCTGCAAATTGATGTCGAGCGCGATGAACGCATGGGCTGGAAAGTCACCAAGGTAGAATTGCCAAAGGAACTTGCGAGTATCCTGCCGACATCGCCCACCATGGCCGCCACCAGCCCTGCCATGGCGAACGTTGCTGAGCCCTTACCTTCACCTGCAGCACCTACCCAATCGCCGCTTTTCACCATCTCTGCTGGCGATGATGCCCTGGCCTTCGGCAGTGATTTTGTCCGTGCTCTGCTTCGGCATGACTTCGCCGAAGCCCGCAAATTTGTCGATGAAGCCAAGGTGCCCGCCGAGCGCCTCGCGGGTCTGTGCATCGTCTTTGAAGAAGGTCAGTATGAGTTCAAACCTACCAAACCGCTCATCATCACAGTGGCCAATCCAGAAGTGTCCTGGGTCATTGCCCAGGTGCAGTCCCCTGCCCTTCAGCAGAGCACCGAGTTTGGCCTGGAATTGCAACGCGCTGGCACAGATCGCCCCTGGCGGGTGGTCGGGCTTAACCTTTCGGAGATTCTGGGGTCCTTTGCTTCCAGTGCTGCGAAACTCGGCGTGCCCTACACCCCCATTGTGAAAAATCCCTCCGGTGGTGAATCTCTTGCGCTCTACTTTGAATACGACCAGGCCCAGCTCCATCCTCGCGCCCAGAAACAACTCGAGATCGTGGCCGGCCTGTTGAAATCCGATCCAGGCAAAAAGCTCCACATCGCAGGTCATACTGATGCCAAAGGCACCGATGACTACAACCTGCGACTCTCCAGCATGAGGGCCGATACCGTGAAGCAACAACTCACGGCACTCGGCGTTTCTGAAGCCCAGATCATCACCAAAGGCCTCGGAAAAGCCCAGCCCTTGAGCCCAAACAAAAAAGCGGATGGCACCGATGATCCTGAAGGCCGCTCCAAAAATCGACGGGCTGAAATCTTCTTGGATTTCTAAGCCTATGATTTGAAGTCGAAATCAGTCCGCCAGCCCGGAGCGTCTCACTTTCAAACCCACAAGCACAAGCAGGCTCACTGTGCTGAATCGCGAGCTTGCTGCTGACTGGCTGCATCCAGCTTGCTCAGAGGGTAAGGCACTTCCTTGCCATTCATCGGCATGCGCAAGATCACTTGGTCACCCTCTAGCCGCACAAATCCGGCTTTGATCTTTTTTCCCTCAAAGTTGATCCAGGTCATGATGGGAGGCAGTCCAGGCTTCGCTTTGCCTTTGTTCTCTGCTCCGGTCATGGTGCCTTTGCCCTCCAACGACGCACCTTGGGTGATCCACTCTCGGATTTTTTCCACGTCCGCACTCGGCACATTGTCGTTCGGAGGCATGTGGGCCTCGTGGTTGGCGTCAGCGATGACAACGAAGAAATGACTTTCAGCCGGATTGCCTGGTACAATCGCACCCTTGGGATTGATGTCGAGCTTCAAGGTCTCCAAGTCATCAAACACATAACCTGCCTTCTTTTTCTTCATCTTCTCGCTGTGGCACTCATAGCAGTGCTTTTCCAAAATCGGCACAATGTCCTTCTGAAAATCAGCTGCCGTGGCAGCGAGAGGAGCGAGAAACCAAGGTAAAAAGCGACAAATCATCATAAAATCAGTGGGGGGCGTTCCCTCAAACGCAAGAAAGCACAACTCCTTAGATTTTGCGAATCACTCGGCCCATCTTGCTTTGAAAAACAGTCGAGCTTCATGAGCGTGACTCGTCGATTTGAGCTTCACCAGTCTGCCTTCGAGCCTCCAGATCAGGCAACCCATCGGCTCCACCCAAAAGAAAAAAGCGCCTCAGTGAATCCACTGAGGCGCTGGGTTGAATGAGCGTTAGAAGCAAGCTGCGTGAGCCACGAAGTGTTAGAAGCCCTGGCGACGACGACGGAAGAAGCAGAGCATCAAGCCCAGCCAGACCAGCAAAGCGCGGCCAGGTTCTGGAACAATGCTGATGGTTCCCAAGGTGTAGAGTTGGCTCACATCCCAGGAAAGATTGAAGCTGCTCAAATCAGGCAGGTTGGTGAAGTTACCATCCAAAGTAGGCAGGTTGGTGAAGGTTCCTGTCACGCCACCGGTCAGGTTCCCCCAATCGAAGAGCTTCCAGGAGGTGCCCGCTACCCAGCTATTGTCGGGTGCCACAGAGGAAGTCACGCGCAGGTTCGAACCAGCACCGATTGAGAAACCATTCGTCCCGCTGACGACCAGCATGTCGTTCGTTGTCGAAGCATTCAAGCTGCCTGAGTCGTAACCGCCGAAGAGATCGAAAAAGATATCTCCATTCAAGCTGGTGGTGCCCGTTCCAGAAGTTGTCAGACTGATTTGGCTACCAGCAATGTCCAAGCTGTTGCCGACATTCACAGACCCACCAAAAGTGATGTTGTTGTTCAACGACGCCAGAATGCTTCCAGCTCCGGTCACCAAAGTGCTGGCTGCACTGGTGAAAGCACCAGAACCAGTCGCAGAACCTGATGTATTGGCCAGCGTAACTGTGCCTGAGGTGACGTTCGTGCCACCCGTGTAGGCATTGCCATTGCCCATGACCAAAACACCTGCGGTCGATTTGGTCAAAGCACCACCCCCATTGAGTTGAGCCAGATTGGAAAGCGTTCCCGACTGCACTGCAAAAGTGATCGGAGCGGCGCTGGTGCCGATGCTGAACCCACCCATGTTGAGAGTGGCTCCGTTGAGGGTAACGGTGGCAGTTTCTGTCCCTGCACCGCCCTGACGGATGACATTGCCGGCAAGGGTCACCGTGCCGCCCGTGAGGTTGATGTTGGAGGTCGAGGTCCGGCCCGTTCCAGCGTTGGCCATGTTGATGGCCGTGCCAGTGCCCGTTCCAAGGGTGACATTGCCACCGGTAACGTTGAGATCCGCCGTCACCGTGCCGCCAGCACTGGTGTTCACGGCCATAGTGAGAGTGCCGATGGTCGCTGTGGGAATGCCGAGAGCGGCGCTATCGCCCAAATTCAACGTCGCTGAGGCACCACCCGTTCCCACACCCGTCCGGGTACCCATGTTGAGGGTGGTGACGTCCAGCGTACCTTGATTGAAGCTCAAGATGGCTGTGGCCAGACCCGTACCGTTGGAGCGGGTCGCCATGGTGAGCGTGCCCACCAGGAGGTCGGCCGTGTGGCCCGACAAGTCCAGCGTGGCAGCCATGTCGGCAGCCGTGCTGCCCGTGGTGTTGACCATATTGAGCGTTGCACGGCCAGTGCCGTTGGCAGCGCGGACCGTGAGCGTGCCGGTGGTGTCGGCTGAATCAAACACCACGGCCCCACTGGAGCGGATGCCGGCTCCGGCCGAGCCAATGTTGAAGGTGTCCACATTCAGTGCGTTGCTGCCGCTGCCCAAGGTGAGCGTGTGTAGATTGCTACCTCCCGTGGAATCACCGATCCGAATCGAAGCCGCTGTGATGTTATTATTCACAGCCAACCTGAAGGTAGAACTGCTGTTGCCTACGCCCGTATTAGGATCACCGAGACGAAGAGTGCCCGTGCCCAGATTTGCAGTGAAATTGTCAATACCACTGAAGTCAACATCGACCCGATTTTCATTATCCACGGTAGCAGCGCCGATCAAGAAGTTGCCGTTGTTGCTGTTCACTAAAATGTTACCACCACCATTGGCAATAAGATTGGTGTCGCTCTCATTTGCATTAACGCCAATCGAGATAGGACCATTAATCGTCAGGGTGTTACCGCTGTCTACAATGATAACATTGTTGACTGTATTGCTATTGGTTTGCACGACTAGCGAGCCAATGACTTGATTGAACCCATTCAAATCAAGAACACCCGCTGTAGTCCCAGTTCCAAGGCGCACAGCCGTCGTCACGGGCAAAGCATTGTTTGCACCGATCATCAAGGTTCCTTCATCAATTTGGGTGGCTCCGGTGTAGGTGTTGTCGGCATTGATCTGCCAGATGTTGGCATCCGCTTTGTTTAACGTCAGTACCCCGCCCAATTCCGAGAGCTGGCCAATCTGGTTGACAATACCGGATGCGGAGGAACCGCGAAGAGTGAGAGTCTTGTTCCCGGCATTCTCAAAGCGCACACCACCCGTGAGCAGCAAGGCACCCGAACCATCGGCATCGAGGGTCACGCCTCCGGTGGTTCCCTGCATGCCGATGATGCGGTTCGAGCTGTTCCCGGCACCTGTGTATTGCAGCGTGGCGGCCGTCGTGCTGATCCCCATGCGGATGATGCCCGCCTCCACAGTGGCCGGAGCGCCCAGGGCGCTGGCACCTCCACCGACATTACCGATGGTGTTAAAGGAAAGAGTGCCCGCCTGGATCTCTGTGGTGCCCGTGTAGGTGTTAGCTCCCGCCAGGGTCAGAAGGTTGGCCTGAGCCTTGAACAGACCACCCGCACCCGCCAGCACCGCGCTGACGCTGGTATCGCCCGTGTGGTTGAAGACATAGCCGCCGGTGGCGTTGATGGTGCCGGTGCCGGTGATTTGCGGGCTGGCTCCACTGGTGGACACCAGCGCGTGGCTGATGCTGCTGGTGCCAAGCGCCAGAGTAGCGCCGCCGCCAATGGTGAGGTTGCCGCCCACACCCGTTGCATTGCTGACGCCAACCGTGAGCGTTCCTCCGGCGACGGTGGTGCCGCCGCTGAAGCTGGCAGCCGCATTCAACGTCAGGTTGCCCGCACCGGTCTTGGTGAAGCCACCCACCCCAGAGCCGAGGGTATTGGCTAGCGTTAAATCATTTCCGTTGGTGTCCAGCGTGCCACCACCATTCAGGAAAGTAATCGTGCGTGTGCTAAGATCTTCGTTGAAACCTGTGGCAAGACGGAGAGCTCCCCCAGCGAAGAACAAAGCGCCACTGTTACCGCCGATGTTGCCAAGATTAGCGACTTGTAGAACACCTTCATTCAGCGTGGTTCGACGCGCCCCACCTCCAGCGGTGTTGTTACCGGACAGAACCAAAGTACCACGTCCTGATTTGGTGATGTCGGCCACGGAAGTCAGCGGAGAAGCAATCGTTGCGGATAGCGTCGAAGTCGTCGTAACCGCAGATGGATTGACGACATGGATCACATATTCGTTAGTTGCTCCTACCGTGATTCCACCATCAAAGCCTCCCAGCGTAGTATCATAAGCAGTGCTTGCGACGCCCCCCGTCACGGTAAAGAGAAGGGCACCACTGTTGATCGCCAGAGTTTGTCCGACTCCATTGCCTGTCACATCAAGACCCGCAAAAGCAGTGTTGTTGATGATCAAAGAGTTAATTGTGTTGCTCGTCAGACCTGTGAGGTCAGCCCCCAAAGATTCACGCACGTTGTCGCCAGAGGCAGCGGTAGAGAACGTCGCATACTCATTTGTTAAGTTCAGTGGGACGAGACCACGATTGTCCACATAAGATACAAAAGTGTTGCCCATGTTTCCGTCTGCAAGGGCAGCCGTCAGATTCTCACCAATCGCCCAAGGAAGAATAGCAATGTTCTTTGCCGTGCCGCCAACAACTCCAGAGCCACCGACATTTGACGCGATCATGGTCGCGTCATTAGCATCGACCACCTTAAATTGAGAGACAGGGGCTGTCGTTCCACCCAGGTTTCTACCGCGAACATTCAACGTAGCAGAATTAGCACGAGTCCAGCCAGCCGAGATGATATCAGCACGCGAATTCGTGCCTGAACCTGTCTCAAGAGATGCATAGTTAACACCACTGTTGAAGGCAATAGTCCCAATCGTTTCTGATTCGTTGCCATCATTGTCCGTTCGAATGGCCAAACCACGTGGCATAGACTGTTGATTAAACGCACCCGTAGCAGAATTCAGCGTAAAGGGTGTTGTGTCTGCAATGCGATCGTTAGGAGCATTGTCATCATTGTTATCGATCAAGAAGTTTGCCCCACTGTTGATGGTAAAGGCTGTCGCTGAACCTAAACGAGCAGCGGCACCACTCAACTGGAACAGTCCACCGTTGACGATCACCGAACCGGTAAAGAGATTCGTGCTGCTCTGTCCATTGTAGTTGAGGTTGCCCGTGTTCCCTGAATTCAGAATGATGTTTCCAGATCCTGTGAAACGTCCAAAGTAATTTGTGTTGGCGCTCTGATTGATGGTCAGATTGTAAACACCTAAATCCACAAGACCGTAATCCGAATTGTCGTTTCGGCGGCCCCCCTGTAGCCTACCAATCGTCTCGTTGGCCAGAAGCTGAAGGGTTGAGTCGCGGTTGTCATCCAGGGTGACAATGGATGTGTCACCAATGGCATTGCCTCCATTCACTTGAAGAATGCCATGCAAAATATCTGTGCTGCCCGTGTAAGTGTTGTTCCCGGTCAATCTCAAGATCCCAGCGCCTGATTTGGTGAACACCGAGTTGGTGCGGATGCTGGAGCTAATTTCAAAAATACCGGTTCCGTCATGCGTAACGATGATTTCAGGAACGTTGGATGCCTGTGCACCTGAGAAGAGCGTGCCCCCGAGGATGGAGGGATTGCCAGTCACATTGCTTGTGATTAATAGGCCACCAGAATTGATTCCAAGTACTCTGCTGGCAGTCACATTGATGGAAGAGCCTGCGGCTGCGTTCATCCTCAAGCTGTTGATGTAGGAGTTCACAAATGTTCCTGTGAAGCCTGTCGCATCGCTGATGTTCTCTCCGGCTCCCCATGAGCCCAAGTTATCTTGCAGGGTCGTATTGGCTGCCACGATGTTACCATCAGCAGCATTGGTTGCATTCCTGGCAAAGAACACACCTGTTCCATCATTCACCAAAGCCCAGCCGCCCAATATAGCATTGGCCCCAGAACCAACCGAGTTGGTCGTATCCGTGGTGATACCATTTGTGGCACTCTGAATTCCTGTGGGCAGATTGAACCGGATCGTTCCATCCTGAGCATTGATGGCACGCGTGATGGCATTCAGGTTCATCACTAAATCTTGACCCGATGAAGTTAGGGTCATGACGTTGCTACCACCATTGCCAAGCGTAAAACTAGCAACTGTCTGCGCCGTGGGCGCAGATGCATTGCCAAGCAAGGTCAATGTTCCTCCCTGCATATCAAGTGCAGAAGCTGCACGGATTTTGACCGTGTTGCTGACCGTGTAATCCAGCTCCAGGGTTCCTTCTTGGATCGTGGTCGCACCCGTTGAGGCTAATCCAGAATTGTCACCCCTGAGGCTCACGGTTCCAGGTCCAAATTTCTCAAGAGCTGTCGTTCCCGTCGTCGCGAGGTTGGCATTGATGATGCCTTTGAAAAGATCCACATCCCCGCCAGTCACCGTGAGTAATCCGGTTCCGTCAATTTGGCCTGTGCGATCTGCAAGACGCTCACCAAGGACCAGACGAGACGTCGTTAATGCAAAGTTGCTCATGTTCAGAGTAGCCAGAGCTCCACCTGCGCTTTGAGCAATGAAGAGACGGTCAAACTCCGTTGCTACCACTGCGTTATTCGCGCCTAAATTGACGATGCCGCCATTGTTAATCAGGAGTGATGCATCTGCGGATAGTGTGGTCGTGTTGAACGACAAAACACCCGTGTTATTCAAATTTAACACCGCACCCGCCGTGACAGTGAAATCATCTCGAACTTGGAAGAGGCCGCTGTTGATGTTGAGAACGGTGGTAGCTCCAGTCAAGTTCACGTCATCCCCCACGCGGCTAGTGCCAGTTTGCAAGGTCCAAGTTCCACCGTTGACCGTCATGTCAGCGGTATCACCTGTTTGGCTGATCCCGCCAGTGATGAATCCGGCACGGCCAGCAGCACCTGAAAGCACGAGTTGTGAGCCGTCTCCGGTCGGTCCCACATTAATCGCGCCAGTGTAGGTAATGCTATCGTCAGGGGTTGAGCCATTGGCAGACAAGGTGAGCGCGCCGCCAGCGATGTTGATCGGACGATTGGTTGACTGAGGCGAGGTGCCAATAAAGCGTAGGGTAGCCGCGTTGGTGGTATTGATCGCTGTACCATTTCCGAGTGCACTAGCACCACCACTGACGTTGGTGACAGTGTCAAATTCCAGGATACCAGAATCCAGGGAAAGATTGCCGGTGAAGGTGTTTAGCCCGGTGAGTCTGACGGTCGCATTGACAGCCCCCCAAGCTCCGGCATCGTCGTTGATGGCCAGACCATAACCCGAGCCACTGTCCCCTATCACACCGGAGATGGTCAACAGCCTTGCCGCCGCTCCACCAGCAGAAATGCTGCTATTGCCACCAAGGGTGACTGGGCCGCTGAAGATCACTTTGGAGAAGTCATCTGCTAGCCAGACACGCACCGTCGCACCCGTGCCAGCCGAACCTATGTTGATGGCTCCAGATTGATCGACCACATAGTCCAAAGTGGGGGTGCCTGCTGCGTTATCGACCTGAAACTCACCAACTGCCCCTGCTAGGTAATTGAGATCGCCCGTTCGTGTCAAAGTGGTTCCATTGGCACCTTGGATAATGAGGCGTCCAAAGTTATTGAACTTCACCTGATTCGCCACAAAACTTGGGCTGAACGCAGATCCGAGCGTCATCGTGCCGCGATTGAAGGCCACGTTGCCATTCCAGGTATTGCCTGCATTGCTTATGAGGAATGTGCCGCTGGTTTGGTTACCGCTGGTAACAGCGTTGTTGCTTTCAATTGTCAAATCACCGCTGCCACTGACGATTCCAGAAAGAGTTACGTTACGAGCAGCCGCAGCAGTGATTGGCCCATTGTTGTCAGCCATGTTGATCGTGGAGTTAGCGCTGATGTTGATGGCGCCGCTGTAAGTCTGGCCGTTTGCACCTGCGGAAATGGAGCCACCTGCCAACGTGATCGCATGAGGCAGGGTCGAGGCCGCACCGTTGAAGTAAAAGCCACCTCCGTTCACCACAACACTGGCGAGGTTGTTGTTGGCGGTAGAACCTAGGGCACCCGCATTCGTCAATTCAAGGTTCCCTGCATTCACCGTGAAAACCGAGGTGCGCCCCGTGTTGAAACTTGTGTCTGCTGCTGCTCCCAAAACGACTCGTCCCAAGCCTGTCTTGGTCACGTTTCTCTCAGCTAGTAAACTGCCTGAGATTGTCAAAACTGACCCTAGATCCGCCACATTCCAGGTCTGATTAGCTCCAAGACGAAGATTTGAACCGAGAGTGACTGAGGCTGGACCTCCTGTAGCAATGGCGATGCCATCCGTGCTTGCTTGAGGTGCCACTTCGAGACGTGCGGCCGTTACACTGCCGGGGTTGATCGTGACAGACGTCGGAGTCGTGGTTCCAGATTCAAACACCAAAGCGTTCACCTTAAAGTTCTGTTCCAAAGTGGTCGTCAGAGCCGTTGCACCGACGCCATCCCAGGCAAAACGGACGGTGTTGCCCTGACCAGGAATGGAAGCCGCTGGAGTCAAACCTGCCTTGTCGGTGGACCAGTTGTTCGCATTGCCATTCCAGGTCGTGTTGGTCAGACCACGCCAAAAAATGTCACCCACAATCAGATTTCCAGTCGTCAGCTGCACCTGATTGTTGGTCACGGACCACGTCATGCTGGTGAACCCGCCAGGAGTTGCTCCCTGAATGAGATTAGCCGTTCCAAAAGCGGTCAAACCACCGTCTGCAAGATTCAGCAGCGTGTAGGTCTGACCAGGATTCAGCCCTGCGTCTGTCATGTTGAAGGTGATGGTGTTCCCCAGATTCAAGGTTCCCCCTGTCAACAAACCCAAGGTGTCCGTGTTCAGACTGTCACCTGCCGCATTCAAGTCTCCCACATTGAGGTTCAGATTCACGGTACCTGTGCCAGTATTGCCCAGACTCAGGTTGGTCAGATTGTTCATGGCACTACCAGCGCCATTGAGGAGAGCTAGGGTCGAACCTCCGCCAACCTCGACACTGGAGACAAGGTGCGGATTCACGAAACTGCCCGTCAAAGATAAAGTCGATGCACCCACTGCTCTCAGACCCGTGGCTGCAGAGACTGCACCCGCGATGATAAAGGTGCCGCCACCTTCGCTCGCGATGGCTCCTTTGTTACCCACAGGAATACCGGTCCCAAACGTCACGCTGGTATTACCCAGTTTCACGATGTCGAGTGCACCGTCGCCAGTGTTTTGAATGCTATAATTTCCGACGCCAGAACCGAAATTCACCGTGGTGTTGTTGGCACCGAAGCGGAAGGCGGCCGCTGTCGCGGAGGTATTGTCGATGATGACGGTGCCGTCGCTGGTAGCAGTCAGGGCGTTGATGGTCTGTGTGGTGCCATTGAGGTTCACCGTGGCCGTGTCGAAAGTAGCGGCTTCCGGGCTGATTGTCAGACCGGTAGAGGTGGCAGTCGTCGGAATGGCATTGTTCGCCGTGAAGCGAAGCATGCCGCGGTCAAGATCAAGAGCATTGCCTGTCTGATTCCAATTCGACGTGGCTCCATTGGTTCCGAGCGTGAGAATACCGTTACCTGACTTTGTAATATTCACACCAAAGGCGGTGGTGGTGCTGAAATTGCCATTAATGACCGTCTCGCCCTGTCCGTCGATCGCCCAGGCACGAGTCCCGGTCAGTGAGTTGGCCACCAGCCCATTGAAGGTGAGCGCCTTACCTTCAGCAATGCTGTTGTAAACATTGAGGTTGTTGGCACCAGCCGCAAGGTTGTTCGTGCCATTGAAGGTGAGGTTGTAGTCGCCGAGGAAGGCGCTGGTGGCATTGTTGCCCAGGTTCAGGGTATTCGTCAGAGTCCGGTCGCCGCCATAAGCAAAAACGTTGCCATTGGAGATGCTCAAAGCCGCTGGAATCGCGCTATTATGACCAATACCAAGAGCACCACCAGTGACCGTCGTGGTTCCTGTGTAATTGTTGCCGCTGTTAGTGAGGATCCAAGTGGCGCTGCCATCGATAGTCACACTCAGCACACCTGCACCGTTGTTGGACAATTGGCTGGTGATCATGTTGCCAGCAGTGTTATTGCCACGAAGCGAAAGGGTTTTATTTCCAGTCTCCGTGGTGTCGTGAGCCACATTGGTCAAGATTAGGGCTCCGGAGCCGTCGGCATGAATCTGATTCCCTGCGGTGGTTCCGCGCAGGCGGATCTTGCGGTCACTGGTTTCCCCAGGACCCACATACTGCAAGAGACCACCTGTGGTGCTAGCATTGCCCAGAACAATAGCGTTGCTATCATTCATAACAACACCTGAGGCACCTACACTGCTCGTGGCAGCACCAGTGCTGCTGCCCAAACTGGAAACAACCAAGGTTCCACCATCAACCGATGTGACCCCTGTGTAGGTATTGGCCCCAGTGAGACGAAGAATACCGCTTCCAGCCTTGAAAATCCCCCCTCCCGCACCACTGAGCACACCACTCATGGTCGCATAATCAGCACCCGTGTTGCCATTTTCATTCACCGTAATCGTGCGCTGGGATGCCCCAAGATTGATCGGATTTGTAAACGTGACATCAGCCAGGGCGCTACCCGAGCCAAAAATAAGGGATTGAGTTCCTCCGGTACCAACGAATCCACCACTCCCCCAAGTAAGCCCCGCCCCGCCGTTCAAGGTGACGGTGAGTGGCGTGCTGTGAGCTGCGAAACCACCACCGCCTGTCGTACCGCCCCAGGTGATGGTGCCAAACCCTACAGTTGGAGTCGTGGACAGGTCCCTAGCAAAGGTGCCGGAGGTCTGAAGAACACCTGTCGTGGTCGTTGTGCCGAGGACCAAAGGACTAACACCAGGCAAAGCTCCTTCCTGATTGAGAGCAAGAATCCCATTCGAAACCGTCGTGATGCCAGTGTAAGTGTTATTGCTGTTCCCTAGATTCCATTGACCCGTGCCTGTTTTGGTCACGCCTAGAGTAACCCCACTGACGGAGCTATTCACGAGTTGAGGATTGAAGGTATTATCACCCGTAGAATCTCCCTCGAATGTCAGGATAGCATTAGCTGTAGTAATGTTGACAATCGCGGCAGTATTGCTCCAAACAATCGCGCCATTGAGACCCACCGTGCTCGAAAGGCGTGCCCCAGTTGCCGTAGCAGCCAGAGTAAAAAGTCGATTCGTAGAGACAGAAACATCTTCAATGTTCAGAAGGCCGGTAAAGCGGTCACCACGATAGCCAAGACCACCCGTCGAGCCATTGAACACAAGGCTAGCAGCATTGGTAGCATTGCTGGTAGCGACGCCACGACCAATGCCACTATCTTGGCCGATATCCGCGAGGTAATCGACAGTCACTAATCCAGTCCCACCGATGGTTGTTACTCCAGTGTAAGTGCTAAGCCCCAGCCAGTTCTGAGCTCCCGTCCCAATTTTGGTGACATTGACGACGCCAACGCCATCTTGAATGATACCGCGGGAATCACCCGTGCCATTGTTGTTGCCCACTTGAAGGGTTGCGGCCGTGGCACTGCTGTTGGTGACGACACCGTTGTTGTTGAACTGGCCGATGGCAGTGCCCGTGCTGACACCGTTCAGGTCGAGCGTGGCACCTTGACGGATCGTGGCGGTGGCATTGGCACCGCTGAGTCGGCCACTGCCCGAGAGCCGCAGAGTTCCCTCGTTAATGGTGGTCGTGCCGGTCTGTAGATTGTTGCCGCTAAGAATCAAGGTTCCCGCACCCGATTTTGTGATGCCGCCCGTGGTGCCGTTGGTCAGTGCAGACTCCACCGTGAGAGTGTCAGAGCCTCCATTCACATAGAAAGTCAGCGAGCCGGAACCGCCAGTCGTGATCCCAGTGCCACCTGTGATGACTCCACTTCCCCCCGTCTGGAGAATAGCGCCATCGGTGTTAGCAGCTCCTGTGCGAATGGTGAGGGTTTGCGCTGCATTGAGCGTCAAGGTGTGTGAACCACCGATCTTGAGGGTGTCAATCGTGATGCTGTTGGTCGCAAAACTGCCAGTCATCAAGTTGTTCTGGGTTGCAGTGAGAGCAGAAGCTGAGCCAGCCGCGAAATCGGAATCTGTGCCATAAACGGGCGCACGCATCACACCGCCAGCACCAGCGAAGGCAAAATCCGCTCCGTTGAAAAACAGCCGGGGGTTGGCATTGAGTCCGGTTTGCCCGGTCAGCGTCACCGTGCTGCCTCCTGAGGACCCCACAATGTTGACCGTCGCGCCATCACCAACGGTTCCCAGAGAATTGAAGACCAGGGAGGCCGTGCCGCTAGTGCCGGGTGTCAATCGGAGGGTGTTGGCACCATTGGTGGGTGTCAGAACATCCAAGGTTTCGATGTTGTTGGCGCTGTTCTGACCTACGAATTCTAGGGTGCCGCCGGCAAACACGCTGTTGGCGTCAAAAACAATGTCCACGGTATTGTCCACGATGGTGGAGGTGGCTGCATTGGCTCGTAGCTTGAGATTGCCCTGGGAAATGGTGATGTTGCCCGTGAAGGTATTCGTACCCGCGAGAGCCCAAGTTCCCGAACCAATCTTGGATAGAGAAATAGCAGCTCCTGTGCCCGTGGAAGCACTAACGGCATCCGTTGCAACACGGTCTCCAATGGTAGGACGACTCAGCGTGATCGAGGTCGGGGTGATGGCGGTGATCGTGGTGCCAGTACCAATACCCGTACCTGCCACTTGCTGCCCGATAGCCATGCCAGTCGTGTCAGCAAAGCTGATCACCGTGCCTCCTGTTGCAAGGGCAGCATTGGAGGTAAAGGATGAGCCAGCATTTGTGATCGATCCATTGATGACGTTATCTTGCTGGCTAACACCACCGAGTGTGAGCGTCTTGGCACCAACCCCCGTCGAAACTAGATTGGAGTTGAAGACCACAGGACTCGCTAGGCTTTGATCAGCATAGAGGGTTGCGCCGCCTGTTGTGCCGCTCAGGTTGATGATTTTGCTCGTAACAAGACCGGCCGTGGTCGCTGCCTGATTGGTGCCAATGATCAGTGCAGCCGAGTTGATGGCGATCACGCCCGTGTTGTTGTTGACCGAACGGAAATCCCGAATGGCTAACTCACCGCCACCAATCGCGATGCCTGCGTTCAGGGTCGTTGCCGTGCCATTGATCGTCAGCGTTCCAGCATCATTTTTACCGAGTGCCTTCAAGCCTGCACCGCTGGTATTGATATTGCCTGCAATGACCGTGTTACCACCGCCTGCAATGGTCAAAGTACGTGCGGCGCTTGCTTCGCCATTGTTCCAAGCATCTCCGGTAAAGGTCAGCGTCCCTCCCATGTTGTTGGTAATGGTGTTGGCATTGTCGCTACTTTCCTGAGTCCAGGCCTGAAAAGTCATGCCATAGCCATTCCGGCTGTTGAAAGTGCCTGTCGTGTTGGAGACGACACGGAAGGTGCCAAGAGTCGTGATTCCATTGATCCCTTGACCACCTGCGCCTGGGCCAGTGTAAAAAGTAGAATTGGCACGCAGATAAACATTTTTTCCAGAGGACAGACTGTTAAAATCGAGATTGCCCTCGTTGCGAAACTCCAGCACGCCACCATTCATGTCGATGGCACCACTCGCGTTCCCAGCAGTGTTTGCGCCGAAAATGCTGGTGCCTCCAACTGTCAGTTGTGACACACGAACACTGCTTTGCTGCCCTGTCGAGGCCCCCCCGACACGCACTGTACCCGTGAATCCAGACGTGCTTGATGGGTTGAGATACAAAATCCCGGCCCCAGTCTTTTCAATGCTTCCTGTACCTGTCAAAATACCCGTCAGGTTGAAATCGCCCACGCCAGCCGTGTTCACTCCACCAAGAGAAGTAAAGGTGCCCGTGTTGACCGTTCCAGCCACACCACCCACACTCAAAGTGCCATCTAAGGTCAACATGCCATTGACACTGTTGATTCGGCTATTCCGAAACGTTGCTGTTGGCGCCAGGGGCAATGGACTGACTGCCGAGGTCAAAACCCCAGAAAGAGAGTTGTTACCAAGGCTCAAGATAGCCGCTCCACGATCACCAATGGGACCACGACCCTCAAAATTGATGTTTCGCGTGAGGGCAAATCCGCCATTTGAGCCATCCAGCACCAAAGACCCTGCACCAAAGCCAAGCAAATTAGCATTCAGTGGTGTCGTGTTGTTGACCTGAATCGAGATGGGCGAGGTCTCGGACCCCAAGGCTCCGGCACCAGAAATGATCAAGGTGCCATTCGAGATGGTGGTAGCGCCTGTGTAATTGTTGCCCGTGTTGTTGAGTCGGATGCTGCCACCTCCGGTTTTTCTCAATCCATCCGATCCAGAAATCGTGGAATCAATGATGCTCAAGGTGCCAAGATCTGCCGAGAGCCCCTGTGCCCCGAGGGTCAAAGTGCCACCCGAGAGAGTGTAGTTGTTTTTGAACAGGACAGAGTTTGCTTCACTGCCAGCTCCCAAAGTAAGGATGCTTGGATCGCTGGACAGGCTACCCGGATTGGGAATGAGGAAGGGCAAGATGACAGCATCTGCGATTGTCGGAATTCCTGCATCCCAGTTGGCGGCATCTTGCCAGTTAAAGTTGGTATCACTCTCACCGTTCCAAGTGATATTGGCTGCCGAAAGAGGCTGGGACACCTGCCAAGCACCCATCATGGCACAGATCATGCTTCCCAATACTTTGTTATAGTGACGGAAAAAAGGCAGCACGCTCGTGTTTGTCTTTGATTTCATGTTTGGTTGGGGGGCAGCTCACCGCATTCGCTGTGAGTTATTTCGATTTATTTTAAAGATATTGCCACTTTCTGGCAAAACTCTTTTCGCATGTAAAGACCTTTCGAAGATCAACTGCGCCAGCGAACAAAACCCAGTTTGTTCATTTTAAAGCTTTTAGAAAAATCATAAGCTGGAGCATCCGTGAAAAAACAGGCTCTCTTTGTCCGGAAACGCGACGATTTGCCGTCTCCCAAGGTCGAATTAAGCGTTTTGCTGATTTTGTTAAAATAACTTAAATTTTAAAACAACCATTCATCGGAAAAGGGGTCTCTAGATCGCTGTGGGCTGAAAGTGATGGTGCGCTTCATCAATGGCTCTGTTTCAGCCCCATTCCTGGGGGAATGGCCTCATCAATTCGAATTCGAATCAATTCGGTTCTGAATCTCGCCCCAGGGATGTGCCTAAAAGTGGAGTTACTACGGAGTGAAAATCGCTCCACATCATGGCTTGCATCCCCTTCTCTGTCCTCCAAGACTGAGGCTCCATGCAAACTGACTATCTCGACCTTTTGCGCACAGCGATCCGTGATGTGCCGGACTTTCCTCAAGAGGGTATTCTTTTCAAGGACATCACTCCCGTGCTTGCCGATCCTTATCTGATGAAGCTCGCCATTGATGGGATGATCGAGCCGTTTGCGGATCTGAAGGTGGACAAAGTGGTGGGGATTGATGCCCGCGGCTTCATTTTTGGTTCCATGATCGCTCAGCGACTCAACGCTGGTTTTGTGCCGGTGAGAAAAAAGGGCAAGCTGCCGTGGAAGACAGCGGGCGTGGACTACAGCTTGGAGTATGGGACGAATCGGGTGGAAATGCATGTGGATGCGATTCAGCCTGGGGAAAAGGTTTTGCTGGCTGACGATTTGTTGGCCACAGGCGGCACTGCGGGGGCGGCACTGCATTTGATCCTAGGCGCAGGAGCAGAGCTCCTGGGTTCGACGTTTTTCATTGAGCTGGGTTTTCTCGATGGTCGTGCCAAGCTCGCTTCGACGGGACCTGTGCATGCCTTGCTCACTTTTGGATAACACGCGCACGAAGCCATGACTGAGCGCGAATACCAAAAGCACCTGGATGCCATCCGACGTAAGATTTTTGGCGAGGCCGATGCATTGCCCCGCAGCCGAGCCGAGACGTTGAAACTGGCTAGGCGCTTCTTGAAGCTCAAAGAAACGCGCATCAAGCAAAGGCATCGAGGAGGAATGGGCGGGGCTGAAGTGTGCCGCATGCGCTCAGACGTGATCGATTGTTTGGCCAAACAGCTCTGGGCAGAAAGCCTAGCTAGCCTACCTGAAGCCAAACGCACTAAAATCGCGAGTTTCAGCGTGGTGGCCCATGGTGGCTATGGACGCCGGGTGATGAGTCCGCACAGCGATGTGGACTTGACCTTTGTTTTTCCAGGAAACGGAGCGCAGGTGCCACCGGAGTCGGCGAAGTTGATCGCAGACTATTTGCTTTTTTTTTATGATCTGAAGTTCAAGGTTGGCAGCGCAACACGCTCCGTGGGCGGTTGCTTGGAGATTGCCAATGAGGACATGCAGACGAAGACAGCGCTGATGGAAGCTCGGTTTCTTTGCGGCGAAGATACGGCGTTTCGTGAGTTTCGGGCAAGGTTCGATGCCGAATGCATGACGGGCAAGGAGGGTGAATTTCTCCAGCAGCGACTGGCTGACCTAGCCTCACGCCATTCGAAGCATGGCGACACCCACTGCGTGCAAGAGCCTAACGTCAAGAATGGCTGTGGCGGCCTGCGTGATTACCAAAACCTGATCTGGATGACCTATGCAAAGGCGGGCACGCTGAACCCCAAAGACTTGGTTCAGAAGGGCCTGATGTCCGCCGTGGCTTGGAAAGAGCTATCCGCAGCCTATGATTTCATCCTGCGCACCCGCAATGAAATGCACTACACGGAACGCCGTGCTAGCGATGTGCTAACGCTGCGTCTCCAAGGCCAGGTCGCCACTCATCTAGGCTATCGCCACAAACGCATCCTGAGAAGGATCGAGGCCTTCATGCGCGACTATTACACAGCCACGCGAGATATCCTGCAGCGCAGCAGTGAGGTCATGGATAGTCTCAATCTTGCCGCCCAGCAGGACAAAGAGAGCAAACGAGGCCTGCTGAGTTTCATGGCTAGACGAAAGGCCGCCCAGAAGCGTGTGGAGCGATTCGATGGATTTGTGGTGCGGAGTGAACGCCTTTTCCCCGAAGAGAGAACCGTTTACCAAGAGGACCCCGCCCGATTGATGCGGACCTTTTTGCACACACAGCAGCGGCATCTGCGCATGAGCCCAGAGCTCTTTCAGCTCATGCAGAGCAGCTATCGTCTGGTGAACGTCGGGTTTCGTTACCAGAAAAGCATCCGCGAGACCTTTCTGGCCATCTTGTCCCACAAAGGAGACGTGGCCCGAGTGCTGCGCCAGATGCATCGCGTCGGATTTTTGGGCCGCTACATGCCTGAGTTCGGCGCACTGACCTGTCTCGTGCAGCATGAGTTTTTCCACCGCTACACAGCCGATGAGCACACCCTGCGCACCATTGATAAGCTGGATGAATTGAGTGATGCGAATTTGCCCGGACGTCCGCTCTATCAAAAGCTCTTTCATGAGCTGCAGCAGCCTGAGATTCTCTACCTTGCTCTTCTTTTGCACGATGCAGGTCGAGCCGCGAACGCAAAAGCGCACGATGCTGAGAGTACGATCCTGGCTGACGCCGTGTGCCGTCGATTGCAGATCAAAGGTGAGCGCCGAAAGCTGCTGCTCTTCCTGGTGGACAATCACCTGCTGATGTATCGCACAGCAACGACAGCGAACTTAGACGATCCGAAGGTGATTGGCGAAGTCGCTGCCGTGGTCAGGACGAAGGAGTACTTGGATACCCTGCTGGTCATGACGTATGCAGACTCGAAAGGCACCAGCGAGGCTAGCTGGAGCGGATACAAAGAAGCTTCCATCCTTCAGCTTTACCACAACACCTTGGCCTACATGGACGCTCCGGCTGATTTCATGAGGAGAGCCACGGTGCCACTGGATGATGTGAGGTCAGCGGTGCAGAAGGAGGTGGGAGAAGACTATGGGCTGGAGGTGAGTGCACACTTTCAGCACATGCCGCGCAGCTACTTTAACTTCCGCGATGCCTCACAAATCTCTGCGCATATCCTTCAGTTTAGGCAATTTTTTGTTCAGCTAACCAAAGTGGATGCGGCGGCTGGTCTGCTGCCAGTGATGACCTGGGAAGACCACATCGAACAGGGCTACAGCGAACTCACGGTGGTCTGCTGGGATAGGCATCTGCTCTTGGCACGCATTTCAGGCGCGCTCGCAGCTCAAAGCATCAACATTTTGAGCGCTGATCTTTACCAAAGAGGTGACAACTTGGTTTTGGATATCTTTCGCGTCTGCAACACGAACTTTGCAGCTGTCACGAACAAAAGCGCGCGCCAACGAGTGGAACAAGCCGTGAGAGATGCCTTTCTGCAAAAGACCTTTGATTTTACCCCGGCCATTCAGGCCAATCAGAAAACGGTTCCTGGTTTTGACGAAGTGGAGGCTGAAATTCCCCAACGGGTTTTCATCAACAACGATCTATCTCCAGATCAGACAGTCGCAGAGCTGCAATTGGTTGACCGCCTTGGCCTGCTTTACGATGTCTTTATGGCCATCGGCAAACTGGGGCATAGCGTCACCCACGCCAGGATTTGCACCGAGAAGGGGGTCGCGATTGATTCCATCTACATCCAAAACGAGCGCGGAGAGAAGCTGCGCAGTAAGGAGGAAGTGGAGGTTTTGAGAAGCACATTGGAAAGCGTGCTGCTCAAGCAGAAACTTCAATCTCTTCCTCTGTAATTCTCTTTGCCTTACTGACTGCCACCACGGCCCGAAGGGTTCGGGTCGATATCGAGCGGGATGGTCACGCTAGGCAGATCCTTGAGCGTCAGCGAGAAGAGGATACCAAATTCTGTCTGACCATTTCGGTTATCACGCTGCATGGCACCGATGGAGGCGACCCAACTTGTGAGATCACGCGTGACGCTGTAGCTCTGGAATTCCATCGTGCTGTCATCCATTTCGTAAACGTGATTCATGGAGAAGCCCCAGTTGTCCGTCAGGCGCGCGTAGGTTCTAGCGAAGATCAAATTGGAATCCGGGAAGTTCGGGCTGTTGCTGATGTACTGGTGCCCGATGGTCAGAGACAGGGTGCTTGCAGGCATGAAGGTGATGCCCTGGTTGAACTCCGTGAAGTTGCCGTCGTCTCCAGTGATCGGCAATTGCATGTCCATCCAGATGTTGATCCATGGCACAGGCTTGAAGAAGATCTCGTTGTAGAGGTTTGAAATGCTGCGGTCGAACTCTGGATCGTTGCCAATCAGGTCCAGGTAGGTGTTCATCCCTGCGAAAGTGTAGGTTTGGGTGGGAGAGTCATTCGCGGAGAAGATGCGCCCGTTGTTTTCAGAAGTGTAATCGCGTTTTGTTTGCAAAAAGTTCTTCAGACCAATACGGGTAATGTTCCAGGAACGCAGATCATCCACCGCAGAATAGAGCGGGATATCAATCGGGCGAATGCGGGTTGTGCGCGAGAGACGATCAATCGAGGGGAAGTTTTCAGGCTGGCTAGCATCTAGGTAGGACACATTCACATAAGGCTGCACGACATGTCTGAGGCCATCCAATCCAAGGCTCTCACTCTGAACATCATCCCAGGTCTTGGTGAGTTTGAAAGACGCGTCCAAACCTGCGTGGAAGAGGAATTTGGTCTCACTGCTGAAGTCACTCGTATTCGGCAGCCCATTGGCAAACCCCTGAATGCCTGAGTAATGCGTCAAACCAGCACCCAAGCGCGGCACCAGGTTCAACCAACCAAAGAGAGTCTTGGGATAAAGAATTTCGTGATAGGTATGGAAGCGAGCAAATTCCGCAAACCCCACTCCACGGCGAGCCAATTGACGAGCTTGGCGATAATCGTTAACCCCCAGAACCGCCGCTGGGTCTAGCCCCAAGAATGAACGCAGTTGACCTTGTTGTTCAGGGCTAGGTGCGCCACCTGACAAACCGAATTCAGCGGCAGCCAAGACGTCCTGATTGAATTGATTCAGCGCTTCATCCTCAAAGTAAGCTCCCTGTTCACGCAAGTAACCTGCCGAGAGAGTGCCCTGATGAAAGAGTCCAGTGTTGCCAAGAGGACGGCGAGTCCAATCAATCGCGAGCTCAGGCAACTTTTCTCCCACGCGGTAGAAATTGTTTGCTTGAAAACGTGCCATCAAGGTGGCGAGATAAGCCGGATCATTCTTGACCAGCGAGACTTGATTGTCTGGCTCCGGCGTATCACGGAAGTCATTGAAGAAGAAGTCTTCGTAGAAGTGGGCGTCGCTGATTCTGTTGATGTCAAAATCAAGGTACCATGTGCTCCTTTCAGGCCCTGGTAGGTAGATCCGGTGCTGAAAGTTAACGCGAAAACGGTTTTCAGGAACATTGCGTCGGATTTCAGATGTTCTGTTTTTGTCAGGCTCAGAATCGCGCATGAAGTACAATTTCAGGCCTGAAAAGTTCTGCCAATTGCTGCGGTAGCGAAGCGACTGAAAGTCGGCTCCCACTCCAACCCCACGGGCCGACCTGAGATCAAATTTGTATTGTGCCCTCGTGTGCTCACCATGCGTCACTGTGTAGGTGTTGAGCATGAAAGCTCCCCACCGGCTCTGCTGACCTATGTTGAAGCGATAGCCAGCCTCTTCTCCCAGCGGCTGAGACAGATAGGGAAGATAGAATACAGGAGTGTTCCCCGCCAAAACGGTCACGTGGTTCAGGGTCACTTTGTCTCCCGGCTCAACCTTGATGCCACGAGCGCGAAGGCGAAAGTTCGGCTTTTCTGAGTCATGCGTCGTGATGTAGGTGTCACCCCCATCGACGACTTTGGATAGCTTCGTTTCGGTCTCAAATCGGTCCGTTTCGAAGAACAAATTGCCATACTCCATGGCCTGAGAGCTACGCACTGCGTCGCCGCTGATCTCACCGCTCGTCGAGTTGTAGATGATGTTGTCTCCTTTGTAAGTCACGCCTGCTTTCCAGATGACCACTTGGTCGCGAGCAATCACTTCCCCAGTCGTGGCATTGTAGCTTGCCTGACCACAGCGGATCTCCACATCAGCGTAGCTGATTCGCACGTCTCCCTTGGCCAAAGCCAGGCCTGTGGTCGGGTCATAGCTGGTTTCTAGACCCTCAATGTTCAAGTCACTGGTTAGCGATTCCAGAAAGGCTTGATCCTGTCCTCTGGCATCCGCAAAGGGCAGCGTGCCGAGGAGGATAAGGGCCGCAAACAGTCGGGAGAAAAACATGATGCCGAGAGGAGATGAAGAAGGGAGATGGATCTCACTTGGTAAACAAAGCGGGATCAGACACACGTGGAATTTGCTCATAGGCTACCGCATTTCCCGTGACAAGAAAAAGCAGGGGAAATCTCTCTCATGACTGCTTCAGAAGGAAAAGTCAGCGCGAGAAAATGCCAAAAACTAACAGCCAAGAAGGCTAGATAGTTCAGATTTATTGAATTTAAAACTCGACAATCTATGAATTTTATGGCAATTTTAATTAATTATCGAATTAGCGATGCCTTTGGCCTTTTCTTTTTTCAACACCAGCTTCCTCAAGTCGCGTGAGCCTGAGGCGGTGAAAGATCCTGTGCCTGAGAGTCCAAAACAGGCTCCGGAAGCTCCCAAGAGCACGCCTTCCAGCCCCTTCCCCGTTCGATCTCCCTTCGCAGGATCGTCACTTTTTTGGACGCATGAGCATTCACCGACTCTGCCAGCCGAGACCGTTTTGATTCAGGAAAAAGAGGTTCCGCCCATCCTTCGAATGCCGGAGCCGACGCTGGTGCCTTCACTCGCTGAGGGCATCGCTGGTAGAGTCGTGAATGAAACAGGGCCAGAAGCGCCACCGCTGAATGCCAAAAAAGTCGAGCCAGAACCCATCTTTCCCCAAGAGAGGAATCCGGCGCCACCTCCCGTCTTTGAACTGCCACCGTCCGCGAGTGAGGCGAATCCGACTGAACTCGAAAAAGAAATCGAACAGGTCAGAAATGACCTGTTCGGGGCGGTCATGGGAGTGAGTGCCCTCAAAGACAGACTCGATGGACTGGAGCAACAAGTGGCTGCTTTGCCCCCGCCTGCTCCTAGTCTTGATGTTCCTACCCGCACTGAGATCGAATCGTGGGCGGCGCATTGGCTCGATCAGCATCTTGGAGCAGCCATGGAAGACGCCTTCGTCACGATCATGGAAAAGGTGGCCATCAAAAGCCACCTGAAGCTGCCTTTCACTCCCGCCGACGCTTCCAAAGCCCTGTCTCAGCCTCCCATCATCCTCACCGTCACTCCCCTATGAACTCCCTACGCGTTCGCCTGATGCTACCGCTCGTGCTCTTTGGCTGGCTGCCAGCCATCGGAGCTGCCCGTCTTATGGGGCATTCTTTGGATTGGTTTTTTAGCTCCAATGGATTCATTCTCTTCGCAGGTGTCTTCATCGCCGGATACCTGATCAGCGGTTGGGCTTTGAAACCAGCAGCTGCCGTCATGAACGGCACGGCATCTGTCTTGCGTGGCATTCCACCGACCAAAGAGGTCGCCGATTGGCTGCCCCAGGATTTCTGGAAACTGCGCTGTGACATCAACATGCTCTTTGCCAAACATCGGCAAAGCCTGAACGCAGCCGAGACTCACGCCAGCCAGACTGCACAGCGATTGCTGAATGCTGAGCGTCTGCTTCGTGAGGCCTTCACGGCCCTGCAGGGCATCTTTGCCGCGAGCGATGAGGGTGTGGCCGTCGTTGATGCAAACGGGGCCATCATTGCCTCAAATGCAAAGCTCGACGAGTTCCTTGGACGCCCTATCGAAGACATCGGCGGGCGCGATGCTCGCCATCTCATGGAAGCAATCGCAAACCGTTTTGCCGAAAAAGACCAAGTGCTGAACTGGATCAGCGGTTCGACGACCAACCCTGCCATGCGCGATCAGTTGGAAGCGGAAACCGCGGGAGCAGATGGAAGAGTTTACAGCATCCGCACAGCTCCGATGCAAACCGAAGCAGGAGATGTCATCGGACGTCTCTGGATGGTGCGCGATTGCTCTGAAGTGCGTGGCTTGAAGCAGCAACTGCGTGAATCGCAAAAGCTCGGCACCATCGGTCAATTGGCTGGAGGCATCGCGCATGACTTCAACAACATGCTGACCGCCATTCGTGGAAATCTGACACTGGCTGAATTGTCCCCCAGTGCTTCGAGCAGCGATGTGCGTGACAAGCTTTCCAATGCCAACCAAGCCACTCAACGCGCAGCGGATCTGGTGAAGCAACTGCTCTGTTACTCACGACGCGGCACCGGCACGCAGATGCGCAAGGTCACGAACCTGAAGAAACTGCTAGCCGATGTGCAGGGCCTGCTGCGCCACAGCCTCGACCCCAGAGTGAGTGTCCGTATTCGTGCGGGTATGGAAGCCTCCTTTGCCATGGCAGATGCCACACAATTGGAACAGGTGGTGTTGAATCTCTGCCTGAATGCACGCGATGCTTTGCCCAATGACAATGGCATCATTGAAATCGGCATCGAGAACGTTACCCATAGCACCCAAGGCCATGAAACCGGAGAATTTGTGCTCATCGCGGTGCGTGACAATGGCCATGGTATCCCAGAGGACATGCGGCATCGCATCTTCGAGCCCTTCTTCACCACGAAGGATTCCGGACGCGGCACTGGCCTCGGCCTGAGCATGGCACAAGACATCGTTCGAGAGCATGGTGGCTGGATTGAATTCGATAGCGCCGAAAGCCAAGGCAGCGAATTCCGCGTCTTCCTGCCCAGAGCCAAAGATCCTGAAAACATCGACGATGACGTGCCCGATCTGGATCCTCGTCAGCTACAAACTCCAGCTGGACAACGTGGCACAGTGCTGGTGGTAGATGATGAAGCCCCTGTTCGTTCGATTGCCGTCAATATGCTGAACTTCTTGGGCTATCGGGTCTTGGAAGCTGGAGATGGTCAGCAGGCACTCGACATCGTCATGCGAAGTGGCGAGAAGATCGATGCCCTGCTGCTCGACATTTACATGCCAAAGCTCAGTGGGCGCGATACCTTCAAGCAACTGCGTGCCGCAGGCTATGACGTGCCAGTGGTCGTCTGTTCGGGTTTCGTGATCGACCCCGATGAATTTACCATTCTCGGTGAAGGCCGCTGCCCCCCCGTGGACATCATGCTGAAGCCTTACGCTCTGGAGGCTTTGAGCAAGTCGATGTCCAAAGCCATTCGCAACGCACAGCCTCCCGACGCTTTCGCACGCAGCATGACACCCGTGCTCTCAGCCTGATTCGCATTTCCCAACAGCCACATCGCCGGAGCACTTGCGCACGTCGTGAGTGCTCCGGTTTTTTGGCATCTTCGTCCTAGGATTTCCGACGGCAAACGATCGTCCATTTGGCACACAGACTTTACATGCCAATTCATTCACTTGGGTTTAAAAGCAGACCATGAGCCGTCCTCGTGTTCCACTTTTTCCATGCATGGTCTTTCTGCTGTGGGCAGGTGCCCTCGTCTATGCTGGACTTCAGCCCGATTTGGAACGGAACCTGAAGGGCTGGCTCATCATGGTGCTCACGCTTCTGGCCGCTTTGCTGCTGCTGCTTTGGTTTTTCATCTCACGTCGATTCCGTGGGAAGACCAAGCTCATCGGCTTGGTCATCACGATACTGCTGCTGGCATTGGCCCGACTGACCGTGAAAGTGGATGGAGTGGTCGATGGTCGTGGTCTGCCGCGGTTAGCCTGGCGATGGGCGACCTCCACGCCACCCACGGTGCCCATGGCTGCTACCCATCATGAACGCTCCGCTCAGGGCGACCCACGCTTGGCAGCTGCAGCAGATGTGCCGCAGTTTTTCGGTCCTACGCGCGATGGTCATGCTCCAGAGCTTCGCCTTTTCACCGACTGGGCAGCACAGCCGCCGAAAGAACTTTGGCGTCAACCGATTGGGGCTGGCTGGTCAGCCTTTGCTGTCGTCGGCGGACTTGCTTACACTCAAGAACAACGTGGAGAAGATGAACAGGTCAGCTGCTATGACCTCCTGACCGGTGCCCTGGTCTGGAGCCATGCAGAAAAGGCGCACTTCACTCAATGGCAAGGTGGAGAAGGCCCCCGAGCAACGCCGACTGTGATGGACGGTCAGGTCTATGCCTACGGTGCCACAGGCATCCTCACCTGTCTCGACGCAGCCACGGGAAAGGCGATCTGGCGCGTGTCCGTTTTGGAAAGCCTGAAGGCGGAAAACCTAGAGTGGGGCGTCAGCACCTCGCCACTTGGGGTGGGCGATTGCATCGTCGTCACCCCTGGCAGCACACGCGGTCCCAGCCTGCTTGCTTATGATCGAAAAACAGGGCAACTGCGCTGGCAGTCGGGTGACGATGAATCGAGCTACGCATCTCCTTTGCTCACGACTCTGGCCGGTAGGTCTGTCATCCTCAACAATGCCGCACGCTCCCTGACGCTGCACGATCCAGCGACGGGCAAGCTGCTAGCCGAGCACGTTTGGGGCGTGGAGAAATGGCCCAAAGCCAGCCAGCCCGTGGTCATCGCCCCCGATCGTGTTTTTCTCTCGGCAGGTTATGGCATGGGGTGTCAGCTCTTGAAGGTCGAGGTCAATGCCGAAGGTGAAGTCACGCTCGACACGGTGTGGACGAGCATGAAGATGAAGACTCAGTTCAACAGCCCTGCCTATCATCAGGCTCATTTGTATGGTCTGGATGATGGTCGCCTGTCCTGCATGGAGGCGACGACAGGGGAACGGTTGTGGAAAGAAGGGCGCTTCGGCTCAGGGCAGACTTTGCTGTGTGGCGATCTCGTCCTGGTGCAAAATGAAGACGGACGTGTACACCTCTGCGCAGCCCATCCCACTGGTTTCCATGAGTTTGGAAGCATCCCTGCACTATCGAGCAAGACCTGGAACCATCCAGTGCTCGCAGGTCGCTACCTTTTGGTCAGGAACGACCGCGAGGCCGTCTGTTACGAATTGCCAGTCGCCAAGCCCTAATCAACGATTGGCCGACCAAAGGTTCAGATTCAACGCCTCATGCCTTCGGCACATGAGGAATCAAAACGTCGGGAGCTTGTCCACGCTGCTTGCTACGACGAGCAGCTTCGCGAGCGAAAACTTCTTGGGAGCGCTTGAGTTTGGCTTTTTTCGTAGAGAGTGCAGGAGCCTGCCAAGTGCCATCGCTGCGCAGCACGCGTGCACGTGCATTGTCGGTGAAGTGGGTCTCCAAAATGTGCGTCAACCGCTTGCGGGCTTCTTTGTCCTCCACAGGGATGAGCAGTTCCACTCGCTTTGAAAGATTGCGATTCATGAAGTCTGCACTGGAGATGAAGACCACAGGCCGCCCGCCTCGACGAAAGGCATAAATGCGCGCGTGCTCTAGGTAGCGATCGATGATGCTAACCACACTGATGTTGTCACTCACCCCTCTGACACCCGGTCGCAGGCAGCAGATGCCGCGAATGTTCAGGCGGATCTTTACCCCTGCTTGTGAGGCAACGTAGAGTGCCTCGATCATCTCGCGATCTTCTAGCGAGTTCATCTTCAGCATCATCTCGGCCGGATCTCCCTGACGCGCACGCTCCGTTTCGCTTTGGATCATCTCGATCAAGCGCTCACGCAGACCATAGGGAGCCATGCTTAGTTTTTGAAAGTGCACAAAGCGGGAGCGACCAGTGACGGTATTGAAGAATGCACTCGCATCACTGCCGTAGTCAGCCCTACAAGTCAGGTAACTCACATCCGTGTAGAGCTTGGAGGTGGCTTCATTGTAGTTCCCTGTGCCAAAGTGCATGTAGCGCACCAGTCGCCCTGATTCACGACGCATGATCAGACAGACCTTGGCATGTGTCTTCAGGCCACGCACACCGTAGATGATCTGCGCGCCCGCATTCTGCAGATCGTTGGCACGGTCTAGATTTCGAGCTTCATCAAAGCGCGCTTTCAGCTCCACGAGCACCGTGACCTGCTTGCCAGCCTCAGCAGCCTTGATCAACGCAGCCACGATGCGGCTGTTCTTCGCCGTGCGATAAAGGATCTGCTTGATCGCAATCACATCCGGGTCAGAGGCAGCTTCTTCGATCAGACGAGCGACAGGCTCAAAGCTTTCGTAGGGATGATGAAGCAGAAGGTCACCACGTTTGATCACCTCGAACATGCTTTCTCCAGGCTCGATCTGCGGAGGCGTGTGACTCTGCCAGGCATCTACCTTCAGCGGGTCATACCCAGGCAAGCCTGCGATGGCAAAGTAGGCCGTGAGATCAAGCTCACCAGGAATGGTAAAGACCTGCGCCTTGCTGGCCTCACACATGGATTTCACCGCAGAGACAAGATCGCGACGAGCCCCCTCCTGAATTTCCAGGCGAATGGCAGGGCTCTGCAGACGCTTGTCGAGGATACCTTCCATCTCGCTGGCCAGATCACTGACATTTTCGTCATCGGCAGCGATGTCGGAATTGCGGCTGATGCGGAACCGAGCCGATGCCGTGACGACCTCTGAGGGGAAATAGTGCTGAACAAACATCGACAGCACATCTTCCACATTCACATAGGCATGGAGTGCACCGCCCTCTGCATCTGGAACGGTGATGTGACGTGGTAGGCTAGAAGGCAGGGTGATCAAGACCTGCCGCTGCACGGTGCTTCCATCATCTTCTCGGGCACCGACAGAACAAAGAACATTGATCTGTAGTGCTGGGATGGAAGGCAGAGTGTCCTCAATCGCGATGGGAGAAAGCACCGGAAAGATGTGCTCCGTGAAGTGATCTTCCAGGTGGCTGCGCTGGGCGGGGGTGAGTTCATCCGGCAGCAGGCGGCGAATGCCATGCTCACGCAGCAAGGGCAGCAATTGCTGATTCAGCAGCTCATGCTGGCGCGTGATGAAGACCGAGGCACGATCGTAGATTTGATCCCAGAGCTGGCTTGGCGTCAGGCCACTGAGATCACGGGCGCGGCGGCCCTGCTCACGCAGGAACTGAAGCGCACCGACACGAACCATGAAAAACTCGTCGAGATTGGAGGCCGTGATGGCGAGAAACTTCACCCGCTCTAGCGGTGGTAGGTCAGCGCGTGCAGCCTCTTCCAGCACCCGTTCATTGAAGTCCAGCCAGCTAAGCTCGCGGTTGATGAAATGGATGTCGGAAAATCGGTTGGCAAGTCCTTCAGCAGGCATGGCTTCATGTTCGCAGGGCCGGGCTCGCCTTCAAGCAACGATATTCCGTGCGAGTGTGAGTTTCCAGCGTGGGAATGCCATCCGAACCAACAGCTCAGCTTGCCTTGTTTTCCTTAGCCTTTGGACGCGCAGCAGGCGCTTTCTTTTTCCAAAGGTCCACGGGCACCGCATTCTTTTGATCAGGGCCGGGTGTGCTGCGCCCACGAGCGACTAGCCCTTCTAGCTTTTGAATCAAGCGGGTCACGATTTCGGGATGGTCTGCCTGGAGATTGCGAGTTTCACCCAGGTCATCTCCGAGATGAAAAAGCTGCACGGCAGGTGCATCCTTGGGCTCCTTGCCAGGTCGAGGCTGGCTCCAGCCACCGCTGCCAGGGGCGAGGCACAACTTCCATGGTCCTTCACGAATCGCGAAGTAGCCTCCGACACTATGGCTGACCAAAGCCTCTCGCTGAGGTCCTTGCGCAGGCTGCCCCAGCAGTGCTGGCAAGAAGCTGAAGCTATCCTCAGCCGCATCCGTAGGCAGCGCCGTGCCAGTGATCTCAGCCAGCGTGGCCATGAAATCCGTCAGGCAGACGAGCTGTGTGCTCGTCTGGCCAGCACGAACCTTTGCCGGCCAGCGCACGAGAAATGGCACACGGTGCCCACCTTCATAAAGATCAGCTTTGGTGCCTCGATACCGTCCGCTCGGGTTGTGACATTTTTCAAGAAGCTCCGGGTAGTTCGCGCTGGGGGAGCAGCCATTGTCACTGGTGAAAACAATGAGCGTGTCGTGAGCGAGTCCTCTGTCCTCCAGTGCCTGCAAAAGCCGACCGACCTCTGCATCCGTTTCCATGACAAAGTCAGCATAGGCATTGAGGCCACTTTTGCCCCGCCACGCTGGGTTTGGCAAAATGGGCGTATGGGGAGAGGCTAGCGGCAGGTAGAGGAAAAAGGGCTGCCCCGCAGCAGCAGCTGCTGCTTTTTCCTGAATCCAGGCAATCGCCTGATCGATCAATGTGCCGAGCACCTCATAACCCGTGAAGCCAGGAGCGGCCGGGCCGAGACGGGTGGTTTGATCCGCCTTCCCATGGACCATGGCTAGCGCACGGTCCTCTGTAGGCTGCGCGGTGACACGGTCTCCCTGAATGAAACAGTAAGGCACCATGTCCAGCGAAGCAGCTATGCCAAAGTAATGATCAAACCCAACGCTGAGCGGACCATTTCGATGGGGCTGCGTGAAGTCCACGCTCCAGGCTTGCTCACGCGATTCGATGTTCAGCTCAGCCACGGTTTGCCCAGGCTTCACGACCCAATCCATGCCCAGATGCCATTTGCCAATAGCTGCCGTTTGATAACCGACCTTTTTCAGCAGGGTCGCCACCGTGAGGCGGTCTTTTTCAATCAACCGAGGGCTCAGGCCACCCAGCACGCCACTCTGCAATTTTGAGCGCCAGCTGTAGCGCCCCGTCAGGGTGCCGTAACGTGTCGGCGTGCAGACGCTGGAGGGCGTGTGTGCGTCCGTGAAAATCATGCCCTGCTGGCCCAAACGATCCAGGTGAGGCGTGGCAATTTTCCCCTCTGGATTCAAAAGGCGCACATCTCCCGTGCCGAGATCATCGCAGAGAATAAAAATGACATTGGGCGATGCCGCACTCCCAAGAATAGGCGCGAACACAGCGAGCAGGAGGAGAGGAAAGCAGAACTTCATCAGCAAGGGATGAAGGGGAACGCACCGCGTGGGCTCAGGCTAGCACGGAAAATCCCCCTCCCCTTCATTGCCCCAAGGCAGGCTCTGCATTCTCCGAGGCAGGTTCTGGATAAAACAGAGCCGCTGCACGACGCATCATGGAAGAGCGCTGACTTGCGGCATAGATCATGTTTGGGATGACGCGCTTCTTCGCCAAAAGGTGATAAGCCCCCAATGCCTCAAAACCCGCATTCAAAGAACCGATCATGGGCAGGTAACTGGCCCCTGAAACGGAGGTCGTCTCCACCATGCCCCATGGCGGGAAAAGGCCAGCGCGCTCCATGCGTGCCAGCAGGGCATACAGCTCAGCCGGATCCGCCATCGGAGCTGACATCAGGATGTAATGCGGATGCAGCACCGCCTGATTTGGCAAAGCTACCCCACCCACATAGTAGGAATCTCCCTGCAACCCCTCACCCGCCGACAAACCATACAGGCCCAGTCGCGCCGCCATGCTGCTCGGCCAAGTGCGCTGAATGTAATCGCGCTGAGCAAACAGCATGGAACGTCTTGCCGTGCGCCAGCGCACGCCGTCCAGTGCATCCGGCTCATCACGATCGAAGTCAGGATAAAACAAACTTTGAATCTCCGGGATAAAACCCGTGCCCTGCCAAGCTTGGCCTGGTCGTTCCATGCGGCGACGAGGAGCATTCTCGTTCACGATGTTTTGCAGCATCATCACCAATGCAGTCTCCCCACCCCAGTCTTTCCAGCCATGCTCCAGCAGCGTGCAGCCGTCTTCCTTCAGCCCATGGGTGATCTCACCCCCTGGCAGCCGCAGACGATCAAAGTCGATCTGATCCAATGCTGAAGCAGCCTCTTGGCCCAGCTCCTCATCACCGGTCATCTCTGCACCCAAGAGCATGCTGTGGTAGTAGATCGCTGTGTCCACGGTGCTGTATTCCGTGCCTGGGTGAATGCGATATCCCGACGCGGTGCGCCGAACAAAATGGGGCAGCACTCCCATCGGGCGATCGAGCTGCAGCACCGCGCTGTGAATCTTGCGCAAGATCTTCCGCGCCTCAGTCGGCGTCACCATTGCCAAAGGCGGCGTCGAAACCGCAGCCGTGGCCAAGGCAAACAAACCGGTCGAGGCGAGTGACTCAAAGGCACCGTCCTCCAAATGCGCACGATCTTTGACAAAGCCAGACTGCGCATCGTAGCAGCGAGCTAGCTTGGCGTAGCTGATGGCCAAGACCTGCTCATCCCACGGCAGATCGGGCATTTCCACACCGAGCATGAGACCGTCGATGCATAGCTCCGAGCCAGGCTCCGCCGTCCAGGAGAGCAGCTTGGCTTTGCGCAGCGTCAGGGGAGACAATGGCAGCACGATCGGACGCACCTCGGTGTGATCGATCATCAGCACCTGCTGCCACAGCATCTCTTGCGTGTCGGATTTGATCTCAAGCTTCAGCCGCCCCTGACCGCGAACATCCACCCGCAGGCTAGAAACACGAGGCTGATGGGTCGATGCCATCATGTCAGGCCAGACCGCAGTGAAGTCCATGACCTTCAAGGGCTCACGCGCCAATCCTGCAAGACTGTGCCACATGCCTGACCAGGCATCAGGCTCCTGCCCGAGATGAGCGCAGACCTCATCGGACTGCCACTCCAGGTCATGCTCTGCGGGCCCCATGAATCCAAAGTCCGTGCCGAGATGCGTGTAGGCGGTGAAAGAATTCAGTCGGCGCGTGCCCTCCACAGGCATGGGTTTCGTCCCCGGCTTGATGTGGATGAAATACTCCTGAACCGGCTGCCAGACGAATCGAGGAATCGTCTGACCAGCCGACTGAGTGAGCAGCGCCAAAAGAGCGGCGCAGGTGGTCGGTAGCAGTCGCATGGAGCGCGCAGGTTATGGGCTTGGCCATCCCCGGCGGCAAGAACTGTTCGCATGGAAAATGAAGCAGGATGCCACTTTCACCAGCCGCGCGGACCATGCTCGACGGGGTCAGGCTCGGGCGGCGGTGGTCCCAGATCCGGCTGAGCCAGGATCGTAGCGAACTCGAAGTCGATGAGACAAAACCGCCCCAGACGCGCGTCGTAGGTCACGTTGCGCATGTAGGGATCTTCATGCCGCACACCATACTGCTCCAGTTCGGCATAGATCTGGCGCAACTTGGCCTCATTCAGATGATCCACCCGTTTGCCACAATTCGTCGTGACGAGGTGGAGCATCTCAGGGTCAGCCTCCACCACTCTCGGCACAAAGGGACATCCCTGCTTTTCCAAGTAACGCAGCACCCGCACCTCATGCTCGAAGCGCTCCCGCGCTAGGTGCCCACGAAAGGTCTTGTGGACTCTCCCATCGTAACTCAGGCGCACGAGTGAGCGTGCCGTGTTTTTGGCTTCCTGCATGGAGACACATCACGCCGCTGGCCGCTGCACGCAAGGCACGATGGCGTGACTTTGCAGCTGCCCGTGCCAACACTTGCACCCGGCGATGATCTCGCCACCCTCCGCGCCCTCATGTCCGCTTCACCTGTTCAATTTGAAAACGTCACCGCCGTCACCAAAGCCAACGTTTACTTCGATGGCAAGGTCGTCAGCCATACCATCCTGTTTGCCGATGCTAGCAAAAAGACCCTCGGTCTGATCTATGCGGGCGACTACCACTTCGGCACCGACAAGGCCGAACGCATGGAAATCATCGCAGGCACCTGCGAGGTCGTGCTAGATGGCACTCAGGAAAAGAAAAGCTACACCGCCGGCCAGTCTTTCGATGTGCCAGCCAAGTCGGGCTTCAGCATCACTGTAGCCAGCGGCATCTGCGAATACGTCTGCTCCTTCATCGACTAAAGATGACCTCGGAGGCCGGGCAATCACCCGGCCTCTTTTTCATCCGCAGCAGGATCACCCTTGGGCGTCTAGGCCACGCTTGATTTTGTAGAGCAAAAACTTCGAGTGAGCTGCTGCGGTGCGGAAGGCAGGCAAAGTTTCGAGTTGAGAGCGGATGAATTCGATTTCTGCAAACGCAGGTGCCTGAGCCGCCGGTGGCCACGAGTTCGTGTTCACGATGCGCAGCAGTCGATCGGTGTATTCGCTCTGTAAATTCTGCCGCAAAGTGTCTGGGCCAGTGGCAGGATCGCCAGCAAAGATGGCCTGTGTGAGACGTCGCATGACCTGATCCAAGGACACCTGGCTGCCATAAAGTCCTGAATCGAGAAGGCGACGCTGAGTCTCCAGATGCATGAGATGATCGAGCAGCGAACGCTGAACTTGGCCGATGCGGTCATGCAGCTTGGGAGCCTCATCTTCTTTGAAGAATTCAAAACCACGACGCTGCTGCTGAAGATGCGCAACCAGCTCCGCAGGTGGCAACATCGCACCAGGAGCAAAAGCAAACTTCCCCAGCGCATCAAGGGCTGCAAACTGCCGGGCTGCCTCCACCGGAGTGTAGGGCTTTTTCACACTTCCCTGACCGACGTAGGCGCGCTCCACCTCCACCCCACCGATGTATCGGCTGATGGCCACCAGTGCGTCAGCCTGCTCACGGGACAACACAATGTAGGCATTCAGCAGAGACTGCCAGCTTTCCCCTTTCACAGGCTCTTTGCGGAGCAGATCAGTCAGACGTGCCTGGACCAACTCGCAGCGCTGCGTGCCGTAAGTCACGGGATCACTGCTCATGTCATAGATCATGACTCGTGGGTCGATGCCCTTGCCGATGCGTCTCATGTCATCGGCGTCATTGCCGAAAGCCAGAGCTGGCTCATGGGAGCGCGCTGCGATCTTCAGCAGACGAGCTTCCTCCGCGGTAGGATCTTCCAGTGCTTCGCTGTAACCATATTGAATCGCCCAATGATCGTAGGGTCCTGGTTTGGTGATGTAATACTCCCCCTGTGCGACACCCACGGGCGCGATGTTGGCTGGCATGTAATCCATCACGGATCCTGTGAGTCCCGTTTTTGAGGTGATGTCCTTTTGGTGAATGGTCTTTGGATCGTAAAGGTGGCTCGCGCGGAAATTGTGATTGAGGCCGAGCGTGTGGCCCACCTCATGCAGCACCAGTTTCATCAATGCCTCGCGGGTCAGGGCCTTCATGTCTGGCAGCCGTGACTCGGGGCTGAGCCGCATCGCTGCCTGTCCGAAAAGCAGGCCCTGCTGGGCAAAACCTGCCTCTTGGCAAAAGCGACGAGGATCTTGGAAAGCATCGTTTTGCTCCTCCTGCGGAGAGGCCAAGCCCAGCTCCATGAAGACGCGCTGGCTGCGTAGGCGATTCGTCAAAAAGCTGAACTCCAGCATGATGTCCGCCCCCAGGATCTGGCCCGTGCGTGGATTCACAAAGCTGGGGCCGTAGCCACCAAAGGGTGGGTTTGGCGATGACGTCCAGCGCAGCACGTTGTAGTTGATGTCACCCGCATCCCAGTTGGCATTGTCGGGCTGCTGCTTGATCACCAGGGCATCTTTGAAACCGGCTGTTTCAAAGGCTTGGTTCCAGCGCAGAGCTGCCTCGCGGATGACATCGCGCAGCTCGACAGGGGTTGTGTTTTCAATCCAGAATGTGATGGGCTGCACGGGCTCGCTGAGTGCGGTGCCAGGCTTTTGTTTCACCAGATGCCAGCGGTGAATCCTATCCCGCCAGGGAGTGGCGTCCGTGCTGGTCATGTCCGTGACCTGAGTGGTGAAGTAACCGATGCGTGGATCATCACGACGCGGCTTGAAGTCATTGTCAGGCACTTGGATCAGGCTGTGCTGAACGCGGATGCTCACGTAACGCGCATCCGTGATTTCATCGGTCCGCGCCTTGCTATCTTGTGGCCAAGTGGGCGAACCATTTTCAAAAACATACTCAACGCCGATGACAGAGTTGTCTGGGTAACCCCGCAGCGTGATGTACTTCGTTTTGGTCTCGCTCAGACGTCCCAACACTGCCTTGCTACTGTCCCCTCCCGGACGTTTCACCATGACGAGGCTCTCTTTGAGAAAGAGATTGCCTGCTGGGATCAGGTAACCATTTGCATCCTGAGCCACGATGGGTTCGCTGGCCATGACAGCATGGGAGATGTTGGCTTTGCGTGCTCGGGCGAGCGCATTTTGGGGATCAAAATAAAAGGCGGTGTTTTCCGCGATGAACTCGACCTTCTCAAAAGCCTTGCTGATGCGGAAAAGAACGGAGTCTCCATAGCCCCCCCGATTGTGTCCTGCCTGCACGACTCCATCCAGCGTGTGCGTGAAGTAGATGAACTCAGGCCCGATTTGATCCTTGCGGATGTAAAGCATCGCACTGCCCTTCTCCCGGTCGAAAAACAGATCAAACAAGCCCGTGACCCGTTGATAACCTTTGGTGACTTCCTCGACGCTCTTTTTCTTTTCAGCCGCTGGTTTCGAGGCTGTCGAATGACTTGCCGTGCTGGGTGATTCCGCTGCAGGCTTTGTCTCTTCTTTCGCGGGAGTGGGTGCTGGTTCGGTGGGTTTGCTCGGCTCTGGTTTGTTGGGTTGAGGCTGCCCTGCTGGCGGCGGCGATGGCTTGCGCTCTTCAGGTTTCGCTGGCTGTGGCGCAGGCGCAGGGCTCGGAGGTGCCTCTGGTTTTTTCTGTGGCTTCGCTTCGGGAGCAGTCGGGCTAGGCTTTGGGGGTTCCGGCTTTTCGGGAGCGGAAGAGGCCGCAGGCACCGCGACAGGTAGGGCGAAGGTGAAAGCAATCAGGAGCAATGAGCGCATGGCAAAGGAGGAACGTCGCCGGAGGTGATAGCTTGGGCAAAGAATCATAAGAAACCAAAAATCGCGATCAGACGCAGGAGATGTCTTTGCCAGTCTCCAGGGATTCCCAGACTGCCTCGACCACTCGCATGTAGCAGACACCCTCGGTAAAATCGGGCCTTGGGCGTGCCGCAGAGGGATCTCGCACTGCGGCGATGAAATCACGCTCCACCGTCCAACCTCGCTGCATGGCTGAAGGCACAGGCACGATCTCCAGCGGTGCCCCCGCCCGGCCGAGTGCGATCTCATCTGTCGTGAAGTCATAGCTGAGCATGCCTTCGCTACCATAGATCCAGAGCTTGTCTCCTGGCGCATGAGCAGCGACGCCACTGAACATCAACACAGCCTCCAGTCCGCTACGAAAACGCGCGAGCACATTCACAAAATCCGGTGTGCGCACCTCGTAGCCTTGCCGCTCTGGGATCACCACTGAACCATGAGCAGCCACCTCAACGATGTGCCCTAACCAGCGCTGAAGGACCTCCAGATAAATGCCGAGCGTCAGGATCTGAATGCCACTGACCTCAATTTTTTGCCGCCAATGCGCCGGCTGCGCTGCATCCAACCAAGCGGCATTGAAGCTGTGCAAGACTGCATGCACAGGTCGGCCAATCGCCCCCTGTTCCAGCAACTGCGTCACCCTTGCCCCATGTTTCATGCCATGTGGTGCAGGGCAGATGGCCGTCACGAGTTCAGGGAAACGGATCGCAGCCTCCCACATGCGCTCAGCTTCCGCCAATGTCGCAGCCATGCGCGCCTGGGTAAACACATGCTTTCCACACTCCAGGCTGAAGCAGACCGCATCATGATGCAAAACCGGCGGGGCACCGACCCAGACGATGTCCACTTGGTCATTGTCCACCACATCTTCCCAGCGCTGATAAACCTTGGCCTCTGGAGCACACTCACGACAAAACGCCTCTGCACTGGCCAGATTGGCATTGGCCACCGCCGTGATCTCGATGCCTTCCAAGGCACGCAGACCTGGCATGTGACGCTGTTTGACGATGCCGCCGGCACCCACGATGCCGATTCGAAGAGGAACTGAAGAAGTCATGACGATGATTCAAACGAGATGAAACCCTGATTTTGCAGATCGGTGAAGCGATGGGGAGAAAAAAGAGCCCAACTCGATCGACACTCGCCTCGCAGCTTTCACGTCCTGCCAAGCGCCACTCGCGGCCATGTCGCAGATCGCTTAGACTTTGTCGTGGCATCAGGAGCAGATCGACTTAGCGAATTCCAAGTTGAGTGACGAATCTCCTCGTTGCCCTCGTTTCACTGACGTTCGCTTTTATGCCCAAACTCGCCGCCTTTCCGAAAGCCTTCATGGTCGCCCTATGCAAAGAAGGGACGATGACCGTCTCTGATTGGATCAAGCTGGCCTCCACGCTCGATGTGCAGGGCCTCGAATGGTATGCAGGCTTCCTGGAGATGGCCGATGAGAAAAACTGGTCGCGCTTTCGCCATGAAGTCGAAGACACCGGCAAGGTCATCCCGATGATGTGTTGCTCGCCTGACTTCACGCATCCCGATGCTGCCTTCCGCGAAAAGGAGATCGCCAAGCAGAAACGCTGGATCGACATGACGCACACGCTGGGTGGCAGCTACTGCCGCGTGCTCAGCGGCCAGCGCAGGCCTGAGTTGACGCTCGATGAAGGCGTGAAGCTCGCCGCCGACTCTATCCAGGCCTGCCTGCCGTATGCGCAGGAGCGCGGCATCACGCTCATCCTTGAAAACCACTACAAGGACGACTTTTGGGAGTATCCCGAGTTCGCACAGAAGATGGATGTCTTCTGCAAACTGGTCGATGCCGTGAATCACCCGAACTTCGGCGTGAACTACGACCCTTCAAACACCTACCTTGCTGGTGAGGACCCCCTGGAGCTGCTGAAGCGTGTTTCACACCGCGTCGTCACCATGCATGCGAGTGATCGCTACCTCGCTGAGGGCACGCTCGAAGATCTGCGCAAAGAGGAAGGCGGTGCGCAAGGCTACGCCAAACGCCTCCGCCACGGCGAGATCGGCAAAGGCCTCAACGACTACGACGCCATCTTCACCGAGCTGAAGAGTCAAGGCTTCAACGGCTGGATCAGCATCGAAGATGGCGTCGATGGCATGGAGCAGCTCGCCAGGAGTGTGGAGTTTCTGAAGCGGAAGATCGCGCAGCACTGGGCGTGACATTTTTCCAATCGTGCCCCATCGCTCAAGGCGAGGAGGGCAGCGTCAGCTCCGTCCAGGGCTCGAAAACTTGCATGCGCTCATCCTCATGGCGCCAGCCTAGCATGTAGAGCAGTCGGCCTTTGGCCTGAAGTTCATCCGTCAGACGAAACTGACCTTCAAGGGTGAGTTCCAAACGCTCACGCTGCGGCAGCAGTCCGAAGCGTGGCTTCACAATGCAGATCAGGCTGAACCCTGGAGCGGGTGCTGCATTCGGCGAGGGGATGAGCAAGACGTTTCCCGCATTCTTTTTCACCTGCGCGGTCAGTCGAGGCAGCGAGTCGATGAGCTTTTGATGTTGCTTCACCAGTTCTGCCATGCGGTTTTCGTAGATGGCTTCGGCACGTTCCCAGGAGTGGCCCGTTTGGGCAAAGAGATGCTGCCACACTTCCCGACCTTCTCGGCCAGGCTTCGGTGGCTTGGCCCGCAGCGTTTGCAGCAACAGCGCGGGCATCTCATTGCCACCGATTTCGATCAGCGATTCGACCCAAACCAAGCCCAGCGGATAGACCAAGAACTCATCGCGACGGCGTCCGAGATCATCGGCCATGAGCAGCTCATCCAGCGGCACGGGACCTCGGCTCCAGGCCAGCGCCGCAGCTTGGTGATGGCGCTTTCTCTCCTCCCGAGCATAGTCCGAATGCGCGCCACGAGTCTCCACATGCGTGGCCATGCCTTCGTGAAAGGCACGCATGGCATTGAAGTGCTTGCGGGCTTGTCCATCGCTGAGCTGCTCGATGATCACATGGGTCACTTCGTGCCGCAACACATGCGGCCTCGCATCAGGCGGAAGGCGACCATCCAGCGGAAAGCGGATCTTGGTCCAATCCGTCTGTGCGGCGGCATGACTGGCTACTGGTGCGGAAAGGTCCACAATGAGACGCCCCTTCCAGCGTCCCTGGCCACCAAAGGCCTCCAACGCTTCGTCACAGACCTGATCCGCGACACTCCAGAGCTGCTCCGCGTCTTGGCGCTGAGTGGCGCGGAAGAGAAACTCGCAGTCTCGCGTTTCATGGCGCTGAAACAATGCCCACTCCTTGCCCGAGGATTCTCCCGCAGCCGAGGCGACTGCATCTTTGTCATCGCGAGACTGGGTATCACCCGAGCTGTCTTCTTGTTCCTTGACCATGAGCAGCACCGCCACCCAAGTCGCTAGTGCAGCAGCAGGAGCCAACTTCACGCTCCAGCGCACCAGCTTGATCTTCATGGCTAGCTGAATCCAGCGCGAGAGCCAGCCTTCACGCCCTGCGTAAAGGACAAAGCCGAGCAGCAGGCCCACAGCCCCCACACCGACATGCCCCAGCAGCGGGGTCCAGGCCAGCGACTTGATCCGAAGGCCTTCCAGCTCTGGGCTGAGGAGTTCCATGCCGTCGAACAACGATGCCCACCATGACTCTTGCAATCGAATCCAAAGGCCGAACCAAATGAGCAATCCCACCAGCGATGCATACCAGCGGCCCGCAAAGGCCAGCACCGAGCCAACTCCAACCACGGCGAAACCATGCAGCGCCGACAGCAGATACAGGCCCAGCAGATAAGAAGTGGGCAGATGGGGATTCAGCGAAGTTTGCGACAGCACACCGCTGAGCAACGAGGTGCAGAGGTCGATGCTGTACCAGCCGATGACCGTGAGGTAGGCAGCGAGAGTCTTGGTGAAAAAGACCCGAGCGGGGGAGATGGGCAAGCCATCCAAGAACCGCTGCGTATCGTGCTCGCGCTCATGCCCAAAGGCGGTGGCGACACTGCCAAAACCGATGACCACGGCAAAGATCAAGATGGAGCTGAGGTTTTCCTGATGCTGCTCCACCGTCAGGGGATCGCTATCCAGAAAGGAGGTCATCGCCGTCATGGCCATGGCAAGGGTCTGGATGAGGAGGATGAACATCCACCAAAAGCGCAGCACACCGAGTTCTTTGCGCAACAGCATCAAGGTCCGTTCGACGCGCCTCCGGGTTGGGGTTTCACGCTTAGTGCCTGGCTCCACTGCTCGGCCAACTGGGGCCAGTCGAGCCCTGTGTGCTGACGCAGCAGCGCATCAGGCGGGTGCAGCCATTCCAGCAGGAGCGCACCGCTGTGGTGGGGAACCTGTCTGCCGAGAATGGCAGCAACAAAGTCACGCTGATGTGACTCGCCCACTTTTGCCAAGCAATCCAGAGCCACGGCAGCAACCTGACGCGCCTGCTTTTCCCCCAGGTCCTGGCGCACCTTGAGCCAACCCGCGAGTTGCTGAGGCGTCAGTGCTGGGTTCACCATCGCAGGTGCGGGCGGCTGGATCTGCGTACGCGGCCAGCGATGGGCAAAGCCATCCAGCACCCAGCCACTGGCATCACCTTTGAATTTCAGCCGATAGTGCAGCGCTGCATGGAGCACCTTGCTGAGCAGCTCCTCACGCAGCTGCACGTCTGCTGGATCGTTGTTCAGGACATTCAGGCGCACCAGCACCCCCTGGCGTGAGTCGAGCGATTGCCAGTCCAGCCGAGCCGTTACGTAGTCGCGGCGATGCACGAGGTAGATCGGGGGCAACTCTGGCCGTCGTAGCCAAGCGGCCGTCTCGTGAAAAAAGCGCCCGATCTGCTCCGACCAACGCTGGAGCGCAGCCCATTCTTCAGGCGTCGGGTTTTCCACCGCCGCTGCGACCTGCACACGCACGCCATCTTGGCTCCAATCCACTGAGCCCGGCAGATGCACCGGCTGCGTCTCCTGCCGTGCCTGATGCGATAGCCCGATGCCTGCGATCGCGGTCAGGGCCAGCAGGCTCAGCATGATGCGCTCTCGGTTCGACATTTTCTGCGCCAGCAGGGTCGCGAGCGAGGCATGGCGGACACTTCCGAGCAGATACCCCACGGCGGCGATGGCCCACGATGAGGTGAAGGTGATGACCAGATCACGGATGGGCCAGACGTGGCGCTCGTAGGCAAAGGTGGCATCCAGCAGCGTCAGCGGTCCATGCGCCGCCACATCGAAGCCTTCGGCATTCAGGATCATAAGGCCAAGCACCACGGTGAGGGCAAAGGGCAGCCGGTAGCGCCCGAGGAACGCCAGGGTGAAATTCACCGTCCAAACAAAGGCCGCCCAGGCGCCAGATTTGGCCAGCAGCAGCGCCACAAAGCCGCGCGTCATGCTCTCCGACTCACGCCCCTGCCACCATGCACTGGCGATCAGCAGCCAGCTCAGGCCGAGGCTTGCGGCCAAGCCCAACAACAACTTCACCAGCAGCATCTGCCAGCGTGGCAAAGGCAGCCCTTCCAGGAAGATCTGGGTCTTGTGGCGAAACTCGCCACCGATCATGCTACCGGCCAACACGTAACAGCCCAGCGGCAGAAAGACCAGCATGACGTAGGACACGAGGTCGAGACCGCTGCCCTTGAGGAAGACCAAAGGCTGACCTGTCAAAACAGCGGCAGAGGCGGCCAAACAGACAGCCACGATGACCCCCAGCGTCAGCAAATTCTGACGCAGCTCTTTTTCCAAAAGCCCGAACAGCATCACAGCACCAACCTCCCAATCCCGACACAGGCGATGAAGATTTCCTCCAATGACAGCCGCTGCGTCGGCCAGGGGCACTGGCTCCACCAGTCGGCTGAGGCCCGGAGAATGAACCGGAGGCCCTCTGCCTGAGGCTCTTCTTGCCAGACTTCAGCACCCACGTGCAGCGAAGCCTCAGTAGGCAGCGAAACGGCACGCACTTCATCCTGGAGGGTGCGAAGAGGCCCCTCGAAGCGCATTTTGCCCCCATGCAGGATGCCGATGCGATCCGCGCAGCGCTCCACTTCATCGACGAGGTGAGAGGAAAACAACGTGGTGCGACCATGCTGCCGGGCCTGCGCCACGATGATCTGCATGAATTCACGCCGCGCGACAGGGTCCAGCCCGGCGGTGGGTTCATCCAGGATCAGCAGATCGGGTCGAGGGGCCAGCGCCAGGGCAAGGCCCAGCTTCGCCCTCATGCCGCCTGACAGCTCGGAGACACGGCGCTTGGCCGGTAGCTGAAAGATCTCCAACAGGCGCGCATACTCCGCCGCATCCCAGGTGGGATACATGGAACCGACAAAGCGGCCCAGCGTGCGGCAGGTCATCCAGGGGTAAAAGTTCTGCTCCTGCGACACGTAGCCGATGCGCTGCTTTTGCGCCACCGTCGTGCGCCGCGTCGTAGTGCCGAGCAGCGTGATCGTGCCCGCCTGAGCGGGGATGATGCCCATGAGCATGCGGATCGTCGTGGTCTTGCCCGCTCCATTGATGCCCAGGAACCCATAGATCTCACCTTTGCCGACCTTGAGATCGACACCATCCACGGCTTTCACGTCACCAAAGTGGCAGCAGAGCCCTTCGGCAGAAAGGGCGACCTGGGGTTCGTCGGCGGTCATGGTTCTGCATCCAACAATGTCTTGCGCACGAGCGCAAGCCGCGTGCGGGCGCTCATGAGGCTCAGGGGCCAAAGAGCGGCAAAGATTTTTCCACCGACTTGAAGACCCCCCAAGCCAGCGGCAGCACGACCCAGGTCCAGGCGAGAATGAGAGAGATGGATTTCATGGGCAAATCAGGCGTGATCACGCAGGTGATGTTTCGCGTCCACCGGACGCACGAGCAGGTTGGCCAAAAGGCCCACGACGAGCAGGCCGACCATCAGGTGGAAGATCGAGTTATAGGCCTGCTCGGGTGGCATGCACTTTTTGTTCGCCACGGACAGGCGGTCCACCAGTTGCGGCCCAATGACAGCCGCCATGGACCAGGCGGTGATCAGTCGGCCATGGATGGCGCCGACTTGGTAACTCCCAAACAGGTCACGAAGGTAAGCGGGGATGGTGGCAAAGCCGCCGCCATACATGGTCAGGATCAGCCCCGTGACCGCCACGAAGAGCGTCACACTGCCCTGCCCCTGCGTCCAAGGCACGCTGGCATACAGGGCGGCACCGAGGATAAAGTAGATGCAGTAAATGCCCTTGCGCCCGATCAGGTCAGACATGGAGGACCAGAAGAAGCGCCCGCCTAGATTGCACAGCGAGAGCAGCCCGACGTAACCGGCCGCAGCTGCGGGGGTCACGTGAAACATGTCCTGAATCATGGGGGAGGCCTGCCCCAGGATGCCGATGCCGGCGCTGACGTTCATGCACAGCACCACCCACAGCAGCCAGAACTGCGGTGTCTTCCAGGCTTGGTCCACCGACACGCTAGCCTTGGTGACCAGCTTCGATACCGCCGCCTTTGGCACCCAGCCTTCCGGCTTCCAGCCCTCTGGTGGGACACGCACGATCACCGCGCCAAAGGCCATCGACACTGCATACAACCCAGCCATGACCAGCATGGCCTCCCCCGCGCCGACGCTGGTGTCTGAGGCAAAAAACTTCATCAGCTCCTCCGCCAGCGGACCGCCGATCAGGGCACCACCGCCAAAGCCCATGATGGCCATGCCCGTGGCCATACCCGGGCGGTCGGGGAACCATTTCATCAGGGTCGAGACAGGTGCGATGTAGCCCAGCCCTAACCCAATGCCACCGATCAGGCCGTAACCCGCATACAGCAGCCACAGCTGGTGCCAGCGCACCGCCAGGCTGGAAAGCAGCAGACCGGTGCAAAAGCAGACGAGGCTGGCCAGCATCGTCTTGCGCGGACCACTGCGCTCCACCCACTTGCCAAACACCGCGGCCGATAGGCCCAGCAGCGCCAGGGCGATGGAGTAAGCCACGCCCACATCCGCCTCAGTCCAATCTCCAGCCGCTGGGGCCGTGACGCCGAGCACGCGGGCCAATGGCTTTTTGAAGACGCTAAAGCCATACACCTGACCGATGCACATGTGCACGGCGATGGCAGCAGGTGGTACGAGCCAGCGGTTAAAACCGGCAGGCGCGACAGTGGCGGCGCGGGAGAGCGGGAGCATGGTTGGGAAATGCAGCTTCTAGCGGAAGCAGAGCGACCAAGGCAAAACTTTCCTTTCCCCCCAAGCCCATCCTGCCACTCTCAGCCCTCTTCATCTTTTCCTTTTTCCGTCATGCCGCCACTCCACGACCTTCTGCTTTCTCGTCTTCGCGAATCCCCGGAGGGCTTGGCTTGGGCCGAGGTGATGGCGCTGGCGCTTTACCATCCGGAGCACGGTTATTATGGCCCAGGACCACGCCGTATCGGACGCGGTGGGGATTTTTACACAGCGGTCAGCGTCGGCCCCCTGTATGGGCGACTGCTCGCGGAGCTAGCCCGGCAAACCTGGGAAAAGCAGGGCCAACCGGCGGCTTTCACGATCATTGAGCAGGCCGCGCACGACGGCCAGCTGGCGCTGGACATCCTGGAGGCCTGCGAGTTCCCCTATTGCATCGTCGAGCCGAACCCGCGCTACCGCGTGGTGCAGCAGGAAAAACTGGCCGCGCACCGCGGCCGCGTGCGCTGGGTGGACTCCCTGGACCAGGTGAATCTCGGCGCGGCTTCAGGCGGGCTTCCGGCGCTGTTTGTCTGCAATGAACTGCTGGATGCGATGCCGGTGCATCTGCTGCGCTGGAGTGGTGAAGCCTGGCAGGAGTTGCGCGTGCGGGCGGATGCCGGCGGCGGCCTCTTTTTTTCCCCAGAACCGCCCGACAGCGGCCTGGCTGAGGAAATCGCCAGCCTGCCCACGCAGCTGCAGCCGGGGCATGTCCTGGAGGTGCCGCTGGCGGCGCTGGCCTGGCTGCGCGAGATCGCCGCAGCGCCCTTTCACGGCGCGGTCTGCATCGCCGACTATGGCCTGGATGCCGAGGAACTCTTCACGCCGGAGCGCAGCCAGGGCACCCTGCGCCGCTACTATCAGCATCAGATGGACGACCGCGTGCTGGAGGAGCTGGGCCAGTGCGATCTGACCACGCACGTGCCCTTCACCCGGCTGATTCATGCGGCGGAGACGCTCGGGATGCCGGTGCTGGGCTACGAGCACCAGGGCCGCTGGCTGGGAAAGCTGGCCATGCCCTGGCTGGCCAGCCTGGAGGGGCGGCCGCCTGATGCCGCCACCCGCGCGCTGCTGCGTCAGTTTCAATCCCTGACCCACCCCGGCATCATGGGCCGGAGCTTCCGCGTGCTGGTGCTGGGGAAGACGGCCCCAACGGCCTGCTAGGGCGGCGATTCCGCTCAGGCCAGCTTTCCTATGCCTGCAAGCCAGGTTGCGGCGGCTTTTCTTGGCGAATCAGCGGCTTTTTTCTAAGATGCAATGGCTTTTGCCGTGGCTGACATGGCTGCAAGGCGCTGTCATTCAGCTTTTTGGGTCTATGCTAGGGCTCAATAGTTTATTGCAGTCGCTGGGTGATGTTATGCAGCGGCTTTTTTCTAGGCTGCAACGGCTTTTTGGGCAGCTGCTTTGAAAACAGACCCCCAAAAAGCGGCCGCAGAGGTAGAAAAAGTGGCTGCATAAATAGCAATAGCCGCTGCGGTGTTCTCAAAAGCCGACTCTGTTTGCAACCCAGGGAAAACAAAAGCTGCCGAAGGTAAATTCAACCTGCCAAACAACGCCGCACAACCACAGCCTGCGGATGCATGAAACTCCCCAGCGCTGTCATCGGTGGATGAAGCGACACTGCTGATAGCTCCCGGCTCCGCAGAGGCGGCTGGCTTGGCTTCATCCGGTCGTATCAGGCGGCTGCTGCTTTACAAACACGACCGCCAGGGCTGGAGTGCGGGCATGACCCTTGATTGGCACATTCACTGCACCGCGCACGACCTCTCCCGGCGCGGGATGATCATGGGCATCGTGAATGTGACGCCGGATTCGTTTTCGGATGGCGGGCGCTTTTTGGACCATGGCCGGGCGGTGGAGCATGCGCTGAAGCTGGCCGCCGAGGGGGCGGACATTTTGGACATCGGCGGGGAATCGACCCGCCCAGGGGCCGCGCCCGTGGAGGAGGCGGAGGAGCTGCGCCGGGTGCTGCCGGTGATCCGCGCGCTGCGGCCGGTGACGCGCGCGCTGATTTCCATCGACACCATGAAGGCCGCCGTGGCCCGCGCGGCGCTGGAGGCCGGGGCGGACATCATCAACGATGTGACCGGCCTGCGCGGCGATGCGGCGATGGCGCGCGTGGCGGCGGACAGCCGGGCGGGGGTGATCGTCATGCACATGGCCGGCACGCCGCAGACCATGCAGCGCGAGCCGGTGTACCAGGATGTGCTGGCGGAGGTGACGGCTTTTTTCCAGGAGCGCCTGCGCACCCTGGAGGGCCAGGGCATCGCGGCGGAGCGCATCGTGCTGGACCCCGGCTTCGGCTTTGGCAAGACGCTGGAGCACAACCTGCGGCTGCTGCACGGCCTGCCGGACATGATGGCGCTGGGCCGCCCGCTGCTGGCCGGCGTCTCACGCAAAAGCATGATCGGCCAGCTGCTGGGCAATGCCGACCCCGCCGCGCGCGACTGGCCCACGGTGGCGCTCACCTCCCATCTGCGGGAGCTGGGCGCGCGCCTTTTCCGCGTGCATGAGGTGCTGCCGAACGTGCAGGCCCTGCGCATGACGGAGGCTATCCTGGGGCACGAGCCAGGGCAGCCGTGAGGCGGGGCGCGGCCTGGGCAGCCCTGTTTCGGCAAAAAGCGGCCGGCCACAGCCAGGGCAAAGCTGCCGCAGGCTGTGGCGTGGTGTGACTTTCCGCTGCCAGGCGGTCATCACTCAATGATGACGCCGCCGGAAAGAACCGGCTGCACCGCAGGCTGGGGGAAGACGGGCCGTGGCAGCTGCTGGAGGAGCATGTAGCCATGGCCGGCCTGGGGGCCTGCCTGGGTGCGGACGATGATGCCCTGGAACGTGGGCTTGCGGACGATGGGTTTGGCTCCAGGGGTCACTGGGTGCGCGTCGGTCAGGGACATGCTGCCGCTGAAGAGGCCCGTGGCCGTGGCGATCTTCACCGTGGTCAAGGCGGGGCCGCTGGCGGCGATGGTGAGGCTGGTCCCGGGGATCAGCGAGATGCGGCGGTCAGCACGTGAAGGAGGCCCGCCGATGCCTGCGTCAAAGAAGGCGATGGCGGCATTGTTCGCCACGGCTGGGGTGGGTTTGCCCAGCACGATGGCGTTGGCCGCAGGGGGCAGATACGTGCCGCCTGTGACGACGGTGGAGAATGGGGAGAAGCCGTCTTTGTAGGTGCTGGCGCTGGCGGCGGTGCTTTCCGGCCGGGACAAGGTCGGGGAGAGGGCCAGGGTGTTGTTGCTGAAGCCCGGGCCGGTGCCGGGCACGATGTCCAGAAAGCCGGCAAGGCTGCCCTTGGAGGCAAGTTCGTCGAAAATGGCCAGGTCGCCGTCCGGGCCGAGGAAGGTGCTGGAGGTGAATTTTTCACCATCCGCTGTCTGTCCTGAGACGATCACGCTTTCACCCCTGAGGCCGACCTTGAATGAGCCGTAACCAAAGCCCTGGGGGATGTCATCATCAGCCGCAAGCGGCAGGGGCACGTCCATGGAGAAGGTGTAGTAGCCGTCATACTGCGTGGACTGGTTGCCGGTGTTCCAGGTGTTCTTCCAGCCGGTGAAGCTGGCGCTACCGAGGCCGGTGCTGCTGATGCTGCCGCTGGTGATGCGCCTGCTGATGGTGTTGATGGTGAAGGTGACCGTGAGCGGCGGCAGGGGCGCGCGGGTGATGGTGGCGTTCCCCGTCACATCGGCATTGCCTGGGAGGGTGGTGATGCTGAGGCCTGAGGGAAAGCTGTGGCTCTTGGAGCCAAGGATGACTTTTCCTGAGTAGCTGCCCGTGGTGGTGATCTTGAATTCGACACGGCCTCCGAGGTCGCCATTGAGCGGGCTGCGGGCCATGATGCCGACGTAATCGCCATCGGCGCCCGTGGTCAGCGGCCGCACGATGAGGGTGGCCGTGGCGGTGGAGGTGCTGATGCTGTTTTTCGCAGTCACGGTGAGGCTGTAGGGCGGGGAAACCCTGGATGTGGTGGGCTTGCCATAAATCTCACCGGTGGTGGCATTCAGCTTCAGGCCGGCGGGCAGCGGGCTGGCGGTGAAGGTGGTGGCCGTGCCCTTCGTGGGGTCCAGCGGGATGAAGAAGCTGTAGTCGCCGCTGACGATGCCTTCATCCATGACGACGGGGTTGGGCGTGATGACAGGAGCTTCGTCAAAGATGGTCAGCACATTGTTTCCACCCGCGAGAGTGCCGCCGGGGCCGGTGACCTCGCACGTGTAGGTGCCTGCATCGTCGGGATCCAGGGTGTTGATGACGAGCTGGTTCGGCGGGCCGACGACATAGCGCGTGCTCAAAGGCAGTGGTTCGCCATCTTTGAGCCAGACATAGGTCAGTGTGGTGCCTGCGGTCGTGGCGGCGCTGACGGTGAAGGTGGCCTTGGCTGCGGCGGCGAGGTTGAAGTTCTTCGAGCTGCGGTCAACGACAGTGAGGGCCGCCGTGTTGCTGTCAGTGAAGCCGGCCGCGTTGGTGGCGCGGTTCCTGTAGAGCACGGCGGCGTCGCTCAATTTGACGGCGGCAATCGTGTGGCTGGCGCCGGTGGCCCCGCCGATGGATACAAACGTGGTGGTGCCTCGACGCCATTGGTTCGTGGCCGGCGTGGGTGAGTCCACGATGCTGGTGAAGGTGACCGGGGCGCCGAGGGCGATGATCTGGCTCTGGGGATGCGCATCAAACGATGGTGTCAGGGTTTCAACGCCCTCTCCCGTAATGCCGATGTCGAAGGGGTTTTCGTCAAAGTCGTTGCTCGCCACCCGCAGCGTGGCGTTGAAGACGCGCAGCGCATTCGGGGTGAAGCGCACGACAAAGGTGGTGGTGCCATTGACGGCCAGCGTGGCCGGCGGGGCGGTGGTGACGCTGAAGTTCGCCGCATCGGTTCCGGTGATGCCTGCGGAGATGGTGTTGAGGACGGCGCCGCCCGGGTTCTTGATCGTGAAGGTGCGGGAGATATTGGCGGCCTGCAGGCCGGGGCCAAAGTTCACGGTGCTGACATCGTCCACAAGCACGGTGGCAGCAGGCTGTTCGATGCTGATTTCCGGACCGACCGCCGTGCCTGTGAGCTTGATGTCGTAGGGGTTCTCGTTGCTGTCGCTGTTGATGAGGTGGATGGCGGCATTGCGCGCGCCTGACCTTGAGGGCGTGAAGCGCACGGTCAGGGTGGTGGAACCGCCAGGAGCCACGGAGGCCGAGCCATAACCCAGCGACTGGAAGTCGGCGGCGTTGACGCCGTCAATCACGGGCGTTCCGAAAAGGTTGAGCGCCGCCGTCCCCAAGTTGCGGATGGTGAACGTGCGGTCCACGGCCGTGCCCACGGGCAGTCCTGTGCCGTAGTTCGCGGTGCCAGACCCATCGGCGATCGCCACAGGCCCAGGGCCCTGGACATCGATTTCAGGCATGGTGCCGACGCCTGTGAGGATGATGTCAAAGGGGTTCTCGTTCGCGTCGTTGCTGGCGATGCGGACGGTGGCGTTGCGCGTCCCGACCGCAGTCGGGAGGAAGTTCACCGTGAAGGTCGTGAAGCCTTCAAAGCCGAGCGTGGTGGTGCTGAGCGGGCTGAGGATGAAGTCGGCGGCGTTTGCCCCGGTTTTGCTCAAGGCCAGTCCGGTGAGGCTGGCGGTGCCGTTGTTGCGGATGACGAAGGTGAAGGTTTCACCGACGCCGATCTCCGTGGGCCCGAAGGAAAGGCTGCCGGTGTTGTCTGCGAGTTCCACATCGTCTTCGGCATCATGGATGACAGCGATCTCCGGGGCACTCACGGGCACGCCGTTGCCGGTGAAGTTGATGACGTAGGGGTCTTCGTCTTCGTCGTTGTTGGAGAGTTCGAGTGTTCCCGTGGCGGCACCTGCGCCGCCAGGCTGGAAGCGCACGCTGAAGGTGGTGCTGGCTCCGGGATCGAGCGTCAGTGATCCGAGCGGAGTGTTCATGATGAAGTCTCCCAACGATAAATCCGCGCTGAGACCTGTGATCGGTGCAGAGCCGGTGTTCAGCACGGTGAAGGTTTTGACCTTGCCGCTGCCGACGATGGTGTTGCCGAAGTCCGTCGTGCCGCCGCTGGGGAAGGAGGTGCCGACGACTTCCTGCACGTCGATCTCGGGAATGCCGAAGCTGGTGGCGCTAAGGGCGATGTCGAAGGGGTCTTCGTCCGAGTCGTTGCTGCTGATGTGCAGGGCGGCGGTCTTGCTGCCCAGGGTGGTGGGATTGAACTGCAAGACAAAGGTGGTGCTGGCTCCTGCGATGACCGGGGCGACGGGCACGGTGGTGACATCGAAGTCATCGGCATCCGGCCCGTCGATGGAAATGGTGAGGCCGGTGAGGTAGGTGTTGCCGGTGTTCTTGATGGTGAAGGTCTTGGATTCACTGGTGTTTACCAGCACAGACCCATAGGCCACCGTGGAACTGCCATCGGTGAGGCCGGTGTCCGCAGGCTGCTCGACGACGATTTCCACCGTCTGCGGGGAGGCGATGACCGCCAGACCATGGCCGCCACCGCTTGCCTGGGCGAGGGCGCTGAACTTCTCACCGGCCAGCAGCACGCTGGAATTCACCGCCACGGGAGAAAGCCGGTCGGTGAAGGTGCCGTCACCGACACCGCCTTGTTCATTGTAACCCCAGCCGACGAGGCTGCCATCACTGCAAAGGGCGCTCTTATTGTTGTAGCGGGCGGTGTGGGCCACCACGGTCTTCCCAGAAAGGGCGGTGGCGGTGCTGACGAGCACTGGAATGCCCCGTTGGTCGCTGGTGCCGTCTCCGGTGTAGAGTCCCCAGGATACGAGGGTGCCATCCGTGCAGAGGGCGGTGGTTTCAGCCGAACCGGCGGAGATGGATTTGATCGTCTTCCCCTGCAAAGCAGACCCGGTGCCGGTAAAGACTGCCCGGGCCAGATAGACGGGGTTCGCGGAGGGGCTGATGCCGAGTTGGCCGTAGGTGTTAGAGCCCCAGCCCACGGCGGTGCCATCAGAGCAGAGCACCATGCCGTGGGAACTGCCCGCGCTGACCTGGATGGGGGTGCGGCCCACCAGGGCGCTGCCTTCCACAGCCACCACCACGGGCAGCGTGCTGTTGTTGCTTGTCCCATCTCCCAGCGGGCCGGTGCCCCAGGAGACCAGGGTGCCGTCTGAGCACAGGGCCATGGAGTGGAAGTAGCCTGCGGAGATGCCGACGACCGTTTTCCCCGCCAGGGCACCGAGGGTGTTGACGAACACGGGGGCGTCACGGTGGTCCGTCGTGCCATCACCGAGCTGGCCGAAGCTGTTGCCACCCCAGGCGGCGATGAGGCCATCGGAAGTCAGGGCCAGGGTGTGAAAACTGCCGCAGGAGATGGCCGCCACACGCTTCCCAGCTAGCACGCCGTTTTGCAGCACAGGGGCGGGAAACGCTCCCGACGTGGTCGTTCCATTCCCCAACATGCCTTGGTGGTTCAGGCCCCAGCTCAGCAGGGTGCCGTCTGCCAGCAGAGCCACGCTGTGCCAGTAACCGGCGGAGACACTGAGGATGGCCTTGCCCTCCAGCGGGCCACCGGCCTGGCCCACAGCACGTGGAGTGGAGAGATCGCTGGCGGCAGGCGGAGTCACGCCCAGATGATTCGCACTGTAACCCCACGCGGCGAGGCGGTTGGTGGCCCAGACGAGTTCCAGGTCGTTGCCGGTGCCGCCAAAGTAGTTGGCCACGAAATGGTAGTCCTGACCATCGTAAGTGATGGTCACCGGCTGGCCTTGGCGGAGGTTCGTGAAGGCCCCGCGGATGAAGCCGAGGCCGGTGTTGTTGATGACCGTGAGCTTGGTGCCGATGGCGGGCTGGAAGTTGAAGGTCAAGTTGATCGGGCGGCCCTCCGCCGTGTAGGTGGCGGCGGTCACCGGCACCTCCGCGCCCGTGGTGTAGGTGGCATTCAGCGGCGTGGCGTCCAGCGCCTGTCCCGTTCCAGTGAGAGACAGCGTGAAGGGATCTTCATCGGCGTCGGTGCTTCTGAGGGTCAGGGTGGCATTTTTCGCGCCAGCACTGCCTGGGGCGAAGGAGACCACAAAGTTTATCCTGCCGTCCGGGGCCAGATTCAGCGGCAGAGTGATGCCGCTGATGCTGAAGTCCGCCGCATCCACCCCGCTGAGCGCGATGTTTGAGATGTTCAGCGGGCCGCTGCCCGTGTTCCGCAAGGTCAGGCCGATGGGTTTGCTAAAGGATAGTTCCTCGACGCCAAAGGGCAGTGTGGCTCCTGAGTTGATCCCGGCTCCACCCGTGACCTCCACCGCGATGTCCGGCAGGCCGGAGAAGCCCACGATGGCGAAGTTGTTGAAGGAAGCGGCATTTTTCCCCAGACCCATCACGCGGTCATCCGAGGCCAGCATGCTGGTGTTGGTCAAGACCGGCAGAGTCTGCACGCTGTTCACGCCATTTCCCAGCGTGCCCTCATTTCCGTCTCCCCAACCCACGATGCTGCCATCCGTGCAGAAGACCATGTGGTGGTTTGTGCCAGAGTGGATGGAGCGGACCGTCTTGCCCGCCAGCACGCCGCTCGTGTTCACCGCCACGGGGGTGTAGTTCCGCGTGCCGTTCGCGGCGCCATCGCCGCCGAAAATGCCCCAGCCCACCAGGGTGCCATCCGTGCATTGTGCCAAGACCTGAGTCGTGCCAACCGCGATGGCCTTCACCAGCTTGCCTTGCAGCGCCGAGCCCGCGCCTGTGCTCACTTGAAGGGGCACTAGCGAGTGGCTGCCGTCAGCGCCCAGCTGGCCATATTGATCATTCCCCCAGGTCACCACCGTGCCATCGGAGCACAGCACCGCAGAGAAAGCTCCACCCGCGCCAATGCCAACGATGGTTTTCCCCACCAGCGCACCAGTCACCACCACCTGCGCGGGGCTGGTTTGGTTGGTCGTCGTTCCAGTGCCAAGACGGCCATTGGCACCAAAGCCCCAGGCTGCCAGCGTGCCGTCTGAGCAAAGGGCGAGTGTGTGGTCTTCCCCGGCGGAGATGGCCACCACCGTCTTCCCGGCCAGCGCCCCGCCATTGATCAGCACCGGACTGGTGCGGGCGGTCGTGGTGCCGTCACCCACCTGGCCATAAAAGCTCCTGCCCCAGGCCAGCACGCTGCCGTCTGAGCAGAGCGCCACCACATGGGTGAGGCCTGCCGAGATGGCCGCGACCGTCTTGCCCGCCAGCGCGCCCGTCTGCGGCATGGCCTGCGGAAAGTCCAGCGACTCCGTGGAGCCATTTCCCATCGTGCTGACACTGCCCTCTCCCCAAGACAAAATCCGCCCGTCGGAAGTCAGGGCATGCGTGCTGTAAAAGGCGGCCGCCACCTGGAGAATCGTCCGCCCGGTGAGCTCCCCGCCTGTGGTATCCACAAAGCGCGGGAGATTGATGCTCAGGGTGGAAACAGGATCGACGCCCAACTGCTTGCCCCCACCTCCCCAGCCGATGAGCCTGGTCTTCTTCCAGACCAGCTCCAGATCGTTCCCCGTGCCGCCATAGTAGTCAGCCACGAATTCGTAGCTTTTCCCGCCGTGGGTCAAGGTGACGTCCTGCCCCTGCGCCAGATTGCTGAAAGCCCCGCTGATGAAGCCCAGCCCCGTGTTTTCCACCACCTTCAGCTTCGTCCCCACCGGCGGCGCGAAGTTCAGGGTGAAATTCACCGCCCCGGAGGCCGTGTAGCCGGCCGCCGTCACCGGAACATCCGCCGCATTGTTATAAACAGCCGCCACCTGCGCGGAGGCCGAGCCAAGAAGCAGCCAAGAAAAAGCCGCAGCGGAAAGGCTGCGGCGGAGGGAGGTGAAGACGCGGGAGACGGGGGTCATTTGAGGGATGAATGTTTGCTTACCATGGCGGACCTAATCTGGCGTCTAACTCGAAGTCAAAGCGGAACCTGACAAGCCTGTCACTTTTTCCGCCACATCTGCGACTCCTTTCTGCCTGTGTCTGCATGAATGGAGCAAAGTACCCTTTGCAGCAGGCCGATTCAGCTCTGGTTAAACTTTGGAAGGGGCCGCCAGCGCATCATGATGGATGGTTTGTCAGGCGCGGCACCATGGGCGCGGGACATCAGGCCGAACATAACTTCCGCGTGCGATGGCCGCTGATTATGCGTACTCCCAGCATGACCCTGACCCGCTTCATCCTCTCTTCCGCACGCCACTACTGGCGCGGCCATCTGGGCCTGCTGCTGGGCGCGTTCCTGGCCTCGGCCATCCTTAGCGGCTCCCTGCTGGTGGGGGATTCCGTGCGGGCTAGCCTGCGCCGGGTGGCGGAACTGCGTCTGGGAAAGGTCCAGTCCGGCCTGCTGGGCGGCGACCGCTGGTTCACCACGGATCTGGTGAAAAAGGCAGGCAGTGAGCCGCTGATCATCGCCCTAGGCTCTGCGGCCACGGCGGATGGCAAAACGCGCGTCAATGGCACGCAAGTCCTGGGGGTGGAGACAGGTTTTTGGAAAATGAGCGCCAGCGGTGCCACCAAAGCCATCGCCCGCAGCGATGTCCTCGTGAATGAACCCCTGGCCCGACGATTGAACCTGCGTGTCGGCGATACGGTCATCGTGCGCCTGGAACGACCCAGCGCCATTTCCCGCGATGCACCGCTTTCCGGCTCGACCAACCAAGACGTGTCCCTGCGCCGCAAGGTAGGCGGCATTGTCACAGCAGAGGAGTTCGGCGGCTTCCAGCTCATCGCCTCCCAAATCACGCCGGAGACGGTCTTCGTGGGTCTGGAGGACCTGCAAGTGCAGCTGGAAATGGATGGGCAAGTGAACGCTGCCCTCAGCAGCGCTGCCGAGATGCCGACGGATGCCTGGGAGAAGCAAAAGTCACTCGAAGACCTGGGGCTAAAGCTGACACGAGTCTCGGGCGGCCAAAAGGAGTGGGAGGTGAGCACGCGCCGTGTCTTTTTGGACGCAAGCCTAGCCAACCCGCTGCTGGAAAGACCAGGCAGTTACGGAGTGCTGACCTATCTGGTCAATGGCCTAAAGTCGGCCCAAGGCGGCACGCCCTACTCGATGATCACGGCGGTGGATCGCATCGCTGGCCCAGAGCCAGGCATCGCCATCAGCCAATGGCTGGCCGAGGATCAAAAGCTGACCATAGGGGATGAGGTGGAGGTGTTTTACTTCGTCGTCGGGCTCGGTCGCGAGCTGAAGCAGCAGAGCGCGAAGTTCAAGGTGAGCCGCATCCTGCCCATGACAGACCCAGAGGTGACACGCGCCTGGACGCCGGAATTTCCTGGCGTGTCAGACGTGGACAACTGCCGCGACTGGGAGCCCGGCATCCCGATGGACATGAAGGCCATCCGCGACAAGGACGAGAAGTATTGGGATGACTACAAGGGCACGCCGAAGGGCTTCATCAGCCTCGCGGAAGGGCAAAAGCTGTGGGGCAATCGCTTTGGCAACCTGACCGCCATCCGCTTTGCCGACACCGGCCAGGATGAAGCCGCGCTGCGCCAAGAGCTGCTTTCGACCTTGCGGCTGGCCGACATCGGTCTGGTGCCACGAGCCTTCAAAAAAGACGCCGATGCAGCGGCGAAAGGCAGCGTGGACTTCGGTGGGTTGTTCATTGGGCTGAGCCTGTTCCTCATCGCTGCTGCGCTCGTTTTTGCAGCGCTGCTGTTTCTGTTCACGCTGGAGCGCCGTGCCTCGCAAGTCGGCCTGCTGCTGGCCATCGGCTGGACCCAGCAGCAGGTGCGCCGGGCATTGCTGGGGGAGGCTGGAGTCATCGCCATCCTAGGCACCGCAGCAGGGCTAGCAGGTGGTGTTGGTTATACCCAAGCGGCTCTGGCCGGGCTGCGTGGAGCCTGGTCAGGCGCAGCGCAGGGGCTGCCGCTGATCTATGCGGCCAGTCCCACCACGCAGATCAGCGCAGCAGTTGGCTCACTCCTTGTCGTGCTCGGCACGCTTGGCTGGGCCAGCCGACGCATGTTTGCCAAAACTCCGCGTGAACTCTGGAGTGGTGACCATGCGACTGCAGTGCCCGGAGGCCGGGTCACGGCCCTGCGCCGTGCGTTGCCCTGGGTGCTGATTGCGCTCTCGCTAGGTCTCGTCTTAGGCGCGAAATCTGCACAAGCCCCCGAAGCCGTCGCGGGCATGTTTTTCGTCAGTGGATTGATGCTGATGATCGCGGGTCTCTTGCTCGCCGGAGCCTGGATGCGGCGAGATCGCGGCACGCTGGCGCAGACGCTGACGCAGATCGGCATGAGAAACATCTCCCGCCGTCCCTCCCGCAGCCTAGCGGTCATCGGCATGATGGCAGGCGGCATCTTTCTGGTCACGGCCGTGAATGCCTTCCGCATGAGCGCAGGTGATGCGACAAAGCCCGACTCTGGCACCGGTGGCTTTGCGCTCATCGGTGAATCTTCCCTGCCCATCTACGAGGATCTGAATAGTCCGGCAGGCCAGGAGGCCTTTAGCCTGGATGAGGAGCTGATGAAGGGCGTGACCATCGTGCCCTTCCGCGTGCGCGAAGGCGATGACGCGAGCTGCCTGAACCTCAACCGCGCGCAAAAACCGGTGCTCGTCGGCGTGAACCCAGAACGGCTGGCGGGCCGCTTCCGGTTTGTGGGTGGCCTTGGCTGGGATGATCTCTCCACCACCGCCATCGCCGACCAGGCTACTGCCATGTGGGGGCTGGGAAAAGGCGTTGGCGATGCCGTGGACTACCAGGACGCCGCCGGGAAAACCTATGCCATCGAGCTAATCGGCCTGCTCGGCGGCTCCGTGCTTCAGGGGAAGATGATCACCAGCGAGGCGGCCTTTTTGCAAGCCTACCCGGACGCCGCTGGCTACCGCTTTTTCCTCATCGACTGCCCGGCGGACAAGGTGGTGCAGGTGGGCGAGCACCTCACGCGCCAGCTTCAGCAGCGCGGCCTAGCGCTGGAGCCCGCGAAGCAGCGGCTGGAGTCCTTCCTGGCCGTGCAAAACACATACATTGGCATCTTCACCATCCTGGGCGGCCTGGGCGTGCTGCTGGGCACTGCCGGGCTGGGCGTGCTGGTGGCCCGCCATGTGCTGGAGCGGCGCGGGGAGCTGGGGCTGATGCAGGCCCTGGGCTTTCTGCCAGCAGCGCTGCGGCGGCTGGTCTTGGGTGAGCACGTCGCGCTGCTCATCGTCGGGCTCGTGCTTGGCGTGATCAGTGCCCTGATCGCCGTCTGGCCAGGCCTGATGCAGGGCGGCGGCGATTTGCCTGTGGGTTTCCTGGCCAGCCTGCTGCTGGGCATCTTGGCTTTCGGCCTGATCACCTGTGGCATAGCCGTCGCCGCAGCTCTGCGCGGGCGACTGCTGGAGGCGGTGCGGCGTGAATGAGCCAACTCAGCGCCCGCCTGAGTAAGACAGCAACCAGTCGGCGCCTCTGCCTTCCGTCGCCGCAGACAGAAAGGCATCCATGCCAGGCACGCTGAGCGAGGGATGCTTCGCCAACAGTTCACGGTAGATTTTGGCAAACTGAGCCGCGCCCGCATTCAGGCAATCGCGCGCGTTTCCCCCCGCGAAGGCACGCTTGGCCGAGCCCAGCATGAAGCCACGGAGCAGATGCTCTTCCGTGCCAGGAACCTGCTTCTTGCAGACCTCCAGCCAGTCCTGGATCGGGTATTCCGGGATGCTGATGGGTAGATCCGTAGCTCCCTTGAGGTAGGCCAGCACCGCCGCCGTGGCCTGCACGCTGTCTTCCGAAAAAGGGTCCTGCAAGTAAAGCTCGATCAGCGCAGACACCCCCTGCCGCAGAGGCGGGTCCTTGATGACCTTCAGCACCAGTGAGGTGAAGGCCTGCATGCCCGCTGCGCCGTCGTCCTCAGGGGTAGCCGAGCGCATCTGGCGGATGGTGATGAGGTAGCCCTTCAGGTAAAGGATGCCCGTCCACTGCTTCACCATCGCCTCTTCCGTGCCATTGGGCGTCTGAGCCACACGTGTCATTTCACACAGCTGAGCCGCCATAGGCAGGGCATCCATTTGCCACAGCTCCACCCCGCCCGTGCCGACCGGGTTGACCTTCAGGTTCTTGTAGCGGCCGGCCTGCACCATGGCCTGGACGTCCTTCACCACTCGATCCAGCTCCTGCAAAATCAGACGCTGGCGCTCCTCCACCGAGATCTCTTTGTCCGAAGCCGGGAAAAAGAAAATGTCGCTGCGGGAGCGCTCCTCCAGGCTTTCGTAGCGGATGAATCGCCCTACACCCTCCCTGAAGCGGAACTCCCCCGCCAGACGGTGCGTGCCCAACGTGCTGGGAAAAGTCAGGCCCGTAGCCTCATGCCGCCAGGGTTTGCCATTCGGATCTGGAGAATACCACTGGCCTGGAGGCTCGGCAGTGTGACCAAAACTCGTCAGCAGGCCAAAAAGCAGGGAAACATAACGCAAAATCATGAGAAAAACCGGTTGGACCATCCATGGAGCCGGGTGCTCATTCAGGCAAGTTCACAAGGAAAGGATGCAAATCCATCCTTTCCAAGGTTGCAACTGAGTTGATTCCCACCAATCTGACGCTCCCCAAAGTCCCCCCATGAGTGCCACGCTGCCGTTCCGCGCGAACCAAGATCTCCTCGAAAATCAATACCAAGCCTGGAGCAAAGATCCCTCCTCGGTGGATGCCAACTGGGCGTCATTCTTTGAAGGCTTTGAACTTGGCATGGCTGAACTCGCCAAACGCAAAGCGTCCCAAGGCACTGCGGCAAGCTCGACGGCAGGGGAAGCTACGCTCTCCGAGTCAGCCCTCAATTTCCGCATGCGCGTCACCAATGCGCTGCTGCTTTTTCGCTCCCTCGGCCACCGCGAGGCGCACCTGGACCCACTCAGCAAAACCGGCCCAAGCGCCCCTGAGCTAAGCCTGGAGGCGCTTGGCTTCACCGAAGCTGACCTGGATCGCGACGTGCAGACCCACATGTTCCGTGGCGGTCAGACGATGAAGCTGCGCGACTTCCTGGCAGAACTGCGCCGTGTGTATTGCGGCCGCAGTGGCTTCGAGTTCATGCACATTCACAACCCAGAAGTGCGTGGCTGGCTGCTCGAACGCATCGAGAACCGCACCTTTGACCCCACGCCCTCCAAGGAATCTCAAGTCGATGCCCTGCGCTGGCTGCTGGAGGCCGAGACCTTCGAGCGCTTCCTGCATCGTCGCTTCGTCGGCCAGAAGCGCTTCTCGGTCGAAGGTGGAGAATCCATGCTCGTGGCACTGGAAACCATTCTCGAAAATCTGCCCCTGCATGGCGGCAAAGAAATCGTCATGGGCATGGCCCACCGTGGACGCCTCAGCGTGCTGGCGAATTTCCTCCGCAAGCCACTGGAGATGCTCTTCTACGAATTCAGCGAAAACTACGTGCCCGACACCGTGGGTGGCGATGGTGACGTGAAGTATCACCTGGGTTTCCAAACCGTGCGTGACACCCGCAGCGGCGATAAGGTCGCCATCATGCTCGCCCCGAACCCCAGTCACCTGGAAGCCGTCGATCCTGTCGTGGAAGGCATGGCCCGTGCTCGCCAGCGCTTCTTGGGCGATACGACCCAACGCGGCCAAGTGCTGCCCATCCTGATCCATGGCGATGCAGCAGTCGCTGGCCAGGGCATCGTGGCTGAGGTGCTGAACCTTTCCCAGCTGCCCGGCTACTGCACCGGCGGAACCATCCACATCGTGGTGAACAACCAGATCGGTTTCACCACCCTGCCCGCAGATGCTCGCTCCACCACCTACTGCACCGACGTCGGCAAGCTCATCGACGCTCCCGTGATCCACGTGAATGGCGACTGTCCGCTCGAAGTCGCCGCCGCTGCCCGCTTGGCCCTCGACTTCCGTCAAAAATTTGGACGTGATGTGTTCATCGACATCGTTTGTTACCGCCGCTATGGCCATAACGAAACCGACGAGCCCGCTTTCACTCAGCCAAACATGGCCCGCACCATCGGCTCGCATCCTTCCACCGCTAGCCTCTTCCGCCAAGAGCTGCTGCAAAACGGCGTGCTCGATGAGCCCGGTGCCAATGCGCTCCAAAAAGAGCTGGAGGACGAACTTGAGCAAGGAGTGACCGACCTAGCCAGCAAAGAAAAGAACACCGGAGGCAATCCTTTTGATGGATTCGCGGTCGAGCCCCAGAAGGCTTATGACTACAATGTCATCCCCACCGGTGTGGAAAAAGAGCAGCTTCATCGCATTGGCAAAAAGCTGCTGGAGGCCCCGGAAGGCTTCCACCTGCACCCCACGATCGCCAAGCGCTTCCTGGCCGCACGAGCCAAGGCCATCGAGACTGGCGAAGGCGTCGATTGGGCCACTGCCGAGGCCTTGGCCTTTGGTTCCCTGCTTACCGAAAAGCACGGCGTGCGCCTCTCCGGCCAGGATGTGCGCCGCGGCACCTTCAGTCACCGTCACTGCGTTTTCTACGACACGGAAACCCGTGAGCGCCATATCCCGCTCAACAACTTGGAAGAAGGTCAAGGACGCTTCTGCGTTTACAACTCCCTGCTTTCTGAGGCTGCCGTGCTCGGTTTTGACTACGGCTACTCCCTCCTGACCCCAAACATGCTCATCTGCTGGGAAGCCCAGTTCGGTGACTTCGTGAACGGTGCCCAGGTCATCATCGACCAATTCATCGCCTCCGCCGAAAGCAAGTGGCAGCGCCCCAGCCACGTGACCCTCCTGCTCCCGCACGGTTACGAGGGCCAAGGCCCTGAGCACTCCAGCGCTCGTCTGGAGCGCTTCCTGCAACTTTGCGCGGGTGGCAACATGCAGGTCTGCAACTTCACCACCCCCGCTCAATACTTCCACGCCCTGCGCCGCCAGGTGAAGCGTGACACCCGCAAGCCACTCGTCGTCATGACGCCCAAGAGCCTGCTGCGTCACCCACGCTGCGTGTCGAAGCTGGACGACATGGCTGCCGGCTCCCACTTCAAGGAAGTGCTGGACGACGAGTTGCTAACCATCAGCCCTGAACGTGTCACTCGCCTCATCTTCTGCTCCGGAAAGGTTTATTACGATCTGCTCGATTTCCGCGAGAAGAACAAAATCAAGAACGCCGCAATCATCCGCGTGGAGCAGCTCTACCCACTGAACTACGAGATGCTCAAAGGCATCGTCGCCAAATACCCACGCGCCCAGAAGAAATGGATCTGGTGCCAGGAAGAGCCCCGCAACATGGGAGCCTTCTATTACATCCGCCCACGCCTGGAAGAGCTGAGCAACCACAAGCTGCGCTACGCTGGCCGCGAACGCTCCAGCAGCCCTGCCGCTGGCTCCAAAGCCATTCACGTCCTCGAGCAAGAGAAACTCGTCGAAGACGCCTTCAGCGTGTGACGCTTCTCGACTCCACCCGTTCACCCCATCTCTTCATCCAGCATCCCCGAGCCTCCCCCCTAAACGATCATGGCTGACATCAAAATCCCCGCACTCGGCGAATCCGTCGCCGGAGGACAAATCTCCAAATGGCACTTCAAAGTCGGCGATGCCGTCAAAGTCGGCGATGTCCTGCTGACCTTGGAGACCGACAAAGTCGCCGCCGAAGTCACCTCCGAATTCACAGGCGTGCTCGCCTCCATCGCCGCTGGCGAAGGTGAGGATGTCGTCATTGGAGCCATTGTGGGTCAAATTAACGAAGGCGCTGCCGCCGTAGCTCCTGCGCCCACTCCAGCCCCTGCCCCTGCCGCCCCGGCTGCCGTGGAGGCTCCGAAGCCTGCCGCTGTTCCTGCTCCTGTGGCCGAAGCGCCCAAACCCGCACCAGCTCCGGCCCCAGCGCCAGCCCCCAAACCCGCCCCCAAAGCCCCGGCTCCCGAAGGCCGCGTCTCGCGGAAGAAGATGACTCCGCTGCGCAAAAAGATCGCGGATCAGCTCGTCAGTGCTCAGCAGACCGCTGCCATCCTCACCACCTTCAACGAGTGTGACATGAGCGGCATCATGGCCATGCGCAGCAAGCTCCAGGACAGCTTCGTGAAGACTCACGGCGTGAAGCTCGGCTTCATGTCCTTCTTTGTCAAAGCCGTCGTCGAAGCGCTGAAAGCCGTGCCCCAAATCAACGTCCGGGTGGAAGGCGATGAAATCGTCCAGCAGCACTTCTACGACATCGGTGTTGCCGTCGGCACTGAGCGTGGATTGATCGTTCCCGTCATCCGCGATGCTGACCAGAAAAGCTTTGCCGACATCGAGAAAGACATCCTCGCCTACGCCGCCAAGGCCAAGGAAGGCAAGATCGAGCTCTCCGACCTCACCGGCGGCGTATTCACCATCTCGAATGGTGGCGTTTACGGTTCCCTGCTCTCCACGCCCATCATCAACCCTCCCCAAAGCGGCATCCTAGGCATGCACAGCATCCAGCAGCGCCCGATCGCCGTGGATGGTCAGGTCGTCATCCGCCCGATGATGTATCTGGCGCTGAGCTACGATCACCGTGTGGTCGATGGCAAAGAAGCCGTCACCTTCCTGATCCGCATCAAGGACTGCATCGAAAACCCCGCCCGCATGTTGGTCGGTGCCTGATTTGCGCATTACCCATCTCACGCAACCAAAGCCACCGGCATCCCCGGTGGCTTTTTTGCACTTCTGGATAGCGGGTATCTTCTAAACGTGATGTAACAGGGCGCAAAAGCCATGTTTGGCTCATCATCTCCAGCTGCTCTTTGCCGATAGAGCTTTTGTTGGTTGAGTTTTGGTTGTCTGAGTGCCTTCAGGTTGATCTTTGCGTCTCTGGCACGGCTTTAAGATGTGGCCTTCCAGCAACGGGCAGGTCGCGCAGCTTGAGGATGCCAGTGCCTTTGGCGCTAGGGACTCCAGACATCGACGCTCTTGCTCAGTCCCAGGCGTGCAAGGAACACCTGAAAGCTTTGGCTTTGCCACGAACAGGAATTCGGAAGTACTCCGAGAGACGCAGTGTCTGGGTCATGTGTGACATTGGCATTGGCGATGGATGAAAAAAGGCCGCTGGGGTGAACCAGCGGCCTGAGGAGGGGGCGCGAGAAGCACTCGCCTACAAAGTTGGGGGATTAGGCAGCCGGTGCTTCCTCACCACCGGTGGCGGCTTCGTCCTTCTCTTTCATGGCGGCTTTGCGGCTCATCTTCACCTTGCCTTTGTCATCGATGCCGATGCACTTGGCGGTGACCATGTCGCCGACCTTGACGACATCTTCGGTCTTGTTGACGCGGAAGTCGGCGAGCTCGGAGATGTGGATGAGGCCGTCCTTGTTGCCAAAGAGGCGCATGAAGGCTCCGAAGTTCGTCGTGCTGACGACCTTGCCGGTGTAGAGCTTGCCAACTTCGACCTCAGCGGAGACGCCGGAGATCATTTCGAGAGCACGCTC
>JAIXSY010000016.1 GCA_027484445.1 Verrucomicrobiaceae bacterium
GTCCTTGGTTTCCCAAAGCTCGATCTGCGCGAGGCACTGGTTGGTGAAGCTGTTGCTCATCACGAAGCTCGGGTGGCCGGTGGCGCAGCCGAGGTTCACGAGGCGGCCTTCGGCGAGCATGAAGATGCTGTTGCCGGCCGGGAAGGTGTACTTGTCCACCTGCGGCTTGATGTTGAGGCGCTTCACGTCCGTGCGGGCGTTGAGTTTATCGACTTGGATCTCGTTGTCGAAGTGACCGATGTTGCAGACGATGGCCTGGTCCTTCATCTTCTCCATGTGCTCAAGGCGGATGATGTCCTTGTTGCCGGTGGTGGTGACGTAGATGTCGCCCCAGCCGAGGGTGTCCTCGATGGGCATGACGCGGAAGCCTTCCATGGCTGCCTGAAGGGCGCACACGGGGTCGATTTCGGTCACGACGACCTGGGCGCCCATGCCGCGGAGGGCGAAGGCGCAGCCTTTACCCACATCGCCATAGCCGCAGACGACGCCGACTTTGCCGGCGATCATGACGTCGGTGGCACGCTTGATGCCGTCGAGGAGGGATTCGCGGCAGCCGTAGAGGTTGTCGAACTTGGACTTCGTGACGCTGTCGTTCACGTTGATGGCAGGGAAGAGCAGCTTGCCGGCCTTGGCCATTTCATAGAGACGATGCACGCCGGTGGTGGTCTCTTCGGAGACGCCCTTCAGTTCCTTCACGATCTCGTGGAAGATGCCGGGCTGCTTCTTGGCGATGTCCTTGAGCAGGTCCTTGATGACCTTCACTTCGTGGTTGTCGGAGGGGGTCTCGACCCACTTGTCGCCGTTTTCCATTTCGTAGCCCTTGTGGATGAGGAGGGTCACGTCGCCGCCGTCATCGACGATGAGCTGCGGGCCTTTGTTGCCGGGGAACATGATGGCCTGCCAGGTGCACCACCAGTATTCTTCGAGCGTTTCGCCCTTCCAGGCAAAGACGGGCGTGCCGGAGGCGGCGATGGCGGACGCGGCGTGGTCCTGGGTGGAGAAAATGTTGCAAGAGGCCCAGCGCACGTCGGCACCGAGTTCCTTCAGCGTCTCGATGAGCACGCCGGTCTGGATGGTCATGTGCAGGGAGCCGGTGATGCGGACGCCAGCGAGGGGCTTTTTCGGGCCGTACTTCTCGCGGGTGGCCATGAGGCCGGGCATTTCGCTCTCGGCGATGGTGAGTTCCTTACGGCCGAATTCGGCGAGGGCGATGTCTTTGACTTTGTAGTCGGGCATGTGGGTGCGGTGGGGTTCAGGTTGAAGGTCTGAAACGATTCAAATCAACGTATCAGGATACGATGATATGTCCGGGGAGATGAGCTGGAAGTCAAACGCCGATTTTGTCCCTCTCGAAGGTGGTGCACCCATACACACGGGTTCTGGGCAAAATCGGCGGGTGTGAATGGCGCTTCCTTTTTTCAGTGAGCTGCGCTGTTCGAGGGCATGAGCTGCGATCCTGCCGGTTGGGTAAGGAAAAAGGGCGCTCGTGGGTGGGGCACAAGTTGTGCCTGAATCTTGCCTGTAAGGTAAAAGGGGGATGATGCTACGGACATCATCCCCCTTTGAATTCGCTGCTAACGGGCGGCGATCACTCCACGGTCACGCTTTTCGCGAGGTTCCGTGGTTTATCGACATCGCAGCCGCGGGCGACGGCGGTGTAGTAGCTGAAAAGCTGGAGCGGGATGACGGTGAGCAGCGGGCTGAGGTAGCTGGGGCTGTCGGGCACGTAGATGACGTCCTCGGTGAGGCGTTCGAGCTCGGTGCGGCCTTCGGTAGTGACCGCGATGACAGGACCCTTGCGTGCCAGGACCTCTTCGATGTTGCTGACGTTTTTGTCGAAGACAGCGTCGTCGGGGGCGATGAAGACGCTGGGCATGTCTGGCTTCACTAGGGCGATGATGCCATGCTTCAGCTCGGCACTGGGGTGGCCGCTGGCGTAGATGTAGCTGATCTCTTTCATTTTCAGCGCACCTTCCATGGCGACGGGGTAGTTTGCTTGGCGGCCCATGAAGAGCATGCCCTCGGCATGGCAGTGCTTTTCAGCGATGGCTTTGATCTTGTCCGCCTGCTTGAGGATGGAGGTGATCTTGTCGGGGATGGCTTCGAGCTCGTCGATCATCTCTAGCCCGTCGGCACTGCTGAGGTGGTGGATGCGACCAAAGAGCATGCCGAGCAGTGACAGCACGGCGACGGTGGAGGTGAAGGTCTTCGTGGCAGCGACCCCGATCTCTGGCCCGGCATGGATGTAGCAGCCGCCGTCGCTTTCTCGGGCGATGGTGCTGCCGACGCTGTTCACGATGCCGAGGCAGCGGATGCCTTTGCGCCGTGCTTCCCGCAGAGCAGCCAGGGTGTCGATCGTCTCGCCGCTCTGGCTGAGCACGAACTGGAGCGTGTTTTTGTCCGCCGGCACATTGCGGTAGCGGAACTCGGAGGCGATTTCGACCTCAGTCGGCACGCGGGCGAGCGTTTCGATGACATACTCGCCGACCATCGCGGCGTGAAAGGCAGTGCCGCAGCCACTGAGGATGATGCGGTCGATGCCGCGCAGCTCCTGCGGGCTCATGTTTAGGCCGCCCAGGATCGCGGTAGCCTCATCGCGGGAAAGTCGTCCGCGCAGGGCGTTGCGGAGACTCTGCGGTTGCTCGTGGATCTCCTTCAGCATGTAATGCGGGAAGTCACCCTTCTCGGCATCATCAGCGGTGAATTCCACACGGCTAACTTTCACCTGGGCATCGCCCCCGGCCATGCTGGTCACGTCAAAACGCTCGCTGCTCAGGCTGACAACATCATGGTCATTCAAGTAAACGACATCGCGGGTGTGGGCAACGATGGCGCTCACGTCCGAGGCGAGGTAGTGCTCGCCTTCGCCGAGGCCCACGACCAGTGGGCTGCCGAGGCGTGCCCCGACTATCACGCCCGGCACGTCGGCGTGGAGCACGGCGATGCCGTAGGTGCCTTTCACTTTCCGCAGGGCGCTCTGCACTGCATTGCGCAGGCGTGCGGCACCATCGGTTTCATCGCTAGCATCGTAGTAGGTGCCGACCAGGTGAGCCAAAACTTCTGTATCGGTCTGAGATTCAAAGGCATGTCCTTTGGCGTTGAGCTGCTCTCTCAGGGTCTGGTAGTTCTCGATCACGCCGTTGTGGACGAGCACCAGCTTGCCGCTCTGATCTCGGTGCGGGTGGGCATTTTCATCCGTAGGCGCGCCGTGAGTGGCCCAACGCGTGTGAGCAATCCCGGTGGCCCCGGCGTGGCTCACTTCGGCCACAGCTTGGCGTAGGTTGTCGATGCGTCCTGCCTTTTTGATGATGTTGACTTGGGGCGCGCCGTTCAGCAGGGCGATGCCTGCTGAGTCATAGCCGCGATACTCCAGCCGACTCAGACCGTCCAGAAGGATGGGGCTGGCCTGCCGCTTGCCGATATAGCCTACGATGCCGCACATAGATTCTTTTGTGACCGCCGGAAGGCGGGAGTCTTTGTAAACGCTAGAATTGGGCCATGCCACGGAAAAGGCGAGTTTTGAGGCTTTTTCACCGCGGAGCCTGCATCCAGCCCTGCTAAACCCTCGCGTGATTCAGCAAAGTAGCCGTGTTATGAGAGTCTATGATTTACTTGGACGCGAACGCCACCACCCCGCTACTGCCTGAGGTGCTGGAGGCCATGCTGCCTTGGATGCGAGAGCGGTTCGGGAATCCCTCCTCTGCCCACAGCTCGGGCCGCCGCGCGCGGCGTGCCATCGAGTTGGCTAGGGCCCAGGTCGCGGCTCTTTTGCAGGCCCAGCCGGAGGAGATCATCTTCACCAGCGGAGCCACAGAGGCGATCAATTCCGTGCTGACTTTTGCCCAAGCGGAATGGCCTGACCGGCCCGTGCTGATCTCCAGTCCAGTCGAGCACGCCGCAGGGATGGAGGCCGCTGAGCGCTGGCAGGCCCAGGGCGGGCAGGTGAGGTTGATCCCCGTGGATGCTCAGGGTCTGCTGAATCTGGAGGTGCTGGAGGCAGAGCTAAAGAGAGGTCGAGTGGCACTTGCCTCATTTCTCTGGGGCAACAATGAAACGGGGGTCATGACGCCGATGGCTCGTGTCGTGGAGCTCTGTCACGCTGCAGGTGTTTTGGTGCATGCGGATGCAGTCCAAGTGGCGGGAAAAGAGCCCCTGGATGTCACCGCGGTGCCTGTCGATTACCTCAGCCTTAGCAGTCATAAAATGCATGGGCCTCTGGGGGTTGGAGCACTTTTTGTGAATCGTAGAGTGCCCTTTCGGCCCCTGCTGGTTGGTGGTGGTCAAGAGGCTGGTCGGCGCAGCGGCACAGAAAATGTGCCTGGCATCCTCGGCATGGGGCACGCGGCCTTCATGGCTTCCGCCTGGCTTGCGGCTGGTGGTGCAGGGCAGATGTCGGCTCTGAGAGATGCTTTGGAAAGTGCCGTGCTCCTGGCTTGGTCAGGAGCCCTGGTCCACGGGGCTGCGGCTCCGCGCCTGCCTAGCACGTGCAGCCTCTGCCTGCCGGGAGTCGATGCGGCGGCGATGCTGATCCGGCTCGACCAGCGGGGCATTGCTTGTTCGGGAGGCTCGGCCTGTCACACAGCGTCGTTGCATCCCTCGCACGTTTTGGAGGCAATGGGATGCGACGCTGCCTCGGCCGCCAGTACGCTTCGGCTATCCTTGTCACGACTAACGACAGCCGATGAAATCCACCGCGCTGCCCAAGAGATCCTCAGCTGTGCTCGACACATCCAGCAACAGACCTGATTCAGAAGAGGAGAATTTTCCAAAAGATACTTGAAAAAGAAAGGAAAATAGGGAAAATAAACGCATGAGCATTTCTGAAAATAAACTCCAAGAGGCCGCCGTGCTCACCCCTAGTGTTCCCGTCACTGAAGTCTTGGGGGGGCAAATCCGTGCACTCCTCAATGCTGGACTTCAGCTCGGTCTCAGCCTGGGACGCGTGAGTGCCCTCATGGGAGATGTCATCCGTGAGCGGTTGCCAGCACAGGTAGCTGAGGGGCACGCCACTTCCGATGAGGGTCTGACCATCCTGCTGGCCGCAGAAGGCGGCTGTGTCGGCGTGGAAAAGGCTCGTTATCTTTTTCGCAAACCTCAGCCTGTCACGCGTCAAGCCTTGGCCCACCAAATCCGCCAAGGTAAGGTCTTGGCTTACCGTTCGGGTGGTGGGGATTACTTGGTTCCAGTCTGGCAGTTCCGTCCCGAGGGCGGGTTGCTGAACGGATTGCCAGAGGTGCTCGCGGCGGTGCATGAAAATTTGGATGATAGCCCCTTGGCAGCGTTTGCTTTCCTCCTCCAGGCCCATCCCCTCACGGGCGGCAAGACCCCTTTGGCTGCACTCCGCCAAGGTTTGCTGGCAGAAGTCCTCGCCGCAGTGGAGGCAGATGCACGCTAAGCCAGCATGACGCGGGATCTACGCCAGCCACTTGACCAGACTCGGTTTGATGAGATCGCATTGCCCATCAGGTCGCCTAGCATGTGGGCCACACTGGCGTGGCATCGTTTATGCCGAGTTGAGTTCCCTTCACAGTTCTTTGCTTCCAAGGGCTCACGACTGACACCGATCTCGGGAGATTTTCCCTGTGTCTATCTGGCAGTGGATCAAGAAACCACCGTGGCTGAAGTCTGGGGAGATCGCTTTGCTGCTCAGCGTGCCACGGGTGCTGACCTCTATGTCATCCCGCGTCAGCAGGCGCTGCGATGGACCTTCCTCCAGACGAACGGGCTGCCTGAGGATCTTCGCCTTTGTGACCTGACACAGACTGACACGAGGCTCGCTTTAGGCATCGAGGCTGGCACGTTGTATGCCACGGATCTGCGCTTACCGCAGCTTTGGGCAGAGCGCATCGCGCGGCATCCGAATCGCTACGACGGGATTGCCTACCGAAGCCGTCACACCGATCTCGCCTGCCTCGTGCTTTGGAATCGCGCCGACGATGCCATGCCTCTGGAGAAAAGGCTGACCTTTGGCAACTCACAGCCCTTTTTCGATGCCGAGGCAGCTTACATCTTGGCTGGCAAAACCGGGATTCGTCTTTCCTTTGCTTGGTAATCCAAGCCTCCGCACATGCTCACTCTCAGCCCAGCTTTGACTGCCGAAGGCGCTTGGGTTTGGGAGGGAAAACCAACCACGCAGGAAGATCGGCGACTGGTCTCGACGAAAGAAATCGCTGGCTGCTTGCACCTCTTAGCAACCGACTGGCTCACGGCTGAACTTGACCCCAGCTGGCGCTGGCTGCGCGAACTGGCTCGGGCTTTTTTCGCGCGTCTCTGCCAGACATTGGATGCCCTGCGCGTCCCGGCTTTGTCCAGCGCAGAAGCAGAAGCCTTCCTCGCCGCAGCGCCGTGTTTTCCAGGTGCCGAACACTTAACCCCTGAGCTTCTCGCGAGGCTCTGGCAAGAGTTAGCTCAGCATGTCGCAGCAGTAGCTGGCGGAAACGTGGCGGCCTGGTTGCGCGAGGAATGCCCGGCGTGGCATGTCGTCGGGCGCGTGAGCTTTCATCTCGCGGAGAACAAGACGGACACACAGCGGCCTTTTGCGTTTCTGGCGACGTTTACGGAGAAACTCAGCGCCACCGGCCAGCCGCAGCATCTGCCGTTGGCGCGGGCGCTTCAGCTTTATGCCGGGCAGAAGGATCAGACGGCGCTCAATGCGTTGCTGGAGCCCGTGAGGCTCGCCGCAGACAAATCGAAGCTCCTCCGCGAGTGGCTGGAGTCGAAGCGACTCTTCCAACCGATGGCGATGTCGCCTCAGGAAGCGTATCGCGTGCTGCGTGAGACCTCCGTGTTTCAGGAAAGCGGCATCATCATGAAGCTGCCGGACTGGTGGAAGGCCGGCAAGACCACGCGGCCCACCGTCGCCGTCACCATTGATGCGCCGAAGAAGACCTCGCTGCATGCGGGCACGCTGCTGAGCTTCAAAATCGAGCAAAGCCTCGATGGCGAGCCGCTGACGCCTGCGGAGCTCGAAAAGCTCCTCAGCGCCGATACCGGCCTCGTTTCGCTGCGCGGCAAATGGGTCGAGGTGAATGGCGAGCGACTCCACCAAGTGATGGAGCATTGGCGACGCGTGCAAAACGCGACTGGCGAAGGCGGCATCGGCTTTCTTGATGGCATGCGGCTCCTCGCGGGCTTTGGCGAGGCCAAAAGCGCCGCCGAGGCCGAGCAGCTCGAAACCGTGAGCGAGTGGAGCGAGGTCATCGCGGGCAAGCAACTCGCCGAAGTGCTCAAAAAGCTCACCCAACCTTCCGAAGCTCCTCCGCCTGAAAATCTGCGTGCCACGCTGCGCCCCTATCAGCGACAAGGTTTCGCGTGGCTGAAATTCATGATGCAGCTCGGCCTCGGAGCCTGCCTCGCGGACGACATGGGCCTCGGAAAGACGATTCAGGTGATCGCTTTGCTGCTGAGTCGCCAACGCGAAACCAAATCCCCCGCGCTGCTCATCGTCCCAGCCTCACTCGTCGGAAACTGGAAGGCCGAAGTCGCCAAGTTCGCGCCCGATTTGCGACTCTTCATCGCGCATCCTTCCCAGACCACTCGCGAGCAGCTCGATCTCGCTGTTCAACATCCTGCCGAGGCCCTTCGCGGTTACGATGTGATGCTCACGACCTACCAGTTTCTCCAGCGCACCGAGTCCTGGCAGATTCACCCTTGGAGCCTCGTCATCCTCGATGAAGCGCAGGCCATCAAAAACAGCGGCAGCAGCTCCGCCAAGGCCGTGAAGCGCCTGCAAGCCCCCGCCCGCATCGCTTTGACCGGCACACCCGTCGAGAATCGCCCCGGCGATCTCTGGAGCCTCTTCGACTTCCTCAATCCCGGCCTCCTCGGCGGCAGCGCGTCGTTTGCCGAGGCCGTGAAACGCTGCGCCAGATCCAGCGAAGGCTTCGCGCCGCTGCGCCGGCTCGTGAAGCCTTACATCCTGCGCCGCATGAAAACGGATCGGCGCATCATCACCGATCTGCCGGATAAAATTGAGCTCAAAGCCTTCTGCGGCCTCACCAAACGCCAGGCCACGATCTACGCGAAGCTCGTCGATCAACTCGCCAAGATGCTCGCCGACAAAGAGATGGAGCCCATCAAGCGCCAAGGCCTCGTGCTCGGCTTCCTGCTGAAGTTCAAGCAAGTCTGCAACCACCCCAGCCACTGGAACGGCGACGGCGCGTGGTCGCCCGCTGATAGCGGCAAATTCGCCCGCCTCGCCGAGATTTGCACCGAGTTGGCCGAGAAACGCGAACGCGCCCTCATCTTCACCCAGTTCGCCGAGACCTGCGATCCGCTCGCTCGTTACCTGAGCACCATTTTTGGTCGCGAAGGCCTCATCCTGCATGGCGGCACCAGCGTGAAGAAGCGCCCCCAACTCGTCGAAGCCTTCCAGCAACCCGGCGGCCCGCCCTTCATGGTCATCAGCGTCAAAGCCGGCGGCACCGGCCTCAACCTCACCGCAGCCAGCCACGTCATCCACTTCGACCGCTGGTGGAACCCCGCCGTCGAAAACCAGGCCACCGACCGCGCCTTCCGCATCGGCCAGCAGAAGAACGTCATCGTCCACAAATTCGTCTGCCAGGGGACCATCGAGCAACGCATCGATTCCCTCATCGAAGACAAACTCGCCCTCGCCCAAGACCTCATCGGCGACGGCTCCGGCGCCGAAAAACTCCTCACCGACATGAGCAGCGAGGAACTCCTCGACTTCGTGAAGCTGGATGTCAGTGCGGTGGAGTGAGTTACAATCTCCCTTCAAGGTAATCCTGAAGTCGCGGATTCAACCGTGACGCAAGGATGCCATGATACCAAGGCGACCTGATTTGCCAAAGCATCACCAAGATCGTCATCGGTGACTGCCACAGCAGCGCCGACAATCCATCGAAGTCATCAAACGCGACATGGATGGTCACATTGACGATGAAGGCCGCCGCCCAAAGAAGTTCCCATTTGCGCCAAACGAGGAACACATTGCAAAAGAGCAAGAAGTGTCCCAGCGCCATCGGAACGATCCACCAAAGGGGGAAGTCCATCGAACGCAGCCAAAGTGTGCCAGCAAAACCTGCCGCTAGAATGACAGCATCACCGTACGAGATGCGGAAGCCATGACGCCGTGCCGGGAGGTTCTTCAGTTCATTCATTAGTGATTTTGATAGGTCATTCAATGGTGCACCAACGGGGCAGGACAACAAAGCCCAGGGTCAACGAGCCTTAGCGAGTGCCACCCTGGGAATGCGAACACACGACCCCCAACCGAATGTCGAGCCCTGAAAGGGCGAGATAACGGCTCCCTCGAATCAGCAAGAGCGTCAATCCCACACATAGGCTTCGTTGTAGTCGATCTGATAAAGCTCCAGCATCCGGCGGAACTCCTCTTGAAACGTCCGTGTGGCATGATGCGCCTCCTGGTTCTGAATGTAATGCGTCACCGTCTCCACTTGCGAGGCACTCACCGAGAAAGCCCCGTAACCCGCCTGCCACGAGAAGTTCGGGAACTGCCCTTCCTCCTTCATCCATTTCGAGGACTCCACCTTCGCCGCCTTCACCACGTCAGAGAGTGACAGAGTTCGCGAGAGCCGGAACAGCATATGCACATGATCCGGCATTCCTCCCACCACGAGCGCAGGACATTCAATCGCATTCAAAGTCCCCGCCAGATAAGCGTGCAGTCGTGGCTGAATCTCAGGAGCGATCAGACCTTCCCGCCCCTTCGTGGAAAACACGAGGTGGACATAAATTTGCGCTAGCGATTGCGGCATAATGAATCCGTGGTTTGAAGTTTGGAATTTATATCAGCCCCAAAGGGGCAAGACAACAAAGCCCAGGGCTAGCGAAGCGCCGCCCTGGGAAACGAAGACAGAACAAAACATCTTCAACGAGCCCTGAAAGGGCGAAACAGTGGAGGTGGCAGAGTTCATGAGGTTGTTGGGTGCAGACGGGATCTTGTTGCCTCGCCCTTTCAGGGATCGTTCATGCGGGGATGGTGGGTTCATTCATCCCAGGGCGTCTTCGGCTACGCCTCCTTGCCCTGGGCTTTGTTGTGTCGCCCCGATGGGGCTGAGAAGACGTTCATACCGCGCCCGATCTGCCTCGCTGAAGCAGCAGAAGATCACGGTTTGAATAGATGAAGGTTTCTGCAAAAACACCTTCACCGCCTCCAGCGCGATCTCCGCCGCTTGATCGGCTGGGAAGCGATACACACCCGTCGAGATGCAGGGGAAGGCGATGCTTTGCAGCCCATGCTCCGCAGCCAGTGCTAGCGAGTTTTGGTAACAGGCCCTCAGCAGCTCCGGCTCCCCATTTCCACCGCCATGCCAAACCGGCCCCACGGTGTGAATGACATGCCGCGCCTTGAGCCGGTAGCCTTGCGTGATCTTCGCCTCACCCGTGCGGCAGCCGTTCAGCGTCATGCATTCCGCCACCAGTTCATGCCCGGCAGCCCGATGAATCGCCCCATCCACCCCACCACCACCCATCAATGAAGTGTTCGCGGCATTCACGATGGCATCGACATCGAGCTGCGTGATGTCGGCTTGGAGGGTTTGGAGTGTGGGAGTCATGAGTTGGCTTGGATGGCGCTTACAAATTGAGCGAAGAGGTCGCGGAGGTCTTTTTGGCGCGGAAGGGCTTGGAGCCAATCGGCGGGGATCGCGTCCAATCCGTAATGGATGCCAGCGAGGCCTCCCGCGACGCAGCCAGTGGTGTCGGTGTCGTCGCCGAGGTTCACGGCTTTGAGGACGCACTCGGAAAAGCTGCGGGTGGTGAGCAGGCACCACAGGCTGGCTTCGAGCGTGTGCAGCACATAGCCGCTAGATTCGATGGTGGATTCAGAAGCGTTGGCGAGATCAGGATTGAGCAGCGGCGAGAAGTGGGAATACTCTGCATGTGTCGAGTAACGGGATCGGAACTCAGCGGCGGCGCTGGCGTGAGCCGAAGCAGGACTTTCGCCGTGCATGAGGGCATGCACCAGCAGGCCGTAAAGCACGCACGCGAGCCGCGAGCGGTCATGGGCATGCGTGATGGCCGAGGCGCGAGAGATGCGGTCGCAGAAAATGTCCGGTTCACACTCCAGCGAGGCCAGAGGCACGGGCAGCATGCGCATGAGTGAGCCATTGCCGTTGTCATGTTCCCCGTTCCCGCCAGCGATCTCGGCAGGACAGCCTTGTTCGATAAGGCGGAGGGCTTTCCGAGTAGCAAAGCCGATGTCGAAGAGTGTGCCGTGAGCTGTCCAAAGCCCGTGGGTAAACCAGCGCACGAAACGCTCGCCCATGTCCTGCGTGTCGAATCCTTTGTGAGCGAGACTCTCGGCCGCACACAACAATAGCGAACCATCATCCGACCATGTGCCTTTGGGTTGGCCGTGTGTGCCGTAGTCGCGCATATCGGTCACCGGATCGTGAACGCGGTCCACACGCGGCTTGAACTCGACGGGCACGCCGAGCGCATCGCCGATGAGAGAGCCATAAAGGCCTCCGAGAATGCGGGAAGAGGGATTCATGAGCATTTTTTCGGGTTTGGGCTCAGATCTCAAACAGGAAGCCCTTCTTCTTCAGCTTCTCATACTTCACGGGATCGAAGCGGAAGAGCTGGGCGGGGCGGTGGGGGCCTTCTTGGTGCTTTTCTTGGAGGGGGATGAGGAGGTCGTAGGAGAGGGCTTTTTTGCGGAAGTTGCGTTTGTCGAGGGGTTCGCCGAGGACGGCTTCGTAGAGACGCTGGAGCTGGGTGAGGGTGAATTTCGGCGGGAGCAGCTCGAAGCCGATGGGCTGGTAGGTGAGCTTGCCACGGAGGCGGGTGAGCGCGGTGGTGAGGATGTCGGCGTGATCGAAGGCGAGCGATGGGAGGTCGCTGACGGGGAACCATTTCGCCTCGGCGGCATCCGTGGCGGCGGTGACGGCAGCCGGTTTCACGAGGGCGAAGTAGGCGACGCTGACGACGCGCTCTCGCGGATCGCGTTTCACGGTGCCGAAGGTGTAGAGCTGCTCCAGGAAGTCAGTTTTGAGGCCGGTTTCCTCCTCCAGCTCGCGGCGGGCGGCGTCATCGAGCGTTTCCTCGACGCGGACGAAGCCACCGGGCAGGGCCCACTTGTCTTTGAAGGGGGCCAGCCCGCGACGGATGAGCAGTACCTGCAATTCGCCGCCATCAAAGCCGAAGACAACGCAATCGACCGTCAACGCGGCGCGGGGAAATTCATAAGCGTGAGGCATACACTATCAAAGTGTAAAAAACACACGAAGGCAAGCGTCTTGCTTATGAGAAATGGAACTTTCAGCGCAAAAAGAGGCAGGATAGCTGCTGTGAAAATTAGGCAGCGATAGGCGAGCAGAGTTCATCCAGTGGCTTTGGCGAGCGGACAGTTTTTGGCATCTCGTGGCAAAAAGTGCCGATTCTATGAGCTTACAGAAAAAGAATTTGATGCGTTTTTGCTGGCGGATTGTCTATGGATTGCCGCGTTTAGCCTCTGCAGTTCTTTCTCCAACCCCCCCGGAATACTGACGTGAAATTCAAATGCCCTACCTGTGACATGCAGCTCAAGGCCGAGCCAGACATGGCCGGCAAAATCGTTCGATGCCCTGGCTGCAATAGCAAGATCGCTGTGCCCTCGGAGCTCGGAGTGGCTCTGCCGCCGCCCACAGGACTTCCGCCACCATCCTTAGCGACGACGCCATCGGCTGGAGATAATTGGGGCCAGGATGGCGATAGCACGGCTTCGGATGAGCCTTTGCCGCCCAGCCACAGTCACTCTTACGATGAGCAGCGCGCTGCACGCGGAGGCTGGGAAGAAAAAGATCCGGCGAACCCCAATCCCTTGCTTGCTCTTGGAATCGGTGCGGTTGCTACGCTAGCTTGGTATGGCATCCTCTTCCCCTTTGGGATGGGGGAGTATGGCAAACCGCCAGTGAATGCGATGGATTATGTCCATGATCTTTTCTATGAAAGAACCTGGGTGAACTACGCCGAAACCTTCTTCTTCTGGTGGGCGATGGCAATCCTTTACCTGAAGCTACAGAAGCTGCGTCATCAAAAAGCGGCCATGTATTTGGATGTGCTGCCGACGGACATCAGCCAAGAGGTGAATGCAGAGAACGTGGGGCAGTTCATCGATCATCTTTATGGTCTGCCTGCGCGTCTAAGAGATAGCATGATGGTGAACCGCATCCGCAAGGGCTTGGAGCTGTTCGAGATTCGCCAAAACAATGGTGATGTGACGAACATGCTGAGTGCACAGAGTAATATCGATAGTGCGCGCATTGGCGGCAGCTACGCGCTAACCAAAGTTTTCCTTTGGGCGATTCCGATTCTCGGCTTCATCGGAACAGTGCTCGGTCTGTCTCAGGCGATTGGTGCGATGGATCTGAGCAATGTCTCTGACATGGATAAAATCATGGGATCCATCAGCAATGTCACCAGTGGTTTGGGCACGGCCTTTGATACGACGCTGCTCGGCCTCGTGCTGGCCATGTTCTTAAACTTTCCCATGAATGTGCTGGCGAAAGCAGAAGACGATAACCTCAATAACATCGATGCCTTCTGCAATGAGGTGCTGATGCCGAGGCTGAATGATGGGGGTGCAGGTTCGGCCGCTGTGGCAGGAGATGCGGGTGGATTGATGGAACATCTGGTCAAAGCCGTTGCGGTGTCTCAGCGCGAGTTCCTGACGGATTTGAATGCGCTTTCGGCAAAAATTCGTGATTATGCAGATAACCTGGACAAGCGTGCGGCAGCTCATCAGGAACACGTGGATGCCCAGTTTGGCCAAGCCGTGAATCGAATGCGTGAGGACTTCACCACGGCTGTGACGGATGCCGTTCGCCAAAGCACGGAGTACAATCGTGCGCTGGCCAGTGGCATACAGGGCCTGAACAATGTGCTCAAAGAACTCGGCACCAAACAGATCCTGATTCACCAAGTGAAGAAAAAGGGCTGGTTTAGCCGTGCTGAGTAGTCCACCGGAATCACCACACGATCATGGCACAGCGGCGTGAGTCATCAGGAAGTGAAGTTTCACTCTTTCCCTTCCTCAGCATTCTGGCCTGCCTTATCGGCGCGCTGGTGTTGATCATTGTCGTATTGGTCATTGCCCAAGCAGGGAAGGCGGAAGGTCGAACTCCTGAGGAGATCAAAATGGCTCAGGAATACCTGCGCATGATCAAGGAACTTGAGGAACGTCAAAAGCTGGATGCCCTGCTCAAAGAAAAATTGGCGGAACTCGACAAGCTACAGCAGGATGTTCAAGAGAGGCAGCAGCGATACCTGAAGCTCAGGCAGTTGATGGATTCATCGAAGGAAGTGCAAAAGCAGAATCAGGAGATCGCCACCAACCTTCAAAAGCAATTGGATGATCTTCTGACCGAGATCACGGGCATGAAAGAACAGCAGAAAGAGAGCCGAAAGGTGATCCAAGAGCTGATGGCAGAAATCCAGAAGCGCCAAGTGCCGCCTGACAAGAAAGTGCCGCCAGTGGTGGTGCAGCCTTCAGGCTCTGGTATGCCTGAGAATACCAAGGTTTTCTTTGTGGAATGTTCAGCAGGTTCACTGCGGCTTTTGGATCCTTGGGGTGCTGGGGACTTCCGTCTGGGTGCATCCCCTGACATCGTTTTTGGCAATCCCGAGTACAATCACTTCCTGGCAGAAGCCGCGAAGGACAAAAACAGCCTCATTCTTTATTTGGTGAGAGATGACGGGCAGGGAGCATTTAACAATGGAGCTGGACGCGCCGAGTCGGATTATGGCCTTCGTGTGGGCAAGTTACCGATTCCCGGAAGAGGTCAGCTCGATCTGGCTTTGTTTGAGAAGTTTCGTGGCAAAGTCGCAGCCCCCCCTTCGACACCAGCAGGAATTCCGGCACCCACGGCTCCGAAATAACACATGATTTTCTAACCCATGGCCAAACGCAACAACGGTGGCGATTCAGAGTTGAATCTCGACTCCCTGATGGACGCGGTGACAAACGTCGTTGGGGTGTTGATGATCGTGTTCGTCATGATGAGCCTAAACACGGCGCGCACGCTTCAGAAGATCCTTTCGGATTTGCCACCTGTCACCAAAGAGCAGCATGAAGAGATGAAGAAGAAAGTGGATCAGTTGCCACCCCTGGCGGCTGATCCCAAGAAGCTGGAAGAGCAGAAAAAGCTGGCAGAGCAGGAACTGAAGAAAGCAGCAGAGCAGTTGCAGTCCGTCGATACGACCGAGATGCAGTCCAGAATGAAGTTCATGGACTTGGACACTTTCCGAAAAAAGCTAGAGGAAGCCAAGAAGGACAAAGACAAGCAAAAGGCAGAGACAGAAAAGCTTCTCACTGAGGTCGAGCGACTGAAAGCACTGCTGGATCAAACGCCCGTCATCAAGCCTGAGCCACCAACCTATGTGCGACTGCCAAATCCGCGGCCCTTTCCCAAAGAGCCGAATGAAATGCGTGTGATCGTGGCCAAGCAAGGAGTGCTGCTCTTGAATGAAAAGGAGTTCATCAAACCAGTGATCGAAGGACTCGACAAGATTCGCAGTCAGTTTGAGTACAAAGAAGTGAAGATCGATCCCTTTGCTAAAATGCTGACGGAGGTTTTCGGCAATGCCCAGGCGGCGCAAGCGGCTTGGCCTGAACTAGCTCCTTTCGTGAATACCTTTCAGCTCGATCAAGTCGCCATGGCCTACAAGATCCTGAGCGATGCGAAAGTGCCCACCAGTCGCCAAGTCTTAACGGCTATCGGTAGCATTGCTTTGGTCACGCGCTCGAGTTTGCCCACGGTTGCCACGGCGATTCTTGAGGCAACGAAAGGTGACTTCACGAAGTGGCTGGCTCTGGATCCCTCCCGTGATCCCGCCAAGCCGATCATCAAGGCGGTGGCCGGTGGTGGCAAAGCGACCCTTGGTTGGGGCAGCAAGGTCGTGGAGATCAAATTCACACCGCGTGAAATCTTGGATTACTTCGTCAAGGAGCTGGCGGACATGGATAGTTTCAAAAATGCAGTTCGACAAAAGACCATCTACGATGCCTTCAAACTCGCCAACACGCTCGAAAGAGCTGCCGCAAGTCCGATGATGAATAGCTTGTCTTACACCTTCAAGCCCGAGGTGAAGCCTGGCTCCAGCTATGTGCAGCTGCAATGGTCTCCGAAAGCGGGTGGTGGGGAAACGCTGGAGCAGATACGCTCTGAGACTTCGGTCTATCAGCGCACCTTGCGTCAGCTCAAGCTAGACCCCAAGGCCGTGGCTATTTTTCAGGTCAGAGCAGATGCCTACTCCACTTATTTGGAGGCGCGTCAAATCGCTGACCAGATTGGTGTTCCTGCGACCTGGGAGTTCCTGGACAAGCTGGAGTTGACGACCAGTGCCACGCCTTTCGAGGTGCAGCGGTTCGCCAAGACGCTTCCCAATGACAAAAAGGACCAGGACAAAAAGATCCGCATAGCCGCACCCAAACGCGCCTTGGATTGAGCTTTCTCGTCGGTCCTGCAGTTGCGCATCATTTGACCCGCTGCGGTTTGCCTCTACTCTCCGCCCCCTTCCATGAGCCAGACCGCTATCTCTCCTACTCGCGAAAAAGACTTCCCTGAATGGTATCAGCAGGTCGTCCGTGCCGCTGACCTCGCTGAAAACTCCGAGGTCCGCGGCTGCATGGTCATCAAACCCTGGGGCTATGGATTGTGGGAAAACATCCAGCGTCAGCTGGATGTGAAATTCAAAGAAACCGGGCACGTGAATGCTTACTTTCCCCTGCTCATTCCCCTGAGCTACCTGGAGAAAGAGGCCGAGCACGCAGAAGGCTTCGCGACCGAGTGTGCTGTGGTCACCCATCACCGGCTGGAGGCGCAGAAGCAGCCCGATGGCACCACCAAAATGATCCCGACGGGTGAGCTCGCTGAGCCTTTTGTCATCCGCCCGACTTCCGAGACGATCATCGGTGCTGCCTTTGCACGTTGGGTGGAAAGCTACCGCGACCTACCCTTGCTGATCAATCAGTGGGCCAACGTGATGCGTTGGGAGATGCGCCCTCGTCTCTTCCTCCGCACGGCTGAATTCCTCTGGCAGGAAGGCCACACTGCCCATGAAACTGCTCAAGAAGCGATCGAGGAAACCAAGCTCATGCACAAGGTGTATGCTGATTTCCTCCGCAACCATCTGGCCATCCCGGTTATCCCTGGGGAGAAGACCGAGAATGAGCGCTTTCCTGGTGCAGTGAACACCTACACCGTCGAAGCCATGGTGCAGGATCGAAAGGCCATTCAGGCAGGCACTTCCCACTACTTGGGCCAAAACTTTGCCAAGGCAGCGAACATTCAATTCCTGGGACGTGACAACACGCGCCAACTGGTTCACACCACGAGCTGGGGGGTCAGCACCCGACTCATCGGCACGCTGATCATGGCTCATGGGGATGACGATGGGGTCATCCTCCCTCCGCGTGTGGCTCCACATCAAGTGGTCATCCTGCCTGTAACGCCAAAAGAAGATACTCGTCAGGAGATCATTGATGCCTGCGAGGCACTTGCGCAGACGTTGCGCAGCCAGACTTTCCACGGGGAACCGTTGCGCGTGCACGTGGACAAACGTGACCTTCAGGGTGGGGCGAAAAACTGGGAGTGGATCAAGAAGGGCGTGCCCTTGCGCATTGAGATGGGGCCACGAGACATCGCTAGCCGCACCGTTGCGGTCGCTCGCCGAGATCTCCCGCCGAAGCAGAAGGAATTCATCCCCAAAGAAGATCTCATTCGCGATATCACCGAGAAGCTTCAAGACATTCAGGATGCTCTGCTCAAGCGCGCCACCGAGATGCGTGACGCGAATATGAAGAAACTGAACACGCTGGATGAATTCAAAGCCTTCTTTGCCGAGGGTGGGCCGGGAGGTTTTGCCCTCATGCACTGGGCAGGCAGCAATGAAGAGGAAGATCAGATTGCCAAAGACATGAAGGTGACCATCCGCTGTATCCCGATCAGTGATGAGTTTGTCGAAGAAGGTCAGTGCTTCCTCACTGGCAAGCCCAGTTCACGCCGCGTGGTCTTCGCGCGCAGCTATTGATCTCCCTGTTTGGCCATTCGATGGCCCGCCGCTAGATTTCTTTTGAAGCCCTCACGCACTAGCGAGAGGTCGGAGTCCATCGCGATCCAAGTCAGCCCAAGTTCCTTGAGCTTTTCTGCATCATCGGAGTGGCGCACAAGGATACCGCTGCTCTTGCCGTGGTCCTTGGCGGCCTTGACGACTGACTGTAGGCAGTCTTCATAGCTCCGCGGTGACTGCCTAGCCTTCAGGTCATAATTCAAATCTGCCGGACCGATGAAAAGCGCGTCAATGCCGGGCACGGCTGCGATGTGATCTGCATGGTTGACTCCCTCCATCGTCTCGATTTGGGCAAGAAGGATTGGTTTCGGCAGCTCGCCCTCAGGAATTTTCATCCCATAACCATAAGCGCGAACGGTGCGGGAAACACCGCGATGTCCCTGGGGCGGATAATGAGCTGCCTGCACGCAGCGCAAGGCTTGCTCCACCGTATCCACATGCGGCACCATGATTCCATCAGCACCCCAGTCGAGCACGCGCCCCATGAGGTCAGGGTGGGGTGCGCTGACGCGCACAATCGCTAGCGTTTGGCTGCCACGCAGAGCGCGGAGTTGGTTGGGCAGAGAAGCCTCCGATTCGCAACCATGCTCCAGGTCGATCAGAACCCAGTCGTAGCCGACTTCAGCGGCTAGTTCGGTAATTGCGGATGATCCGATGGATAAAAAAGTGCCGATGAGAGGTTTCACGATTCAAAGAATATCGAGGCGGCTGCCTTCGCGCAAGCCGTGCAAAGCCAGTGTCAGTTTGGATAAAGTCATTTCACGCAATGACTGGCCTGATCCACCCGAAGAGATCAGGAAAAAGCCATCGTCGCGGTCAAAGTAACCTGCTCCGATTCGGATCACTGCTTTCACGATCATGTTGCGCAGCAGGTGCAGCCAAAAGCGTCGAAGTGCCTCGGTAGGTAGTTCATGCACGCTTTCATAACCTGCAAAAGCATGACGAAGAAAAGCCGCATCATGAAAGCAGGCTAGCAGAGATAAATCATCCATAGCGTCACCACTGATGGCATCATCAAAGTCGATGAAAGCATCAACTTCATGCGAGGAGCCGAGGATATTCCACAGTGCGAGATCCTTGTGAACCAAGCAACCGGGAGCTAAGTCGAGCAGCAGCTGGTGGTTTTCGATCTCAGCCAAGATTTCCTCTGTTCCGGATAAGAAGCCGTGGGATTTCAGAAAGTGTAGATGCTCATCCAGACGCAGGTGAAAGTAGTCTGGGTAAGTTTGGCGATAGCCGTGCAGAGCGTCATCCAGCACTCCATAACCGATTAAACGAATGCTCTGCCAAGTGGCCACGGCAGCACCGATTTGATGCGCAATGCGATTTGTGTCGAGTCGGCCTTGCTTGAATGTCTGATTCAAATCGGCAGATGGAATGCGCTCCAAAGCTTGCCAAGCAAAAGGCACGTGACTGCGGCTGGCATCACAGCCAAACACACGTGGTGTGCGCACGCCAGTGAGTCGCACACGATCCAGCAGCATGGACTCAATGGCGAGATGGCCATCTCCCTCAGGACCATTTTCCACACGAATGAAAAGTTGCTGACCCGCTAACTCAGCATGCCACGTGAGATGATTGCCCTGGCTCAAGCCTGGACTTAGCACGATCTCGCGTTCATCGAAATGTTTGGCCAAAGCTTGCTTCAATTGCGGCTGAATTTCTTGATGAGGTCGGCCACGTGACTCCGTGCCATGAAAGGCAGCAGGGCGGTCACACTTCCAATAATAGATGTCGCGGCGACTCATGCGGAGGGCTTCCGTCGTTTCCAAAAGGCAGCAGCCCATCCACCGATGACATTTTGCAATACACCGCTGAACACGCCAGCCGCTGCGGCAAGAGGCATCGTAGCGAAATGCTCCCGTGCTAGCGATGCGGCCATACCACCATTCTGCATGCCCACTTCAATGCTCACGGTGCGTGCTATGGACTCAGGAAAGTTCAATGCTTTGGGAAGAAAATAACCCACGGCAAAACCGATGACATGCAGCAGTGCCGCCGCTAAGGCTAGCACCCCAAAGTGCTGGGCAATCGAGTCTGCACTCGCCGCCACAATGCCTCCGCTCACCAAGGTAAAAGCCAAAACCGCGACGGTGGGTCCACAGGCTCCGATCTGATCAGCCACACGCGGCAGTCGCCAACGAATCAGCACACCCAGCACCACAGGAGCAACCGTGAGTTGTAGAGCAGAGAGGCAGAGCCCCCAGGCATCCACGGGCACATACTTTCCTGCCAGCGCACGGGTCCACATCGGGGTGAAAAAGAAGGCCAGTAGCGTCGAAAACATCGTTAGCACAACGGAAAGCGCCACATTCGCTCTGGCCAAGTAGCTGATCATGTTTGAAGCCATCCCGCCTGGGCAACTCGCGACCAAGATGATGCCAACGGCGATTCCTGCCTCAAGATTCAGTAGCTTGGTGACTAGCCATCCTGCGAGAGGCATGATCGTGTACTGAGCGACAAAACCTAGCACCACACTGCCCGGCATCTTTGCGATAGCTCGGAAATCATCCATGCTCAGCGTAAGACCCATCCCAAGCATGGAAGAGGCTAGTGACCAAAAGATCCAAGGTTTATCAAACCACAGCATGGTCTGGGGTTTGCAGAAAGCAATCACTGCGAGGCTAACCAGCCAGATGGGGTAGAGGTTGTTGAACCAATCGAAGAATCGTTTCATGGCTGGTTGGGAATCGAAGAGAAGCAAACGTCCAACCCGGGCGCTTTTCCACTCAGGGGAGTAATAAAGCCGAAGTTATGTTAACCCGAAGCTCACAAGAACACGGGTCGCTTCCAGATGGGCACACGACTTTTGATTTCCTTCAGATACCAGTGACAAAGCTCAAATGCCTCTGCGCTGTGACGACTCCGTATTCGAATCAGAATCGAAGGTTCCTCCGCAGCCACAAAGCCAAGCCGGTGCTGAATAAAAGCCGAATGGCCACCCTTTTCTCGCCCTCCTTGTGCTACCAATTCTGCCAGCATTTTTTCTGCCATCGGAAGATAAGCGCTGTATTCGATGCCGGAGATAAAACGTCCATCTTCTTGTCCGCGAACCGTTCCCAGAAAGCGAACCTCTGCGCCTTCCCCAGAAGCAAAGCTGGGAGAGTGAGCGACAGGTATGGGTTCGTTTGATAAAAGGAAGCCTTGCACACCCTATCCAAGCACAGGTTTTGCCTAACATCCAAGCTCAGAAAATACTGCTTCTCATCAGCGGATTTTCCAGATCTTCACATCGTCGATCCAGACGGTGTTCGGGATCAAGAAGCTGAACCAGCGCTTCATCGGGTGTGCAAAGCCCTCTGAGCGGTGTTTGGCGATGAGTTTGCCGTCGAGCGTGAGACGCATCTCATCGCCCACCGTGAGCAAAATGAGCTCATGCCACTTCGTGTCGGCCTTGAAGGGCACATTGATGCTTTTCGTCTTCAGCAGCGCTTCGAGATCGGAGGGGACTTTTTGCTTCTTCGCGGCCGCTTCCTCACGGCGACGGCGGATTTCGAGGTTCATCACGCCGGTTTTGTGATCCACCAGCGTCACGCTGCTCTGGCTGAGGATGCCGTAGCACAAATGCCCCGCCCAGATGCCCTTCGTCTCGCGATCCACAAAGCCGAGCTGCAAGGACTCGCCCCTGCTCAACCCCGGAAACCGGAACCGCACCACCGCGCCGCCATCCGTGAAGCCCGCTTCATGATGAATGTGCGCCGCATGTTTCGCCGCCTCTGAGGCGCTCGCCACCTTCAGGATGCCGCCATCCAGGTCCGCCATCTTCACGTCCGGCACCCGGTCCGCCGTCGCGCTGTTCCAGCCATTGCCGATGGCCTTGGCGAGGTTGCCGTTTTCTTCGCGCTCGAAGGCATCGTGGAAGATCAGCGTCGCGTTTTTCTCCAGCCAGGCGGTGGTGTCTTGGGAAAATGACGAATGAAGAGCCGAGCAAAGCGAGACAGCCAGCACCGCGAAGCGTTTGCTGCTCCGAAGGAGTGAGCGAAGCGAAGCAATGGCGAATGAGGAAAGGAGGAGAAGTCGCATGTGAGGAATGTGATTGGCGCAAGATGAACCTCCTCTACGAAGAGTCTCTTTCGACAGAAGAATGGGGACAAAAGAATCCAAGCATTCATTCTTCTGTCCCCATTCTTCTGTCGATTGCTTCTGGACTCGGCGTGTTGGGCCGAATCAGGCTGCGCGGACTACTTTTGCTGCCGCAGGTATTCGAGCACATCGGCACGAAACTCCGCCTCAGTGGGTTGCTTTCCAGTGCGCTCCTCGACTTCGGCGATGTGCTTCCTCGCCCAGTCGAAGTAGCGTTGATGCGTGTGCCAGAGGGGCTGCTTCTCGTTCTTTTCGTTGATGAGCCAGAAGCCGCCGGGTTTCTCGGGCGTGCCTTCGTTGTCGTAGAGTTCCCAGTAGAGCACGAAGGGACAGCCCCATTCGAGGGCGGCGATCATGGTTTCGATGCTCTTGCGGTTTTGCACCTCGGGCGAGTAGCGTCGCGCAGGGAAGCCGTATTCGCCGATGAAAACGCGTTTGCCGGGGATTCCGGGCTTGGGCTTCAGCTTCGATTCGAGGTGGTTGAGCGTGGCGTGAAGATCGTCGCGGATGCCGCGCTGGAGGCTGTCGTAGCAGGAGTAGCTGACGAAATCGACATCGACCTGTGGGAGGATATCGTTGGCGAGGCACTGGCCGCCTTTGAGGTAGGGCTCGACGAGGTTTGCCTCGGTGTAGTGCCAGACTTCGACGTTTTGATGCGGCGTGTCGCGCTTCGCGTCGTCGATGGCTTGCTGGCGGACCTTGAGCCAGGCGATGAAGTTTTCGCCAAAGTGCTCGGGGAAGGGCTGTTTCGGGTCAAAGTGCGGCCGCAGGTGCCAATCACCCTCCCAGTGGCCGAGGTAGAATTTTTTACCGCTGCCGCTGTAAGTGCGCAGCAGATGCGCGGTGAGGTCAAACATCTCGCGATACTCCAAATCGCGCTCTGCGGGCTTGAAGGTGCCCGCGCTGCCGTGCGTGGTGAAGGGATAAGCCCAGATGAAGAAATGCGTGAATGGCATGTCGAGCACCGCGCGATGCGTCGGGTCCTTCGCGGCGATCTCCGCGAGCGTTTGCAGCCCCAACTCATTCTTGAGCACATTCGCCTTCACCTTGCCAAACGAGGCCTGCTTCGAGATCGAAAACTTCATGATCCCCGACCCCAGCTCCGCAATCAGCTTCGCACTCTCCAGCAACGGCTCGTCCTGCGTGAACTGATACCGCCCGCCGATGGCCTGCGTGCCAAGAATCATGTTCGGCGGCTGCGCCGCCAATGACGAAACCAGAATGGCGAATGAGGAAAGGAGGAGGCGCATGGAACTATTCATGTTCGCCCGATGATAGCCGATGTGGAATGGGCGTGATCATCACGTCAAAGGGCAGCGGCAGGCCGGATTCGGTCAGGAGCACGTTGGCAGGATGAATGTCCCAAACATCGAAGCCATCTTTGCGGACGGACAATGACTCCGCATATCCCAGGCCGCGCCAGGGCAGGATTTCGAAGCCTGATTCAGCGAAGGCATGCTCCAGTTCGGCCAACGTGGCTTTTTGACCTTCGACATGCGGTTGAGTGGTGATAATGGACCATTCGTGCGGCCCTGGACGCCAGAGGCCGATGAGTTTCACCTCATCGCCAAACAACTCGTTCTGCCAGAGCATGCGTTCCAGATAGTCGAGCGGGAGCGCGTTGTGGAGCCAAGGCTTTCCATCGGTCCAACTGACGGTGTAGCCAGCCAGATTGGGCTTGGTGTATTTCCACCAAAGACCGGTCGTGGCATCGTAGCGCACATCATGCTCGCGTCCTCCGTCACGCTCCGGCGGCGGAAAGCCAGCCGGGAGAATCAGGCCGCGTGTTTCGGCCCAGACGCGGAGGGCTTCCCATTCTTTTTCGGGGCGCTCGAAGTCGTCCGCCCCATCAAATGATCCATCTGAGCGTAGGCACGCTCGGAGGTGACTCGCGGCATCTCGGAGCGAATCTGACGGAGCTTGGCTGACAGTTGTTGGAAGCTCATTTTCGATGCGGAATGATCCTGCTTCGTGCCCTGCTGGCAAACGGTTTCTGGCGGTGAGAGCAGAGGGCGAAAAATGGGTTGGAAAATGGGGCGAAAAATGGCAAGCTCCATGCCATGACAGCGATACTCGATAAGGCAGGCCGTGTGGTTCTTCCCAAAAAGATCCGGGAGAAACTGCATCTCAAAACAGGTGCGGCGTTCAAGATCGAGATCGTGGGCGACAAGATCGAGCTGGAGCAGGAACTGCCGAAGGTCCAGATCGTGCGCAATGCCCGTGGCCGTCGTGTGGTGATGGGGTGGGAGGGGTTCGACGCCGCCAAAGCAGTGCAGGAGATGCGTGAGGAGCGCATGGAGAATCTCACGCCTGCCAAACGCCGATGATCTCGTTTATCGATACCTCGGTGCTCGTCGCGGCCATGGTCGGGACGGAGGACTACCATCGCGAATGTGACGCACTCATGGACTCTGGCGACCTCGGCATGTATGCCCACGGCCTGGCCGAAACCTTTAGCATCCTCACCAGCGGACGGAGAAAGCTGCAAATGACAGCGGGTACCGCCTCAGAACTGATTGAGCAGGATTTCTTGCCGCTGCTCAGCGTGACCTCTCTCACGCCGACGGAGATGATGAGGGCGATGAAGGATGCTCAAAGCCGTGGTGTGCGCGGCGGAGGCATCTACGATTACCTGCACCTCGTCGCCGCCCGAAAAGCCAAGGCAGTTCGCATCTACACACTGAACCTCTCAAACTTCCGGGCGCTCCACCGGCCTGGTGATCCCGAGATCGTGCATCCAGGGATTTGATGCGATCACTTCCCCTTCTCCAACCTTTTCCTCCACCTCGGAAGCTCCTTGCCGAGGAGTTCGGCGGGGCGGGTGCTGAAGAAGTCGTAGGCGACTTTGTTTTTGGCGGCCATTTCTTGGAAGGAGTGATAGACGATGCCATCGTCGGCGCCGGCGAAGATGGGCTTGGCGGTTTGCAGATCGTAGAAGCGGGCCCAGAGGACCTCGGTGGAAGCGGGGTCGGCGATGTAGTCGGTCTTGCCTTGGTCGTTCTTCGTTTTGCGCAGGCCGGTGAGGCGGTGGGCGTCGAACCACTTCAGCGCGGACTCGATGATGGCGACGACTTCGGGCGTGGTGGGGCCGCTGCGCATGAGGAACTTCACGAGGTTTGCGGATTCGCCGCCGCTAAGTGAGGGCGGCTCTTTGGCGCGGGCTTTGACGGGCTCAAGCGTGAGCGGATGATGCTGGGCGCACCAAACCGTGCGCTGGCCGTCGATGCGGACCTGCATGGCGGCGATGCAGGCGATGCCTTTGTCGAACGAGGCCTGCGCCCGCTGCTTCAGCGCGTCATCGGCGAAGGCGAAGTGGTTGTCGCCCTCGGCGAGATCGTGGAGGACCTCCAGGACGTGGATCATGGCATCGTCATTCAGCGTGATGGCCTCGTGATAGCCGCGCTCGACGGGGTAGTTTTGCGGCCAGCCGCCGTTCGGATACTGCGCGGCGAAAACGTAGTCGAGACCCTTCATGAGCGCGGCTTTCACATCCTCGCGTTTCGTGGCGGTGAAGACGCCGGCGAGGAACTTGATCTGCTCGGTCGTCGTGCGGTTGTCAAAGGTGCCGCAGTAGTGCCAGGCATCGCCGGTTTGCGCGGTCCAATGCGTGCCGGGTTGGCGCGGGCCTTTGGTGTAATCGACGGCCTTTGACCAGCCGCCAGTCGGAGTTTGGTAGCTGATCACGATCTCGGCGAGCTTTTGGTTTTCCGCGCTGGCAAACCACTCCGCAGGCGTGTCGCTGTCGTGCTCGAACTCGGCGCGATTCCCCGGCGCGGGCTTGGCTTCGGCTTTGGTGCGCTCCTCATCAAGGATTCGATGCTCCTCGGCAGCAAAGGCCTTCGATTGGGCAATGTAGGCGGTCCACTCGCTACGCTGCGCTTCCGGCAGTTTCGCGAGCAGCTCGTCGGTGAGCATCGTAAAGGGCTTTTCGGCGGCCAGCGCTGAAAACAGCGGGCAAAGAGCGAAGAGAAGAAGAGTTCGCATGGTGAAGCAGGATTCGTTTCATCATCTGAAGAACGAGCTGGTGTGGCAAGACAGAGTTTTATTCTCGGGCAGAAGCTGTATGGGAAGGACTTCCTTCGCAGAAGTTGGGTTGACGAGAACGGATTTCACCGGGTAGTGACCCAAGCTTTGCCATGAAGATTTCTCCAGCCACGCTTCTGTTGATTCTGCTTTTCAGTGGGATCGGCGCAGTGTGGTTTCTCCGTGACCCCAAGGTAGTTCAACCGGTGCCTCTGGCCCCTGCCGTGCTTGAAAAGCCGGTGGAAGAGTCTGAGGAAAATCTGAAGAAGCAAATTCATCTGCTCCAAGGTCAAGTCGAGTATCTGCAAGGTCAGGTGGGGGCATTGCAGGATGAGAATACCAAGCTCCTGCAAAAGCTGAGCCAGCAAGGTGGGCGTGGCATTCCCAAGATGGATCCTGTGCCAACGCCAGTCGATGAACCGCCGGACTTTGCCGGCCTTGAGCTAGAGATGCTGAAGTTCCGCAAGCTCCAGGCTTTGCCGCTAAGTTCCCGCGGAGTGGCACTCAGCGAGGTGGAAAAAGCGATCCTCACTTGGCTAAGGGCGCAACAGCCCGGCGATGAGGCACCCAAGTTGGCCTTGGCTTTGCATGCTCTAGGCTGGATCGAGACACCCGTGGACCCGCTGCCACCTCTCGCGGCTGTTTTGGCCCGTCAATTGGGAGGCTGGTATGATCTGCAGGCAGGCACGCTGCTCCTGGTGGATGATCCTCCTGCGCCCGGCATGCCTGCGCCAGACCGGGCTTTTGCCGTAGCCTTTGGCCAACTGCTGCGTGAATACGGGGGCCTCTTGTTTTCTGGGAAGCAGTCGATGTCAACGGATGAGCGTTTGGCACGGTTGGCCCTGATCACTGGAGATGCAGCGCTAACACGTTTTTTGTTCAGCATTCAAAATGCCCTGCCGCGTGCGACGAGTGACTTGCCTGCTGAGGACCCAGATCACCCTCTGAATCAGGTGCAGATGCCAGTTTATTTGAAAGAGCTGGCGCTCTTTCCCTTTGCGCGTGGATTTGAACTCGCGCAGTCGCTGCATAGCACTGGTGGATTTGCCCAGATCAACGCTGCCTACTCCGCTCCGCCCTCGACCTGTGCAGAAGTCATCGAGCCCGAGCGGTTGCTGAATGCACAACGCCCGATGATCCTCAAGCCTGGCCCACAGCAACCAGCGGTCCTCGGCGAGTTGCCTTTTCTGGAGGATCGTTTGGGTCGTTTCGCGACCTTCACGGCATTGCGGGCTTATGTGAGCGATGAAGAGGCGGGCCGAGCCGTACAGGGTTGGGTAGGGGATCGCCTACTGGCTTACGCGGCACCAGAGCATGATCGCGATCAGGCTCTGTGGGAGACGGCTTGGGAGAGTGGCGACAGTGCACTGGCTTTTTTCAAAGCGATGCGCTCCTGCCTCACGCAGCGCTATGATGCTAAACCCAAGGTGGATTCTAACACCGAGCTGGATCTGGAGGCAGGGGGTCGTGTGATTCGATTGCGAATCTTGGGTGAAGGAAGGACCGTTCGCCTTGTGGATGCGGCGGACGCCAACTTCGCCGAAGCTGCCGGAAAAGCACTCTGAAGTGACCAACTGACTGGGGGTCGAGAGAAAGTGTGGCGACTCACGGCGTATGTTGCGTGCCTGTGATGCATCGCCTTACCCGCCAGATCATGATGTGGATCCGCCTCTGCCCCGGAGTGCTGATTTGCGAATCGGTGCATGCACAGACGGAGCATGAAGGGATCGAGTTTTTCGAAAAGAAAGTTCGGCCTGTGTTGGTCAGCCGCTGCCTGGAGTGCCATTCTGCTGAAACGAAAATCAAAGGAGGCCTGTCGTTGGAAAGTCGGGAACTCATCCTGCGCGGAGGTGACAGTGGGCCTGCGATGGTTCTCGGCCAGCCTGATCAGAGTCGCCTGATTGAGGCAATTCGTTACAAGAACCAGGACATGCAAATGCCGCCGAAAAGCCCATTGCCGCCTTCGGAAGTGCAGGCACTGGAAGCTTGGGTGAAGATGGGCGCACCTGATCCGCGTCGGGTCAGTGCAGGCCTCGCGGTTAAGCCAGCCCTGGGGATGGATGTGAAGACCGGCCGCGAATTTTGGTCCTTCAAGCCACTTTCGGAGGCCCGCCCTCCTTCTGTGAAGAATCTTGGCTGGGTGCGCACACCGGTGGATGCATTTGTTCTAGCAAAGTTAGAGGCTGCGCAGCTGACGCCCGCGCCACCGGCTGAGGCACGCACCTTCATCCGCCGCGCAACCCAGGATCTGACCGGCCTGCCGCCGACGCCGGAAGAAGTGCAGGCATTTGTCACAGAATGCGCACGCGAGTCAGGTCATCCCACAGAAACTCAAGAGCCTGCGGTGACTCCTGCGGCTGTGGAGCGTCTCATTGAGCGTCTGCTGGCCTCTCCCGCTTACGGCGAGCGCTGGGGACGGCACTGGCTGGATGTCGCTCGCTATGCGGATTCCAATGGCATGGATGAAAATGTCGCCTTTGGCCATGCGTGGCGCTATCGCGACTATGTCGTGCGTGCGTTCAATGACGACAAACCTTACGATCAGTTTCTCATCGAACAATTGGCTGGCGATCTGCTGCCCGATGTGGCGAATCGTCACGATGCTCTGGCAGCGACGGGCTTTTTGGCCATTGGAGCTAAGGTCCTGGCGGAACCCGATGTGAAGAAATTCCAGTACGATACGATCGACGAGCAGCTGGATGCGATGGGCAAGGCCTTTCTGGGCATGACGCTGGGTTGCGCGCGCTGCCATGATCACAAGTTTGATCCCATCAGCCAAGCGGACTATTTCGCACTCGCGGCGATTTTCCAAAGCACATGCTCCATTGCCGATGAAAAGCTCGGTGCGATCAAGTTTTGGTATGAGCATTCGCTCGCGACTCCGGAACAAAGAGCTGCCCAAAAGGCGCACGAGGCGAAGGTGGCTGAACATCGCAAGACGGTCACTAGCTTCACGGCAAAGGCACGCGCGGATTTGAAAAAGGAGCTTCATGCTCAAGCGGCGGAGTATCTTGCCGCTGCCGCTCGTCTGCCAGAGGAGCCTGCGTTTGCTGAAGTGGAAAGCGTGGCGCAGGCCGCAGGTTTGCGTCCGCGTTATCTCCTAACCTGTCGCCAGCATTTGGCGCGTCAGAGAGAGCATGTTTTTTTTGCGGAATGGCGGGCTTGGGCTAGTGCAGGCAAGGCGGAGCTGATTCGCCAGCACTATGCGCCTTTGTTTGCTTCTGCACTGAAGCTGGATGCGAAGACGAAAGAACGGGCACCCGCGCCCATCGCAGCAGCGCGGGCTGCTCTGGATGATGTGGCAGGCTTTCTCGCTATCCCAGACAAAGATGCTGATGCCTTGGATGCAGCAACCCTCGCTCAAGTGGAACGCATGACGGAGGCACTCCTTCAGGTGGAAGATGCCACGCCTGAGTTGCCTGCTCTCATGGGTGTGACCGATGCACCTACGATCGCACGACGCATGCCCATTCACATCCGCGGCAGCTATCTCACGCTCGGTCGCGAGGTGGAGCGCGGTTTTCCTGAGGTGATGCGCACCTCATGGAGCAAACCCGTTTTCCCGGCACGCCAGAGTGGCAGGCTGGAGCTGGCTCGCTGGTTAGCTTCAGGAGAGCATCCGCTCACCGCTCGGGTGATGGTGAATCGTCTCTGGCGATGGCATTTTGGCAAAGGTATTGTCAGCTCCACCGACAACTTTGGCACCTTGGGTGACAGACCTTCACATCCTGAGTTGCTCGACTGGTTAGCCCGCATGTTCATGGAGGGTGGCTGGTCGGTGAAAGACATGCACCGACTGATCCTGCGTTCAGCGACTTACCAAATGGCTTCCATGCATCCCAACAGTGCAGGCCCAGCGCGCTCAGCGCATGATCCCGCCGAGGTCGATCCCGAAAATCGGTTGCTGTGGCGCTTTCATCTTCAGCGACTGGAGTCGGAACAGATCCGCGATGCTCTGCTGCATGTTAGCGGCCAGCTGAATCAGCAAATCGGCGGCAAAACCCTGCCGCTGCGCAATCGGGAATTTGTCTTCAATCATACTTCCCGCGACCACACGACCTACGAAAGTCCGCGCCGTGGGCTGTATTTGCCGATCATTCGCAATCATCTCTACGACATGCTCGAGCAGTTCGATTATCCCGATCCGACCATGCCTACAGGCAGTCGAAATGCGACCGTGGTGGCCCCGCAGGCGCTCCTTTTGCTGAATGCGCCGATTGTTTTGGACGCGGCTGTGGCCCTTTCCGCACGACTTGCGCGGGAAGTGCATGAATCGGGGCATGAGGCACGTCTTCAGCGCGCCTACACTTTGGCTTATGGGCGTCAGCCTACGGCTCGTGAACGTGAACGTGCGCTACGTTTTTTGACCGATGCACCAGATCCTGAGCAGGCGTGGCCGCTGCTCTGTCAGAGTCTGCTGGCAGCGAATGAATTCATCTACCTGCGCTAACTTGTTCAAGACACATCGACAATCATGTTTTGGGTGAAACAATCGCCTTCTTGAAGTCTGGTCGATGGAGCAAGGAACAAAAGGGATCAGCTAAACCAGGGAGACTTTGTGCTTTGCCGAGATGCTGCGCATGGTACAGTCCTGACTTCCCCTGTCCGAAAAGGTGAAAAATACCCCCATTGACCCTGCTGCGGTGCTTTGTCCAAGAGCGACCATGGGCGGCAGCTTGCCCAGATTTCTTGACGCATGATTGTTCTCGGCCTGAATGCCTATCACGGTGACTCTGCTGCTGCTCTGGTGGTGGATGGAAAACTCGTCGCTGCAGCGGAAGAGGAGCGCTTTCGGCGTGTCAAGCATTGGTCAGGGATGCCCACGCAGGCCATCCAGTGGTGCCTGGAAGATGTGGGTCTAAGGCTCAGTGACGTGGACCACGTGGCCATCAATCGTAACCCTGGCGTGAATCATCTCAGACGTGCGCTTTACGTGCTGCGCAAGCGCCCGAGCCTGGGACTCATCTTGAAGCGCTTGGGCAATATCCGCCGCGCGGCCAGCTTTGAGGATCAGCTTCAGTCGGCTTTTCCAGGTGAGACTTTAGGAGCACAGGTGCATCGTGTGGAGCATCACTTGGCGCATCTGGCCTCCGCCTACTTGGTGTCTGGCTTTGAGGAGGCGGTGTGCTTGTCTGTGGATGGTTTTGGCGACTTCGCGAGCAGTGCCTGGGGTTTTGGCCATGGAGACCAGATCGATCTCGGTGGCCGTGTCTATTTTCCCCACTCGCTGGGCATTTTCTACACCGTCATCACGCAGTTCTTGGGTTTCCCGCACTATGGCGATGAATACAAGGTCATGGGTCTCGCCCCCTATGGCGAGCCGAAGTATCTGCCGCAGATGCGCAAAATCGTGCAGGTCCAGGCGGATGGCACTTATCAGCTCAATTTGCGCTACTTCCGCCATCACAGCGATGATGTGCATTACACCTGGGACGACTGCTGCCCTGAGGTGGGCACGCTTTACCGCAAAGCAGCGCTGGAGGAGCTGCTAGGCCCCGAGCGTGGCAACAACGAGCCGCTGGAGCAGCGCCACCGCGATCTCGCCCGCAGTGCTCAGGCCATGTATGAAGAGGCCTTCTTTGCCCTGCTGAAGGCTCTGCACGTTCGCTATGGAAGTGATCAGCTCGCCCTGTCCGGCGGCTGTGGCATGAACTCCGTAGCGAATGGCAAGGTCTATCTCAACACGCCTTTCAAGCGCATGTATTTGCCTGCTTCGGCGGGCGATGCGGGCGGTGCCATCGGGTCTGCCTTTGTCGTGGCGCGTCAGGTCGAGGCTGGACCGCGTTTTGTCATGGACCACGCCTATGTCGGCCCCCAGGCCACGGAGGCGGAAGTGGAATCCCTGCTGGCGGCCCGTGCGGCTGATCTCCAGGCCGAAGGCTGCACGATCACAAAGCTGGATGAGGACTCGCTCTGCCGTGCCACCGCCCAGGCCATCACCGAGGGCAAGGTCATCGGCTGGTTCCAGGGCCGCATGGAGTGGGGCCCGAGGGCGCTGGGAAACCGCAGCATCCTGGGTGATCCACGCCGTGCGGACATGAAGGACATCCTGAACCTGAAGATCAAGCGCCGCGAGTCCTTCCGCCCTTTTGCCCCCAGCATCCTGCGGGAGCATGTGGCCGAGTGGTTCGAGCAGGAGGACGATGTGCCTTTCATGATGGAGGTCTTCCAAGTCCGTGCTGAAAAGCGCGCCCTGGTGCCTGCCACCACGCATGTGGATGGCTCCGGCCGCCTGCAAACCGTCCACCGCGAGACCAATCCACGTTACCACCGTCTCATCAGCGCTTATCGCGATCTCACTGGCGTGCCGATGGTGCTGAACACCAGCTTCAACGAAAACGAACCCGTCGTCTGCCGCCCGCAGGAGGCGCTGGACTGCTTCCTGCGGACAAAGATGGACGTGTTGGTCCTCGGAGATTTCATGATCCGCAGAGGATGAGATAGGTCCGCAGATTTCGCAGATGACGCAGATTGGTCGAGCTGAGTAAGGGGTCCGCAGATTTCGCAGATGATGCAGATTGGCCGAGTCTGAATGGAGGCATGAAAGGTTTCGCAGCTTCTTCGACCAAAGATGATCCACGGACCTATGCCGTCATTGGCGCGGCGATGGAGGTGCATCGGGAGCTGGGGTGCGGGTTTATGAAGTGTTTTTTCAGGACGCCTTGGAGGTCGAGTTCAAGCTCAGGGGCATCACTTATGTGCGGGAGAAGGCGTACCATGTGTTTTACAAGCAGCACCGGCTTCCCTCCTTTCTGCGTCCAGATTTTGTCTGCTACGGCGAGGTCATTGTGGAGATCAAAGCCCTCAAAGAAATCACCGGCTGGGAGGAAGCTCAAATTCTCGGCTATCTCAAAGGCACCGGCTTCCAGACCGGCCTGCTCCTGAACTTCGGCACACAGAGCCTCTACCACAGGCGCTACACCTTCTCCTCCAAATGGCTCCCTGAAGTCGTAGCCGAGCATGAAGCACACTGACATCCTCTCCCGCAGCCACACGTTTCAGGAATCTGTGTCATCTGCGAAATCTGCGGATATGAAAGGCATCCTTCTCGCTGGCGGCACCGGGTCGCGGCTTTAATCTGCGTCATCTGCGAAATCTGCGGATATGAAAGGCATCCTTCTCGCTGGCGGCACCGGGTCGCGGCTTTAATCTGTGTCATCTGCGAAATCTGCGGATATGAAAGGCATCCTTCTCGCTGGCGGAACTGGGTCGCGGCTTTATCCGCTGACTCAGGTGACCAGCAAGCAGCTCCAGCCAGTTTATGACAAGCCGATGGTGTATTACCCGCTGACGGTGCTGATGGCGGCGGGCATCCGTGACATCTGTCTCATCACCACGCCGCAGGACCAGGCTCGTTTTCAGACCCTGCTGGGAGATGGCAGCGCTTGGGGCATCCGGTTGGAATACCGGACACAGGAAAGGCCGGCTGGCATTGCCGAGGCCTTGCTGATTGCCGAAAGCTTCATCGCCGATTCACCGGTGGCCTTGATGCTTGGGGACAACATCTTCTTTGCCGGTGACGCCTTCCCCAAGGCGGTGAGTGATTTTCAAGACGGTGCGACGGTGTTTGCCTACCATGTTCACGATCCTGAGCGCTATGGTGTGGTGGAGTTTGACGACGAGGGCAGGGCGGTTTCGCTGGAGGAGAAGCCGTCGGAGCCGAAGAGCAATTTCGCCGTGCCTGGAGCTTACCTTTTTGACGCACAGGTTATCGAAAAAGCGCGCCACGTGAAGCCCTCCGCACGCGGGGAGCTGGAGATCACGGACGTGAACAAGGCCTATCTGGTCGAAGGCCGCCTGCGTGTGGTCCGCCTGAGCCGTGGCACGGCCTGGCTGGATGCAGGTACCAGCAGCAGCCTGCACGAGGCTTCGGCCTATGTGCAGACCATCGAAAAACGCCAGGGCATGAAGCTGGGCTGCCCAGAGGAGGCGGCGCTGCGGCGCGGCTTCCTGAGCCTGGAAGCCTTTGAGGCCCTCGTCGCCGCCATGCCGAACTGCGAGTATCGCGAGTACTTGTCCGACCTGGCGGCGGAGGTCCGCCGCGTGGGGCTGACGGCCGCTTGAGTTTGCCTGAACACGCGCTTTATCTTTTCCCATGAGCATGTTTCGCCTGCCCCTGAGGGCCACTAATCCGAAACGCGAAGAGATGGTGTCTCCACCTGTGGAGGCGCTGGTGGACACGGGGTCGGAACTGTCATGGCTGCCTGGGGATGTTCTGACCTCCGTGGGCATCACGCCGAGGCGCACGAAGTACTTTGTCACAGCCACAGGACAGCGAATGTCGCGTCAGGTGGGATATGCGATCCTGTCCACGGACGGCTTTGAAACGAACGATGAGGTCGTCTTTGCCGAGCCTGGGGACATGACGCTGCTGGGAGTCCGCACGATCGAAGGATTTGGGGCTTTTGTGGACCCGCTTTCGCACCGGCTGGTGGCTTCCACGAGCATTGTTGCATCGGTGGGATGCCTATAGTTACGGGTCATGAATCTTCTCGTCACCGGAGGCGCGGGCTTCATTGGCTCCAACCTCATGCGTTTTCTCGCGCAGCAGCCCGGCGTGCGGCGGTTGGTGAATCTGGACTGCCTGACTTACGCGGGGCATCTTGAAAACCTGGACGGTATGGAAGCGCATTCTGGCTATGTTTTTGAAGAAACTGACCTTAGGGACTGGGCGGCGGTGCGAGGGGTGGTTCAGCGCCACGAGATCACGCATGTGATCCATCTGGCCGCTGAATCTCATGTGGATCGCTCCATCACCGGGCCGGCGGACTTCATCCACACCAACATCGTCGGCACCTTTCATCTGCTGGAGGCCTGCCGGGATGCCTGGGCAGGCGGTGCGGAAGGCAGGCGCTTCCTGCAGGTGTCCACGGATGAAGTTTATGGCTCGCTGGGGCCGGAGGGGCTGTTTTCAGAGACCACGGCCTACGCCCCGAACTCACCCTATTCCGCCAGCAAGGCGGCGGCTGACATGCTGGTGCGCTCTTATCATCACACTTATGGTTTGCCCGTGCTGATCACGAACGCGTCCAACAACCACGGGCCGCATCAATTTCCCGAAAAGCTGATCCCGGTGGCGGTCCAGTCCCTGCTCGCCAGGCGGCCGGTGCCTGTGTATGGCGATGGTCAAAACGTGCGCGATTGGCTGCATGTGGACGATCATGTGCGGGCGCTGTGGCGGGTGCTGAAGGAGGGCCGTGCTGGAGAGACCTACAACATCGGCGGTGGCCAGGAGATGACGAACCTGCAGCTCGTGGAACGGCTCTGCGACCTGGTGGATGAGCTTCGGCCTGACCTTGGCGGCGGTTCACGGAAGCTGATCCGCTTTGTCGCAGACCGGCCCGGGCATGACCGCCGCTATGCCATCGACTTTACCAAAATCACGCAGGAGCTGGGCTGGCGTCCGGTACGCACGCTGGACGAGGGGCTGCGCCAGACGGTCACTTGGTATCTCGACCATCAGGACTGGGTGAAGGCCGTGACTGGAAAACAACAACCTGCATGAGCAAGCTCGTCATCGAGGCCGGGCGTGCCTCCCGCCAATACTGGAGCGATCTGTGGCGCTACCGGGAGCTGTTTGGCTTCCTGGCCTGGCGCGACATCCTGGTGCGCTACAAGCAGACCGTGATCGGCGTGGCCTGGGCGGTGCTGCGGCCGCTGCTCACCATCCTGATCGGCGCGGGGGTCTTTGGCACCTTGGCCCAGCTGCCTTCGGATGGCGTGCCCTATGCGGTGCTCGTCTGCGCGGGCACGCTGCCTTGGTATTTCTTCTCCAATGCGCTGAGCGAGTCCGCGAACAGCCTGGTCGGCAATGCCAACCTGATCTCCAAGGTCTATTTCCCCCGCATGATCCTGCCTGCCAGCGCGGTGGTGGTGGCCTTTGTGGACTTCGCCATCTCCATGGTCATCCTGGGCGGGCTGATGGTCTGGCATGGCATGATGCCGACTTGGCGTTTGTGCGCGCTGCCTTTGTTCACGGCGCTGGCCTTCGTCACAGCCATCGGGCCGGGCCTGCTGTTCACGGCGCTGAACGTGAAATATCGCGACTTCCGCTACATCATCCCGTTCGTGGTGCAGTTCGGGCAGTTTGTCTCGCCGGTGTTTTACAGCACCTCGGTGATCGAGCAGCGCTTTGGCGACTGGGGCCGCTTGCTGGTCTCGCTGAATCCAGTCGTCGGCGTGATCGATGGCTTCCGCTGGGCCATCTGCGGCACGACGGAGATGCACTGGCAGAGCTTCGCGCTCTCCTCGCTGCTCAGCTTCGGCTTCCTGGCCTATGGCGTGCATTACTTCCGGCGCACTGAACGCACCTTTGCGGATGTCATCTGATGATTTCGATTCACCGCTACTGGCTTGGTCACAGGATGACATCCTGGCGCATCGTTCGGGCTATCATGTGCTGGCGGATTATCTGGACTGCCCCAGGCTGGTCACGCGCCGCTGCGATCCGCCCGGCGGTCTGGCGCTGCTGCAAACCCGCATCGTCCGCCGCTTCACCGCCTCCCGCTGGTGCGCCGGGGGTTCCTTTGATTTGGAAAAAGAGATTCGCAGGCGTGTCGTGGCCGGTTTTGGGGGTCCGGTGCATTTCCTGTGGTGCGACCGTGACCTCGCGTTCCTTGACCTGCTCAGCCATTTCATGCGGTTGCCGCTCATCGGCACCTTTCACCAGTGCGTGGATGACCTGCCGCGTGTCATCCGCCGTCCTTCTGCTTTGCGGCAATTCGCTGCCATGATCCTGATGAGCGAGACCCAGCGCAGTTACTTCCTCCAGCAGGGAGTGGATCCTCAGCGGCTGCATGTGGTGCTGCATGGTGTGGATGTGGACCACTTTCACACAGCGTATCGTGAACCCCCAAATGACTTTGATGTGCTGAGTGTTGGAGGCACCCGCCGCCATTACGCCCAGATGCGTGCGGTCATGGAAGCCTGTCTGCCGGATCGAAAGATTCGCTTCAGGGTGCTAGGCCCCGAGGATCGTGCGCAGCATTTCCGCGACCTCAGCAATGTCACTTATCAGTCGCGCGTCAGCGATGATGAGTTGCGGCACCTTTACCAAAGCTGCGCGGCTTTTCTCCATCTCCCGGAAAACGCGACGGCTAACAATGCATTGCTGGAAGCAATGGCCTGCGGTGCCCCGGTGGTCAGCCAGCGGGTGGGCGGCGTGCCAGAATACGTGCATGAGGACGCTGCCCTGCTTTCACCATCTGGAGACACGGCGACTACGGTTCAGCAGCTGCGCTGCCTTGCCGCAGATCGTGCCTTGCAGGCCACCATGCGTCATGCCGCGCGGCGGCAGGCCATCACACTCGACTGGCGACGCGTGGCTGAAAAGACAAGGGAGATTTACCGCCAGTTATCATGACAGGTGCGCATCTTGATGTCCATCCAGAGCCTTGTGTCAGGCGGTGCCGAGAGGTTCTTTGTGAATCTGGCTTGTGGCCTTTCGGAAAGGCACGAGGTCATAAGCTACTTGCCGCTGAGTCGTCTAGGCGATCCAGACTTAACGGCGGCTTTGGCCGCGAAGGTGAGCGTCCGTGATCTATCCATCTTCACCCCGCTGACCTACCGCTTGTTTTACAAGCTGACTCTCATGCTGCGCCGCCGAATGCCAGCTTTTGATCCTGAAGCCGTGCTGCACAGCAGCCAGCTTCGCCAGCTTCAGCGTCGGCATCGGTTTGACGTGGTGAACACCCACCTCATGCCTGCAGCGCGGCAAGTTTGCACTGCCTTCGAGCACACACGTCTCTTCATCACCAAGACGGATCATGGCGATACGGCTCAGCCCGACCTCAGGCATGATGCGGTCATCTTCCGTCGTCTAGATGCGCTGATTTGTCCCGCATCTTCCAATACCAAAAAGGCTCGACAAATGCCTTTCCGTTCCGACTGCATGATCAGGACGATTTGCCATGGTCATCAGGTCTCGACTGGTTCTTCAAAGTTGTCCTCCTTTGCTGGAATCACCTTTGGCATGGTAGCTCGTGGTGTTGAAGACAAAGGCTGGCAAGAGGCGGTGGCAGCCTTCCGTCTGCTGCGTGAGCAGGGCCTTCGCAAGGCACGCTTGGTGTTGGTCGGAGAGGGGCCTGCCTTGGTTCGTTTGAGAGAAGCAACTCTTGCAGATGATGGGATCATTCACGTTGGGCATCAGTCCGATGCCGTGGCTTGGATTCGTGGCTTCGATGTGGGCCTTCTGCCTTCTTGTTTGGCGGAAGAAAGTCTGCCGCTCAGTGTCATCGAATACTTGTTGTGTGGAAAACCCGTCATCGCGACGGCAGTCGGAGGAATCCCTGAGATGGTCGGCGCGGCGGGTCTGCTGGTGCCTTTAGATGCCAAGGGGCGAGCGAGTGTTCACGCACTCGCAGCTGCCATGGAGCAAATGATGCACGAGCCACGTCGTGCGTGCCATGCTGCTGCCGCGATGCAGGCGAGTGCAGCTTTTGATCTATCCCGTTGTGTGAGTGAGTATGAAGCACTCTTTGAGCAGGGAATGAGGTGGCAGCCATGAGCTTCGTCTATCCCTTTTCCATGGTGATGAAGCCAACCCATTTGAGGTTGGTGGAGGTGCTTCGCTGCCTTCCAGGCCTACGCAGGTTAGCGCCTCGCATGGCGTATGGATCTGCCCTAGCCTCACGCGGTTTCTTTCGTTATCAGAATCGTTGGCTAGAGTTTGATGGACGGAACAGCCAATTCCACGCGCTCTATGGGCCTCAGTATGCGGCAGGTTATGAGTTAGAGACCTGCGTGTTGATCAGTCTGCTTTTGCGTGGTGCAGGTGCTTTTGTCGATGCCGGTGCCAACTGGGGATTTTTCACCTTACTCGCCTTATCCCTGCCCGCTTTCACCGGGCCTTGCGTGAGCTTTGAGCCCAACCCCAGCAGCTTTGCGGATCTACGCAGCCTCATTGCGCAGGCAGGTTTGGAGACGCGTGTCCAATTGCACGCTCAGGGCTTGGGTGCCTTTTCGGGCCCGCTTCGACTGTCAGGCGACTTATCGGATAGTGGATGCATTCAGCTTTCAAACGCTGGTCAAGGGGCATCCGTCTGGGTGACGACTCTAGATGAGGCGATCACCGATCCTGTTGCGCTGATCAAGATGGATGTCGAAGGCATGGAACGACACGTTTTGGCTGGAGGAGAAAAGCTCATCATGCAGCAGAGGCCCATGATTCTGTTGGAAAACACCTTGGATGAGGAAGGCGAATTTACACAGTCTCTCACTTGGCTCCATGAGCATGAGTATCGCTGCCTGATACCGGCATTGAGGGTGCAGCGTGGAGGTATGGAGCAGCTTTACCATTATGGAAGTCCTCCCTTGTCTGCTGGGACTTCTTTTGATTCTGAACGCATGGCCTTCATGCCTGTGATGCCGAAGACTCGTGGCTGGTATGCACGCCAGTTGAATCTACTGGCTTGTCCGCTAGAGCGAATGGCCGAGTTGCCTGGAGATTTGCATGGTTGAGCGCCTATCATGGATGCAGAGCTTGCGCGAATGGCTGCGTTTGCTGCCGTTCATGGGGCGTCCCTGCCTCATTGTTCGACGATACGGTGGACTTGGTGATTTGTTGAGCCTCATGCCTGGACTTCAGATCCTGAAGGAGCGTTATCCAGCTCACGCCCTGATCTTGGTCACATCACCTAGCTTGGTCAAAATCGCCACATTGGCAGGTGTGGCTGCGCTGGTGCTGCCCAGCAATGTTCGAGGCACTGGGTGGCTAGCCACGGTGCTGAGATCCACAGCAGATCTGACGCCTCAGCTGGCCGATGAACGGCAGCCCCCCCAGCCACGTGCTCGGCGATTGCTCATGGAGGAGTTTGCGACGCAGCTCGGTGTTGAATTGCCATCACCGCAGGTGGTTCGTTTGCAACCCAGCGAAACCAGCGTGATTTCTGTTCGAAAGGCTCTTGTGGAGGCAAAGGTCTCGATCGATCAGCTGGTGGTGATCCACACCGGTCCCAGCTGGCCAGTCAAACATTGGCCTCATGAGCATTGGTGCACTTTGACCAAGGCACTGCAATCCGAAGGCCTTGCCGTGGTGCAGATCGGTGCACGAGGTCATGATGGCAATCCCGAAGCGGAGATGCCAGCCATTGAACACGCCTTGGATTGGCGTGATCGGCTGGATCTTCCTGAGCTTGCCGCGCTCCTCAGTTTAGCGAGGCTATTCATGGGTATCGATTCTGGCCCACTGCACCTCGCGCAGAGTGTAGGCACGCCACGAATCGGTCTATTTGGCCCCACGGAACCTGCCAGCATTCTGCCCTTGGATTCGAGCATGAACGCTTTAACCGCAGGTCTCTTCTGCCAGGGATGCCATCACCACCCCGCAGGCCCCCAGCACTGGCGCACGGGCTGCCCCCATGACACGGCCTGCATGGCGCACCTGACGCCCGACCACGTGCTGCACACATGCCGCCCGCTTTTGCGCCAGCTCATGCCGCCCGCTTCTCCCCCGAACTCCCATGCCTGAAGAGCCCATCATCAGCGCCGAAGGCATCAGCAAATGCTACACGCTGAATCATCTGGGTGGCCATGCACCCTACCGTCGGCTCAGCGACACGCTGTTGCAGGCGGCCACCGCACCCCTGCGCTGGTTCGGCGCAGGCCGTCACCCGCAAGAGACTGGGCGGGTGGAGGAGTTTTGGGCATTGAATGACGTCTCCTTTGAAATCAAGCGTGGCGAGGTGGTGGGCATCATCGGGCGCAACGGCGCGGGCAAAAGCACCCTGCTGAAGATCCTGAGCCGCATCACCGAGCCGACCCAGGGCCGCATCACCCTGAATGGACGCGTGGCCTCGCTGCTAGAGGTGGGCACTGGCTTTCACCCGGAGCTGACGGGTCGAGAAAACATCTACCTGAATGGGGCGATCCTTGGCATGACGAAGGCGGAGATACGGTCGAAGTTCGATGAGATCGTGGACTTCGCCGAGGTGGAGAAATTCCTCGACACGCCCGTGAAGCGCTACAGCAGCGGCATGTATGTGCGCCTCGCCTTTGCCGTGGCCGCCCACCTAGAGCCCGAGGTACTGATCGTGGATGAAGTGCTGGCCGTGGGCGATTCGCAGTTTCAGGCAAAGTGCCTGGGCAAGATGGAAAATGCCGCCAGTGGAGGTCGCACCGTGCTGCTGGTCACGCACAACATGCTGATCACCCGCCGCTTGTGCTCGAAGGCCATGCTTCTCGAAGCTGGCCGTATCCGCGGCTTTGGCGACACGGCGGGCATTGTGTCTGACTACGAAGAGCGCGGCCTGAACCAGGCGCAGCCGCACCTAGCCCATCTTTTCCATCTGCGGCGCTGGTGGGTGGGCGGGCCTGAGGCAGCGGCGGAGTCCAGCCATGTGTATGATGAGAAGCAGGCTGCCGAGTTCTGCTTTGAGCTGCACGCCCCACGCCCAGCCACGCGGGCAAACCTGGGCCTGCACCTGCGCGATGCTTCCAACACCTTGCTCGTCAGCCTGCACATCGAGCCCTTTCAAGCGCCTGAAGGCAGGGTGCAGGTGCGCCTTCGGCTAGCTTCGCTGCCATTGCTGCCGGGCGTGTACCGCTGGCAGGTGGGTCTCGTGGTCCAGGGTGATCTCGTGCTGCAGGAAACGCTCCTGCCTGAGCTGCACGTGACCTCCGAAAGCCACGGCCATCCCCAGCCCGGCTGGACGCCAGTGATGAACTTACCGTATGACTGCGAAGTTATGGAACTTATGGAACTGGAGAGCTAAGATTAAATGATTCTTTCGAAAGATAATCTTATTTCAGCCGCAAGAGTGGGTGGCATTGTTTTGCATCGGTTGATTGCTGCGTGTCCGCCTTTACGCTCATGCTATCTTTGGGTGCTTCCCATGCTAGCCTCCAGGTTAGGAAAGCTTTCCCGCATGCGTCTTCTGAATGTCATGCGTTCGGTGCAATGGCCTCAAAAGTCACTCCATCCCGTGACAGTGCGTCTGGGTGCCAGTGTTGATGCATTGCTGATGCCACATTCAGGTGAGTTCGATTTCGAGGCCGTCTTGGGCGGCACTTTGGGATATGAGTCTGAAGTGTTTACTCTTCTTGATGAGCGAATTTCAAGATATGACGCTGTGATCGAGATTGGTGCGAATGTAGGCGTTTACACAATATACTTTGCGAAACAGATGAGGGCACGTGGTGGAGGGATTTTGCACTCCTTTGAGCCTTCAGCTGAGGCTTACGATCGATTGCGTGAAAACCTAAAGCTAAACAACTTAGCTGATGTCAGCACGTTGAACCTCGCTGTTGGAACGAGCACTGCGTTTGTGGATCTGATTGAACCAGAAGGGCATTTGACCAACGGTTCTCTTTTGGAATCCTTCGCCCAACAGTTCTCTCGCCAGACAAAGCGCAGGAAGGTAATGATGGTTAAGGCCGATGACTTGGCGATTCTAACAAAAGACGCGAAACGAATACTTATCAAAATCGACGTCGAAGGTTTTGAGGCTCCTCTTTTGAGTTCGATGACTAACTTTTTGAAAGCTTTCCAGCCAGATTTATTGATTGAGGTGTTGCCGGATTATGTGGATGAAATCGCAGCTGTGCCTGCGCTGGATGAAGTTGGCTATAAGTTCTATGAGATTACCTCCAAAGGTCTTCATAGGCATGAAAGATTGATCGCTAGTTCACAGAGGGACTGGTTTCTATCGACCCGGGATGAATAAACCATGATCTCCGTCATCATCCCCGCCTGGAACGCACTCCGCTGGCTGCCGGAGACGCTGGGCAGCGTCATGTCGCAAAAAGGGGCAAGGTTTGAGGTCGTGCTGGTGGACGATGGCTCCACAGATAACACAGCCGATTATGTGGCTCGGGAATGGCCGCAGGTGCGGTTGGTGCGCAGCGAAAACCGGGGCGTTAGCCATGCGCGGAATCTGGGCACCGCTGAAGCACAGGGAGAGCTGGTGAAATACCTCGATGCCGATGATCTGCTATTGCCCGGCACCCTGGCTCGTCAGGAGTCCCTGATGTCGGCGAATCCTGGCAGCGATGTGGTCTATGGAAACTGGCAGTGGCTAAAGGAGCAGGCGGATGGTCGTTTTGAGCTTGGCGAAAAAGTGCTGCGTCGCATTGAGGACGCCCATGCAGACCCGGAACTGGCGTTTTTGTCTGACTTCTGGTGTCCAACGGGTGCTTACCTTTACAAGCGCTCATTTCTTCAAAACATTCTCCCCTGGAAAGAATGGCTGCCCATCATTCAGGATGCACGCTTTGCCTGGGATGCGGCGGCAGCCGGAGCCCGCTGGATGCATGACGAGGAAATTAGCGTGCTTTACCGACATCACCGAAAAGGCTCTGTTTCGACTCGGAACGCGGAAGCTTTTCTGAGGGACTGCCTAACCAACGTGGCAGACATTCAAACTCTCTGGGCAGCGGACCAGCTGGGGCTGGAGTCGGCCAGGGCAGGCTCGGTGGCTCAGACATTAGCTGCTCTAGCCCGCAAGCTAGCACCCTTGAACGAAGAGCTTTTTCAGGAATCCTTGAAGCGGCTTGAGATGGTATCGCCTGGTTACCAGCCCAGCACTCCTCTTGGTTTGGCTGTCTTGTCCAAGCTGCTTGGCTATCATCGTGCGGTTCGTGTGGCCGCCGTCCTGGATCGACTGAAAAAACCTTCCGCCTTTGTTGTCCCATGACTTGGTTTGGAGCTCTCACCCGCAAGCTAGGCATCTATGGTGCCATTCGCTACAGCCCTATTTATCCCTTGATACAGCGGTTGAGAAACCCAGGGTATTTCCGCGCCTTGCAGCGTGAGGAACGATTTTATCGGCAGCTCCTGGGAACAGGTAACAGCGGTTTGGTCTTTGATGTAGGTGCCAATGTCGGTGACAAGACAGAAGTGTTTTCGCGGGTGGCGAGGCAGGTGGTAAGCTTTGAGCCAGACCCTAGGCTGGCAGCTCATTTGAAGCTACGATTTCAGCGACAGAAAAACGTCGTGGTGGAAGGCTGTGGATTGTCGGATCGTGAAGGTGTGATGACCCTGCATGCCTATGGCGGAGGATCGGCCTACAACACGCTCTGTGACCGGCGGCATGAGTCGATTGCCAACTTGCATCCCGGCCATCAAAAGATAGACGTGCTGGTGACGACGCTAGACCAGATGATCAAGCGCCATGGCGTGCCAGATTACATCAAGGTGGATGTAGAAGGGCACGAAGTGGAAGTTTTTGCCGGTCTTTCCAGGAATGTTAGGCTGGTTTCATTTGAAGCCAACTTGCCAGAATTTGGCTCGGAAACCTGTGCGGTCGTCCAGAGGCTTGATGCACTCAGCGGAGGCACCGTTCGGTTTTGGGCCGCCGCAGCTGAACTCGCGGAGGCACCCACCGACTTCCCCTTGACCGCTGAGGAAGTGTGCAAGCTGGTCATGGATGACAGAGCGCCTGCGTATCTTGAGTTCTTTGCCAGGATCAACCAGTAGTGTTGTACACAAGCTGATTTGATTTCCGATGTCAATATCTGACCAATTCCCACGCGACTTAGAACAGCCGCGAATTGCAGGCAGGTTTAGCAGCAACCGTTACTCTCAGGAAACGATTAAGGTCAAAACTATCGCATTGCAGATGAACTGATGAAGGGTTTGCCTTTATATTATCTTAATTAATAACACTAAAGTGATCAAAGCAGTTCTAAACTACGCTTGGCGAATTATTCATCGCCTGGGATATTCAATTCGAAAATCAGAAGACTGGGCTTGGCACGATCAAAAAAAACTTCTCAATGATAGGGCAGAGATGACTATTTTTGATGTGGGTGCTAATTGTGGAGCAATCACAGCCAAATACAGAGAAATTTTTTCTGATGCGAAAATTTACTGTTTTGAGCCCATCCCAGCCCTTTATCAAAGCATTGCAGATCGATTTAAGCATGACCCACTGGTGCATGTTGTTCCAATAGCCTGTTCAAACCGCGTAGGCCAAGCAGATTTTTATCAAAATCAAGCAGTAGATACTTCTTCGCTTTTGGCAGCAGACCTGCAATCAGTCCCTGAATCATATCTAAAAATGCTTAATACAAGCAAGAAAATAACGGTGGACTTGGTAACAATCGATCAATTTTGTGAGACCCAGAATATCAATCAGATCGACCTTCTGAAATTAGATATCCAAGGAGGTGAGTTGGATGCGCTAAAGGGTGCAGAGCGTTGTCTTGAGCAGGGAAAAGTCAGTCTTGTATATACAGAAGTTTTCTTTACGCCATACTATAATGAGCAGCCTCTTTTCGGCGATATTTCAAATTATCTGAGTTCAAAAGGGTATATTCTCCATGAGTTTTACTACCCAAGCTTCAATGGAAGTACTGGAAGACTGCAATGGGCAGACTGTATCTTCTTACATAAGAAATACTACAACCGCCATCGCGAATTATTAAAATCGTATATGAAGCCTTGATGCTTGCGATGGTCCTGACCTTTAAACCCTAACCTAAAACAAAGTGTTACGACAAATCATCAATTCGATCATTCATAGCTCCGCTCAATGGCCCTGGCTCTTTGACCGGATCAAAGCCTTGTCTCGAATTGGCTCGAAAAACAAACTTTTTCTTAACCTTCGAAAGCTTAGTCGATCCAAACAGTTGGTGCATTTCTTGCAGATTGGAGCTTCGGATGGTTTGCGATACGACCCTATCCGAGAATTTGTGATCCAAGGGCATTGGGTGGGTTCTTTGGTGGAACCTCTGCCACATGTTTTTGAGCGCTTACGCAAAAATTACGAATACACGAAGCTAGAAAGCTCCGGGAAGATACATTTCATCAATGCAGCAATTAGCACGCATTCGGGACATGTTCAGATTTACGAGATAAGAAGCAATTGCTTAGATAAGTCTAAAGAATACGTTGAAGGATTCAGTTCTTTGGATCGAAATCATGTTCAAAAACATTTAGATAACTTGTCCAGTTCGGAAAACAGCATTAGTGAAACACAAGTTCGATGTCTGACACCGGAAGAATTAATAAAAATAACACAATTAAATGGTTTGGATTTATTAGTTCTTGATGTGGAGGGTCATGAGCATGAAATTTTGATGGCGTTCCCGTTTTTAACGGGAAAACCCAAAGTGATTGTTTATGAGTCGAATCATTTGAATCAGAAAGAAAACAACGAACTCAATTCAATGCTTATGGGTCATGGTTATCAAATGATAACTATCGGTAATGATACTTGGGCTGAGTTAAATGAAACACTGAATTCATGAAAAATAAAAAGCGGACCTCATTCGTTATTGCTCGATTGCCTAATGCAGGTTTGGGCAATAAGCTTTTGGTTTGGGCTCGCGCCTTTTTGTTTGCCCAACGCAATCAATTGCCTCTTGTGGTTGTGGGATGGACAGGATTTCAGTTGTCGCCGCTACTTCTAGGTCGTGATTTAAGATGGTATTGGAATTATTTTCGTGATGTGGATGAGGTTGGCTTGTGGAGACGAATCGTCGCAAAGCAAAGCTTTAAAACCGTCATAGAGCCAAAATTTGATGAATCAGTCTGCGGTCAGGGGTGTGTTTATGAATTCCGAGACGTTCCCCACTGGTCGGATTATTTTGCCGATTTGAAGCCATCTCGAGACCTCGTTCGATCGGCTTTGTTCAGTATGCTCAGCGATGCAAGAAAGCTGGAAGTCCAAAAGCTTGAGAAACCAATAATAGCCATTCAAGTGCGTATGGGTGACTTTCGTCCGTTAGCCCCTGGGGAAGATTTTGCGAAAGTAGGTCAGGTTAGGACACCTCTCAATTATTTTTGTAAGCTTATTGCAAACATTCGTGAAATACATGGAAGCTTGCTGCCCGTGACTTTATTCTCTGACGGTCAACCGAGTCTTCTTCAGGATTTACTTGCGATGCCTGGAGTTAAATTGGCGTCTAAAAACAGTGCCATTGCAGACATCTGTTTGATGGCATCTTCAAAAGTTTTGGTTCCATCAGCAGGTAGCACTTTCGGATACTGGGGAGGCTTTCTTGGGGATTGCGCCCTTATCATGCATCCAGATCACACTCATAGTAAAATCCGGTCAAATGAGGGTTTGGTAAGTTATTTCGAGGGGATTGCTCCAGAAAATACAGAAAGTTTTGACGAATTACTTAAAGAAAACATAAGAGACATTCGCTTTCCATGAAACCATTCTATGCCTTAGCAGGATGCTGAGAATACAATGAAAATGCCGCGCGTGCTGCACGTGTCCTATGCTTGGTTTCCTGATGCATGTGGGGGGACAGAGGTCTATGTGCAGGCGTTGGCTACAGCGCTGGCAGGACTGGGGTGGCTGAGTGAGGTGGCGGTCGCTTCCACGGAAGTGCAGGAATTGACCACGGACAGTGCTGCCCTGCTTGTCCATCGGGTGCCTGCCCCGGCGCAGTTTAGCCATAGAGTCCTTTATGGAGAGGGGGAGCCTACTTCAGCGGCTTTTTTTTCTCGTCTGTTGGCTGAAATGAAGCCTGATGTGGTTCATTTCCATGCCTTTGGTCCATCGGTTTCGGTGTTATGGCTGGAGGCTGCTCGGGCAATGAGGATTGCCTGCGTCTATACCTATCACACGCCTACGCTCGCTTGTGGGCGTGGAACCCTGATGCGCTGGGGAAAGGTGCCTTGTGATGGGCGCATGACGCCGTTGCGCTGTGCGGCCTGCACGCTTCATGGTCTAGGGGTGGCAAAGTCAGCCGCCCTTGCTCTGGCAGCACTCTCCCCGTTCACTGGTTTGTTTTGGTCAAAGGTGCCTTTCCGCATCTGGCCTCTGATCTGGCTGCGCATCCGGGCGGCGCGGCAGTGGTTGGCTGGGATGCAGCGCGTGGTGTCGCTGAGTGCTTGGTCCAAGAGCGTCATGGAACGGAACGGTGTGCCCGCGACTCGGCTGAGACTGCTGCGGCATGGACTGGCGGGAGGCGGAAAGATAAACACATCACCGGATGATGAAGCTGGGAAACGCGCAGACGAGCCGATGCAAGGCGTGGTGAGAGTGGGTTTCTTTGGCAGGGTGGATCGGGCAAAAGGGCTGCGTGTGCTGGCGGAGGTGATGCGGTTGCGCCCCAAGCTGGCGATCAAGCTGCATTGCCATCTGATTGGTGAATCTTCAGCAGAACCCGCCCTCCAAGAGCTGGTGAAGGGGATGCGCCAGGATCAGCGTGTGCAGATCCACCCGCCTGTATCACCGGACTGTGTCGTCGGCGTGATGGCTGGCTACGATGCGGTGCTGGTTCCTTCCGAGTGGTTGGAAACGGGCCCTCTCGTGGTGCTGGAGGCTTTCGCTGCGGGAGTGCCCGTCATTGGTTCCGACCTCGGCGGTATTGCCGAATGGGTGTTGCATGGTCAGAACGGATTGCTATGCCCTGCTGGCGATGGAGAAGCCTGGGCAGAGGCGCTGGAGATGTTTGCGACAGAAGCCACGCTACGCGCCCGCTTGCGGGCCGGGGTCCAACCGCCACCTTCGATGGTCGAGGTGGCTGCCCAGATGGTGAAGATTTACCAGGAGGCGATCGACGACGCTGCATGAACACCGTACCTGTGAGTGTAGCCCTCCCCGCCTACCGCAGCGGTCCAGAGTTGCGTAGGACGCTGGAGCGCATCTGCGCCTGTGATCCGTTGCCTCAGGAGGTCCTGGTGCATTGCGATGGGGGCTGGCTGCCTGAGCCTGGATTGGCGGACGGTCTAGCGGTGCCAGTGCGTCTGCTTTCGTCGGCACAGCGCATCGGGCCTGGCGGTGGTAGGCATCGGCTTTTCCAGGAAGCGGCCTGCGAGGTGGTGGCGAGTTTTGACGATGACTCCTGGCCGTTGGACAGGGACTACTTTGCCCGCGCGCTTGCGGTGATGCATGCATTTCCGGACGTGGTCGTCATGTCGCCAGCCATCTATTTGAAAGAAAAGCCTGTGCTCTCCGCCATGAGCGAGGCTTCCCTGGTGCGTTCTTTTTCAGGCAGCGCCTCGGTCACGCGTCGCTCTCTGTATCAAAAGCTTCCAGGTTATGTGCCCGTGGCGGAAGCTTATGGAGTGGAGGAGACAGACCTTAGCCTCCAGGCTCACACAGCGGGTTACCAAATTCTTGCCTGTCCTTGGCTGCGGGCTTGGCATGATCGTCCACAAAACGATAACAAGCACGCAGTGCTACCCTGGATCAGGAACGAGGTGCTGCTGGCTTACCTGCGCTTCCCGCTGCTGATGCAGCCCTGGGGCTGGGGGCGTGCCTTGCGGCATCTGTGGCGGCACGGCCATGAGACAGGCTGGCTGCCAGCCCTGCGGGCGCTCTTCTCCGCCTTGCCTGCGCTAGTCGAGTTCCGTGCCTACCGGCAGCGCTACACCAGCGCTCAGGTGTGGCAGCATCACCGACACGTGGAGCAGCGTTTCCTGCTAGAACCTTCCGCCAGGGATCACCCCTCTTCTGGCGGTCTTCTTGGGGTTCAGCCCACCCTGGCTGCCCAGGCCCGACGCATCCTCTACCTCCAGTACACGAACCCTGGTGCCTACCCTCCGCTTGAGCACAGCTCCCGGATGCTGGCACGTGCGGGCTGGCAGGTCGAATTGATGGGCATTCGAAGTGGTGGTGCCGTGACGTTGGAGTTTGCCCCGCATCCACGCGTGCGGGTCCGCCGAATGTGGTTTCAGCGGCCTGGCTGGTTGCAAAAGCTGCACTTTCTGCTTTTCACCGCTTGGTGCTTGGCGCGGGTCTGGCGCTGGCACCCCCACTGGGTCTATGCTTCGGATATTTTATCCACACCCGCAGCGGAGTTGATTCGGCGTCTGTTCCCCCGCTGCCGACTCATTTACCATGAGCATGATTCGCCGATCCCGGGCACGGTCATGGATTCAGGCGTGGCCAAAAAAGTCTGGCAGGCACGCGCGGCCCTGGGTCGCCGAGCAGATATAGTGGTGCTGCCCAATCAGCGGCGGCTGGAGGCCTTCCAGGCCGAAATGAAGCCGCACGGTCGCTGCTTTTGCGTGTGGAATTGCCCCAGTTTGGATGAGGTTTCAGACCAGATCCTACCGCGTCGTCAGGAAGGCCCACTTCGCTTACTGTATCATGGAACCATCGTGCCTGAGAGAATTGGCATTTATGTGCTTGAGGCGGCGGCGCGTTGTGCGCGTGAAGTGTCTATTCGTTTGATGGGCTACCAGACGCTCGGTGCTCCTCGTTATGCTGAAACATTGAAGGAAGCGGCTGACCATCTCGGTTTGGGCAATCGTTTTGAATACCTGGGTGCCATTCCTCAAAGGGCAGAACTGATGCACCTGGGTGCTGAATGCCACGTGGGACTCTGCCTGCTGCGCTTGGATGATGCAGACATTAACATGCAGCACATGGCAGGAGCCTCCAACAAAGCCTTCGACTACCTTTCTCAAGGCCTAGCCATCATCGTGCCAGACGATCCCGAGTGGCGTGCACTCTATGTGGACTCCGGCTGTGCGCTGCCCTGCCGCCCCCACGATCCGGAGGCACTGGCTAAGGTCTTCCGCTGGATGGCGGACCACCATGCGGAAGTGGTGGAGATGGGCCGCCGTGGCCACCAGCTGATCCGGCAGCGCTGGCACTACGAGGCGCAGTTTGCCCCGGTGCTTGAAGAGATGTGCCTATGAAACGAACAGTGACTCATGACTGACCTGACTGACCCCAACTTGAACCAGCCAGTGCCTGAATGGCTGTACTTCCTCAGGCTGCTACCACGTTGGTTGCCGTGCAAGACGAGGCTAATCAATCTTCTGCTGAAGCGTATGAATTTAATGGGGCCTGTAGAGGTGCGCCTCCAAGAGTTAAAGCTATCGTTTCCGTGCGGGAACAATATCCAGTGTTGGGAAACGATCGCTCAGGGTGCGTATGAGGCAGACACTTGCGCAGTGATCCAGGGTGCTTTGCCCAGGGATGGCGTGTTTCTCGACGTGGGCGCAAATGTCGGCTTGATGACGGTTCAGGCGGCCTCGGCCTGGTGCCCGCAGGGCCGGGTGATTGCCATTGAGGGATCGCCGAAGGTCAGCCGCTGGCTCGGGCATAATGTCAGCGTCAATGGGCTAGCAAACGTGCAGATCGTCCAGAGGGCCGTGACGGCAAAGAGCGGCGATGAAGTGCTTTTTTACGATGTGCCTGACGAAAAACTAGGCATGAGCGCGCTGGTAAACCGCTTCCACACCGAGGGCGTGGCGGTGCGCACGATCACGCTGGATGATGCCGTGGCACAGGCTGGTCTGGACCGGGTGGATGTGATCAAAATAGATGTCGAAGGCCATGAGCTGGCTGCCTTTCAGGGCGCAGCTCGGCTGTTGGCGCAGGAAAAGCCGCCTCTCATCATTTTTGAATTCAATGATTGGGCAGAGAATCAGCCCGAAAACGGCACGCGCCCTGGCGACGCCCAACGCTTCCTCCTCCAGCAGGGCTATCGACTCCAGAGTGTCGCCGATTTCCTCGCAGGCCGCCCGCCCGGCACCCAGGTTCTGGAGTCTGGTTTCGCTGAAATCGTCGCCACACGGCCTTGACTCTGCCTCACGATGGCCAATCCGAGTTTTCCAAGTCCTGGCACGGCCCGCGGAAGCTGCCAGGTAGTCTGGTTTCATGATGGGGACAATCCCGTCTATGGCCGCCAGGGGCAGCAGGACCGCCAGGCGGTGCTGGCCGCCCTGGCAGCAGGGGAGCTGGATGGGGCCGTCTTTGCAGGGCCAATGCCTCTCGTGCTGCCTGGATACTCCATCACCATGTTACCCGGAAAAGTGCCGCTTTATGTCTTCTGCGGAACAGGAACAAGATAAGCGAGCACGGTGGGTCATTGATGAAAGGTGCAGCTCCTATTTACATTTAAAAAAAAGCGAACGATGAAATCCAAGATCCGCCAGCTTCTTCCTGCCAGCTTGGTTAGAATCTATCGTCGGCTTCGGCTTGGGATTGAGTCTTTGGTAAACCGCCATAGATCGGTTGAGCAGGTTTTTACCAGCATCTACCTGGAACGAAAGTGGGGAGGCGATTCTGATGGAGGACTTTGTTCAGGAGCTGGTTCACTAAACGAAGATGCTGTTGGTCCCTACATTAGCGCGGTCCGTGACTTTCTGGAAAGGGAGAAGCTATCATCATGCAGGTTGGTGGATCTTGGCTGTGGAGACTTCCGTGTCGGTGCTAGGCTGGCTCCCCTCGCGGTATCATATGTCGGCGTTGATGTGGTGCGGCCAGTGATTGAGCAAAACCAATCCTGCCATGGTTCGGACACTGTTAAGTTTCAGCATCGCGACATTCTAAAGGATGACCTGCCTGTGGGAGATGTTTGTTTTCTGCGTCAGGTTTTGCAGCACCTTTCAAACAACCAGATAAGCAATGTGCTCCAGAAGGTGGGAAACCTCTATCCCTGGATTTTGATCACTGAACACTACCCTGGGCCAGGTGTGTTTTTCACGCCGAATCTGGACAAGACTCATGGTTGTGACGTCCGTGTGGGAAGGAAGTCAGGGGTGTATCTTGACATGCCGCCGTTTTCCCTGCCTTCAGAAAAGCTGGAATGCCTCCTGGAGGTGCCTGGCGCTGGTATGGGAGACACCGAGGACCCTGGCGTGATCCGCACCTTTGTTTATCGTACGGAGGTGCCTGCGCGGAAGTGAAAACCGGGCTCAATTTCGAGTCAATGGGTGGCTTAGTAATCGTGGAGACGCATCCGGTGCAGTATCATGCACCGGTCTGGCGTGTGGCGGCTGAGATGGGGGTGCCGCTCCGGGTGGTGTACGGCGGGGACTTCAGCGTGCGCGGCTATCGGGACCGGGAGTTTGGCACGTCCTTCCGCTGGGAGGCGGACCTTCTGGAGGGCTACTCCAGCCGGGTGCTTCAGCCTGAGGCGCAGGGCTATGACAGCGTCACCGACCAGGGACTGGCGGCGGCGCTGGAGGAGATGCATCCGTCGGCGGTGCTGGCGCTGGGTTATCATCATCCGCTGGATCGCGCGGCGATCCGCTGGGCGGTGAAACGAGGAGTGCCGCTGCTTTTCCGAGGAGAGACAAGTGACGCACCGCATGCCGCTCGCGGCTGGTGGCGCGGGCTGCTGCGCGATGGGGTGCTGCGCAGGCTCTATCGGCGCTGCGCGGCCTGCCTGTATCTCGGTCAAAATTCACGCGCGCATTATCTGCGTCTGGGGGTGCCAGAGGCGCGGCTGATCCATTCTCCTTATTGCGTGGACACGGCGCTGTTTGAAACGGGGGATGAGGTTCACGAAAAGCTGCGTTCATCCACCCGGCAGATGGCTGGCATTCGGCAGGATGCCTGGGTGCTTCTTTTTTCAGGCAAGCTCTCCTGGCGCAAAGGGGTCGATTTGATCCCCCAGGCCGTGGCTGCGCTGCCAGAGGCGCTTCGCCGAAAGGTACATCTCGTTTTTGTCGGCGATGGGGAAAAGCGTGGCGAGCTGGAGGCTGCCTGCGCGCAGGCTCCTGGCATTCCAGCCCACTTTGCGGGTTTTGTGAATCAGTCGGGCCTGAGCGCCTGGTATCACGCGGCGGACCTGCTGTTGCTGCCTAGCCGGGAGATGGAGACCTGGGGGCTGGTGGTGAATGATGCCCTGCACCACGGCCTGCCCGCCGTGGTCAGCGCGGCGGTGGGCTGCGCGCCGGACCTGGTCCTACCCGGCTGCACTGGGGAGCTCTGTGCGGTGGATGACGCACAGGCACTGTCTGCGGCGCTGGTCCGCAGCACGGCCTGGTCGGATGGCAGTGCTAGCGCGCGCGCGCTTTGCCGTGAGCGCGTAGGCCACTACACGGTGGAAAAAGCCGCCGAGGGGCTGTGGCAGGCGTGGAGCCGCTGCACCTTGCCCAAGCCTGAGCGTGAAGAGCGCCCGGCACGTTGAGCGTCAACCACGAACAAGAGAATCCGCCGATGCGCCTGCTTCTCGTTGCCAATCCTGCACCGACGCACGTGGGCAGGCATTTCCTGAATGCCGCGCAGTCGCTGGGCTGGCAGGTGGAGCTGATGGATATTTGTAGTGCCTTTGCCGGACCTAGTCTGCTGCGCCGGGTATGCTGGCACCTACTTGGGCATCGTCCGCTGCGGCTGGCGGGCTTCAGTCGTGCGGTCGAGGCACGCTGCGGGGAGCTGAAGCCGGATCTAGTGCTGGCCACGGGCATCGTGCCTTTAGAGGCCCGTGCGCTGGTGGCCATGAAGCGCAGCGGCGCCGCCGTGGTGAACTTTCTAACGGATGACCCCTGGAATCCGGCGCACCACGCGCCCTGGTTCCTGCGTGCGTTGCCCCACTACGGGCATGTCTTCACCCCCCGCCACGCGAACGAGCCAGAGCTGCGCGCGCTGGGCGGTCCTGGCGTCTCCTGGCTGCCTTTTGGTTATGCGCCTGAGGTGCATCATCCGCCACTGGAGGTCTCTGCTGAAGACCGCCAGCGCTGGGGAGGCCGGCTGGCCTTCATCGGTGGCGCGGACGCAGACCGCGTGGCAGCGGTGCGTGCGCTGGTGCGGGCCGGGGTGCCGGTGGCGCTCTGGGGCGGATATTGGAAGGAGCACCCTGATCTTGCCGCCCATGCCCACGGCCATGCGGAGGAGGAGCCGTGCCGTCGCATCGTCGCCGCCGCTGGGGCAAATCTCTGCCTCGTCCGGCGGGCGAACCGGGACGGCCATTCCATGCGCAGCTATGAGCTACCCGCCATGGGCGGCTGCCTGTTGGTGGAGGACACGTCAGACCACCGTGCGCTCTTCGGTAGCGATAGCCAGGCGGTGTTTTTTTTCAGCAGCTTGTCGGACCTGCCCACGCGTGCCCGAGAATTGCTATCCTTGCCAGACGCGGCCCGCGACGCCATGCGCCAGGCCGTGCGGATGAGGCTCATCCGCACGGCCTCTGCTTATAAGGACCGGTTGAAAGCCATTTGCGAAAGCATTTCTCGAAGTTCTAAGCTGCACGCGGTTTGTTGAGGAGTAGCCGTGAATGCCCTATACAAGCACATGACCGCTTTTGTTGGACCCATGCCGTGACAGCAGAACAGAAGCGCTGAACAGAGTTTTACTATTTATGGATTTTTTAAAGTTCCCAAGCAAGGATAACTTGTTTGTTTTATTTTTAATCTATGCAGCAATATTATTGTTGCTCTTGGTAATGCAGTTATTTTCCAAGAGGTCTTTAGGATTTCCTCTGGTTTACGCGTTCACGCTTTCTATTTTACATGCTGTTTCAGCGTATATTCATACTTTAGAAGATTATTATCCTCGAAATGCCATCTTAGTTCAGACAGGTCTAACCATGGAAACTACTTTTTATGGTTTCCGTATGACCTTGTGTGCCCTTTGCTCTCTGGTTTTTGGTGCCATTCTCGCTGAAGTTTTTTTTGGCAAAAAAGCGACACGCAAACCCTTTGTGCCATGTCGCGAGCTGACGACCCAGCTACCGGGCACTTTGATTGTGGTTGCGCTACTGTCCTTCTTTGTGTTTGCGCCAATCTTTCGGCTGTTGCCAAGTTTGGGAACACTGACAACAGCAGGTTGCTCGTGCAGCGTAGCCGGAATCTACCTTTTCTGCTGGCAGGCTTTCCATAACAGACGACCCTTGCTGTTGCTGTTAGGTCTTGCCAGCACAGTTGTTATACCGCTCATCACTGTGATCTTCATGGGATTCGCTAGCTACGGAGCGAGCGCGGCTGTCATCATTTGGCTGCTTGTGGCTACCTTTTACCGACCGCGTTGGCTTTCGGTGCTAACATTGTTGTTAATTGTCTATGTTGGACTCAGCTTTTATCTGAGTTGGATGGTGAGCCGTGATGGTGTGCGAGAGGCTGTGTATCAAAAAACTGAAGTGACAGGTAGATTCGATAAACTCACACCCATTTTCGAGAACTTCCAATGGCTGGATTTGAGCCGTCACGATCATCTAGAGGTGATTGATAGCCGATTAAATCAAAACGATTTGGCAGGCAAAGCTTGGCGGCAACTGGACATCGGTCGCGTCTCTTTTGCCAATGGAGAAACTCTCGTGCTTGCAGCGATAGCATGGGTACCGCGTGTGTTATGGCCGGGCAAGCCTGTGATAGCAGGTGGCTCGGACATGGTTAGCCGTTTTACCGGCCAGCGCTTCGCCGAAGGCACCAGCGTAGGTGCAGGGCAGGTGTTGGAATTTTATGTGAATTTTGGGTGGACGGGGCTGTTTGTTGGCTTTTTCGCGCTGGGCTTGGCGTTGCGTTGGATGGACATGCGTGCGGCAGACTGCCTAGCGGTGGGGGACCAATGGGGCTGCGCTAGGTGGATGTTGCCTGCGATCGGGTTGATTCAGCCGGGTGGCCAAATGTCGGAGGTGATTGGTTCTGTGGCTGCTTATGCAGTATTCACAGTCATCGTTCATCATTTGTTATTCAAGAAATTCTATGAATTGGCAACAGTGCAGCCACTTCGGGTAGGCAATCGCCCCAAGCAGCTTTCTCGTCGCCGTTACTCTTGAACGAATGGCGGAAATGAAGACGATCCACGTTTGGGCCAGTGGTCTGGAGGAGACGGGTGGCATTCAGCATTACTCTGCCTGTTGCGTAACTGCTTTCAGGGCGCTTTTCCCGGAGGCACGAATCCGTGTCTTTAGCAAAAACGATGTTTTGGGTGGCGCAGAGATTTATGCATTTGGTCGCTTGCAGGGTTGGCAGCGAACCTTGGCTTTCGTTGGCTCAGGTCTTATCTGGGCCGTTCGTGAGCGGCCAGATTTGATCTTTGCCACCCATCCGCACTTCATGAAGGCGCTGGCACCACTGACACGTCTGGGCTTTCCCTGCCTGACGGCAGCACACGGCATCGAAGTCTGGGGCAGGCTAGGGGGTAGCATGGGGTGGGCGCTACGTTCGGCGACCGGGGTGCTACCGGTCAGTGCTTTTACGCAGCAAGTGATTCATCGGGAGGCTGGGGTGCCGTTGGCTCGGATGCCGGTGGTGGCAGACACCTTTCAGGAGGGGCAGTTCTGTCCGGGACCGCGCTCTGCTGAGCTGATGCGCCGCTACGGCCTGGTTGCGGGCCAGCCGGTGATTTTGACAGTGGGCCGTCTCTCAGCGGCGGAGCGCTACAAGGGGCACGATCAAGTGCTGCGTGCTCTCCCGGCGATGCTGAAGGAGCTGCCGGGCCTGCGCTACCTCATCGCTGGACGAGGGGATGACGAGGCAAGGCTGCGGGGCCTGGCGGCGGAGCTGGGGGTGGCGGAGCATGTCACTTTTGCGGGTTTTGTCCCGGCGGAAGAGCTGGCAGACCACTACCGCCTCTGTGATCTTTATGTGATGCCGAGCACAGGAGAGGGGTTTGGCATTGTGTATCTGGAGGCGCTGGCCTGCGGGCGTCCTTGTCTCGTGGGTGGGGAAGACGCATCTCCCGAGGCTTTGGATGGAGGCCGGTTGGGCTTTGTGGTGCCTGCGCGCGACTCCGCAGCTATTGCAGAGACCGTCCTGCGTTTTTTTCGCCAGCAGCATGATCGACCATGGCTGCATGAGCCTGAGACGCTGCATCGTGAGGTTGTGAGACTTTATGGCTTTGCAGCGTTCCAACGTTCACTAGCTCGGGCACTGGCTTCGCTCGGTGTCGCATCTGCGGATCTTTTGGATTGATTGTCACATGTGCGGCATCGCTGGCATTCTCCAGGCCACCCCTGAAATCCAGGGGCTGGAGTCTGTGCTGGCCGGATTTCAACGGGCGCTGAGGCACCGCGGTCCTGATGACGCAGGACTTTGGATCAGTCCATCGCAGAACATTGGCTTGGCCCACACGCGATTGGCGATTTTGGATCTTTCGCCCAGCGGTCATCAACCGATGATTTCTCAGGACGGGCGTTACGCGATCTGCTTCAACGGCGAGATTTACAACTACCACGCTCTGCGTTCATGGCTCATTGATCGTGGGCATGTGTTCGAGAGTCATTCGGACACAGAGGTGCTGCTGCATCTGTATGCTGAGGAAGGTGAGCGCATGGTGGAGCGGCTGCGTGGCATGTTTGCCTTTTGCCTGTGGGATGAAGCCGAACAAACCGCGCTGCTGGCGCGTGATCCGCTGGGCATCAAGCCGCTGTATGTGCATGAGGCACGGGGCAGGCTGGCTTTTGCCTCCGAGCTGCGGGCGCTGACTCGCAGCGGTTTGTTCAAGCCAAGCCTGGATGTGCAGGCGGTGCGGGGTTTCTTTGAAACCGGTACGGTGCCAGAGCCGCTGACCTTGGTCCATGAAGTGCGGATGCTGGAGGCGGGACACACGCTGGTCTGGCGTGCGGATGGTGCCAAGCGCCGCTCGTTCTGGCGGCTGGAGTTCGGCCGCGAGTTCGCGGGCGATCCGGTGCAGCAGACGCGTGAGGCGCTGCTGGACAGCGTGCGGCATCATTTTGTCAGCGATGTACCGGTCGGCGTATTCCTGAGCGGTGGCATTGACTCGACGGCGCTGCTGGCGTTGGCGGGTGAAACCGGCCACCGGGGTGTCGGCAGCTTTTCCATCACGGTGGATGATCCGGCGGCGGATGAGGGTGCGGTGGCTAGGCGCACGGCTCAGTACTTTGGGTCGGACCACCACGAGATGCGGCTGGATGCGGAGGTGGCGCGTGCTTTGTTCCGTGAGTTCCTGAAGCACACGGACCAGCCGAGCATTGATGGGCTGAACACGTTTACGGTTTCTGCGCTAGCGCGCCAGCATGGGATGAAGGTGGTGCTCAGTGGCCTGGGCGGCGATGAATTGTTCGGCGGCTACTCCAGCTTCACGAAGATCCCGCAGATGCTGCGCCTGCATCCGCTGATGAGTCGCCTGCCCGGCCTGCCTACGCTGCTCCAGCACGGTAGGCCGCAGCATCGCAGGCTGGCTGACTACCTGCGTGGCCCTGGCGATGTGCCAGCTGCGTTTTCCGCCCTGCGCGGCATTTTTTCCCAACAAGAAGCCGCCGCGCTCACGGCCTGGCTCGCTGATTCGTCAGATCGTACGGATGGTCCTGATCTGACGGATCAGGCCGATCCCAGAGACCACGTCTCTGCTCTAGAAATGACCCGCTACATGCGCAACCAATTGTTGCGAGACAGCGATGTCATGAGCATGGCGCACGGGCTGGAGCTGCGCGTGCCGCTGGTGGATCGCGTGTTGGTGGAAAAAGTGGCCGCCATCCCTGCCCGGCAGCGGCTTTTGCCGAACAAGGGCCTGCTCACTGCCGCTGTGTCAGAGCTGCCGGAGTGGGTGGTGAACCAGAAAAAGCGCGGCTTTCTTTTCCCCTACCAGCAGTGGCTGGGCGGCACGTGGGGCGGTGCTTTTGCGGAAGCCTGTGCTGGTGCGCCGGTGCCGACTCAGCTTTGGTATCAAAAGTGGAGCGTGTTCATGCTGAAACACAGCCTGGAGGTGCTGGGCCTGCGCTCATGAGAGTGCTGCATGTCATCCCGTCCCTGGCAGCCAGCGAAGGCGGGCCCAGCCTGGCGCTGCCGGTGATGGCCGCCGCGCTCGCGGCGCGCGGGGTTGCAATGGATGTGGTGACGACGGACGACGACGGCCCTGGACGGCAGCTGCCGGCGGAGCAGTCCGGCTGGCAAGAGATGCCTGGTGGCTGGCGGCTGCGGCGCTTTCCGAAGCAGACGGAGTTTTACAAAGCCTCCCTGCCCATGGCGCTCTGGCTGCTGCGGCATGTGGCGGATTATGACCTGGTGCATGTCCACGCGGTGTTCTCCTTTTGCCCGGGCGCGGCCAGTGCGGCGGCGCATCTGCGCGGCGTGCCGTTCATTGTGCGCCCCCTTGGCACCTTGAACGCCTGGGGCATGAAAAACCGCCGTCGCTGGGTGAAGGCGCTGTCCTTCCGCCTGCTGGACAGGCCGCTGCTGGACCACGCTGCGGCGCTGCACTGCACCAGCCGCGCGGAGGCGGAGGAACTTGCGCCGCTGGGCATCCGGGCGCAGCCGGTCGTGGTGCCGCTGGGCATGGACCTGACTGCTTTTGACATGCTGCCGCCTGCTTCGGAGTTTGAGACGATGTTTCCTGAAGCCGCTGGAGGCAGGAGTTTTCTCTTCCTTTCTCGCCTGAATCCGAAAAAAGGCCTGGAGACCCTGCTGGCCGCCTTTGCCCGCTGCCAGGCACGCAGGCAGGGCTGGCGGCTGGTGCTGGCAGGTTCGGGCGATGCCGCCTATGAGCTGGAACTTCACAAGCTGGCGACGGCGCTGGGCATCGTGGAGGCGGTGACATGGACGGGTTTTTTGCGCGGTCATGCGCGGCTCGCGGCCCTGTCTGCCTGCTCTGTTTTTGTGCTGCCTTCGTACTCGGAGAATTTCGGCATCGCCCTTCTGGAAGCCATGGCCGCAGGGTGTGCTTGCCTTTCCACCCCAGGTGTGGCCCTGGCCGCCGAGGCCGCGCCCGCAGGTGCGGTGCTGCTGTGCCAAGGCGCAGTCGAGGAGCTGGCCCAGGCGCTGGATGCACTGGCGGCGGACGGGCAGCTCCGCCAGCAGTTGGGCCAGCGTGCCGCAGCCCTGGCGCGCGCCACCTACTCGGCCCCAGCTATGGCGGAGGCGTTGGAAAGTCTTTACCGCCGCTGTCTCCAGTGATTCGCTCTTCATCATGATCTCCCGCCGCGCCAAAGCCCTGTTCTACACCCTCGCCGGTCCGCTGATGCGCGTCAGCGGGTCCATTTACCGGGCCACCCAATCCCCGCCCACGGGCGGCAGCGCCTGCGTGCGCGTTCACCTGGGGCCGGGCCAGCGGAACTACCTGCCCGGCTGGATCAATGTGGACGCCAACCGCTTCACCGGAAAATGCGATGTCTGGGCGGATCTGGCGCAGGGGCTGCCCTTCCGCGACGCCTCGGTGGACGCGATCTATTCGCACCATGTCATCGAGCATCTGCCCGACCTGGCGGGCCACTTTGCGGAGATGTTTCGCATTTTGAAACCCGGCGGCGTGATTCGTGTGGGCGGGCCGAATGGCGATGCCGCCATGCGCGAATACCTGGCGGGCAACAGCGCCTGGTTCTCCGACTTTCCGGACAAGCGCGCCTCCATCGGCGGCAGGCTGGAAAACTACATCTTCTGCCGCCAGGAGCACCTGACTATCCTCACACCTTCCTTTCTGGAGGAGCTGGCGTCTGCCGCAGGCTTTGCCGAGATCACCGTGGTGATGCCTGTGACAGAAACGCGCTATCCTGCGCTCTTTGACGCGCCCGTGTTGGCCCTGGAGTGGGAAAGCACGCCGGAGTCTCCGCATACACTGCTCTTCGAGGCCCGCAAACCCGCCGCATGAACCTCGCCGACATCACCCCGCTGGTGCTGACCTGGAATGAGGCACCGAACCTGGAGCGCACGCTGGCTCGGCTAGCCTGGGCAGAGCAGGTGGTGGTGCTGGACAGCGGCAGCACGGATGGTACGCAGGACATTGCGCGGCGTTTCTCCAACGTGCGCTTGGAAACGCGCCCGTTTGATAATCACACCAGCCAGTGGAACCACGGCGTGGATTTGGTCCGCACGCCCTGGGTGCTATCGCTGGATGCGGACTACGTTTTGGGCGCTGGGTTTGAGCAGGAGCTGGCCGACCTGGATGGAAGGGCGGCGGCCTATGAGGCGGCGTTTCGTTACTTGATCGGTGGCCAGCCGCTGCGAGCCAGCCTTTATCCGCCTCGTGCGGTGCTTTTCCAGAAAAGCGGCTGCCGTTATGTGCAGGACGGGCATACCCAGCTGCTGTCGGTTCAGGGTTCAGTGAAAGCGTTGCGCTCGATGATCAATCACGATGACCGCAAGCCATTGTCGCGCTGGATCGCGTCTCAGGACAAGTATGCGCTGCTGGAGGCTGAGAAGCTGCTGGCCGCAGATCCGGCCACGCTGCGCGTGCAGGACCGCCTGCGCCGCACAGGCTGGGCAGCTGTGCCCGCTACGCTGATCTATACCCTTGTGGTGAAGAGGACGCTGCTGGACGGCTGGCGTGGCTGGTTTTATACCCTACAGCGCGTGCTGGCGGAGATCATGCTGGCGCTGCGGCTGCTGGAGGCGAGGCTCCGTCCCCAATCATGACGCTGGACGAGATCATCCTCGCGGCCCAGTCGCACGATGCCTTTGCCAAGAAGGTGCTGGGAGATCCCGCACTGGCAGTGCCACTTTTCCAGGGGCACCTGCCGCCAGCCATTGCCCAGCAGGTGAACTGGGAAACGCTGACGGTGCTGCCGCCCTCGTTTGTGAAAAGCACACTCCAGCAGACCCATGCCGACCTGCTCTTCACCGCGCGCTTTGCTGCGCCAGAGGCTGGTGAGGTGCTGCTGCATCTGCTGTTTGAGCACCAGACCACGGTGGAGCCGCTCATGCCGCTGCGCCTGCTCGGCTACATGCATGAACTCTGGTTCCGGCAGGCCAGGGCGGGTGGCCTGCCGCTGCTGCCCGTCATCCCCTTTGTGCTGAATCAGGGGCCCCAGCCATGGACGCCCTCCCCACAGTTTGAGGACTTGGTTTCCCTCCCTAGCGGAGCGGAAAGCCCACTGCGGGAGTTCGTGCCACGCTTCAGGCATGTGCTGCTGGACTTGGCTTCGTTTGATCCAGCCAAAGAAGAGCATCACGCGCCGCTGCGCATCATCCTCCAGCTGATGAAATTGGCGCGGATGAAGCGCATCATGGAGTTTTTCACTTGGCTGGCAGGTGAGTGTGAGCACGTCAAAATCCACCTGGATGACGATCTCCTGCGGCTGAGCTTGGTGTATGCCTTCAATGCGGACCCTGGGCTTGACCTGGAAAACATCGTCCGTACACTTCCAGGAGAATCAAACCTCAAGCAGCAGACCATGATCATTGCAGAAACTTTGTTTGACCGCCTGAGGCAAGAAGGACGCCAAGAAGGACGCCAGGAGGGCCAGGTGGCAGGTGTCTGGATGGGCAAGCTACAGATGCTGGAGACCCTGATGGGACGTGCGCTCACGCCGGAGGGTGAACTCGCCGGGCTAGAGGTCGCCGATTTACGCCAGCGTTTTGAAGCCCTGGAGGCGGAGTATAATTCCGCATTCAAGTCATCCTGACCCCCATCGCTCCGCCCGGGCCAACCCCAGGACTGATCCACATGCCACCGTACCCGGATTTGGTTCACCTCGTGGTTCCCTGCTACCGCGAGAGCGCACGCATCGGGGGGTTCCTGCCAGATCTTTGCCGTGAAATGATGGCGCTGGGCGGGGTGCGCGTGCAGGTGGTGGAGGATGGTTCCGAGCCGCGTGAAGCCGCTGCCATGCAGGCGCTGGTGGACCCACTGCGCGTGAGCTATCCCTGCCTGCTGCCGGTGAAGCTGCTGCCAAAAAACTTAGGCAAAGGCGGCGCGGTGTATGCAGGCTGGGCGGATCACGGCGGAGCGGATTGGCTGGCTTTTGTGGATGCCGATGGCTCCTGCTCTGCCACCGAGACTGCGCGACTTTTGGCTCTGAGGCCGAGGGCGGAAGCTCCACCCAAGGCGCTCTTTGCCTCTCGGGTGAAGATGCTGGGCCGCCGCGTGGAAAGGCTGTTGAAGCGCCATCTGCTGGGCCGAGTGTATGCCACGCTCGTCTCTGAGCTGCTGGACGTGCCCGTCTATGATTCTCAGTGCGGGCTGAAGCTGGTGCCCCGTGCTGCCTATGAGAGGATCGCCACGCAACTGAAGGTCATGGGTTTCGCCTTTGATGTCGAGCTCATGGCAGCGCTGCTGGAGGCGGGCTATGCGATTCAGGAGGTGCCGATCGACTGGCAGGAAATGCCCGGCGGCAAGGTCAGCCTGCTGCGCGATTCCTGGAGGATGGCCCGTGATGTTTGGGACATTCGCTGCCGACGCCCGACTTGGCGTCAGGGTGCGTAATGTGCATTGGCTGCTTTTTGCCCATGGCGCTGGTCTGGGGGCAGAGTAGAGGCCACCTGCACGTTTCTCATGTCTCAGCCCACCGTTTGCCCTAGCCTGATCTCCAGCTCCCCCGTGCCGGGAGCTAGCTCATGGCAGCGGCTCGGAAATCTGGGAGATCCGGTGAAAGTCGCGCAGCGACTGACGCACCGCCCCGGCTTTCTCTGGCTAGACAGTGCGGTGGCAGGTCCAGGCAGCATCTCGCTGCTGATGGCGGAGCCTGTGTCCGTTTTCAGCGGCAGCATGGATCGCGATTGGGCAGCGGTGGAGCAAAGGATGGCCCAGGGCGGCAGCGGTGGGCTTTACGGTTGGGTCGGCTTTGATGGGGAATTCGTCTTGGGCGAATACGGGCACGTGCTGCGCTTCGATCACGATACGGGCGATTGGTGGCAGCAGGGGCAGGCCATGAATGGCTTCACAGGCGCTGATTCTTTGTGGCAGGGCAGGGTTGCTGCGCTCGACTTCACCCCACGGGTCACGCGTCAGCAATTCATGGACGCCGTGCGCCGGGCTCAGGCTTACATTGGCGCAGGTGACATTTATCAGGTCAATCTCTCCCATCCCTGGCGGGCGTGCTGGCCTGCTGAGGCAGATGTTTTGGCCATGTATCTGCGGTTGCGCGAGGTCTCCCCCGCGCCGCATGCGGCCTGCATGAATTTGGCTGGGGTGACACTGCTGTCGGCCTCGCCAGAGCTGTTTTTGAAAATGGATGGGCGCACCATCGTCACGCGCCCGATCAAAGGCACGCGCCCGCGCTATCCAGAAGATCCCACCCGGGATGCGCTGAGCGCACGTGAGCTGCCGCTGTGTGAAAAAGAGCGTGCGGAGCTGCTGATGATCACGGACCTGGAGCGCAATGACCTAGGTCAGGTGTGTGAATTTGGCAGTGTGCAGACCACGGAGCTGTGGAAAGTGGAAGCCTTTGCGCAGGTGTATCATCTGGTTTCCACGGTGACAGGCACTCTGCGCGCGGGCGTCAGTCATGCAGCGGCTTTCCGTGCCTGCTTTCCAGGCGGTAGCATCAGCGGTGCACCGAAAAAGCGGGCGCTGGAGATCATCGCTGAGCTCGAGCCCTGGCCGCGTGGCATCTACACGGGGGCGATGGGTGGCTTTGGGTTCGATGGCACCAGCCAGTGGAGCATCGCCATCCGCACCGCGATTCGACGCGGCACCGAAGTGAGCTTCCATGCGGGATCTGGCATCGTGGCTGACAGCATCCCTGAGCGCGAGTGGGAAGAGACCCTGCACAAGGCCAGCGGTCTGCTGCGGGCCTGGCAGAAAGAGGCAAAAGTGCCAAGCTGAACGGCTGCCTGCCTGCTGTCTAAAGGGGCCAGGGCAAAAGACCCGCAGAAGCCATCCAGGGTCCTTGGCTTCACACCCGCCTTGCCTTCTCAGACAGCTGCGCTTAGCTCAAAGTTCCCACCATGAAACGCATTCTGACCGCTGTTCTCGTCATCGCTACCTTGGCCACCCTGCTGCCTTCCTGCCGCAGTCCGAAGGGGAACTACAATCGCCTGCAAATGGGCAGCAGCCGTCCTTCCCCCATCGGGGGCTGAGTCGTCGGATCAAAAGTGGGGCGCGGACACGGTGCCCTCTTCGATCTCCAGCTTCTTGCGGCGCACGATGCCGTCGGCGATGTCTAGGATCATCTCCTCCAGCAGGAGACGCAGGTGACTGCCCGGGCGGTAGTCGGCGGGGGCGATGTGTTTCACGCGGTCAGCTAGGGCATTGAGCTGGTAGCATTTGCGGAAGCTGGAGCGGCTGGCCTCCTCGGCGTTATACACGGCGATGGCGTGTCCGCCGTAGCGTTTCATCAGGGTGAAGCAGGGCACATCGGTGGGGCCATCGCCGACATAGATCATGTTTTGGAAGGGGATGGGCCGCAGCTCGGGGTCCATGTGGTCGTTCACGTCCTCGTGGGGTTCCAGCATGCCTTTGTTGATGCGGAAGAGGTACTGCGTCTTCGTGGTGTGGCTGATGACGCGCTTGGGAAAGCTGATCCGGCCGTCTTTGTCAGTACCAAATTCGCAGCCAAAGATGCGCTTCACAAACGGCGCCAGGGAGCTGCCGTCCAGCAGCGCCTTGAGGCCTGAGGAGACGATGTAGTGCTCGATCTTGATGCCCAGGGAACGGTGCTGAGCGCTGAGGGTGGCGTTCAACTCCTCAAAGACCTCGGGCACGCCTTTGTAGTAGTTCAGCTTGGCCCCAAGCTTCAGGAGCTCATCGTTGGTGGGCCGGTCCATCTCCAGGTAGTCGAGCATGCACTTGAGGTAGGCCAGCTCACCGTCGTATCCCTGCTGGTCCACCAGCTCGCGGCTCTTTTTCCAGAACTGCCCGGCATTGATTCCAAAGTGCGGGAAGAGCGTTTCATCCTGCATGTAGGTCGGGCTGAGCGTCTGATCGTAGTCGTAAATGACAGCAATGGTGGTCTGGGAGGCGGCCATAAAAGAGGAAGGTGGACTTGGGTGCGAAGGTTTAGCGCGGAAATTACTCCACAAAAGCCGCCCCGGACAGTGTGGGCAGCACCGGAGGTGGCGGGAACACAGGCGTGGGAAGCTGCTGGAGGAGGAAGTGGCCGCGCCCGCGATGGCCGGTGGGTGTGGGGATGAGGAGACCTTGGAAGCTGACTTTGCGCACGATGCGGGCGGCGCTCGGGGTCACGGGGTGGACATCGGTGAGGGTGAACTGGCCGGAGAAAGCCCCCGTGGTGCGGTCCAACTTGACGCTGGTGGCGGCGGCACCCGTGGGCAGGAGGTTCAGGCTGGCTCCAGCGGAGAGGGGCAGCCAACGTGCGGCGGGGGAGGGGTAGAACAGCCCTGCCTCCATGAAGCTGAGGTAGGCGGCGTCAGGCCCTGCGGGGCGGTTCATGACGACACTGCCCTGCACGCTGTAGCTGCCGCCGCTCAGACTGACGGGCTGAGCACTAAAGCCTGCTGGGTAAACGTTGGTTTTGGCATCACTGCTGGCAGCACGGCTGAGGGTGACTTCACCGCTGGCGACGCTGTTGTCGGTAAAAGTGGGGCTGGTGCCCAAAAGGATGCCAGTGGTGCCGTGCAGGCTGCCTTTGCTTTTCAGCAAGGAGAAGACGGCGAAGTCGCCATCCGGGCCAAGGAAGCAGGTGCTGGTGAAGCTTTCCCCATCCGGTGTGCGCCCCGTGATGCTGATGCTTTCGCCCTTGGTGCCGACTTTGCAGGAGCCGAAACCATGGCCCTGAGGCAGCGCCGGACTGCCAGGCGTGAGGCCGGCGATCTGGAAGGCGAAGTTGTAGCTGCCGTCGTAGTCGCTGGAGAGTCGTGCAGCACTCCAGGTGTTTTTCCAGCCGGTGATCTCGCTGGTTGGCTCGGAACCATCGCTCACACTGCCGAGGATGATGCGGCTGCGATTCGTGTCGATGCGCAGCTCGAGGGCAATGTTGGGTAGGCCTCTGCGGGTGATGCTGGCCCGGTAGCTGGCGAACGTGGTGCCGAGCTCGGAGCTGACCTGCCCTGCGGGAAGGGTCAGGCTGTTGCTGCCGAGGATGAGCTTGCCCGTGGCGGCTCCAGTGTTGCTGACGGTGAGGTCGAGGCGGCCCCCGAGACCCTGATTCATAGCGCTGCGACTGATGAGGCCCATGTAGCTGCCCGTGAGTGCTGTGGGGAAAGGCTGGACGACGAGGCTGGCAGTGGTTTGGGAGAAGCCGAGGGAGTTCTCCGCACGAACGGTGAAGCTGAATGGTGAGGCGGCACTGGCGGTGGTGGGGCGGCCAGAGATGACGCCGGTCAGGGCGTTGATCGTCAGACCTCTTGGCAAGCTGGTGGCAGTCCAGGTCGTGGGGGTTCCACTGCTGACACCGAGAGGCACGGGGTAGCTGTATTCGCCACTCACGATGCCAGCAGGCAGGACGAGAGGTTGCGGATCAATCTGTGGGGCAGCGCTGAAGATGGTGAGCACATTCGCACCGCCACTGAGGGTGCCGCCGGGTCCGCTGACCTCGCAGGTGTAGGTGCCTGCATCGGAAGGATCGAGCGAGGTGATGGTGAGCTGCCGCGTGGTGCCGCCGGAGAAGCGTGCATCGCTCGGCAGTTCAGCACCCTCTTTGCGCCAAAGGTAGCGCAGGATGCCTGTGCTGGCGGCGTTCACGCTAAAGACCGCTGTGCCACCATCGGGCAGATTCGCGCGGCGCGCGGCGCGATCGACAACAGTGAGGGCAGCGGGCTGGCTGTCGGTGAAAATCTTGGCATCGCTGACCCGTAAAGCACGCAGGCGATAGAGCTGGGCGGCATCGGCCAGGGTCACTGCGGGCAGCGTCAGCGTGGTGGTGGTGGCTTTGGCGATGTCGGTGAACTTCGTGATGCTGCCTTTGCTCCACTGAAACTTCAACCCAGTGCTGGGAGCGACTGTGGCGGTAAAGCTGGCAGGCTGGCCTAGGGCGACGATCTGCGGCTGCGGCGGCAGGGTGAAAGCCGGAGCGGCAGAGCCGAGCGTGGTGACGCCGGCAGCGTTGAGGTTGATGAAGACTTCGCTTTCATCGGCGTCGTTGCTGCTGATGGAGAGGGTGTTTCCAGTCGGGCCGACCAGCGTGGGGCTGAAGGCAATGTTGAAGATGAGGGTTCCTTTGGCCGGGATGTTGGCGGGGAAGGTGGCTCCGGTGAGGCTAAACGGCCCTCCAGCACTCATGAAGCTGACGCTGGAAATCGTAAGCGCGGTGGTCCCCGTATTTCTGAGGGTGAATGCACGGCTCAGGGTGCTGCCAGTGACGGCAGAGCCAAGGTCCAGCGGGACGGTGGGAGAGAGGACGACATTCACCGGAGATTCGACGCTGATCTCGGGCCCGTTGCCAGTGCCGGTGAGGCGGATGTCATAGGCGCTCTCGTCTGCATCATCGCTGAGGAGATGCAGCACGGCGCTGCGTTTCACAGAGGCGCTTGGGGTAAAGGAGAGTTCAAAGGTGGTGCTGCCACCGGGCGGCAGGGTGCTCAATCCAGGCGCGGCGGAGACGCTGAAGTCGGCGGCATCCGCGCCGTCGATGACGATGGGCGTGGCTTGCAGATTCAGGGGTCCGCTGCCGGTGTTCCTCACGGTGAAGGTGAGGCTGGCCGGGCTGCCGATCGCCACGGCATTGCCAAAGTTGACCTCGCTTTTGTTGTCCACCAACGGGGTGTTCGTCGGCTGCTCCAGGCTGATCTCTGGGACGAGTCCCTGTCCGGCGACGGCGATGTCGTAGGGGTTTTCATTCGCGTCATCGCTGGCGATGCGGATCAGGGCACTGCGAGCCCCGACAGCCAATGGGGAAAAGGTGATCTCAAAGGCTCGCGCCAGACCGCCAGGGATCTCGCCTTCGTCCTCCAGGGTTAGCGTGAAATCCTTGGCATGAGCGCCAGTAATGCTGACGGCGATGTTTTTCAGCGGCTTGGTGCCTTGGTTGCGGATGAGGCCGGTCAGGGTCTGGCTGCCGCCCACATTCGTGCTGCCAAAGTCCGTGACGGGGGCAGCATCGGCGATGGGGCTGCCCTCGGGCAGTTCCACCTGGATTTCCTGATCTGTGGCGGCGACGACGGTGGCAAAAGTGGTGATCGTGATCGTCGATCCGGCGGTATTTTGGATGCCGAGAAAGGTGCCTCGGAAGCCTAGCCCGGTGTCTGTGAAGGTGACCGGCACCGTGAAACGCCCACCGGGCTGAATGGTCAAGTTGGTGATCGCAGGGAGGGAGAAGTTCGAGCTATTGCTGAGTGTGAAGCCCTGGATAGTGACAGCGGCAGTGCCGTTATTCAGCAAGAACAGGTTCCGGGTGGTGCTGCTTCCCACGGCCAGATTGCCAAAATTCAATTCACTACCCGTCACCAGTGCGTTGTCGTCTTCATCCAGTACCATGAGTCCGGCACTACCACGGCTCTCGGCGGTGAGTTCGATGTCAAAGGAGGGCTCGTCCACGTCATTGGTGACGATGTGAAGCGTGGCGCTCCGGGTGCCGATGCTGTCTGGACGGAAGGTGATTTGCAGCGGGCTGTCCGCCCCGCCTGCAATGACGGACGCGGGGAGGAAGTCGATCTCAAAGTCCGATGCCTGGGGGCCATCCACGGCCACGGAGATGATCCGCAAGCCGCCTGTGCCGAGGTTTGAAAGCGTGAACTGACGCATGGGCTCTGAGCCAGCTCCCAGGAAGTAGGTGCCGAAGTCCACGGTGGAGACACCATCGGTGAGAGGCGTGCTGCCCTGATCCACGGCGATCTCCACCGGCAGCTTGGTGACATTCAGAATGAAGTAATTCGGCGTGGGGTCGATGTTTTGCGGGTCTGTGCCGGAGTCGATGACCTGGAAACCAATGCGGCCATAGGGTGTGCCTAAGCTGGCCAGCGGCGGTGTGTAACGGACAGGGCCGGGAGGCATCGTGATGACGTCTCCCACGCTATGAATCGCGCCATTGACCCAGAATTCGCCTTCGGCAGGCAGCTCGGTGATTTTAAAAGCGGTGAAGCTGTGCGGCACGGCATCTCCGACATCGCTGAAACCGAAGTCCGAGTCGGTGAAATGCTGCGCCTCGCCTTCATTGACGGTGAAGGTCTTGTCCTGCCCCTGCGGCGGGTAGTCCACGTTCAGCACGTTGATCACAAATTCGTCCGTGACGGTGATGGGCGGTGTGCCGTCGTCGGTGGCTTTTAAATGCACGACCAGCGGGCCGACATCCGCATCTTGCGGCGTGCCGGTGAAGAGGCGCGTGGCGGGATTAAAAGTAAGCCAGGTGGGCAAAGGTGAGCCGTCTGCTCTGGTGGCGCTGAGGGTAAGCTTTTGCCCGGCATTTGGTTCGGTGAACTGCGTCGTGGGGACCTGGATCTGCATCGGACTGCCCTCATTGACCGCGACATCAGCGAGCGGAGAGACGAGCACGGGGCTCAGGTTCAGGATGCCCACATTCAGCGTGAGGACATCCGGCGTGAGATCGAGGTTTGAGCCCGCAGCGCCAGCGTCTTCGACCTGGAAGGTCAGCTTGGCATAGGCGGCCTGGCCTGAAACACCCGTGGCCGGGGTAAAGGTCAGCGTGGGTGCCGCCACGCCCGTGGAAAGTCTCAGGTATTGACTGTTGCCGAGCGCCGCTGCCAGAGAGCCGTCCGCAGAGCAGGCAACGTAGGACCAAGCGGCCAGGTCACCACTCGGAGTCCAGGTCGCACCGCCATCGCTGGAGGCATAGACTTTGTCGTTTGGGATCGCGGCGGCAAAAAGACGTCGGCCAGTGGAGGAGCAGGCGACGGTCTTCCAGTTCCGCACGGCATCCCGCTCTGTCCAGGTTTCCCCGCCGTCGTTGGAGACATAAAGCTTACCATTGCCTACGCAGGCGATCACGGTGCGCCCATTGGCGGAGCAGGCGACAGAGGTCCAGCGCCGAGCCGTCTCGCGCAGCTGCCAGGTCGCGCCGCCGTCGTTGGAGGTCATGAGCTGGCCGGTGGAGCCCGTGGAAGCGACGACGACGAAGAGACCATCGTCTGAGCAGTCGATGCTGTTCCAATACTGTGAGGTGTAGCCCGTGGTCGCTGTCCAGGTCGTGCCTGAGTCCGTGGAGACATAAATCGTGCCCGTAGCGCCACTGATGTCATCCGTCACCGCATACATGCGGCTGCCATCGGCAGAGCAGGCCGTGTCACGCCACTGGCCAGCGGAAGGTCCGCGTGCGGTCCAGGTGGCACCGCCGTCGGTGCTGACGCGCAGCTGATTCGCATACACTCCAGCGACGAGATGGCTGAGGGTGCTGCTTCCTGACAAGCCGTTCCAACCGCTGAGTGCCGGTCCTGACTGAGTCCAGTTTTGTCCGCTGTCACTGGAGATGTAGGGGCTGTCTCCTGAGCCGAGGACGACCAGCTTCGTGCCATCCTCTGAAATGGCGATGCCCTGCTGCCCATAGACCGCAGTTTTCGTCTGCCAAGTGCCGCCCGCCATGCCGCGCTGCACGCTAAAGCTGTCTCCCGCAGACACCGGTGCGCCATTCAGCAGAAGCGTGCCCGCAGAGGGCAGGGGACTGACGATTTTTAGTCTCTCAAAGCGGTGCGGAGGGATGTCGTTTGGGTCGCTGAAGCCAAAGTCGGCGCGCTGGAAGGTGTGGGTCTGGTTCGGCGCGATGGCGAGCGGCCCCGTTTTCCCCTGCGGCGGGTAGTCCACATTCGCCACGCTGATTTTGAAGGTGTCCGTAGCGGTCAACCCTCCCGGATCACGCGCCGTGACGAGGATATTCAGCGTGCCCACATCGCCTGCCTTGGGTGTTCCTGCGAAGCTGCGGCTGGCGGGGGTAAAGTTCACCCAGGCTGGCAGTGGCGCGCCGCCGACGAGCGTGGCGGTGTAGGTGAAGGCCGTGAGATCTGGATCGGTGAAAGTGGTCGCGGGGAAGGCGTAACCAAAAGTGGCGGCCTCCGTGGCGCTCTGGTCCGGGATGGGTGCGGCCAGCACGGGCGTGTCATTGACCGGGGTGAAGGTGAGGGTGATTTTGTTCGCGGAAAGGTCGCGCGTGTTGGCGGTTCCACTGTCCTCGACATTGAAGGTGAAAACAGCGTCTGCGATGTTGTTCAGCGCGGGCTGGTAATGAATGACCGGGTGAGAGGTGTAGAGTATGCCATCCTGAGTGCGGGCAAAGTAGCGGCTGCCATCCGGAGCCAGGGCCACATGCCCCCACTGAGCCGATGTGCCGAGGTTCGTCCAGGTGACGCCGCCATCGGTCGAGAGGCGCAGGAAAGAACCTGCGGTCGTGCTGATCAACTGCTGGCCGTCATCCGAGAGGGCGATGGAAGCGGAGTAGGTCAGCGGGGGGGTCAGCGTCCAGGTGACCCCGAAGTCGTTTGAGATCGCCAAGTCGCCATCCGTGCGTCCGGCGATCATGCGGCTGCCGTTGGCGGAGACGGCCACGCTGCTCCAGTTGCGGTCGTTCTCGCGCTCTGTCCAGGTCACTCCTGAGTCACTGGAGACATAAAGCTTACCCCCAAAAGTGCTGGCCAGCATGTGCGTGCCGGAGGCTGAGCAGGCTACCGTGTACCAGTCGCGGTTGCTGTCCCTCGCTGTCCAGGTGACGCCCGAGTCCGCCGAGGTGTAAATTTGCCCACCGCTCCCGACGACGCCGACAAGGCGGGTGCCATCGTCCGACATGGCGATGGCATTCCAGCGCTGATTGCTGGCGCGTTCAGTCCAGGTCTCGCCACCATCGCTGGAGATGAAGATCCTGCCCAAATAGACCGCCACCGCGAGCTTCAAGCCATCGGCCGAGCTGGCTACGGAGGCAATGCCAAAGGTGATCGGGCGGACCGTCCACGTCATGCCCATGTCCGCGGAAGTCTGGAGTGTGCGTACGTTGGCCTCGCTGTCAGTAAAGGTCGCGATGAGGCGGCGGCCATCATTCGAACTGGCGAAGGTGCCATGCTGCCCGTAACCGCTGACCGTGCCTAGCACCTGCCAGGAACTCGCCGGCGTAGCACGCACGACCTGCCCCACTGTCGCGGCAATGCCGTTGACGAGCAGCGTGCCGCGTCCGGCCGCAGGCAGGCTGGCAATGACGACATTGGTCAAAGCATCCGGTGGAGTGTCTGCGGCATCTCTGAAACCGAAATCCAGGCTGCTGAAGGCCGTGCGGCTATCCTCAATGACGGTAATGACACGATCTGCTCCTGTGGGGGCTTTGTTGCCTGCCTGAAGAGGCGCGAGCGTACCGAGGAAAAACAGGACTGTGGGGAACAGTTTCAAAAGCATGAATCCAGAGGGGAATGACCTCCTTCAGCCATGCTGCAGTTGCTTCAAAGCTTGATCGAGAGTCGAATAAGCGAAACGATAGCCAAGATCCGTGGATTGGCGAGGAGAGACTCGCTGACTGGCCAGCAGCATCTCACGCGCCATGCCACCTGCCAGGAGACGAAGGGCGATGGCGGGGGCGTGCAGGAAAGCGGGCCGCCTGACACTGCGTGCCAGGGCGCGGGTAAAGTCGGCATTCGTCACTGGCTGAGGAGAGCATAGGTTCAGCGGGCCGGAGACAGACTCCTTTTCCGCAGCCCAGAGGATGAGCTTGGCTTCATCCTGCACATGAATCCAAGACATCCACTGCTTGCCTGAGCCCAGGCGGCCACCCACGCCGAGACGAAAGGCCATCCTCATCAATGGATAGGCCCCGCCTTCGTGAGCGAGTACCATGCTCGTGCGCAGCAGAACGACACGGATACCCAGGGATTCTGCTTCCCTAGCGGCAGCTTCCCAGGCCTGGCAGAGATCGGCCAGAAAGCCGGAGCCCGCGCTGCTGCCTTCATCCAGCACCTCATCGCCACGGTCGCCGTAAAAGCCGATGCCGGAGGCGCAGAGCAGAACGCGTGGGCGGTTTTGAGGCTGCCAGTCCCGCAGCCGTGCCACGATGGCCTGCGTGAGCTGCACGCGGCTTTCCCAAATGCGCTGCTGCTTGGCAGCCGTCCAGACACCCAGCAGGGATTCGCCAGCAAGATGCACCAGCGCATCCAGGGGCGTTTCAGGCAGCGGATCGTCCGCGCTCGTCACGCAGGAGCGGCTGATGGCGGCCCCTGCCTGCATGGCACGGCGTGAGTAGCCGATGACTTCGTGACCGGTTTCCAGGCCGAGACGTCCTACCTTTTGCCCGATCAGCCCGCTGGCTCCTGTGATACCGATTTTCATGACCCAGGATACGGCTGCCAGCATTGCCTGTGGGCCTCAATTCCAGCCGGGGCCGACTTCAGCCCGCGTCAGGCCCTTTTGGGCTTGGATCGTTGGCTTGCCAGCCTCCAAACCCGGCGTGGTGGAGATGCCAGCCGACTTCCCTTCATAGACATTCTCCTGCCAGCGGATGCCTTCTAGCCCGCAGCGTGCTTCGACGATGTCGCGGCCAGGGCAGCGGAATTGGTTGCCCTGGAACATGCAGTCCACCGGGGCGAGCGAGGCATGGTCGTCATCGGCCAAACCGATCAGCACGGGATGCTCGCAATTCACGACCCAGTTCCCCGTGACTTGAGCGCGCTTCACCTGGAAGTAGCGGTTCAGCGGTGAATTCGGGATGCCCATCATCAGGCACAGCGCGGATCGGGCGTCATCGCCACGCAGGTTTTCCAGGTAGTTTCCGCGCACGGTGTGGTCTTCTCCGATGATGCGGATGCCGCCCGTGCCAGAGACTTGGTTGCCGAGAAAAACATTTCCCTCCACCACGCAGCCATTGCCATGGCGCAGGGTTAGCGTGCCACCGACCTCCAGGAAGGTATTGCCCCGATAGACGTTTTCGCAGGATTTGTTCGAGATGCATTCTGCCTCGCCATTGCAGCGGTAAAAGACATTCGCTTCCACTAGGCAGCCGCCCCTCAGCATGGAGGTCTTGCTGTCGCCGATGCGAATTGTCTCGCCGCCGTTTTTGCCAAGCTTCTCCCGGGGACCGAAGTCGTTGTGGTCGATGCGGTGCTCTCCGGCCTGGTCTCCACCCAGCCAGACGACCACGGTCGTGCCTTTGCCGGTTTTTCCCTCCAAGCGGCAGTGGTCCACACGGTTGCTGCGGCCATAGAGCCCCATCCAGCGTGATTCCTTGCCCTTCGCCTCCTTCTGGGTGGAAGTGATGGCGCAGCGTGTCAGGCGGCAGTGGCTGGAGGAAGCTTTCGCATCTTCGCGGAAGACGATCAGGTCACTCACGCTTGGATCTGGATCGCGGAAATGCAGACCTTCCACCACCAGATGTTCTCCTGCGATGCGCAGCGTGCTCTTGCCAGTAAAGACCGTCTTGCCCGGCACGGCGGCACGCAGCGTGATGGGTGCTTTTTCGCTGCCTTTGCCTTTCAAAAGCAGCGCCACATCAGCGAATTCACCCTCCGGCAGCACGAGCACATCGCCCGGTGAGGCAGCTGGCAGTTGGGCCGGATCACTTACGGCTTTTTCGGCCGCTTGGCTGGTCATGGACAAACACAGGAGGGAACAATAGGCGATGGTCAGGGTGCGCATGAAGGCTGAAACTGCCAGAGACCGACAGTTCATTCCAGAAAAACCAGTTGCCCACCTCTCGGAGTGGAGTAAGTGACGAGCCCTTCGACCCGCGCAGTTAGCTCAGTGGTAGAGCATCACCTTGACATGGTGGGGGTCACAGGTTCGAACCCTGTACTGCGCACCATCTTCTAAGCCCCGTTCTACGGGGCTTTTTTGTGCCCTGACCTATGCCCACAACAACGGGCTGCGCTTCCGTCCTGACCCGGATGGGGTGAGCACGATCGCCAAACAGCGACGCCTGGGCCACTTGCTGAGCAGCGCCCTCAGGCACGGCACGACGCGACACATTGACCCCTCCCACAAGCAGGCGGCCTTTCAGGATGTGGATCCGGCTTACTGGCGGCAGGGCGATTCGCCGGAGGCCTTTGCCGACAACGTGGCCCACTTGGCAGAGCTGGAATCCCTGGGCGTGCTGAATGAGGCCAGGAAGCGGGGCGTGGACATCGCGGGCTTGCGCTATGAGCCGCAATCAGATAACATCGTGGATGATTCTGGACGCCGACTTCTCAACCAGGATGTCAAAAACATCCTGGCAAAGCTGGACCCCGCAAGAAGCGGAGTTGGTGAGACGGCATTTCTTAGGGCCGTGGTTTCACAAAGCGCACTGGCGGGACATGAGCCTTCCCGAGGTGCTGTCCAACGTGAACGCGTTGGTGACATTGACGGAAGCGGACGAGCACTTGTGGATGATGGCGCAGTCTTACGTGGAGGCCCGGAAGACGTCTTCCGTCCCGGGATTCCTGGGAGAAAGCTGCTCTACAGCCGCCCTGCCGGACGTGCTGGCAGCAGCCTGAACCCTCAGAGCCGGGCGAAGCTGGCGCAAAGTGGCGTGAACCTGCTGAGGCAGAACGCGCCCGAGATCGCCCAGGGCATCCGGCTGGTGCCGAACCGTGATGCGCTGATTGAGACGGACTTTCACCCGGACGACTGGGCGGGCATGGCGGAGGCGGAGGGCTTCTTTGACCCGCGCACAGGGTTGACGGTGATCTTCACCGATCAAGTCGAGATCCGCGAAGGCGAGACGATGTCGCGCGCCGTCGTGCGCGTGGCCATCCATGAACGCATCGGCCATGCAGGCCTGGAGGCGCTGCGGCAGGCAGATGCCAGCTTTGCCAAGCGCTGGGCTTCTCTCGTGGAGGGCATCGAGAACGATCCCACGCTGTCTGCCGAAGTGGCGGCCATCGCCGAACAGCCAGGCTATGAGCATCTGGCGGATGATCCCGCCGGACTGGTGGAAGAATGGTTTGCCCGGCGTGTGGAGGCCATGAGTGATGCCGAGCTGAAAGCCCTGAAACCCACGTCCGCCGTCGGCAGACTGTGGCAGGCGCTGAAGGATCTGCTGAACCGCTGGACGGGCCGCTTTGCCCGCAGCGAGTGGACTGTGCGGGAGCTGCGGGAGATCATGGCCCTGAGCAAGCAGGCCCTGCGTGATGGCGGGCCTGTGGGTGTGGAGGCGGGTGGGAGCGGCCAAGGCCGTGTCAAACAAAGCCGGAAGTTCAACCCCTTCCACGCCAGCGATGCCCCCAACTGGCTCAAGAAGCCGTTCAACATCCCCTCCAAGGCCCCTTTCCGCGTGCAGGCGCTGGGCTTTCGGGCGCTGCTCAGGGGCTCCGCCCTGCCCAAGGAGTTGCTACCCTTTGCCCAGCAGTCAGAGCGTGACATCGCCGCGATCAACCAGGCTGCCGCCCAGATCGGCGCGGACCTGAACGCCGCGCTGGATGCCTACGCGCGCCGCACCGGGCAGCCGCTGGAGGCCGCCCATGCCCTGGCGGCCCAGGCCATGGAAGATCCGGCCGTGCTGCAGGCGCTGCCTGATGCCGTGCTGAAGGAACGTGTGCGGCGGGCGCGCAACCTGCTGGATGATCTGAGCGCGGCGGTGGGCAAGTTCGCTGGCGGTGACCTGGGGGCGCAGATCCTGAAGAACCGCGGACACTGGATGCGGCGCAGCTTTGCCTGCTTTGACCCAGCTGCGAACTGGACCTATGACACCCTGGAGTCCGCCGCCAAGAAGGGGGAGAAGATCAACGGCGTGCCTGCGGCGAAGATCCTGAAGGATGCGCGCGACTACCTTACCGCCAATGTCACCGCGCAGCGGATCGCCGCCAAGGAGCCCGCTCCAAAGCCGGGCGAGATCGAGGCCATGATGCGTGAGATGACAGACCGCAACGTGTGGGAGCGCAACCTACTGGGGAACATGAAGGGCAGCGGCATCCAAGCAGCTGACTGATCAATTCGTAAGCGGCAGCGTGCATCTGGATCCACTGATCGCCGCGTGGACGAACAAGACTGAGTTTGGCAAAGTAAGCGAACGCGCTGCAGGCTGGCAAAACATTGTAGATAGATTAGATTATGTGCTCTACCTCACGATGGAGCCAGGCGCGCTGAATAAGATGGACCGATTGATCCGCGCGGAGCGAGGGGAGCCGCGTTATGGTCGGCAATTCAGCCTAGAAGAGGAAGTCCGGCGTTTGCTTGGCGTGCGACAAAACACTTACACTCACAGGAAGAGGATTGAGAGCCGACTGTTTCGCTTTGACGATGAGTACAAATCAGCGGCAAAGTTTGCGAGGCAAAAACATAGCGAAAGGCCAGGTAGTGATATGGCTCAATCTGGGTTGGAAGAGGCCAATCAGCGTATCCGGCAGCTTCAAATAGACTGGGAACAGTTCCAGTCCGATTTGAAAGTCATCGGGATACCGTCAAACCAATTCGAGCAGATCCGGAAGGCCACGAAAACACCGCGGGAGTTTCCGCTCTTGATCCTCGGTGAAAACGGACCAGAGTCCGAGCGTGCCAGAACTCCCAAAGCCTACCGCGCCGATGCCCCGGACCCCGACCCGGAAAGGGCAAGAGGCATAGTCAAACCACGATGAAAACCGGTATGAACCTAGCATTTTTTCACAAAAACCTCTGATTATCAGCGATTTAAATTCATACTCTACGCCCTAGAGCATCACCTTGACATGGTGGGGGTCACAGGTTCGAACCCTGTACTGCGCACCATCCTTTCACGCACAGGACGGCATCCACGGCCACTATGATACAGAATGCCCCTTTTTTCCTGGCGCTGCGATACCTGAGGCCCAAGCGAAACTTCGTCTCGGTCATCACCATCGTCTCTCTCGTTGGCGTCGCGGTCGGGGTGCTGATGATGATCGTCGTCCGCTCCGTCATGGCCGGTTTTGAGGCCGACTTTCGCGACACGCTGATGGGCTCCAAACCCCATCTCTTGCTCAAGCCGGAGAGTGATGAAGCCGCCGCGCGCTGGCCCCAGGTGCTGGAAAAGCTTCAGGCCCAACCCGGCCTTGTGTCAGCGGTGCCCTGCGTGACAGACAAAGTTTATCTGGCCAAAGATGACACCCAAGCGCTGGCGCAACTGCTCGCCGTGCCGGCGGAAAAGGCCGCCAGCCATCTGACCAAGATTCGCGCGCATCTGCTCGCGGGTCGTTTTGAGCTCGCTGAAGGTTCTCTGGTGCTGACGGAACAGCACATGAACAGTCTGGGTCTGCGCCTGGGGGATGAATTCAGCGTGTATGCAGGCCCCAATGTGAACGATGCCGTGCGCCAATACAGCGAGGCAAATGAAGAAGAGGACGACGCCAAGCGCCGGGAGATGATCCGCCAAATCAGCCTGCATCCACAAAAGTTGCGTGTGTCGGGTGTGCTGCGCAGTGAGGCCGTCGGGCTGCTTGCCTGCGCCTCGCTCAGCACGGCTCAGTCCATTTTCCGAATGGGAGATCGCCCCGGCGGCATCGCTCTAGAGTTGGCAGAGCCGGAGAAGGCGCTGGAAAGGTCAGCCGCCTTTGCGGCTCTTGCGCCGGGGTGGCAGGTGGAGACCTGGGCTGATCAGGAAAAGGCACGTCTCGCCGCCATGCGCAACGAGCAGACCATGATGCAATTCGTGCTCTCCATCATCGCCCTAGTGGCTGCCTTTTCCGTGATGAACACGACCATCACTGTCACGACCCAAAAGCGCCGTGAGATCGGCATGTTGGCGGCGATTGGCAGTCGTCCCAGCCAGATCATCGGCATTTTCACGCTCCAGGCGGTCATCGTCGGTGTGCTTGGCACTCTTTTGGGCCTCGTCGGCGGCCTTCTGGTCCTGTGGTTGCGCGATGATTTGCGCGCTCTGCTAGCTCTCGCCACAGGTGGTCAGGTTCACGCCGTGGAGGGGGTGTTTCTCTCCACCATTCCCGCGCGGCTGGATGTCTGGCACATCACCATGACTTGCCTGTTTTCCATCCTGCTCTGCATCACGGCGGGTCTCATCCCGGCTTGGATGGCAGCGCGCCTGGAGCCTGCGGCTGCGCTTCGCGACGGAGCTTAGGCTGGGTCTTTTTTTCTCTGACAAAAAAGCTCGGAGACCCACCGGATCTCCGAGCTGATGAAGTGTCGCGTTGCGAGCGCGGATCAGGCCTTGTTCACCGCATACTCGTAAAGGCCGTGGGCGCCCGGATAGGGGATCGGGTACTTGCCATTGGCATCGGCCACGAGCGGCGCAGGGCCGTCCATGGTCAGCTTGTCCACGCCAGGGGCAAATTCATGATCATGGGCCATCAGCTGATCAAAGGTGACGAGTTGGCCGGTGTGGGCACTCATGCGGCCCATCACGGTCACAAGGCTCGCCATCGCGCCGCGCTCCACTTCGCTGTAGGGCTTGTTGTCATGGATCGCGTCCACGAGATCCTGCCACTCCAGGTCGTAAGGATTCGGCTCTGGCTGCTTGCCGCGCCAGATGATGTCTTTGGCGCTCTTGTTGTGTCCTTTGAAAGTCATTGCCTTTGAGGGGAAGTGACCGGCGGTAGAGACAATCGCCATGCCCTTCGTGCCATGCACGTAGCTGGCGAATTCGTTGTGCGTCTTCATCGCATTGCGACCTTCCAGCCAGAATTTCGTGCCGTCGCGGAAGGTGTATTCCACGCTGTAGTGGTCGAAGTTCTGGTCCACGTAGTCGCCACGATCCGTGCGGCCACCCGTGGCTTTGGCTTCGATGGGGAAGTCGTTCTTCATCCAGCAGATTTCGTCGATGTTGTGGATGTTGAAGTCGCTGAAAGCTCCACCCGAGGCCCAGAGGAAGCTGTGGAAGTTTTTGATTTGGTAGATCAGTTCGTTCGGGTCCGTGCTGGCATCGCGTGGCTTGGTGAAGCAAGTGCCAACGGGCCCTTGAAGACGATAGGCACGGCCCAGGATGATCTCGCCGATTTCCCCCTGCTGGATGCGGTCAAACAGCTCACCACGCACGCGGCAGTGACGGCACATCAGGCCCACGCCGACTTTCAGGTTCTTTTCCGCGGCTTTCTTGCCCAGCTCCAGCATCCGGCGTCCGCTCGGTGCGTCCACGCAGATGGGTTTTTCCATGAAGACGTTCACGCCTTTCTCGATCGCATACTGGAACTGCACCCAGCGGAAAGCAGGTGGCGTCGCCATGATCACGATGTCGTTCGGCTTCAACATGTCGATGGCCTTCTTGTAGGCATCGAAGCCGATGAACTTCGCATCTGCCGAGACGGAAAAGCGATCAGGGTGCTTGGCACTCAGGCCATTGAAGCTGGCCTCCAGGCGGTTCTCCTGCACATCCGCCATCGCCACCAGACGTGTGCGCTGCTTCACGCCCATCATGTTGCTCGCTGCCCCAGTGCCGCGGCCACCACAGCCCACCAGGGCCACGCTGATGGTGTCATCCCCAGCGGCGTGAACGTAAGGAATGTGAATGCCAGAAAGCACGGACAGACCCGCAGTGGCCTGCGTGGCAGTTTTGATGAAATCACGGCGAGATGTAGTGACGGAGGTGTTTTCCATAAAGGGCCAAAGTTTGGCCAAAACCAACGCCGCGCGGCAAGCATTCTTTGCGCCCCAATTCAGTCCTAGGCCTAAAGTTGAAAGGGGCAGGTCTTTGAGCGAGCCCAATGCCTCAAAGCCTACAGCTCTGAAGGCAAGCCAAGCTAAGCTAAGCTTCCGAATGGTTTGTTCAGCGCCTAGCTTTCATCTATGGATGTGAACTTCTTTCAGGCGATCTCGGGCGTCAAAGGTCGCGACATGTTGTCTAGGCTTCCGATGGGTGACCAAATAAAGGTTGTTCACTGGCTCAATCCAGACGCGTTGAATTTCTCCCGACAGCAAAAGCTCACGAGTCATCGGATTTCCCAAAAGACGTTCGCAGTCACGTCCACTGATTCCAGGTTTAAGTATCTCGAAACTAACCAGATAATCAGATTCAGGGTTTGTCATTTCATTCACAAGATGACCCGATTTCGCGATGTATCCTTCATGGTCGTTCTTCTTGAGGACTAGCCCTGAATGGTCAACGAGGATCTGAAACTGGCTTATTTTCACAAGGCCCGTTTGTGCATGGATTTGCGACCATTGATGCAGTTTGTTGGAGTCACTTCTTTCGGTTTTGCCTGGTTTACCCAAAAGCTCCAAAGCAGCGCGCTCGGTTGTCTTTCCTGGTTGGATGGCCTCCCTTTGTTCCTGTGTCGGAATGTGACCGTAAGTGCCACAACTCGTCAGGCCAGTCGTCAGTGTGCTGCACATGAATGCAGCCAAGCATAGATGGAGGATTCGGGGATTCATGAACTGAAACGGTGGTTATCGTGCCAGCATCTGGCAGTCGATGAATGTCGAGAAGACATCGACGCGCAGGACCAATCGCAAGTGGCTAGCGCTTGATCACGGCGCAGCTGCTTTGGCTAAATCTGCAGCAATCAGATCTGCCAGCTGACGTGTCGAAGCTTCAAAATGACTGCGCAGTAGATCCACGTTGGTGGCATAGGCGGTGAGCGGGGCTCGTGATACAGTTGCCCAAGTTTGATTCAAACCACTGGGGTATCTCATGGATTTTTTTCGGACAGGATTCCCTCCAATCATCAGCACAACCTCCGCGGAAACGACAGGAGCAAAGTTTACATCATCTAGGCTGTGCAGAGAATAATGGGTGATGGTCACGCGGAGTTGTGCAGGCGCGACGGGTTGTTTCGTGAGACGAGGACCGAAAAAGCTGTCTTGCTGCATCTTCGTGAGAAGTTGCTCCGTCAAAATGCGGTCCAAATCCTGGGGAACATTTTTTGCGATCGCATCTGTGCTTGCTTTATTTTTTCTCGCGTCGTTTGCGCTTTCTGCTGCCACAACGACCTCGGAGATGATGCCTCCAACCAAACCAAATCCTAAGCCACCGCTGATGCCACCCGCCATGGCAGCATCGTCACTGCTGGTGAAGTTTGGCTTGGTGTAGGCATCCCGCTGGGTTGTCGCAGGAGGGATGTGGATGGATGTGATTTTTGACTTTTGGGATTGGGATAGCTTTGTGGCGCAAGACGGCAAAAACGCGCTGAGACTTATAACAACGAGTAATTTCAGGAGGCTTGTTTTCATCGGAGGGTATTTGGAAACCAATTGAAGTTTTTGAAACGGACAGCTTTGAAGGGTTAATCTGGATGCCGAAGTTCCACGGGGCAGGAATGCCCAGCTTACTGGGAATGGCGAAATTCGGGTGGAATGCGTTGAAAATCAGCCATTGGGCTGGTGTTTTTGTTTGTAAATAACGAGTTGCCTAAGTCAATCGTCCAATCAAATCAAAAATTAACGATTCATTCAGGGATCTGAGATGCTCTGAATTGCACATCAATCTACGCTTTTGAGAAATCCATAAAGACTCAGCTTATGGGTCAAGGCTCTCGACCAGAAAGGCGCGGCTTCAGCTTGTCCGATTGAAATCATTTTCGCAGGTGAATGCGGAGGGTTGTTTTTTCCTTTGAGTTCATTGGCGAGTCATGACCGAAAGGTTCTTCGTCCAAGCAGGTTCAGGAGCCAGCAGGCGGAAGCCAAGCGCTGCGTTCCAGTTCGGCAAGGATGCTTTCGGCGAGGCGACGGTGGCCTTCGGGTCGGATGTGGGAAGAGTCGATGAACAGTGCATCCAAGGTCTCCGAGGGGAATGCGGTTTTCATGTCCAAGATCCGCACGCTGGGCGCGCTAAAGGCATGGGTCCAGGCCAACTTGGAATCATTCAGCTGCCAAGCACTGGGCCCATGGCCGACTCGGGTGGCTTGGTTCACGATGAGCAGCTTCACACCGGCGTCCACGGCTCGCTTCACACTCTTCGCCGTGACTTCCCTGGCGCGTTGTTCCCAGACCTTCAGGCGTGCTGGGTCCCGAGAGGCGACTTCCTCCGCCTCGGCGTCCAAACCGCCTTGTGGGGTCAGGACGGCCCTGGGCAGCAGCTGACCGTTGACTTTCTGACTCTTCAGCGAGTGGAGCAGCCGCAGAAAATGCGAGTGCATGAGCCAATGGCGCGGGTGCGCGCTGGCGAATTCATTCTTCCGGTTCCACTCGCGCTCGTCTTCGAACTCATTCGTCATGCCCACATGCAGCACCACCACATCTGGCTGGAAGCGCAGCGCCTGCTCCACCAGCAGGTCTTTGCGCCGTGCGCCAAAGCCTGGCAGCGCAAGGCTGATGCACTCTGCCTTCAGGCCCCGTGCCCTGAGCTGAGCCTGCAGGTGCCCGGTGTAACAGTCCGCCACGCTCGTCCCACGTGCCACGGAGTCGCCTACCACCATCACTCGAAAAACATCCTGCGGACACACGCGCGCGAAGTGCTGGGGGAAAAAGCGTCGTCCCCCGGTGCGCAACAGATCCACGCGGCCATCGTCCCTTTCATAGATACCAGCGGTGGGGTGGTAGCCGTAGTCAAAGCGCCCCTCCATGGAGTGCTGGAAAACCGTGCGCATCAGCAGCTCCGCTGTGGCAAAGAGCAGGAGGAAGAGGAAAAAACTCCGCGTGAGGAGAAGAGGCATGGGAGGTCAGAACTGAAAATAAATGAACTCCTGCTCGGCCACCAGAGAGCTCGCGGATAGGGCAAAGAGCAGGAAGTAAATCACCCCGCGTACTGCCCAGGGCAGATGGCCCAGTGCGGCCTCATCTTGATCCCGGCGGGTCAGGGCCTGGAGCAGTAGCAGGGGCAGGATGTGAAGGACCAGCCACAGCAGCGGCTTGGCAAAAGCGTCTGCACTCGGCGTCACGCTCAAGGCAGCAAACCATTGGCCAAGCTGCACCATGGAGTGGCAGCGAAAGATGACCCAACCGATCAGCGTCAGAGGAAACATCACCACCACAGCCAGCACGCTGCTGGAGCTGCCTAGGCGTGCCAAAGGCGGCACCACGCGGTAGAGCGTGAGCAGACCCGCGTGATAGGCACCCCAAAGCACGAAAGTCCAGCTGGCTCCATGCCATAGCCCGGCGAGCAGCATCGTGATCCATAGATTCAGCACCGTGCGCGCTGAACCGGCTCGATTGCCCCCCAGCGGGATGTACACGTAGTCCCGAAACCACGTGGAAAGAGTGATGTGCCATCGCTGCCAAAAGTCTGAGGGATCACGCGCGCCGTAGGGCATGCGGAAATTCCGGCTCAGCTCAAAGCCCAGGAGCCGTGCAGAACCACGCGCCAGATCCGTGTAGCCGGAAAAGTCACCATAGATCTGGAAGGCAAAAGCCACCACGCCGAGCACGGCCCAGGCTGCATCTGTCGGTCCCTGACTGCCAAAGGCATGGTTCGCCACCAGCGCGCAGTTGTCTGCCACAAAAGCCTTTTTGAAAAGACCCAGGAGAAGCAGGCGTAGCCCCTCGCGCAGATACTCGTTCTGCCAGCGCATTGGCGTCAGGAACTGCGGCATGAAGCTCACCGGACGCTCGATCGGGCCTGCCACCAGCTGGGGAAAAAAGGCCAGGTAAGCCGCAAACGTCACCCCATCTGCCGGGTGCTCCACTTTTCTCCGAAACACCTGCACCGCATAGGCCACCGACTGAAAGGTGTAAAAAGACACGGCCACCGGCAGGATGATCTGGGGTAGCGTCCAGCCCGGCTGAATCCCCATCCACTCGAGCAGAGCCACCAGACTCTCCGCGAAAAAGCCGAAGTACTTGAAGAAACCCAGCACCAGCAAATTCGTCAGCACACTCAGCCACAGAAAAGCGCGCCGCCGTGCCTGCTCCTCCCAGCGCCAGATCCACTCATGGGCAAGCGTGAAGAGCAGGGGAAAAGCCGCTGCCACGGCCAAGCTCGACCCACTGACCCAGGGCACCGGTAGCGAGGTCGCCTCGTTCACCAAGCGACAGCACCCCAGCCAGATCGCCGGGAGCAGCGTGGTCAGCAACACAGCGCCCCCCGGGCGGCGCACACCCGTCATGGAGCAGGCACAGTAATAATCGATCCCGGTGGAGGCCGACAGCAAGGCTAGGAAACGCAGATCCCAAGTGCCGTAAAAGAAATAACTCGTCACCAGCAGCAGCAGCATCCGGCCAGCGTGCGGGAGTTGCCAGTAGGCCAGAGCCACACCGGGAAGAAACAGAGCGTATTGCCAAGAAACAAAAGACATGATGCAGGGGGCCAGGCCTTCCGCAGAGGGCGTGGCGTGGTCAGCGGCCAGCTTCCTCCTAGGCTGGGTTTGCAGGCTGGCAAGGCCAAGCCGTTCCCAGATCCAAAAGAATGGCGTTCAAGGAATTGCCACCCCAGATCACTGCTCTTGGCACAGGCTACTTGACCGCCATGCCTTCTCGGCACCGTTCCCTTCGACCGCGTCTTGCGAAACGCGCCTACCGGCCCAGGCAGGAACAGTCGCCAGACTGCCCATGGATGCACCTGGGACGAAAGCTTTCAGGGGAGGCGGCTGCCAGGTCTGCCCGAACCATGGTCGAGTATCCAAACGGCCGGAAACCGATGAACTCGAACTCATGATGGAGGCTACTCAGGAGGTCTTGTGTTCAGGCGATTCGCTACTGTGGGACCGACGCCTCCACCTTGAGGCGGTTTCAGGAGATCGATATTCCAGAGATTTGTGGACGGCGTGCCCGCACCTCAGGCGGCCCCAGCCACCAAACCATGGTGGCATTTCTGGTAGTCCTGAGAGCTGCGGCCACCGTCGAAAGGTCACCGCCGAACAAAAGAGCTGTAGCCCCTGCCATTACGGAATCTTATGCGATAAGTGGTTCACGCCTGATCTAAAGCGTCTTGCCAACCGAACACACGCCCATGAAAACCAAAGCATCCAAGTCTAGCTACCGTCGTGCATTCCTCATTGAAACAACAGTCGGTGGTATCCTGCTTTTGGCTTCGCTCTTGGCGTATTTCATGGAACAGCGCAGCCCTGAACTCCGAGGCTCATTGGTTTGGGGATTCATGTTCCCGGCCGTGATCAATCTTTTTTTGGCATCACTGCACTACACCCGTTATCGATTTGCCATTCTCGAGGATTCCATCCGGCAATGCCTAGCAGGAGGTTGTGCAGACCGCTGAAGAGGACACCACTGGCTGAGGCGAAATCACGCGCGTGGGCTGCCGATGTAGTTGAGGTAGCTCCAGAGACCGCCGTAGCCTTGGTGGAGGTGGCGACTTAGGGGGGTGAAGTGTTGATCGAGGGTGGCGAGCACCTGGCCCTCCATGCGCACGTGGTTGATGCCCATCCAGCGGCGGAACCAAGCGTGGGGGCTGGTGTGGAAGTCGGCGACGGCGATGAGGCCGCGCTCGCTCAGGTCGTGGCGACAGGTGCGCAGGACGTCGTCGTAGCCAGGATTGATCATGCTGAGGGAGTAGCTGCAGACGATGAGGTCGAACCGAGGTCCGACGGCGACGGGGGCGTCGTAGGCGCGGTGGATGAGGCCGACGCGGGAGCCGTAGGGGCGGACTTTGGCACGGGCGCGGTCGAGCATGTCGCGGGAGAGGTCGAGGCCGATGACCTGGGCCTTGGGGAAGCGGTCGGCGAGGGCGACGAGGTTGCTGCCAGTGCCGCAGCCGATTTCCAGGATGCGCTGGGGCATCATCATGTGCTGGGAGACGCTGCGGACGAGGGAGCGGCGGCCGAAGAGGAAGGCCCAGCGGGTGAGGTCGTAGATGCCGGCGTGCCAGCGGTAGTAGCCGGAGAGGGGATGGACGGAGAGGCGTTCATCGGCAGGCGTGACAGCCGGGGCGGGTGGGGCGGCAAGGGCGGTGCTCATGGCAGGACGTGGGCGAGGAGGGTGCAGCCGTAGGTGCCGACGCGGTCCAGCGGGTGGTGCTGCTCGGCCTGGGCGGTGTCGAGCTGGAGGCGCTGTAGGATTTCGGGCGGGATGAAGTCGATCTGCGGGCTGGCGGAGCGCATGAGGATGCAGGCACCCGGGGCGCTGTTTTCCAGGATGAGCTGCCATTCCTCCAGCAGAGCCTGGGGCTTGTGGGCGGCGAGCCAGTCCTGGTGGTCGAGGAGGACGAAGTGGGTGTAGGGGCCGGGGTGCTCGCGGAGGAAGTTTGCCAGGGTGGCGGTGTGGCTTTTCAGCCGGGGCTCGCGTTCCCGCAGCAGGGCCTGGTTTTCTGGCAGCAGATAGCTAGGGCAGCAGGTGGGGGTGTAGTGGCCGGTGAAATAGACGCGCCAGAAGTAGTTGTCCCAAAAGGGCACTTCGGTGAGCACGTGCTCCATTTTCTGCTGGATGTAGCCGGAGAGGCCACCGGGGAACTGGGTCTCGATCAGCCGGACCTGGGCGCGGGGCACGCCGAGCATGGTCATGGCCATGGGCTGGCGGAGTAACCAAGTGATGAAGCGGCCCCAGAGGGCGGGGCGGACGTGGGCGTAGAGGCGGCGCTGCTCCTCCAGGCTGGTGGCGTGCAGCAGGGCGTCCACGTAATCGCGCACCTGGCTGTTGCCAAAGAAGGTGTGGAGGGCGATCCAGGCCATCTGGCCGGCGGTGCCGCGGTAGTAAAAGGAGGGGTTCAGCGGCGTGCTGCGGAAGTAGTAATGCTTCTCCTGCCAGTAGCGCAGGGCGTGGGCGGGTAGGTCGTCGCGCAGGCGTTCCAGCAGGCTGCGCAGATCGGGGTGGGTGCCGTGGCCAAAGGTCTGGAAAAGCTCCTCGAAATCGCAGCGGCGGATCATGGCCTTCTTTAGCTCCAGCAGGGCGTTCTGGCGCGGGTTCATGTCCACGGCGTGGATCTCGGCGGGGCCGTCGAGCAGGTAGTCCAGGGCATTGCAGCCGGCGCTGGTGATCATGACGACCCGGCTGGAGGCATCCAGGCGCATCATGGCGCGGTCCAGGCGGGGGTCCTCCCAGCAGGTGTTGTAAACCAGGTTGCCGCCGTGCACGCGGCGGAAGATGGCGTCCTGGGTGCGATGACTGATCTGAGCGGGCAATGAGGCGCGAGCGGGCATGGAGCGCATCTGGTGCCTCATGGGTCGGAGATCACAGCCGACTTTGTGCAACGATATCGTTAGACCTGGACCTCGGGCAGAGACGTGGGGCTGTCCTCCTCGGTGCTTCTTTTTCCTGCGATCAGCCCGACGCAGGAACCCGTGAGGATAAGCACCACGGGCATGGCAGGTGGGCACCAGACAAGCGCGGCGTGAAAGGCACTGAAGCTCACCAGCAGCGCCGCGAAGATGCAGGCCAGTCCGCTGCGCAGGGGATGGCGCGCGCCACTGCCAAGCGCGATCCAGGCAGCGGCAAGCGCTGCGAGTCCCCAGGCCAATCCCTGTTGCCAGCCGACCAACTGGGTCAGATGCGGCAGCGCGAGCACCTGAGCCAGGGCTAGGGCGTGAGTGAGTGCTGGGCGGGAGCGGCTGTTGTCGTCGTGATCCAGGCCGATGACGATGACCTTGCCCGTGCCAAGTGCGGCTTTGTCCTCAGGCGACAGGGTGTCCGCTAGGGTGCCGGTCATCAGGTCTAGGGCATTGATGACGGGCACCTGGCCTTTCAGGTCCACCTTCACCGAACCATCGTTCTCCAGCGGGACAAAGGCGCCGTTGGAGAGATAGGCCGCGGCTCCTGGGCCAAAGCGCACGCGGTGCTGGGCATACGGGGTGCCGGTGAGCCGGGCGAGGGTCTGCGCCAGCAGGCTGGGATGCAGCCGCTCCTCGGCCCGCAGGGCATAGGGCAGGGAAGCGCTGCTGCCCTGAGCGACCTGACTGGCATCGAGCCCCAGTTCACCGATGGCCCGCAGCGCTGGGTCTGGCACTGAGATGAGGGCGGCGATGGCTGGCACCCGGCTCGTTTCGCCACTGATCTTCTGAAAGCAGGGCAGTGTCTCCGCCAGATCTCCCATGAAGGGGGGGGGCACCTCCGCGCTGGACTTTTCCACCAGCGTCGTCTCTACCGCGCTGATCACGCTGGTGTAGGGCAGCAGTGTCTCGGCCAGAGCCGGCAGGAACTCTGGCGGCGGACTGCCCCAGTTCAGAGGCGTGGCCAGGACCAGCGCGGCGGGCTCGTGCGCTTGCAGGGACTTCAGCACCATCTGCCAGTCCAGTGGCTTGGGCGGCCATCCGCTGTATTCGAGTCGATCTGACTCCCGCAGGGCCACCATGGCCACACGGCCAGGGGCAGCGGGATCGGGTTGGCTCAGGCGCTCGCGCGCATTCGCAGCCAGGAAGTCGAGGAAAAGATCGTCCAGGTGCTGCAAACGACCAGCGCGCTGCTCTCGGTCGAGATACCAAGCCGAGGTGGCCAGGCTAGCGGCGAGGAACAAGAGACGAATCCAGAACATGACCGGGGAGTGTGCAGCGGAACCCGCTGGGCTGACAATGCAGAAATCACAGGGGAAAACGCCCCCGCAGAGACCAAGGCCCGTTTATTTAACAAATATGAAAATTTTAGTTTAGCGACTTGATTCTAGAAATCGTTATTTTATAATTAGTCGATAAATTATAATTTTCATATTAATTGGCCTCCTCGCTTTATGAAAAATCACCTCCCCCCTTACCTCATCCGCAGCGTGCTGGCTGCCTTTGCCCTGGGATTGCCCACGGTCGCGAAGGCCAGTGTGACGGCTTACTTGCAGTCAAACATTCCCTCGATGCTGGTCACCAGCACAGGAGCTCCTCTGGATGGCACGTTTTCTTTTGAACTCGGGACCTTTCAGAGCGGTTTCACGCCAACTTGGGGCAACTTTGAGCAGTGGAATTCCAACTGGAACACCATCGCGCGCGCCTTTGACCCAACCCCAGCCGATCCCAATGATGGCGACCCCAATGGATGGAATCCTTTGGACCAGTTCTTTGGACTCACGGTTGTGTTTGAGAACACAGGCATCTCCAATGGAGAAGGAGCCAGTGCCACGCACGCCTTCATTCCGGGAGAGCAAGTCTATCTCTGGGTTTACAACAGCAAGACTCAGGAGCCAGGCACCGAGTGGGCTCTGGTGACAAACGTGGGGGGAACGGGAGACACGACGACCGACTGGGTCGTGCCAGTGATGGATGAGCTGCTGCCCTCCACCACTTGGGATCTGGAAGACACGAATGCAGCCATCGTCGGTGGGGCGAATAACGTGCGCGGTGGTGGCAGCTTCACTGTGCTGCCTGCGAACTACGACATCCAAACCGCCGTGGTGCCAGAGCCGGGCACGGCTGGGCTGCTGGTCCTGACCTGCCTGCCCTTGCTGCGCCGCCGCCGTCAGAAGAGCCGCTGAATCTCAGATCTGCCGAATGAAGCGCGCCCAGGATACACTCGACACCAGCCTCCATCGCCGGGGGCTGTGTGCTCTTGTCGGCATGGTGAGCGCGCTGCTCTGCCTGGGCGCTGCTCAGGTGCAGGCTCAAGCCACGAGTGACTTCGGCGACCACGCGCCCTTCCCCTCAGCCTCCAGCACGGCCAACAGCACCCTCAGGATTGGAGCTCTGGTGGATGCAGAAACGTCTCAGACGACCAATGCCACAGCCACAGGAGATGATACCACGGGCAGTGATGACGAAGATGGGGTGACCCTGCCTGCGAGTGTGGTGCAGGGAGCCTCGGGCAGCATCGTCGTGAACCTCACGAACACACGCGGCTCCTCGGCCATTTTGAATGCCTGGATCGACTGGAATGGCAACGGCACGCTCACGGATAGCGGCGAGCAAATCGCCACCAACCTCTCTGTCTCCAACGGCACCAACAACTCGAACCGCACCCTGACCTTCACGACCCCAACGACGGGCCTGACCGGCAGAGTGGGGGTGCGTGTGCGTCTGACGAGCGTGAGTAGCCCTGGTGCTGATGGAGCAGACGGCATCGGTGAGGTGGAAGATCACCTCATCACCGTGGTGCCGCAGTTCGCGCTCGTCGTGGTGAACTACAACAACGATACGATCAGCCGATTCGATGGAGGCAGCGGCACCCACCTCGCCACCTGGACGCCTAGCGGCCTGAGTGCACCGAACTACGGCTATCGGCTGAGCGACAATACCTTCCTCGTGGCCAACGGCGGCAACAACACGATCACACGCTACAACCCCTTCACAGGAGCCTTCCTCAGCACACTGGTGAGCTCTGGCACGGGCCTGAATTTCCCCTACCAGATGGCCGTGGGCAGTGATGGCAGCATTTACATCGCGAACCAAAACGCTGGGAATGTGCTGCGCTTCAATCAGACAACTGGAGCCGTGATCGCCACGGTGCTGACGACCACCAACCCGGCGGGTTTTGTCTTTGACTCCGCTGGGCAGATGTATGTCACGCAGAACACCTCAGGCGGCACCCTGCGGCTGCACAATGCCTCGGGTGGCTTTTTGTCCACTCTCAGCACCTGGACCTCGGGCGAATCTCCGCGCGGCCTTGCCTGGGGGCCCGACGGTCGCCTCTATGTGAACGTGTATGTCAGCGGCACCGCCACCGGGCGCGTGGATGCCATCTCTTTCCCTGGCAACACACGCAGCACCTTCGTGACCATGGATGCTGGTTCGAACCCTTACACGGGCATCAAGTGGGGTCCTGACGGCAACCTCTATGTGGTCGATTATGGCGAAAGTGAGCTGCATGTGTATTCGCCGACGGGTTCCACCCTTCGCACCCTGACCACCTCTCTCAGCGGCCCTCATGCGGTGGCCTTCACGGACTTGTCGGCCTCGACCTTGGATTTTGGTGACTTCGCCGGTTTTGGCTCGGCAAGCAGCACCTGGTCCACCACGATTCGTTTGGGCAATGAATCCGATACGGAAACGGCAGCGCGAAATTCAGCCATCGCGAACGGGGATGACATTGATGACATCGACGACGAAGACGGGGTGACCCTCCCCGATCAGCTCACGGCAGGTCAGACCGCGAGTGTCACCGTCCGACGCCTGAATACCTCTGGAGCTCCCGCCTTCCTGAACGCGTGGATTGACTTCAACAACAACGGCGTGCTGACCGACAGCGGCGAGCAGGTGATCGTGAACCAGACCATCGCCACCGGCACCAATGGCACCAGCCAAGCCTACAGCTTCAGCGTGCCCAGCACGGCGACCGTGGACAATGTCGGCGCGCGGTTCCGCCTCAGCTCCACCAGCAACCCAGGTCCCACTGGCAATTCCGGCAACGGGGAGGTCGAGGACTACAGAGTGGCGATTGCAGCAGCCTCGACCGACTTTGGTGACTACTCTGTCTTTGAAAATGCAAGCAGCACGGTGCTCAGCACCCTGCGTATCGGTTCCACGACCGATACCGAAGGCGCTGCCACGACGAATACGACAGCCACAGGCGATGACACCACGGGCAGTGATGACGAAGACGGTGTCACCGTGCCCGCTTCCGTGGCTGTGGCTACCTCATCGTCCCTAACGATCAATGTCACCAACACCAGCGGCGGCTCTGCCTTGCTGAACGTCTGGATCGACTTCAACCGCAACGGCGTGCTCACGGATGTGGGCGAGCAAGTCGCGGTGAACACGAGCATCTCCAACGGCACCAGCAACTCAAACCGCACGGTCAATTTCACCGTGCCCGCCGAGGCCAGTGTGGGAACCGCTGGGGTGCGCGTGCGCTTGACCTCCACACCGAGCCCTGGGCCGACGGGAGATAGCGGCAACGGCGAGGTGGAAGACTACGTGATGAGCATCACCGCGCCGCAGGTCGATTACGGAGACTGGAATGGCAGCGGCGCGGCAACGGGCAGCACCACCAGCATCATGAACTCCAACCTGCGGCTTGGTGCTCAGGTGGATGCTGAAACTTCCGTCACGACCAACAGCACCGCCACCACCGATGATGTGACCGGCAGCGATGACGAAGATGGGGTGACCCTGCCCGGTATTTTGATGCGAAGTGCCAGCTACACCCTGCCTGTGAGCATCTTCAACAGCAGCGGTTCTCCAGCTCATCTACATGCTTGGATCGACTTCAACAACGATGGCACCTTCAATGACACGGTGCTCAATGGTCTGAATGGAGGCGAGCGTTTGGAGGCAGCGCGCCAGATCAGCTCCAGCCCATCGGCTCAGACGGTCAATCTCACCTTCACCGTGCCCTCGAATGCCTCTCTAGGCATCACCCGTGGCGTGAGATTTCGGTTAACGAATAGTTCCACCACAGCTCCGACAGGCAGTTCAGGTGTGGGTGAGGTGGAAGATTACGCCGTGCGAATTTGCCCCCTGATGGTCGTGTGTCCGGCCATTCAGGTCATGCCTGTGGCGACACAGAACGCGGCTTACAGCATGCAGATCGCTGCTCTTGGTGGCGCAGCGCCCTATACCTTTGCTGTCACTGCTGGTTCACTGCCAGCCGGGCTCACTTTGAACAGCAGTTCGGGACTGCTCTCCGGCACGCCGACAACACTTCAGACCGCTAACTTTACCATCACGGCCACGGACTCCATAGGTTGTGCGGTATCACGAGCCTACACCATGACTGTCGTGGCCTCGGGGGGAGTGATCCAGGTTATCGGCGGAAACAGTCAAAATAACGTGCCCATCAGCGCTGCCGCCTTCTTGGTGAACGGCTCCACGAGCACACAATCCGCTGAAGTTTCGGGCAGCAGCGTGGCCTTGAACACGAATTCTCCGGTGAACCTCACAAGCCTGACGATCAATGATGCAGGCACGGTGAAAACGCTGGGTGTGGCCAACCTGAATGGAGGCACTGTCTCGAATGTCACTATCGCTAGCACTGAATCCAATTTCGGAGTTTTGCTGGCTGGCACAGCCACCAGCATCGCCAGCAGTGGGCTGGCTGGTTTCCAGACCTCTGCTGCCCAGATTTCCACCAACACCAACCTAAATCACTACATTTTTGATGATCGTGGGGAAGCGGAGCCGAGCGATACTTCAGGCGGCTATGACATCCGCTTTAACTACGCCTTCACTTCGGAGGACTACATTGTCTGCCAGGAACGTTTTGGGAACTCCCACATTCAGCTTCAGGCGCTCGATGCCACGGGCAATGTCATCGCAGGTTCACGCACGGTGCAGGTCCGCGGCACGCACGACTGGAACACGGGTTATGCCTCTTCCAGCTACAACAGTGGTCAGCCCTATTTCCTGACCGTGATTCGTCATGGCATCTTTGGCACAACGGCATCCATCTTTGGTTTCCGCCTGCGCATCAATGGAGCGGACTGCAAGTTCTTTGGCATGAGCGACAATCCGTTCACGGACAATCCGACCTCGGCGGGTGTCCTCGGAGATCGCGTGTGGAATGACGCCAATCGCAACGGTATCCAAGACAGTGGTGAAACGGGCATCAGCGGTGTGACCGTTCGGCTGATTAGCGCTGTTGATTCTTCAGTGGTTGCAACCACCACCACAGATGGCAGTGGCATCTACAGTTTTACGGCCGTCGCCCCTGGAGATTACCGCATCGAGTTTGTTGCGCCGACGGGTTGGGTCTTCACCAATCTCAACCAAGGTACCAATGGTGCCGTGGACAGCGATGTCGATCCTGCCACAGGACGCACAGCTGTGCTCACGATGCTGCCTTGTGACTCCATCAGCCATGAAGACGCAGGTCTCTACGCAGGCACTGACTTTGGTGACTACAGCGTGCTGGGCAGTGCCTCTAGCACCTTCGATTCCACCCTTCGTCTCGGGGCGCTGCTGGATGTGGAAATGACCGCGACCACAAATGCCACGGCGACGGGGGATGACATCACCGGCAGTGATGACGAAGACGGCGTGACCGTGCCAACGAATGTTGCCGCTGGATCAAGCTCATCCCTCACGGTGAATGTCACGAATGGCAGTGGCAACTCTGCCTTTTTGAATGCCTGGATCGACTTCAACCGCAACGGTGTGCTGACGGATGCCGGGGAACAAATCGCCACGAACACGAGCATCTCCAACAACACCACGAACGCTAGCCGCACGATCACCTTCGCTGTGCCTAGCGGAGCCAGTGTGGGTATCGCTGGCGTGCGCGTGCGGCTGAGCTCAACGATCAACCCAGGGGCTACGGGGACCAGTGGCAGTGGTGAGGTTGAGGATTACCTGATGACGATCGATCCTCAGCCTTTGGATTTTGGGGACTGGAATGGCTCAGGTGCCGCCACCACTACGGCCACGAGCGGTGTGAACAGTACGCTGCGTCTGGGTGCCCTGGTGGATGCAGAGACCTCGGTCGTTCCCAACGCCGCTGCGACGACCGATGACACGACCAGCAGCGATGATGAAGACGGTCTGGTTTCACCACCCGCAAGCCTCGCCGCTGGTTCCAGCACCACGCTGAATGTGTCCGTCTTCAACAACAACGTCGCGGGTCGTGTGCTACAGGCTTGGATCGACTTTGACAACAACGGCACGTTCAACGACACGGCACTGCCGACGGGCGAACGCATCTTCAGCAGCACTGTCCCAGCCAATGCGGCGCAGCAGACGATCCCGATGACCTTTACGGTTCCACAGTCAGCCAGCCTGGGCTCTGGACGCGGCCTGCGCCTGCGTTTTTCCAGTGCCAGCACTACGCCAACAGGCACGGGCGTGACGGGGGAAATCGAGGACCATACGGTCTCAATCATCGCTCCTACCGGAAACCTGTATGTCACGGACTTCGGCACCGACTCTCCTAGCGTCGTGGAAGATCGGATCTTCCGCTTTGACAACAGCAACCTGAATCTGACCGCCGCCTATGTCACCCCCGATTCTGCGGATACAACGTCGGGTCCTTCGGACATCGAGCACTACAACGGCACGCTCTATGTGGCGCACTGGATCAGCTCAGGCACGAACTTGGGGCAGATCGAAAAGTATGATCTGAATGGCAGCTACCTCGGCGCTCATGTGGCGCACAATGCGACCTTCACGCGCATCGGGGGCGGCACGGGAAATCTCACCGCCTCTTACAGCATCGACTTCGATGCCAGCGGGCGGATTTATGTGGCGCACAACCGCGCCTCGGTGATCCGTTTTGATGCCAATGGGACCAATGGCGTGGAACTGGTCTCTCCTCCGAATTCGCTGCGTGGTCTCGCCATCGACAAAGCCACGGGAGACATCTACGTGATGAATCAGGGCAATCCAGGCGGCATCCGGCGGCACAACAGCGCTGGGGTGTTTTTGGATGCATTGACGCTGAACACGGCCATCCCCTCCTGGGACCCGGTGGACGGACACGGCATGACCTTCCATGCAGGCAAGCTTTACCTCGTGCATGGCAACTACAGCACGACGAACAACCATCAGAAAGGCGTGCTGGAGGTCAGCTATCCGAAGATCGGTGGAGGTGCCTCCACGGTGGCGGTGATGAACACCCACGTCCGTTGGTTCGCCCAAGATGCTAGTGTTCCCACTGACTTCCGCGATCTGGAGTTTGGCCCGGATGGCCATCTCTACGTGGTGGATCATGGCCTGGGGGTGACGCCCAATCGCCTGCTGAGGTATGATGGCGTGACCGGTGCTGAGCTGGCGGAGGTGTCTCCTAGCGTCGCGCGTCAGTTCAAAGGCATCGCCTTCGCCGGTCCTGCCACCCTCGACTTTGGCGACCACATCTATGGCTCCACGGCTGCGAGTGCGGCGACTCAGATCGCCAGTGCAGACCTGCGCATCGGCAGCCTGGCCACGGATGCGGAGTCGATCGATCTGTCCGACGCAAATGCTAACTTGGATGACACAACAGGTGTGGATGATGAAGACCTGACGATGCCAAGCTTCACCACCGGAGTGACCACGAACTTGGTGATTCCTGTCACACTCACAGCGGCCAATCTTTCCGGCAACACCGCCCGGTTGAATGTCTTTGTGGACTGGAATGACGATGGCGATGTGGCTGACAGCGGCGAGACGCTGACGGCGCAAACCGTGAGTGCCAGCGGCAACGTCACCTTTGCAGTGACACCTCCGTTGGGTACTGCTGCGGGCACCAAGTATCTGCGTCTGCGCCTGACCGAGGGCACGACGGCACCGACCTTTGCCGGAGCTTCGGTGCTGAAAGGTGAGGTCGAGGATTATGCCGTGACCTTGATTTCCGCGACGGACTTCGGAGACTGGAATGGCAGCGGAGCGGCCACCACGACGACGAGCAGTCTCGTGAACCCGCAGCTGCGCCTCGGCGCGACTTTAGACACGGAGCAGTCTGTGGCACCCAACGCTGCGGCCACGGCAGACGACACCACCAACACCGGATCGGCCGACGACGAAGATGGGGCGACCACGCTGCCCACCACGATCACCAAAGGCGTGAGTTCCAGCATCACCCTCAGTGTATTCAACAACACGGGCGCCAACGCCTTCCTCCATGCCTGGGTTGATCTGAATGGCGATGGCACCTTCAATGACAACGTCCTCTCGACCTCGCCGGGCGAGCGTCTGGAGTCCGTGCGCACGATCCCTACGGCTGGCTCTGCGCAATCGGTGACGATCACTTTCACGCCTCCTGCCTGGGCGGTGGTGGGCACGCAGCGCGGCGTGCGCTTCCGCCTGACCACGCTGAACAACACGACCCCGACGGGCACTTCCGGCTTTGGTGAGGTGGAGGACTACGTCATCGACATCAACTGCCCGACGATCACGGTCAGTCCGACCAGCCTGACCGCAGCGGTGGGTGCGGTTTTCAACCAAACGCTGACGCAGACGGGTGGCATCGGCACGATCACTTGGTCCGTCAGCAGTGGCAGCTTGCCCGCAGGTCTGACCCTTACGCCTTCCAGTGGGTTAATCTCAGGCACACCGACCAGCCCGAGTGCGACTAGCTTCACCATCACGGCAACGGATGCCAATGGCTGTGTGGGCACGCGAGCCTATAGCGTCACGCCAACGCCTAACACGGACTTTGGCGATCTTTCGACCTTTGGTCTCGTCAGCAACACCAGCAACGGCACGCTGCGCATGGGCACTCAATTGGACACGGAAGTCAGCGCGACCACGAACGCCACGGCCACGGGCGATGACACGACTGGCGTCGATGACGAAGATGGCGTGACTTTGCCTGCCTCCCTCACAGCCGGTGCCACAGTGTCTGTGCCAGTGGTGGTGACAAATCTCACCGGCAGCGATGCTTATGTGAATGCCTGGATCGACTTCAACAGCAACGGCAACCCGACGGATGCAGGCGAACAAATCGCCGCCAATATCGTGGTGCCCACCGGCACGAATGGGGGAACGGTCAACGTGACTTTCACGACTCCTCCGGGAGCCTCCGTTGGCACCGGACGTGGCGTGCGATTCCGTTTCACGACCAACTCCACTCCTGGTGTCTCAGGCACGGGGGTTTTGGGTGAAGTGGAAGACTACACCGTGACCCTCGCCGCACCGACGCTGGACTTCAGTGACTACAGCGTCTTTGGCAATGCCAGCAGCACGATGAACTCCACCCTGCGCATCGGTGCATCCGTGGATGCTGAAGGGGCAGCGACCACGAATGCGAATGCCAACGGCGACGATACGACGGGCAGCGATGACGAAGATGGCGTGACCCTGCCTGCTAGCGTGGCTCAGGGGAACAGCGGCTCCATCACAGTCAATGTCAGCAATGGCACGGCGGCGCAGGCCTTCCTGAATGTCTGGATCGACTTCAATGGCAATGGAGTGCTCACCGATTCAGGCGAGCAAGTGGCGACGAACACGGCGATCAACGCGGGTGTGAGCAATGCTAACCAGACGGTAAACTTCACGGTTCCGCCCATCATTCAAACCGGGGCTGTTGGCGTGCGGGTGCGACTGACTTCGATAACCAATCCAAGTTCGACCGGCCAGAGTGGCAATGGTGAGGTGGAAGATCACCTGATCACCTTGGTCGCCAACACCGACTTCGGCGACTACTCGCTCTTTCCCAGCGCCAGCAGCAAGTCGAACAGCACGCTGCGTCTCGGCGCGCTGGTGGATTCAGAAGGCAATGCGGTGACGAATGCGACTGCCACGGGGGACGATACGAATGGCAGCGATGACGAAGACGGCTTCACTGCTCCAGCGACCTTGACCCAGGGAGCACCAGTTAGTCTGGTGGTGAATCTGACGAATAGCTCAGCCGGTGCGGGTTTGCTAAATGCCTGGGTCGATTTTAACCGCAACGGTTCCCTGGCGGATGCAGGTGAGCAGATCGCTAGCAATGTCAGCGTGGCAGCCAACTCGGGCAGTGTCACGCGCACGCTGAACTTCAATGTGCCTGCCAATGCAAGCCTGGGTGAGGCAGGCATCCGTGTGCGGTTCACTTCGGTCAATAGCCCTGGCCCGGATGGCTTGGATGGCAATGGAGAGGTCGAAGATGCGGTGACAACGGTGATTGTCCCGGTGACGGATTTTGGCGATGACAGCGACTTCGCCGACGCCAGCAGCATCGCGAATGGCAACCTGCGTCTGGGTGCCGCTCTCGATGTGGAAGGCGCAGCCACGAAGAACACCACGTCCACGGGCGATGACACGACAGGTGCGGATGACGAAGACGCCGTGAGTTTCCCCTCGCTGACGGCAGGTCAGCCGGTGACCATGCCTGTGGCCGTGACCAACCTGAGCGGTGCGGACGCCGTGCTGAATGCCTGGATCGACTTCAACGACAACGGCGTGCTCACGGATGCGGGTGAACCAATCGCGACCAACGTGACCGTGCCGAACGGCACGAATGGCAGCATCAACATCAGCTTCAACGTGCCGACGAATGCAGTGACGGCCGCCGCCAGTGTGGGCAGCCGCTTCCGCCTGACCAGCACGGCCAGCCCCGGACCGACGGGGGCTTCAGGCACGGGTGAGGTGGAAGATCATCAGGTGGTGATTTTGGCCCCGCTGACTGATTTTGGCGATCACATCGGCTACGCGGATGTGTCGAACACCGCGAGCAGTACCTTGCGCTTGGGGGCAGCGGTGGACACGGAATATGCCTCGACTCGGAACAGCACTGCCACGGGCGATGACATCACCGCTGTCGATGACGAAGATGGCGTGACGGTGCCTGCCATGACAGCGGGTGCCCCGGTGACGCTCGTGGCCAATGTGACAAACACGAGTGGTCAATCCGGCCACCTGAACGTGTGGGTGGACTTCAACAACAATGGCAGCTTTGCCGATAGCGGTGAGCAGGTGATGGTGAATAGCAGCGTGGCGACTGGCGTGAGCGCCAGCAATGTGAACGTGCCCTTCACCGTTCCGGCGAATGCTGTGACCGGCGTCGCGGTTGGCGTGCGGGTGCGTTTGACACGAGATCAAAGCCCCGGTTTCTCGGGCGCGGGAGGTCTGGGTGAGGTGGAAGACTACGTGGTGACGATTGCTGAACCCACGACGGACTTTGGCGACTTCCTCAGCTTTGGGGATGCGAGCAGCACGCGGAACAGCACTCTTCGCCTCGGGGCCACGATCGACACAGAATTTGTTTCCACCCGCAATGCTGCAGCCAATGGCGATGACACGACAGGCGTGGATGATGAAGATGCGGTGACTTTCCCAGCCTTCACGGCAGGAGCACCCGCTGCGATTCAGGTGCTGACCACCAACACGGGCGTGGCTGCGGTTTTCCTGAATGCCTGGATCGA
>JAIXSY010000011.1 GCA_027484445.1 Verrucomicrobiaceae bacterium
AGGTCCGGGGCGTGTTTGAGCCTACGACGCTGTTCGGGCTCACGCCAGAAACGGTAGGCGCAGGTGCTTGCGGTGCCGTTACGGTGAAGGTGACAAAGCTGCTGCTGGTTTGGCCGTCGGGGTTGCGCACACGCACGCGCCAAGTGTCTGCCTCCGTGGTGGTGTTGATGGGCACCGTCAGTGTGTTCTGATTGACGTAAGTCGCTGCGGTGTTGGTATTCACGAAGCTGTAGCCATTCGAGGAATAGGCCACTTGGACCACTGCCCCCGAGACGAAGTTGGAGCCTGAAACAGTGAAGGTGCGCGACGAATTGGAGCCCACGACACTTGTCGGACTGACGGCTGTGACCGTAGGTGCGGCGGAGGGCGGAGCGGTCACCGTGAAAGTTTCATACCCGCTGCTGGTCTGACCGTCGGGATTGCGCACGCGCACACGCCATGTGTCGGGCTCGGTGGTGGTGTTGATGGGAACGGTGAGTCTGGATGAGCTGACGAAGGTGGCAGCTGTGTTCGTGTTCACAAACGAGTAGCCATTCGAGGAGTAGGCCACTTGCACGAGTGAGCCTGAGACAAAATTCGAGCCATTGACTGTGAAGGTGCGCGGTGAGCTGGAGCCGACGACCGTGCTGGGACTCACCGAACTTGTCGTGGGTCTGGGCAGGGAAGCAGCGCTGAGGTAAATGCTGGCCACCCAGCCGTCCGTGCCTGAATCAAAGTTCACGTTGTACCAGGTGTAGCTGGTGCCGCTGATCGAGGCATTGGTGGGCCCACCTGTGACCGTTCCTTGCACGTTCCGGTTTTGCGTCCCCACCACCGTGCCGGCGGCTGAGCTGCGCACATTGACGCCGGAGTCAGTACATAAGACCCGCGAACCCACCGAAAAAGAAGCGAACGCCGATACGGGCAACAGGAACCAGCCAGTGCCAATGGCTAGCAGCAGGGCAGGGGTGCAGTGCCGCCCCCAAGCTTGAGCTGCACGATGCGAGACGACCTTTGTGGCACGCAATGCGTCGCTGAGTGAAGTGCTGGCGAAGGAGATGAGATGCATAGCAGTCATGTCGCATTCCGGTTTTGTTGGCCGCGATGACAAAAAATTTTATCTTTCTTTGTCCTTCTGCCTAAAATGATTTCTGGGCTATACGCTTCATGTGCGTTTTCAAGTTTGCCTCCGCTAAGGTTCCAGATCATGGCAGATCCAAAGCATCACAGTTTCGTTTTTCCGAGCACGGACTGGGAAATGGTCCGTCAGGCGGCCATGCTGGGGACCGAGGAGGGACGTTTGGCGCTAGAGCAGCTATGCAGGGAGTATCGTCCTGTGATCCGAGCCTGCATGTCGGGCATCGGCTATGTCAAAGAGCGGTTGGCCGTCATGGATGTGGATGATTTGACGCAGGAGTTTTTATCTGGCGATTTTCTGCACAGGCTGGTTCCTCAGGCAGATCAGAGCCGGGGCTGTTTCAGACATTTCATCCTGCATGGGTTGCGCCTGTTTTTGATGTCGCACAGGGAAAAGCTATCTGCCCAAAAGAGGGGAGGGGGCATTGTCCATGAAAACATTGAGGGCCACGAATGGATGCCTGGAGAAGCGTGCAATTTTCGTCCCCTGGATCGTCCGTGGGCCTTGGACATGTTTCAGCGCGCGGCCCGGCGGATGAGGCAGCACTACCTGCGGGGCGGTGAGATTGAAAGATTCAATGAGCTGTGGGCTTTGCTTTGGTCGGACACATCTTCCAGGCGGGTTTTTTTGGAGTCTAGCCCAGGCCTGAAGCCGGATGCTCTGACGCAAAGATTGCACCGTTTTCGTGTGGGACTCAGAGAGTGCCTGAGGCATGAGGTGGAAAAAACCGTTTTGCGTGACTCCGCCAAAGAACGTGCGGATGCCGTCGATGAGGAAATGACCCATCTGCTCGACGTGCTGTCGAAAGAGGTGCCACCCGAATCGCTTTATGGCTGCCTTTCATGACCATGGGATCTGAGCCTACTTTCGATGAGCTACCTTTAGTCGCTGAGCATCCCGGTGAGGTGCCTGGAGGACACTTGAGGTATCAATTGATGAGGCGGTTGGGGGAAGGCGGGTTTGGTTGGGTGTGGCTGGCGCGGCAGCAGCTGCCAGTGCAGCGTGAGGTGGCGGTGAAGATCCTGAAGCCGCTGCGGCGTGTGGATGCCGCGCGGTCCCGGTTTGCCATGGAAAGCCGCGCACTGGCTAGGCTGAAGCATCCTGGCATCGCCGTGCTGCATGAGGCGGGAGTGACGACGGAGGGCAACCGCTGCCTGGTCATGGAGTGGGTCGATGGGCTACCGATCACGGAGCATTGCGATGCTTTGCGTTTGGGGCTGCGTGAGCGGGTGCGCCTAGTCATGCTTGTGGCGGAAGCGGTGTCTTATGCGCACCAGATGTTCGTCATGCACCGTGACCTGAAGCCGTCCAACATCCTGGTGCCGCGCGCGCCAGCGCCTGGTGGCAGCGTGCCCAAGGTCATCGACTTCGGCGTGGCGAAGCTGCTGGACGAGGAGGCGTTTGACCGCACCTGTTGGACCTTCACCGGGGAGGTCATCGGCACCTATGACTACATGAGCCCCGAGCAGGCGGAGGCGGAACCGGAAGCCATCACGCCGAAGGCGGATGTGTATTCCCTGGGTGCCGTGCTGCATGAGCTGCTGCTGGGCGCGCCTCCCCGGGCCTTGCTGCGCCTTCAGCAAAAAGGCCGCAGCCAGATCCCGCATGTTCCCGGGCGTGATGATCCTGGGGTGGTGCCGAGGGACTGCCTGCGTGCCATGACGGATGAAGTCCGTCAGTCCCTGGTGTTGCTGCGTGGATGTTCTTTGTCGGAGCTTCAGCAGACGTTGTTAGGCGATCTGGGCGCGGTGCTGATGAAGGCTTGTGCGAATGATCCTGGCGCGCGATACGGCTCCATGGATGCCTTTGCGGCGGATCTGCGGGCATGGCTGGACGAGATGCCGGTGAACGCGCTGCCGCCTTCCCGGGCGTATGTGCTGCGCAAGTATGTGCGGCGGCACCGTGTGGCGGTGGCGGCTGCCGCAGCGGCTGCTTGCGGGCTCTTTGTGGCAGGTGCCGTGATCCTGCGCTACGCGGAAAAGGCGAAGGCTGCCGAACAGATCGCCCTGGCGCAGAAAAACCAAGCGGAGCAGAACCGACGGAAGGCCGAAGAAGCGGCGCGGACGGCGCAGGATGCGCTGGGAGAGGCGGAAGCGTCCAGCAAACTGCTGCTGAATGCGCTGAACAGCCCTTTCCCCACCCAGAAAGGCCGTGATGTGACGGTGCTCCAGGTGCTGGACCAGGCCGTGCGGGAGCTGCGCGCCGACACCACGCTCTCGCTGAAGCGGCGGTCGTCCCTGCTGCACACGCTGGGCAGCATCTTTTACGCCCATTCCAGATATCCGGCGGCTGCGGATGTCCTGGATGAATCGGTGCGGCTGCGGCGGCTCATGTACGGGATGGCGCACACCAGCACTTTGTGGGAGGCGATGCTGCTGGCGCGCTGCTGGATTCACACGGGCATGAGGCCCCGCGCGCTTGCGATGGCGGAGTCCTGCCTGGCTGTTATTCCTGGCCTGAAGCATGCGGACGCCCCTAGGCTGGAAACCGCCGCGCGCGACCTAAAGATCAGCTGCCTCTATTATCTGAAGGAGCATGAAAAGGCGGCCAGCTTTGCCCGTGAGTGCGTGGCCGTCACCCGGGCCAGGCAGGGCGATGAAGCGCCGGACACGCTGCGCTTTCTGGACGAGCTGGCCGCCAACCTGCCCTACACCGGCAAGCAGCAGGAGGCTGCGGAAATTCTGGAAGCCATCCTGCCCAAGATCCGGGCGAAATTCGCCGCGAACGACTCCAAGGCGGCCATCGTCGCCTGCCGCCTTGCCGCCCTGCGGCTCGACCAGGGCATGCCGGAAAAGGCGCTGCCGCTGGCGGAGGAAGCAGTGGCTTTTGCGCGCAGGGTTTATGCTCCGTCCCACGGTCAGACAGCCTTTTTCACCCGCACGCAGATCAGGGCTCTGCTCGCGCTGGGTCGGCAAACAGAGGCGGCGGCTGCGATGGATGGTTGGCTGGATGCCCTGAACCTCCCCGAGCTGAAGAAGGACGAGCGCGAGCTGCTAGCCAGGGAGGCCTTTCAAATGCTGTCGATCCTGCCGGATGGGTCTGAACTCCAGCTTGTGCGGACGCGCCTGGGTGGCTTGATGCAGGCCGGAGCAAGCGCGCCTGCCGTGGTGGACACGCGCCCTGCCGTGGAATTTGGCGTGCTGGCCAGGCCTGCGGAGGAGCTGCTTTTTGACCTGGAATCTGGCATGATCGGCGGCCTTGGGCTGGGCCACCTGGAGGCGGAGGTGAAGGCCGCCCTTCCCATCCCATCATGGCAGCGCACGATGGCGCAAGACCGCCCCGGCTGTGCCTGCCTGCGTTCGCCAGACCATCCGGGACTGGAATTCACATTCCGCGAGGACGGTGTGCTCTGCCGCATCCGGCTGGACCTGACGGTGAGCCGTGCACGGCTGGCGCAGGATTTGGCGGATGATCCGAAAACGGCAGCCACGTATCTGGGCGACAAATGCAATGACGAGAGCGTGCCAGGGGTGCAGCAGCTCCTCACCTTTCACACCCGTGGGCTGGAGTGGCGGCTGAAACGTGACCTAGTGACGGGCAAGCTGACGGTGGTCTCATTGAGCGCGCCCTACTGGCAGGTGGGCAGGCCGTGAGCGGAGCCGGAGGCCGTCAGCCCAGCACCTTCTTCCGCACGATCTCGGTGATCATCTTGGGGTTGGCTTTGCCTTGGCTGGCCTTCATGGCCTGGCCGGTGAACCAGTTCATGGCCTTGTCGTTGCCGCCTTTGACCTCGGCGACTTTGTCGGGGTTGGCGGCCAGGATCTGATCGACGATGGCTTCCAGGGCGCCGGTGTCGCTGACCTGCTCGAAGCCCTTGGCCTTGACGATGTCGGCAGCGCTGCCGCCGGTGCTGAACATCTCAGCGAAGACTTCCTTGGCCTGGTTGTTGGAGATTTTCCCAGCTTCGACGAGGGCGACGAGCGCGGTCAGCGCCTCCGGTTTCACGGGGCAGGCAGTGATGCCGTCTTCGGTGTCCTTGAGCAGGCCGAGGAGGTCGTTGATGACCCAGTTGGCGATTTTTTTCGCAGGCACCTTTGGATCAGCCGCGACGGCGGTCTCGAAGTAAGCCGCGAGGGGCTTTTCACTGGCGAGCACACCTGCATCGTAGGCGCTGACACCGTAGTCTTTTTCAAAGCGGGCGCGCTTTTCATGCGGCAGCTCGGGGACGGTGGGGCGGATGCGCTCGACGAGGCTGGCGGTGCGCAGGGGAACGAGGTCGGGGCAGGGGAAGTAGCGGTAGTCGTGGGAGTCCTCTTTGTCGCGCATCTTGGTGGTGAGGCCGGCGTCGTCATCCCAGCGGCGGGTGCTCTGCACGAGCTTCTCGGGGTTGCGCCCCTCCAGCACGTCGATCTGGCGCTCGGTCTCGGCCTTGATGGCGCGGCGGATGGCGCTCATGGAGTTGATGTTTTTGAGCTCGATCTTCACGCCGAGTTCCTTTTGGCCTTCGGGGCGGACGGAGATGTTTACGTCGGCGCGCATCTGGCCCTTCTCCATGTCGGCATCGCTGACGCCGCCGTAAATGAGGATCTGACGGAGGCTATTCAGGTAGGCGACGGCTTCCTCGGCGCTGTCGATGTCGGGCTCGCTGACGATCTCCATGAGTGGGGTGCCAGCACGGTTGAAGTCGATGGTGGTGAACTTGTCGTGGTGGGTGCTCTTGGCCACATCCTCCTCCAAATGGATGCGGGTGAGCTTTACGACCTTGCCGGGGTTGGCGATGGTCTTTTGGGCATCTTTTGGGTAGGCCAGATCATACAGCGGCACGCCGCCGCCGAGGCAGAGCGGCAGATCAAACTGCGTGGTCTGGTAGTTCTTCGGCATGTCCGGGTAGAAGTAGTTCTTGCGGTCCCACTTCACGACCGGGGGCGTGGTGCAGCCGAGCATCATGCCGGTGAGGATGGTCTTTTCGATGGCCCCTTCATTCAGCACCGGCAGGGCACCGGGCAGCCCCAGGCAGGTGGGGCAGGTGAGGGTGTTCGGCTCCGCACCGAACTCGACCGGGCAGGCGCAAAACATCTTGCTGCGCGTGGTGAGCTGGGCGTGGACTTCGAGGCCGATGGTGACGATGTACTTGGGCATGACGGGCCGCGATAGTGGAAGACCCGCCGCCGAATGGCAAGCGGTGCTGTCAGAGAAAGGCATGACTTTGACCCCCTGGAGGCGGGTAAAGATTCGGTTCGTTTTGATGCTTGAGCCTTCCTGAATGCGCCGTTAGCAAGGCCCATGAGATTGTTTTCTGGGCTCTGTCTTTTCCTGTTTTCTGGGCTGCTGCTGGCGGCTGAACCGACGCCACGGCCGAAGCCGCAGCGATTCGCCAAAGAGATCGCCGTTTTCGCGGCTGAGCCTGCGGAGAAGGGGGGCATTGTGTTCACTGGCAGCTCGAGCATCCGCCTGTGGAAGACGCTGAAGGAGGATTTTCCGGGCCTGCCAGTGATCAATCGCGGCTTTGGCGGCAGCGTGGCGAATGATCTGATCGTGTTTTTCGAGACCGTGGTGCTGCGCCATCAGCCAAAGATCCTGGTCACCTACACGGGTAGCAATGACCTGAACGCGAAGCTTTCGGTGGAGGAGGCCTTCCAGGACTACATGCGCTTTTTGAGCCAAGTCCATGAGAAGCTGCCGGAGACGAAGGTGGTGCTGACCTCGGTGAAAATTTCGATCAAAAGGAAATCCCAGATTCCCCAGGTGCGTGAGCTTAACCAGAAGTTGCAGTCCTGGGCCAGGGAGAAAGCCTGGGTGCGCTACGTGGACTGCGATCATTACCTTGCTGATGCGAAAGGGGAGCCGATCCGTGACTACTACGCGAACGATCTGCTGCACCTCAGTCCGATGGGTTATGCGAAGTGGAAGGAAATCTTGGAGCCGGTTCTGCGCGAGGAGTGGGCGAAGGTGAAACCCTGAGTCTCTGCGCACGATGGGCTACACTCCGCCCTGCTGGATTTCAGTTCAGCTGACCTGCTATCAACTGAACCCTATACAAGCGGCGGTGCATTGGATATCAGAGCATCAGTCAAATGGCTTGGCTGGGCTTCGTCCCGGGCCGTGGTTTCTTCTGCTGTATGCCTCATTCTTCGATTTTTACTCTCAAAACACTGCCCAAGGATCTCTCCGCAGGATTGGTGGTGTTTTGGGTGGCGCTGCCTTTGTGCCTGGGCATCGCCTCGGCATCAAATGCGCCGCTGTTTTCTGGAGTGCTCTCAGGAATCATCGGTGGGGTCTTGGTGGGTATCCTGAGTGGCTCTCACACCTCCGTCAGCGGACCTGCAGCAGGGCTGACGGCCATTGTGGCTGCACAGATGGGTCAGCTAGGCAGCTTTGAGGCTTTCATGCTCGCCGTGGCGCTGGCGGGTGTGATTCAGATGGTGCTGGGCTTCTGCCGCGCGGGCTTCATTGCGGCCTTTTTTCCATCAAGTGTGATCAAAGGTTTGCTGGCAGCCACTGGCATCCTTTTGATCTTGAAGCAGATCCCCCACGTCGTCGGGCATGATCCTGATCCTCAGGGCGACATGGCTTTTGCCCAGCCTGACCATGAGAACACCTTCACGGAACTGTGGGCGTCTTTGTTCGACATCCAGGGCGGTGCTGCTCTGGTTGGGCTCATCTCCATCGCGCTGCTGGTGCTGTGGGACAAGCTGCCACGTCTAAAGAAGAGTCTGATCCCCGCGCCTCTCCTGGTCGTGGGCGTTGGGGTCGGGGTGAATCTGCTGCTGAGGAAGTGGGGAAGTGAGCAGGAGATCACGGCCTCTCACCTAGTGCAGGTGCCTGTGCCGAAGGACCTGCGTGGCTTTGTGGATTTCCTGGCCTTTCCCAAGGTGGCTGCGCTGTCGAATCCATCGGTTTATGTGGCCGCAGTGACAATCGCGATCGTGGCTAGCCTGGAGACCCTGCTGAATCTGGAGGCCGTGGATAAGCTGGACCCTGAACAGCGCCGCTCTCCCGCAAATCGCGAACTCGTCGCTCAAGGCGTGGGCAACCTCGCTGTAGGACTCCTCGGTGGGCTACCGATGACAAGCGTGATCGAGCGCTCTTCCGTGAATCTCCATGCAGGGGGGCGCACGAAGCTGAGCACTGTCTTTCATGGCTGCCTGCTTCTGGGTTCTGTCGTGTTGGTTCCCTGTTGGCTCAATGAGATCCCGCTGGCAGCTCTCGCGGCCATTTTGCTCATGACGGGCCTGAAGCTAGCCAGCCCGAGGTTGATCCGGCAAATGTGGGCAGAGGGCAGCCATCAGTTCGTGCCCTTCATCATCACAGTGCTGGCGATCGTGTTCACCGACTTGATGATGGGTATGCTCATCGGCTTGGTCATGAGTGTGTTTTTCATCCTGCACAGCAACATGCGCAGCCCGCTGCGGAAGGTGATGGAGCAGCACATCACGGGAGATGTGCTGCGCATTGAGTTGGCGAATCAGGTCAGCTTTTTCAGTCGTGCTACTTTGGAAAAAACCCTGCGCGATGTGCCAAGGGGTGGCCATGTGTTGATCGACGCGCGCAACACCGACTACATTGATGCGGACATTCTGGACATCATCCAGGATTTTCAAAGCAACACCGCCAAGGCCTTCGGCATCACGCTCAGCTTGGTCGGTTTTAAGGACAAGTATGGCGGTCTGGAGGATCGGATCCAGTTCGTGGACTTCAGCAGCCGTGAGGTGCAAAGCCGCCTGACTCCGCAGCGTGTGCTGGATGTCTTCAAAGAAGGCAATGAGCGCTTTCGCCACGGGCGGCAATTGACGCGAGATGTCGGCCGTCTCGTCGATGCCACGGCGGCGGGTCAGTTTCCCATGGCGGTGGTGCTGAGCTGCATCGATTCCCGCACGCCTGCTGAGCTGGTTTTTGACCTTGGCCTGGGAGACATCTTCAGTGTTCGAATCGCAGGAAACATCGCCCGTGATAAAGTGCTAGGCAGCATGGAATACGCCTGCGCCGTGGCTGGAGCGAAGTTGATCCTGGTCATGGGGCATACCAGTTGTGGTGCCGTGAATGCGGCGGTGGATCTCATCTGCAGCACGCAGAGTACCTCTGAGGCGACGGGCTGCGCGAATTTGGACACGCTCATCACCGAGATTCAGAAATCCGTGGACCTGAACACCTGCAAGCGGCCCGAGGAGTGGAAGAGTGGAGAAAAGGCAGCCTATGCGAACGAAGTCTCTCGCCGAAACATCCTGCGCACGATGCGGAAGATTCGGGAACGCAGCTCCACGCTGGACCGTTTGGTCCAGGAGGGCAGGATTGCGATTGTTGGCTCGCTTTATGACGTCACTACGGGTGAGGTGAGCTTTTTCCAAACGGCTGAATCCAGCGCGGTGAAGCTCGACGTGCCGATGGCAGTGGCGGTCTGACGGCTCAGGATGGGTTCTTTTTCGCTGCCCGCTTGTGCTGGATGACCTCGATCACGATGGGCAGCAGGGAGACAGCAATGATCAGCAGGGAGACGAGCTTGAAGTTGCTTTTGATGAAGGGCAAGTTTCCCAGGGCATAGCCAAGCAGTGAAAGACCGCCGACCCAGAGCAACCCACCGCCAACGCTGAAGCCCAAGAAGCGAGAGTAGTGCATCTGCCCGAATCCAGCCGTGAATGGCGCGAAGGTGCGAACGATGGGCACAAAGCGAGCGATGATGATGGCGCGACCGCCATGCTTCACAAAGAAATGCTCCGTTTTCGTCAGGTAGTCCCGCTTGAACCATGGGCGCGTCACCATCCAGTCCCCACAGCGCCTGCCGATCCAGTAGTTCAAGTTGTCACCCAAGATGGCAGCGGCCATCAGGAGCGGGATGATCCACTCGATCCGCAGCAGTCCCTGTGCCGCCAGGGCTCCAACCGCAAAGAGCAAGGAATCTCCAGGCAAGAAAGGGGTAACGACCAAACCCGTCTCGCAGAACACGATGGCGAACAGCAGGATGTAAATCGCCGTGCGGTGCTCCTCGGCGAAACTTTGCAGGTGCTTGTCCACGTGGAGGATGAAATCAAGAAGCTGGGGCATGGGGCGCGGATAGTCCATTCGCTCAGCTTTTGGGCAAACGAAAAGGGTGATCCCGGCGTGATCCCACGAATGCCCAGATCTGCATTTCTGAATTGCGAGTTCGAGAACTCCAGGGGCGGGACTGATTTTAAAAAAATCTTGCCAGGTTCACTTTCACGATTGATAATACGGGGTTGTTAATTTCTCATGATTGAGAGATTCAAAGACGATGCCAGACATAATTTACAGTTTTTATGGAATTTCGGTTTGATCTTAAATTCGTAAGCCTGTATAATTCGTGACAGTCTAAAAAATCCCGATAACCCCAACCTTCCCGGTATGCCTACCTCAAACCAAGCTTCTCCACAGAGCCAAGACCACGCGAAGCTGGCGGATTTCATCCTTTTCAGCCAGCGTGAGTTTTTGCTGAATCTGTCCCGAGAACTGAATCGGGAGAACATCTCCTTCGCTCAGTTTTTCCTTCTGAGCTACCTTGCGACCGCGCGGGAACTCACGATGACAGACATTGCTCGCAAAATGGCGCACTCCACAGCAGCAGCCACGGGATTGGTCGATCGCCTGGAGAAGCTAGGTTACATGGAGCGTACTCATGCGATCGACGATCGCCGCAAAGTCATGGTAAGAGTCACTTCCAAGGGGCTCGATCTGGTCAACCGCTTGCGCGATGAGCTCCAAAATCAAATCGCTGAGGCCATGACTGAGTCTTCAGCCAGCGATGCAGAGGCTTTCCTGACCTCCTACCGCGGCAGCGCCACGGCTGCTGCTTGAGGATTTGGCACAATGTGTCGCTGGGATGGGAGTTAAATCCACGCTTCCCAGCGTCTGACTTTTGGGGCAGGGTATTCCTGTGACTGAAGTGCCTGTTACTCCACGCGAAGAGCTGTTTGATGCTGCGTTTCTCGACCGATTGAGGTCACTCGCTGTGCGTTTGCGCAAGCGCCGCATGCTCAGCCGTCGTGGATCACAATCCTCTCCTGCCACAGGATTCACTCGGGAATTCAAAGATTATCGGCACTACACCCCGCGTGAAGATTACCGGGCGATTGATTGGCGCCTTTACGCTCGTCTCGACAAGCTTTTTGTTCGTCTTTACGAAGAGACGCAGGAGCTGAACCTGCACCTGCTGGTGGACACCAGTGCCTCGATGGCGCAGCCCCATGCGACGAAGCGAGTGCAGGCGCTGCGTTTTGCCGTCGCGCTGGCATACCTGGGTTTGGCGGCTCAGCAGCGAGTCAGCTTGTATTCGCTGGGCAATACGGTGCGCCAAGAATTGCCCCCGCTGAGAGGTCAGGGAAACATCGAAAAGGTGTTAAGTGCGGCATCTCGACTGCTCTTTGGCGGAGTCACGGATCTTGAGCGTGCGTTTTCTGAATTTCACCCGGCCCGCCAGCGGTATGGTGTCATTTTTGTCATCTCGGACTTTTTTGGTCACGATGTGGCTGCGGCTCCGGCAGCCGTAAAGCGGGCAGCAGCATGGCCGGGGGAGTGCCATTTCCTGCAAATCCTGCACCCTGACGAACGCCAGCCGACCCTGGAAGGTGAGGTTGAACTCGACGAGGTCGAGACTGGGGAAAGGCGGCGTTTTTGGCTGACTAAACGAGATGTGCAGCGCTACACCGAGAGCTTTGATGAGTTCTGTGATACGCTTTCCCGAGAGTGTGCGGGTCACCGGATCGACTTCATGCAGTGTGGTTCGGAGGAGCCGTTCGAGCAGAGCTTCCTCGACCTGCTGAACCGCAGTCGCGCCATGGCAGGTGCCTGAGCTCGAAGGAAAGCGCCCTGCGGCGGCTAGGCACTATACTTTTCCCGAAACAATTTCATCATCAGCGAATAGCGCCGGGGGGTTGGCACAGAAGCCGCGTGCCACTTTATTTGCGTGTTTTGTTGCGCAAACCGCGCTATCCCGCTTTTCAGATACCACATCACGCGCTTGAGACATGGCGCGCCGATACTCAATGACATGACCCTTGCTCCCAAAGACATCCATGAACCCATGAGCCACCTTGGCGGTGGCGGGCTGCCTGGCGTGGGCCTCGAACACGGATTCGGCGAGGTCTTTGGCCCCCGGCAGCCTTGGGTCATCCGGCAAGCGGTGACACGAGAGATGGCCAAGTGGCTGCCGAAGATGCTGGGTTTTTACTCACCCTGCCTGCCGCGTTTGCTTTCCCTGCGCAGTGTGGACGGTGTCTCCACGGCCTGCCTGGGCTCTGCTCCTGGAGAGCCCTTGGCCAAGTATACGGCGCGTGTCGGGCCACTGCCTGTCAGCCTAGCCTGTGCCCTCGTGTGGCGATTGGCCTCGGATCTGGAAGTGCTCGCCTCATGGCTGCCAGAGTCCTTCTCGGTCATTCAGCCGCATCAGGCCAGGGTGGGGCTGTGGGCACGGGACTTTTTGACGCTCTTTGTCGATCGGTTCGAGCCAGCCCGCAAGGACACCGACTCAGTTCCCACCCAGCTGCTGCGTGCCTGCGCCATGCTGATCAGTGGCAATGCCACGGGCCAGCTCCGAGATGACCTGATCTCCACGCTGCCGACTTCTTTGATCCAGCAGCTGCGCAGCATTTCCCAGCGTGGAGATTCGGGCCCTGACTTAGGGGATGTGAAGCGCTGCATGCTCACCTCCATCGCAGCGGTGACCCGTGGCCTGCAGGGGTCGAACCTTTACGCCATCCAGCTCACTCAGCCACGCTGGGCACCCACCTGCGGCAGTCACTTTGAGGCCATGGCCAAGCCGGCGCTTCTCGACGATGGCAGCCCCGCGATTCGGCTTTCGCGCATCCTGGCGCATCGCCGCCGCTTGGGGACTAGCGAGATCGACATGCTGCTGGACAAGCTTTATCCCTATGCCAGCCACGGCAATCTCTGCCTGGATCCGCAGCAGATCTTGCTGCCGCTGCGGGGACAGAATCCCAATGACCCCCGCGTCCTGGATGCCCGCCTGGACAGTCGCCCTGACTTTCGACCTCGCTTGGTACCTTGGGATTGCAGCCTCGTTTTCCTCGCCCGATCACCCGTGGCCATGGCGGAGGCTTGCCAGCCTGAGGTCGAGCCGCGGAATCTGCTCGGCCATTACGACGCGCAGGCTGGCCGCTTCCTCCAGGTGCTGCAGGACGGCACCTACAGCCTCTCGGGTTATTCGGGCGATGGTGTTTCAGAGCCTTCCATCCCTGGGCTTTTTTCCTTTTATCTGGGAAACATCTCCCCACCGGTCAAAACCGCCGCCGCTGCACCCAAAAGTGCACCGTCGGCATCGACCAGTGCGAAGGAGCCCTCCCGCACAACTTCCCCACCTCCCCATCCTCTCCACCTCGACGCACCTACAGCCACGGCCTCAGGGCCACAAAAACCCATGAAGATGATCCTCATCACCGCCGGCAGCGGCGGCACTGGCAAAAGCACCATCGCCCGCCTCATCTATGAACTCGCTGGCCTGAATCAGCGCGAAGACGTCGCCCTTTTTGATTGCGACGCTCTCGGCAATCGCGACTTCCAGCGCATCGCGCCAGACAAGATCGAGTCCATGCCCATCGACAATGTGGATACCATGCGTGTCATCGTGGAAAATGCCATGGCGGGGAATCTGGTGCTCGCCGACTTGCCTGCGAGCTGTCAGGACATCTTGGCCCGAGACCTCAGCCCTGAGATCATCGAAAGCCTGCGTCAGGATGAGGGTCTGCACTGGTATCCCATCCATCCCGTGACAGCCAAGGCAGCCACCCTGCCAGCGATCCAGCAATGGCGCACCTCCGTGTTTGGGGACACACCGTCCATCCTGGTGGTCTGTCTCAAAGATGGCCCTGTGGGCAGTGAGATCTTGGATGAAATTGCACGCCCGCAAGACATCGTCCTGCGCATGCCAGTCATCGATCAGAGCTTAGCCAGTGCTCTGGATGCCTCCAGCGCGACTTGGAGTGACATTTTGGACGGCAAAGCCGAGAACATTCACCGCATGTTCACGAACCCCTTGGTTCGTCGTCAGCTGAAGCAGAAGCGCAAGGAGTGCGAAGACGCTCTCTTTCCACTGCTGCGGCGCATCGTGAAGTCACCGGTTGGCTGAGTTTCCTTCCCAAGGTGGACCCTTTCTCCTCAGGCAGCACGGGATTCGAATTTGATCTCGGATGCATGGGCATGTCATGAGGCCTAGCAGACAGCCATCGGCCAAGCGCTCTAGCTAAGCCTACTTCAGGCATGGCACGGGGCCTTGGATCACTCTTTGACACATTCCGGTGCAGCCTCCACACTCCGCGCCCTTTTGCCCGACCTATGTTCGACCTTCTGACTCAGGATCCCAGCTCTGCCGCTCGCCGGGGCAGACTGCGGACTGCACACGGGGAGATCGAGACGCCCGTCTTCATGCCTGTGGGCACGCAGGGCACGGTCAAAGCCGTGCATCCCGATGAGCTTCGCGCGCTGAATTCCCAGATCATCTTGGGCAATACCTATCACCTCTGGGTGCGGCCGGGCACGGACATCATCCGCGAGGCGGGAGGCCTGCATCAATTCATGAACTGGGACCGGCCCATCCTGACGGACAGCGGTGGTTTTCAGGTCTTCTCCTTGGCAAAACTGCGCAAGATCAAGGAGGAGGGCTGCTATTTCCAAAATCATGTCGATGGCACGCCGATGTTCCTCGGCCCGGAGACGGCCATGGAAATCCAGGCCACGCTGGGCAGCGACATCGCGATGCTTTTTGACGAATGCACGCCCTACCCCTGCACGCCGGAGGAGGCGCGGAAAAGCATGGAACTCACGCTGCGCTGGGCCAAGCGCTGCCGAGACTGGGTGGCGGAGCATCAGCCCGATGCGGGGGCCTTTGGCCGTGATCCTCAGTTCACCAAGCAACTGCACTTTCCCATCGTCCAGGGCAGCGTTTTTCAGGAACTGCGGCAGCATTGCGCGCGTGAGCTGGTCGCGATGGATTTCCCCGGCTACGCCGTCGGAGGGCTCAGCGTCGGTGAGCCAGAGGAAGACATGATGCGCATCGCGGAGTGGGCCTGCCCCCTCCTGCCGGAGCAAAAGCCCCGCTACGCCATGGGGCTTGGCACACCGCCACAGCTCGTGGAGCTGATCGCGCGCGGCATCGACATGTTCGACTGCGTCCTGCCCACACGGCTGGCGCGAAACGGCACGGCCTTTACCCATGAAGGCATGATGAATCTGCGAAACGCCAAGTATGCGCGAGATTTCCGGCCCATCGCTGAGGACACCCACCCGCTCTGCCAGGGGTTTTCCCGAGCTTACCTCCGGCATTTGATCAACACCCAGGAGGTGCTGGGATTGAGGTTGATTTCCCTGCACAATCTGCATTTCTACGCCTCCCTCACGTCCAGGGCGCGGTTGGCCATCGAGCAAGGTTGCTTCTCCGAATTCAGGGCGGAGGTCATCGCCCGCTACCAGACACGTTCCGATCCCACCGACTAACCATGCTTTCTCTTTCTTCCTTCTTCCTTGCCCAGGCTGCTGGCAGCCCCCCTTCTGGAGGCCCCTTGGGCAATCCGATGATCATGATGGTGCTCATGTTCGTGATGATGTACTTCTTGCTCATCCGTCCTCAGCGTCAGCGCCAAAAGGAACATGAGAAACTCGTCAGCAACGTGAAAGTCGGCGACCATGTCGTGATGAATGGCGGTGAGCACGGCATCATCACCAGCACCAAGGAAAAGACGGTCATGGTGAAGCTCGCAGACAATGTGAAAGTCGAATATGAGCGCAGCGCCATCGGCTCCGTGAGCAAGAAGAGTGATGTCGTCGAGGCGAGCGCTGCCTGAGCCAACGGATCCAGCGGCGTGAACCGCAGGCTCTGCATTGAGCTATCTTCCTTTTAGAACCTTTCCCCAACCTCCCATGAACGCCTACGTCACCTTCCTCGTCGGAACCGCTATCCTGCTGCTGCTGCTGTTTTACATCGGCACGGCGGTCCACAAAACCAAGCGCTGGGTGGGCAGCTCTCTCATCATGCTGATGACCCTCTTCGCGGTTCTGACCGTGAAGAACATGGGCATCCCGCTGGGCATCGACTTGAAGGGTGGCAGTGAGTTTGTCGTGCGTCTGAAGGAGTCCGTGGACAAAGCGGGCAAAACACAGTCTGTCACGGCGGAAGATGTCCAACAAGCCATCTCGATCCTGGAGAAGCGTCTGAATCCGAAAGGGGAAAATGACCTTTCGATGCAGCCCCAAGGCAGCGACCGCATCTTGATTCAGATGCCAGGTGTGAAGCCAGAGGACTTTGCTGACGTGCGCACCAAAATCCAACAGGTCGCCAAGCTTGAGTTCCGCATTGTCCACCAGGACAGCCGTTCCAAGATCGCTGAAATCGATGGCGGTGGCCTGACCGAACCCGGCTGGTCCAAGATGAAGTATAAGCTCGAAAAAGACGCTCAGGGCAAGGATCTACCCGATCGGGGGGCGGAACTCGTCCGCAACCGGCCTGATATGGAAGGCGATGGCGTCAGTGATGCTTTCGCGACGATGGATGCTGAGGGCTGGAAAGTTTACCTGAACCTCAACAACGAAGGCTCCAAAAAATTCGATGAAATCGCTGCGGTGAACAAAGGCCGTCAGCTTGCCATCATCGTCGATTCTGAAATCATCTCGGCTCCGGTTCTTCAGACAGACCGCTTTGGCGGCACGGCGGTCATTTCGGGGAACTTTAACCGCGAATCAGCATTCCAGCTCGCGACCTTGCTGAAGAATCCCTTGAAAAACCCGATGAGCATCGAGTCCGAAAACGCGGTGTCCTCTTCCTACGGTCAGTCTTCCATCGATCAGGGAAAATGGATCTGCGTGGCAGGTCTAGCCATGACCACTCTTTTCATGCTCTTCATCTACCGCATGGCAGGCTTGATCGCCATTGTGGGTTTGGTGATCAACTTGGCCGTGCTCTTCGGTGGCATGTCCCTTTTCCAATTCGTGCTGACGATGCCTGGCATAGCCGGGATCGTGCTGACCATTGGCATGGCGGTGGATGCTAATGTGCTCATCTACGAGCGTCTGCGTGAGGAAATGGAAGCTGGCAAAACCCTCACCGGCGCGCTGGAGGCCGCCTACGACAAGGCTTTCTCGGCTATCGCTGACTCCAACATCACCACCATCATCGCGGCACTCATCCTCTTCGCCATTTCAGGTGGTCTGGTGCGCGGCTTTGCCGTCACGCTCATGATCGGTCTGGTCAGCTCCTTGATCGGCGCATTGATCGTGACACGTGTCGTTTTCATGTGGGTGATCGACAAAGGCATCCTCACAGGCCTGAAGACCACGCGCATCATCCCTGACAAGGTTTTTGATATCCTTTCGATCTCGCCGAAGTTCATCATCGCTTCGCTGGTCGTCACAGCGATCTCATTTGGCACTCTGGCCTACAAGGGCAAAGAAAGCTTTGGCATTGATTTCCGTGGGGGTTCCTTGCTCCACATCGAACTGGCAGATGGCAAAAATCTACCTGATGGCGAAGTCGAAGCCGCTCTGAAGGAACTCAAGCTGCCTGATGGCAAGCCCATCGGTAGTTTCTACCTTCAAAGGAAGAGCAACGCGACTGGCGGGCAGGTGATTGCGATCCGTGGAGAACAAGCAGCAGGTGCCGTGATCGAAGGTGCAGTGAACAGCAAGTTCAAAGACAGCGTCAAGGGCACCAGCCTGGAAACCGTGGGTGCGCTGATTGGCTCCGAGTCAGCTCAGACATCTCTGATTGCCATGACGGTGGCGTTGATCTTCATCTTCTTCTACCTGTTGTTGCGTTATGAAGTGGCCTTCGCCTTGGGGGCCGTCGTTGCGCTTTTCCATGACGTTCTCATGGTGCCTGGTCTTTGCGTGCTTTTTGGCCAGGAAATGAGCCTCATCCATGTGGGAGCATTGCTCACAATCGCAGGTTATTCGATCAACGATACCATCGTGGTCTTCGACCGTATTCGCGAGACCATCAAGCGTGGTGGTGCGGGTAACATTCGTGATCTCATGAACGAGGCCATTTGCAAGACCCTGAGCCGCACGCTCCTCACAGGTCCGACAGCCTTGGCACCGATGGTTATCCTGCTCTTCCTGGGCAATCCTGCGATGAAGGAGTTCGCTCTGCCAATCACCATCGGTGTTTTGCTTGGAACCTACTCATCCATCTTCATCGCCAGTCCGCTGGTCCTCTGGTATGCGCAGAAGACTGGCGTCAGTCTGAAACGCAAGGTGCTGGAGAGCCACGAAGCTGCCCTCAAGACTGAGGCTGCCGTGGCGGCTGCGAAGGCTGGCAGTGGTCTTTGATTTTACCGACGGGCTCGGTCCCATCATCCCTGATTCATCAAAAAGCCCCGTCTGCAAAGACGGGGCTTTTTTTTGCGATCAACGCTGAACCCGGGTTCAGAAATTCTCTTTCAGCGGGGCATCCTTACCCCGCTGAACTTCGGCATCCGGGCTGAATGGATGCCAATCGATTCAGGCTGCAGGCTCAGACTCCCGGCGGTGCTTGGTGAAGCGAATGTCTTCCGCTTTCTCGATGAAGATCGTGTCTTCGCAGATGTTCTTTGCGTGATCTCCGACGCGCTCCAGGAAACGAGCCACGAAGATCAGATGAAGGTAGGCCTCCAGCTGCGCGTGCCGTGCTTCCATGATTTGAAGCAAAGAAGCATCCAGCGCCTTTTCCGCCGCATCCAGCTCTTTGTCGAGCAGACGAGCTGCGGCGGCTGCTTCTGGGTTTGCATGGGTAAAGGCATCCAAACTGGCGGCCAAGTTTCGAATGCAGAGTTGGTAAACCGGCTCGATGAGCTTTACCTCAGCGATCTCAGGCAGATGATTGATGTGGCGTGCGCGTTTGGCGATGCTGCTGGCTTGATCAGCGATGCGTTCCAAGTTGTTCGCTACGCGAATGGTTCCCATGACTTGCCTCAGGTCGTGCGCAGTAGGTTGAAACTTGAGCAAGATCTGCATGCCGAGATGGTCGATGCTTTTTTCCAGCTCATTCACGTCCTGATCGGCGGCGATGGCGGCATTGCACAGATCGGTGTCGCGCTCCAGCAGGCCTCGCATCGCGTCCCCGAGGTTCTTGCGTGCCATGCTGGACATGGTGAGCACTTGTTCGCGAAGGCGAGCGAGGGCTTGGTTGAAGGAGCTGAGGATATGATCGTGCATCTGCGGGAAAAAGAGCCCGCATACTAGGTGTTCTGCGCGGATTTCACAGACGTTTTTCCGCTCAGCGAAGAGTTTAGTGACATTTTCGTCAAACTCAGGCAGCGCGGCGCACTTCCCAGGTGTGGATGGCTGGATTGCAGATGTCGCGAACAAAGGGCGCTTCGGGCGCATCGACTCCAAAGACATAGATGCGCTTCCGAAGCGTCAGCTTCTGAAGGCTAAATCCTGGGTTGGGGGCAGAGCGGAAGTAACCCAGGATGGTCTCTTTTTCCAAATCCAGCGCACCGCCTTTCATGCCATACTCAAGGACAAACGCGGCGGCTTCAAAGGCAGGAGTATTCGCGTCACGCACCGTTTGGCTGATCGGGTCAAGCAGCACTTGGCGAACGAAAGCCTCCAAGGCCGCAGGGTCGCCTTCATACTCCACGCGATAGACCAGGGTCTCGCGGAAGGTCAGTCGCTGGCTCAGGGGGGCGTAGAGCAGTTTCTGGCAGTCGCTTTCCTGATCAAATTTGCCGAGGATTTCAAAGGCTTGGGTCATGGTGAATGAGTGCCTAGCAAGGAGTGCCGCGCCTGCAACGGTGGATTCTTTCGGGTGGCAAGCTGGGGCCTTGCGTCATTGCCCAGCCTGCGAATGATCGCGGCATGAGCCTATTTGCCATTCTCGCCGCCTCTCCTGAAACTGCGATTGTTCTCGGATCAGGCCTGGGTGGCGTGGCGGATCTTCTCGGGGTAGAGGCTGAGGTGCCGTATGTGGAAGTGCCGGGTTGGGGGGCTTCCTCCGTGCCAGGTCATGCTGGCAGGCTCGTGCTGACCCGTGTGGCGGACCGTGCCATCTTGATCGCGCAGGGCAGACGCCATCTCTACGAGGGCCTGACGGCTCGTGAGATCACGGCGGGCATTCGTCTCATGCATGAGTGGGGCGTGCGCCGGGTGTTATTGACGAACGCCGCCGGTGCCATCGCGGAACAGTTTGACGTGGGTGACCTGATGCTGATCACGGATCATCTGAACCTTCAGGGCACGTCGCCTTTGCTTGGGGGGCCACATTTCCATGACATGAGTCAGGTCTATGATGTGGAGTGGCGTGAATCGCTGCTGCGTGCGGCAGGGGAGTTGGGTGTCAAATGCCACGCTGGGGTCTATGCGGCGCTCTTGGGACCGCAATATGAGACGCCTGCGGAGATCCGGATGCTGCGTGTGCTAGGGGCCGATGCGGTCGGCATGTCCACAGTAGCCGAGGCGATTCAGGCACGAGCGCTGGGCATGAAGGTCGCTGGCGTGTCGATGCTGACGAACTGGGCAGCTGGCCTGAAACCGCAGACGCTCGACCATGATGAAGTCGTCGCTGTCGGGCAACAGAGTGCGCGTGCTTTGGCCACACTGCTCAAGACGGCGCTGTCGGTCTGACTAGCCCAGCACGGGGGGCCGCGCATGGCGATAATCCAGCCAATCGGCAGGTGAGCCTTGCTTCCCATCCTCGGCTGCATGAACGAGATTCACCATCTCGCGTGCAGTGACGAAGTGAAAATGAAACCCAGGCGTGCTGGCTGCGAATGCAGTCAGGCCCTGGTAGAAGCGGCGCATGGCTTGCCCGAGCAAGATTTGGTAATTCTTCGGGATACCACCGTGTGTGTGTAGCTTGATGAAAACCCAAGGCGGCCCACCCAAGACGCGTGGGCAATGGCTCAGCCACAGCTTGAGCCGATTCAGGGTGGGCGGATTGCTGCCTGAGGCGTCGCCATTTTCCAGCCGTGGGATGAGCCCCCACTTCCGCCAGCGCCAGTTCAGCCCCAGAGGGCCCTGGATCAGTAGCAGATGATCCATGAGATCTCGCAGGCCTGCCGTCTGCCCCCGGCGCACGGGACTGCCACGCTCGTGCGAACGTGGCAGGCCATCCTCCTGTGCATAGTAGGCTGCGTTCACGATGGAGGTCTGACAAGGGTCTGGGGCTGCGGGCATGGTCATGTCCGCGTAGCAGCCTGTCTCTCTCAGCACGGCTAGCTCGTCTGGCACGCCGCACTTGCGTCCAGTGGGATGAGAATGATCCAGTGCCCAGTTTCCATGAATGAAAACGTAGCCGGGTCGCCCAGAAGCATCACGGCTAAGCAGTCCGTGGCTGGCGAGGTCTGCCACGCCTTGGTTCAGCTTGGCGGTCAATGTCTCACGGGTATCACCATCGTGGTGCAGATGGATTTCCACCTCACTTCCCGTCTGACGGCAGAGCTCCGCTAGCGGCGTGATGAGGGAGGACTCATACTGCTCAATGGGGTAAAAAAAACTGTGCCTCGGCCCGCGACCAGAGCTGTCTGAATGCTCTGCGACCATGGGAGGCCAGTTTTCCTGCCAATGAGCCACCGCACGGCGTGCTCCTGCCAGATCGGTATCGTGCAGAGGCTCGTAATGATCGCAGACTGCGATGCAGGCATGGAGCGGCATCGCCGGTGAGATGCGCACCGCATGGCGCGGAGTTCGGAGGTAAGGAAAGAGCCATTTTTCAGCACCACGGAGCATGGTGAGTCTCTGGCGCGGGCTCGCCCTGCTGACAAGGAAATGGAAGCATCGCCAGTCGGTTTCTCGGCACCCAGAGCTGACGAAAGGAAGAGACAAGACCTGTTTGGATAAGTGTTCGACATGCGACTGAACAGAGCTAGCTATCTGCTCCATGTCGCCCCTGATCGCTCCTGCCATTACCGCCCAGATCGAAGCTCTCTGCGCTGCCATCGCCGCTGATCCCGAGATCCAATCTGCCCGTGAGGCAGCCGAGTCATTCCTGGCTGATGAGCAGGCTGTGGCCCTTTATCGGGATGTCATGAATCTCGGTCGCACGCTGGAGCAGCGTCATCGCAGTGGGGTCGAGCTCGAAGCAGAAGACATTACGCGCTTTCAGATGCTTCAGGATCAAGCTGATCAACACGATGGAATTCAGAGTTTCATGGCCGCTCAAGATGCCCTTCAGAAAGTGGCCACCACGGTCAATGGATTCGTAACCAAGACTCTGGAAAAAGGTGCCGTGCCAGCGCTGGAAGAAGTGATGGGCAATGGCGGTTGCTGTGGAGGTGGCGGCGGTGGGGGCTGTGGCTGCCAATGATCCTTATTTTCCGAAATGTCGGCGCAACAGGTCATCTTTGAGGCCCAGGGCTTGAAAAAAGTCTATCACACGGGCGAGCTAGATGTCGTCGCGCTGCATGGAGTGGACCTGCAATTCAGGGCCGGGGAACTCGTGGTCTTGCTCGGTGCCTCCGGGAGCGGAAAATCAACCTTGTTGAACATCCTGGGTGGACTGGACATTCCCACCGAGGGCAGGCTGCGTTACAAAGGTTGGGATCTTGGCGGAGCTGAGGAAAATGTGCTCACTCAATTTCGCAGAAATTGTGTCGGATTCGTTTTCCAGTTTTACAACCTCATCCCGAGCCTCACTGCTCGGGAGAATGTGGCCCTCATCACCGAAATCTCTCGTGATCCGATGAAACCCGAGGAGGCGCTGGCGATGGTGAATCTTGAGCATCGCATGGACCATTTCCCCAGCCAGCTCAGTGGAGGAGAGCAGCAGCGAGTCGCCATTGCACGAGCTATCGCGAAAAAACCGGAGGTCTTGCTCTGCGATGAGCCCACAGGAGCCCTGGATGTCGGAACAGGCATTACCGTGCTGGAGGCAGTTGAGCGGATCAATCAGCAGTTAGGCACCCTCGTCATCGTCATCACCCACAACGCGGACATGGCGGGCATGGCAGACCGCGTGCTGTATCTCAAGGACGGACAGATCACCCGCGAGCAAAGGAACGACCAACGTGTTCCAGCCAAGAGGCTTCGCTGGTAGGTAGCGTCTTGTTTTATTATTATTTTTTTGATAACCACCATACTTCGCGACGCAAACCTCAAAAAGCGGCTTTACGCGCCGCTGCTTCACGGGGTAGTAATAAAGATGAGATATGTACGAAGTGAGTCCAAAAGCTGCTTCCTAACTCAGCGTTAATTGATAGTCGTCACACACTCGCCGTCACACCACAGCTTGCTATGAAACACCTCCTGCTCACCGCTGCGCTCGCTCTTCTTGCTCTTAGAGCTGGCGCGCAAACCATCATCATCCGGGATGATTTCACCAACGGTGTGCTAGGCACCAACACTGGCGGTACTGGCACGGGCTTTGACAGTTTGGGACAGGCAGCGGTGACGGAATCGGGTGACAGCATGAACATGGGGGGAACCACTGTTTCCACCTTTGTGGCTCAGTCGAAGGACGCTTTTAACCCCTTCCAAACTGCATCTACGACGCTGCGCTATAAGTTTTCCGCATTCGGTCGTGCCCCTCGTGGGCAGAGATTATATGTGGGCTACAGGCCAAGTACTCTTTCAACGAATCATTTCCTGCCCGGAGAACAGGGCATCTACATTGGATTGGTCGTCAACCATGACGGCCCGCTGGGTTCGGATAACTTCAATCCGCCTGCTGCCATGTTCATTACGAACAACTCTGGCACAACGGTCGAAGTGGCCCGTTGGAGCTGGGGGGCGGGCACAGATCTCAGCAACTTGGAAGTGGTGCTAACCACCACATCCACGACATATAACGTGTCCTTCAATGGTGCCACTCCCAGCATGATCTCAGGATCGCTCACCGGAAGCAGCCTCAATACCCAACTCGGGACGATTTCCACCAACTTCAAGACAGTAATCCACAATCAATTCTGGGGTACAAGCACCGCAGGCAACGTATCCTTGGATTATGTGGAAGCGGCTTTAAACCGACCTGAGATTGCCGTAGAACATCCGCTGAACACCGATCTTTCCAGTGGAGTTTCCAGCATCAGCTTTGGCACCCAGCGAGTCGGGACAAGCAGTGCAGCCAGGACCTTCACGATCTTCAATCGCGGAACAGAAAACCTGACCGTCAGCAACGCCGCCCTATCCGCCACGACAGAATTCAGCCTGAACATCAGCGGCATGTCCAGCATCGTGGCTCCTGGGGGAAGCACTTCCTTTACCGCGACCTATTCACCAACCTCGGCGACAGCGGCCAGCGCTACAGTGACGATCACCAACTCTGACGCTGATGAAGGCAGTTTCACCTTCACTCTAAACGGCACGGGCATTCAACCTGAGATTGCCGTGGAACATCCACTGAACACCGATCTTTCCAGCGGAGTTTCCAGCATCAGCTTTGGCACCCAGCGAGTCGGGACAAGCAGTGCAGCCAGGACCTTCACGATCTTCAAT
>JAIXSY010000031.1 GCA_027484445.1 Verrucomicrobiaceae bacterium
AGCAGCATGTTCCCCAGCTTCACGATCTGGAATGGCTGGGACAATGACGGCACCGACAACCACACCTACAACAACCGCGGCAACGTGGCCTGGGCGGAGGACATCACCTACCGCGATCATTTGGACAACAGCACTCAGGAGACCATCACGCGTACTTACCTTCTGCCTGCCGGGGACTATACCTTGGCACTGGGAAGCAATGCCCCTGCCACGAACATCAATCGCCAAGGTTTCCGTGTGACCTTGGATGCCTCCCGAGAGGATGCCTACGATCCAGCGCCCAACACCTATCCCGAGAATGCGCCCGCCACGGGGGGCATCGGCTACTCACGCACGCTGATCGCCAGCAATGGCGACTACGGACATTTCTCGGACCATGTCGGTGCCTGGAGCTGGGAGGACAATGCCCTCTTCAATGCCGATGCGGGTGAACCGCCCGTCGGCTGGACACACACCTCGCGCTGGGTGGCGGTGGGACTGGAGGAGACCGTTTTCCTGACTGTCACGATGGAGCGCGATGCCAATGTCCCCTGGCCTAGCGGCACGGACCCGAATCGCAAAGCCGACACCAGCAGCATGTTCCCCAGCCTGACGCTCTGGCGTGGCTGGCAAAACACGGGCAGCGATGACCACACCTACAACAATCGCGGTCGTGTGGCTTGGGCTCCTGCCTTGTCTTACCTGGATCACATCGACAACAGCACGGAGTCTTCCATCACCCGCACTTGGCGTTTGCCTGCTGGAGATTACAGCTTGGTGCTTGGCAGCAATGCTCCCGCCACGAATCCAAACCGTCAGGGTTTCAAATTCACCTATGATGTGCGTCGTGCGCTCCCTGGAGATACGCATGGCGATCCGGTGCCAAACACCTATCCCGAGGGTGCCCCCGCCACAGGTGGCATTGGTTACAACCTCGTCTATGTCGGACAGCCGGGCGGAGGTGAGCGCAGTTTCAGCGATCACGTCGGTGCCTGGAGCTGGGAAGACAATGCCCTCTTTGATGCCAGCGCGGGTGATCCCCCCGTCGGCTGGACGCACACCTCCCGCTGGGTGGCGATCTACATCCCCACGGCCATGACCTTGGACCTCACGGTCGAGCGCGATGCCACCGTTCCCTGGCCGTCTCCCTCAGACGCGAATCGCAAAGCCGACACCAGCAGCATGTTCCCCAGCTTCACCCTCTGGCGTGGGTGGGACAATGACGGCAGCGACGACCACACCTACAACAACCGTGGCAACGTCGGCTGGGCAGAAGACCTGAGCTACCTCGATCATCTCGACAACAGCACAGAGAGCACGGTGACGCGTTCCTGGACGCTAGAGCCTGGCTTCTACTCACTCGTCATCGGCAGCAATGCCCCTGCCACGAACCCGAATCGCCAAGGGTTCAAAGCGACCTTCCGAGGCCGCGCCCCCTTGGTGGGTGCGCCACGCATCACTGCCCAGCCTGTGGGCGTGACGGCGGTGGAAGGGCGAACGGCACGCCTCACCGTGTCTGCGACCGGGGCAGAGCTGGAGTATCAGTGGTTCAAAGACGGCGCCATCCTGCGCAATCAGACAGCACGCACGCTCTTGGTCTCCGATCTCTCGATGAACGATGCAGGTCGTTATCACGTGCGGGTCAGAAATCCGATCGGCCATGTCAACAGTGCGCAAGCCACCGTGAATGTCATTACGACACCGCAGATAGAGCCTGGCTTTGATCTGCCTCCGGGGATCATGGGCCAGCCTTACCGCGTCATCGTTCCCGTGCTGGTTGGCTCTGCCACGCTTCGTGTCGAGGGTAGGCTGCCTGCGGGGCTGAGTGTTCAGGCTGCCTCGCGTGTCATCTCCGGCATCCCGACGGTGTCAGGTGTGTTCCCGCTGCGACTGATTTTGTCGAATGCCGCAGGCACCTCCGAGGTTTTGGCCGAGTCCCTGGCCATTGATCCCTTGCCCGTCGGCATGGTCGGGCGCTTCACGGGGCTTTTGGGCCGTTCGGCTTCGATGAATGAAACCCTAGGTGGCCAGATCCAGTTCATCATCTCCTCCCTGGGTGGATTCAGTGGCCAGTTGCAGCTGGGTGCCGAGCGCTATCGCTGGGGCGGGCGCTTCGCCTTTGGCAAAAATGGCCCCGAAGCACAGGTGCAGCTTCCGCGTGCAGGGCGCTCGCCGCTGGTCCTCAGCTTCCGCTACGATGTCGGCCAGCGCGCCGTGCAGGGTAGCGTGGCAGATGAGCTGAATGAGCTGCCCTTCTCAGCACTCAGCCCTGTCTTGCTCACCGCCCCGTACCGGGGGGCTTACACCTTTGCCCTTCAGGTGCAGCGTGGTGATCTCGACGAAAGCGTGGCACTGCCCGAAGGCCAGGGCCTGGGTGCCTTTGCCGTCAGTGCAGCAGGCCAAGTGACACTGGCCATGAAGCTAGCGGATGGGTCCGCCATCACGCAATCCGTGCCAGTCGAGCACGATGGCGGCTTCGGCATCTTGCAGGTGTTGTCCACCCAGGTCGGCATCGTGCCACGTCAGGGGCGCGAGCTGCCGCGTCAGCGCATGGTGCGCTCCGGCTCCTTCATGGCACGCTTCTTCATCCATCAGGCCCTCGGCGGTCGGCTGGAGGATTCGACGGCCGATTGGTATCGCCTGCCACGCACCCCGGGAGCGCTCGACACCAGCTATCCCGAGGGCTTTGCGCCGCTGTCCCTCCGAGTCGTCGGAGGTCGCCGCCCTAGCCTCCGCGGCCAAGATCGCATCAGCGTCAGCTTCGGCCATGCCCAGCTCGAGTTCGGCGCCCATCATCCCGACGTGGAAGGTCGCCTCACGCCCGCAGGAGCAGGCGTGTTTGGGGACAATCCCTGCCGTGTCACCTTAGCCCTAGCTCGTGGCACCGGCCTCTTGGAGGGCGGATTCCAGGTGCGTCAGGCCTCCGGCGCACAGGCAGCACGCACCGCCAAGTATCATGGCATCTTGGTGGACGACGGCACAAACGTGACTGGCCGTGGGTTCTTCCTCATGAATACCTTCCCAGGGGATGAGGCCGTCAGTCTCATCTCGGGGAATGTCACCTTGACGCTTTCTTCAGGAAGATGAGTGCGGTCCTTCCACCCCTCTGAACGCCTCTGCCCGAGATGTCCCCCCGCTTCTGGTGTAGGCTGAGTGCCTGCTTATTCTTCACTTGGTTAGGTCCCGCCCAGGGTCATCATGGGCGGGACTTCATCCTCGTTCAGGACAGTGCCATCCCTTCCCGCTTTGGCGGGGTCGCCCTCGCGGGCCTGGAATTTTCCCGCGAGGGGTCGGCCAATGAGTTTTCGACAGAGCCAGGGTTCTTCATCGGCCTGGCTCCCGCGCTCGCTTTTGGCCTCAATGTCGGTTTTTCTGACGAAGGCGAAGGGTGGCGCTACAAGGGCATCACCCCCCAGTGGGTGCTCTCGCTCCCCGTGCCGCCTGGCTCCTTCAATTTCCGCGCAGGGCTTTGGACAGCTTATGAATTCGCCCAAGGAGGGGGTCACGCCCACGGGCACGGCTCGGTGCACGTGCATGATCCCGGCACCGGTCCCGACGCACCGCCACCGATCCTTCACGATCATGGCTCCGGCGGGCACAGTCATGGAGCCCATGGCGGCATTCATCGCCATGGCGAGAGCGGCTGGCACAGCCGACTCATCCTGGAGGCCGATGTGGCGAGCCGCACACGCTTGGTGTTGAACTTGGTGAGCTTTGTCTCAGGAGAGGGAAACGGTCCCGGCTGGGGCTATGCCGCCGGGCTGCGCCATGAGGTGAATCATGATTTTTCGGTGGGTGTCGAAGCCACAGGTGATTTCGAAGAGAGAAACAGCGCCCAACAAATCTTGCTGACGAGCATGGTCGGACTGCCCAGCGGCTTCGTGCTACGCATCGGCCTCGGGGCAGGCCTCACCCCATCGGCCCCCGATTTCACCCTGCACACCGGCCTGCTCTGGCGGTTCTGACCCGCCCCCCACCCGTACCCGGGGCATTCCTGCCCCGCGTCTGTGCAGCCAGACGGCCTATACCCCCGTCATGTGCGGTGATTTGGAATGGAAGGAGGCGGTTGAGAGCGGCCTTTGCGGGCGATGGGATCAGCCAGGCCTCTTCCACTCACCCCACCGTCACCGGCACCAGCGTCATGGTGTCGTTACCGAAGATGTCGATCACCTTCACGGCCACGGTGTAGCGGCCCGGTTTGGCATAGACGTGCTGGGCGGTGGTGAGTTCCAGGTCGCGGTCCTGCCGGGTGCGGAAGCTCTGCCACTCGTTCTCGAAGATGTAGGATCCGGTCCAGCGCTCTTCAAAGTCGAGCAATTCCTCCCCGGCCTGCACGACGCCGGGCAGGGCTCCGTACTTGAGGGAGGAGAGGATGAGTTTGTTGTCGCCCCAGATGAGCTTGTTCGTCCAGCCCTTGAGCTGGCGGCCACCGGTATCGAGGCCGAGTTCCTCGTCCTCCCGCTTCTCCCGGCGCGGTTCGTCGATGTGCTCCAGGGTCTGGAAGGGCAGGATGGCGGTGCAGACCTCCCGGGTCTTGCCATTCCAGACCAGCTCCACCTCCCGCTTGTCCGCAAAGAGCATGAAGCGGTATTTGTCCGGCAGGGGCTTCCCCTGCTCGATGAGCTTGATGAGATCGCGCTTTTCCTGCTCGGAGAGGTCGTAGTGTTCAGAGGCGGGGCGGGACATTTCGGAAAGAATGAAGGATGAAGGATGAAGGGGGAAACCTGAATGAGGAAAGACGAAAGAGGCGTCAGTGCAGGTCTGCCTTTTGAATTGTATACAAATCAATTGTCAGTGGGAGTGACAAAGGCCATATTTGAGGCGGTCTGCTGCTACTGAAAGTCGTCTCCATGGCGTCGCGGGGTATCCCGCTCAGGTGGTTGGTGGGCCCATTTTATTTCCAGCGGTGAGCGGGTGGGTGATGGGATCGTAGTGGTTGCTGCCGGAGGCGTCGTAGAGATCAACGACGAGGCGGATTTTCTCCCGCAGGTAGTTGTAGTAGCGCATGTCACCCATCTCGAAGACGCGCTGGACGGCCCAGGCCAGGTAGTCGGCCACGGAGAGCAGAGGCTCGGTCAGCGGGGTCTGCACATTGAAGACCACCTTACTTTGCAGCTCATCCGGCTGCCAGAGGCGTCCGGCTCTGCCCACGGCCTTGATGAGTGCTTCATCCAGCACCTTGGCGCGAGTGCTGGAGCCGCGCTGGGCCACGTTCAGCACGAGGCGCTGCGGCTCACGGAGGCGGCTTTTGATGAGATGGGAGAGAACATCGGCGTAGAACTCATCGTCTTTGCCGTGGTGCTTCTGCACGAAGATGGAGGGCACCTTGCGCGCCATGACCACCTCGATCTCACAGGGCAGCTCACGCAAATAGTGCAGGAAGATGGTGCGCACATCCGGTGTGTCCTTGCAGGCATGGAAGAAGAAGCCTCCCTTGGCCATGCGCTTCGCCACACTGGGAAGCGGATAAAGCAGCGGGTCCGTTTCGACCTGTTTTTGCAAGGCAGTGATCTCGGCGCGGACCTCAGCCAGCGGGCGGTCAATCCTAACGAGCCCCATCCCGAACGCCATGGAGACACCCTCCTGCCCAAGGATGGTGACACCGCCTTTGCCAAAGAAGGTGGTATCACCCACTTCATCAATGAAGCGGTGAGTCACCGGCAGAGGACTGGATGGTGGAGGTGTCATGAGGATTCAATCCTTGTGTTCGGTGAAGGAAGCAGCAAGCGCCGCGAGGGTGGCTGGGGTGTGCTTCTCGAAGGCTTCCTGATCCACAAAGATGAAATCGTAGCGCTGGCTCAAAGTGGTCCGCACAGTCCCCTGTGCGGAATCTGACTCTGACCGCACAGAGGACTGTGCGGACCACTCTGCGGCCTCCGCGGCGGTGGCATCGGCGCACCATTGTTTCAGGCGAGCCATCTTTTGGGGGAGATCGAGTTCTTTGCGGCCCTTGGTCTCGATGATCCAGATGACGCCGCTGGTGTCTCGCACGATGAAGTCGGGGACGTAGTTCGAGAGGTCGCCATCCGCCTTCACATAGTCGAGCTTGAAGCCGACGGCGAAGTAGTTCTTGGCGAAGGCCTGCACGTCCGGCGCGGCCTCCAGGAAGGCGGCGAAGGACAGCTCAAAGCCGCCGGAGTTGGCCTCGCCTACAGTCTTGGTGAAGAGGCACTTCTTCGCGGCCAGGAAGGGGCGGTGATCGGTGCGGAAGGGGCGGGTGTGGCTGAGGCGGATGTAATCCTCAATGCGGGTGCTGCCGCTGTCGGTGATGGTGAGGGCGTTGATGGCGGTTTTGAAGGAGTCGTAGAGCACCTTGCCCACCTCGGGCTCCGAGAGATTTCGGATCACGACGGCGTCTTCCAGATCGGCTGGCGGACCTTCAAAGAGGTGGTCGCGCATGAAGTCACGCACCTTCGGATAGAGCAGGTCGTAGCCGCCGACAAGGCGCAGGTCCTTGAGCAACTGCCGGGCAAAGAAGGCCACCACACTGCGGTAGTCCGCCTGGCCAGAGCCATCAAGATGCACGGTGTGATGAATCTCGGCGTCGAGCATGGTCTTGAACACGATCTCCCGAGTCTCCTCCGGCGTGAAGGCCTTCAAAGGCAGGCGCTTGTTGCCCAGAGCGGCGGGGTTGAGTTCGCCGAGGTCCTTGAACTCACGCTGGAAGCGGCGGCTGAGCTTCGGCAGCGGGATGTCGAGCGCGGCTAGGTCTTTGTCCTTGTTCTCCGTGTCCACTTCCACAATCAGCGGCTCTTTCCGCTTCGCACCATCACCCATAGGGACATGCTCGAAGCTGACGCCTTCGGTCTGGATGGACTCGACGAACTCCATGAAGGCAGGCGTGCCCATGACGGAGACGGTTTCCGCCGTGTCCGTGCCGAAATACATGCGGCGCAGCCCGCGGCCGAGCGTCTGCTCAGGCAGGATGTTCGACTTGGCCGCATAGGCGCGGAGGCCGCAGATGACGGTGACGTTTTTCACATCCCAGCCTTCTTTGAGCATCAAGACGGAGACGATGGCTTTGTAAGGTGACTTCCAAGAGTCGATCTCGTTCGTCTGCTTGCGCAGCAGTTCCAGTTCCTCCTTTTTCTTGCCGGAGGCGGCCTCGGAGATGTCGCCATTGTCCTTGGTGTGGATGACGAGCACGGCCCCTTGCAGCTCAGGGCAGATCTTTTGCAGATGCTCGCCCACCTCGTCACAGTTCTTGGTGTCATCCACCATGACGAAGAGCACGGCCTTTTTCCCCAGCGGCTCATGCTCGGCGTAGCTCTTGCGCCACTCCTCCACGCCGAGCGCAAGGTAGTCGGCATACTTGTAGGAGAAGATGGCGGTCTTGTGCTCGCGCAGCTTGGCACGGCTGGCCGCATCCGGAAGAACGGGATGCTTCACCACATTCTGATGAATCGCCTCCACCAGCGGGTAATCGGACACCGTCTGCACAAAGATGGCCCCGCTGTCGTGACGCGGCGTGGCGGTCACGTCGATCTGCAAAGTAAGTCGGCCCTCCTTTTGCAGCATCTTGTGGTGGATGTCCTGAATGGACTTGAACCAGGCCATCTTTGGATTGTGGATGTGATGCGCTTCATCATTGAAGACGGCCAGTTCCTCAATCTCGCGCACGATCTCTCCGAGGTCGGTCTTGCTGTCAGTGGTCTTGCCCTTGGGCTTCTCGCCAAAGGCATCCGAGAGGAAGTAATCGCGAAGGTCATCATCCTCCAGCGAGGGTTCCTCCACATCCGTCATGAAGACGCGGTGGATGTTGGTGAGGAAGATGTTTCCGACCTCGCGAGTGACGCGCACGTCATCTTGAATGTGCAGGGTGAGCTGGAAGTCATCCCGCCAGTTGCGGCCCTCATGGCCATTGTCGGGTAGCACGGGGTCATTGAAGAAGATCTTCAGCCCGTCGAAGTCGGTCCGCAGACGGTCGAGCACGATGATGTTCGGCGTGATGACGAGGAAGTTCCGCGAGAGCGTGGAATCCGCCTCGTAGAGCTTGTGGAAAAAGCTCCAGGCAATCAGCAGGGATAGAACTTTCGTTTTCCCGGAACCCGTCGCCATCTTCAGCACGTAACGGGGCCAGTCTTCACTGAACATGCCGGATGACACCGAACCAGACGCATCGAAGCGGAGAAGGTCAAACTTGTCCCGGGCATGCTTCACGTCATGCAACCAGATCACCGTCTCAACCGCCTCACGCTGGGCGAAATAATACTGAAAAGAGGAGAGCGAGCCGTCCGCCTGCTCCAGCAGGTGCTCCGTCTCAAACCACCAGCGCAGCAGCGCCACTGAGGTGGCTGAGGCACCGGGGTAGCCTTGGTTTCGCCAATCAAAGACATGCTGCCGGATTTTCGCCACCAAGGGCGGCAGCAGCTTTTCATAGGAAGAGGTGCGGAGAGCCTCATCCGCCGGAAACCAGCGCTGTTCCGGGATCAGGGGCGCGTATGGGGAGCTGGGAAATGCGGGATGGAGGGACATGGCTGCTTTGAAATCTCAGGGAGGGTGGGGTTATGAGCGCCTGCCTCTCTGCACGGCCACGTGCAGCACAGATACCGGGCCGCCAGAGTTTTTCAGGTTGGGAAAGGGGGGCAATGAACCTTCCTCTAGGCAGTGGATTTCTCTCCCTATCTGCTTCGTCTTTATTCATCTCAAGCTCACATCGCTGGCCATCCATCAGGCGAGAAAGGCAAGAGATGGGGGTTCTTTCTCAAGCGCAGGCCATAGCGATGGAGTGGCAAGGATAGGCAGAGCTCTCCTTTGGCGGAGGTGCTGCCGGCCAAGCTGAAGGATCGGGTCCTGATGCTATGAAGGCGCAGCCGCACTCACCTGAATTTGGGAGGCGAAAGGCCTGGGAGGCTGCGTTAGTTCTGGCCTGTATGCGCTGCTTCTGTCTGTTCCTCGCTGCTGCTTTTCTTTCCTCCTGCTTTTCTGAGGAGGGCGCGGTGACTCATGATTTGGTGATCACGAATGGGCTCATCCTGGATGGTACAGGGGCTCCGGCGCGGGTGGGCTCGGTGGCGGTGAAGGAGGGGCGTGTCAGCGCGGTGGGTGCGGTGACGGGCAGGGCGGTGCGGGTGATCGACGCGGGCGGGGCCTACATCGCCCCAGGGTTCATTGATGTGCACACGCACTCGGAAAAGATCGCGGAGAATCCGGCGGCGGAGAATTTTCTGCGCATGGGGGTGACGAGCATCATCACGGGGAACTGCGGCAACTCACGCACGGATGTGGCGGCTTTTTTTGAGGAGATCACCAAGGCGGGCATGACGCTGAATGTGGCGACGCTGATCGGTCATGGCTCGGTGCGGGAAGAGGACATGGGGGGCAAGTTCATCCGTGCGCCGAGTGCGGCGCAGCTGGAAGCGATGAAAGCGCGGGTGGATCGTGCGATGAAGGAGGGGGCGGTCGGCCTGAGCACGGGTTTGATTTATGTGCCCGGTTCTTTTGCCAAGACCGATGAGATCATCGAGCTGGCGAAGGTGGTGGCACGACACGGTGGTGTGTATGCCAGCCACATCCGCCATGAGACGGTGCGCATCTTTGAGGCTCTGGATGAGTTCCTGAAAATCACGCGGGAGGCTGGTGTGCGCGCCCAGCTAAGCCACATCAAGCTTTCGGGCCCGACGGCCTGGGGCAAGGCGGCGGAAGTGCTGGGGCGGCTGGACCAAGCGCGGGCGGGAGGGCTGGAGGTGACGCATGACCTTTATGCCTACACGGCGAGCAGCACGGGACTGCGCCAGACGATCCCGGATAGTGCGCTCGAGGGCACGCGGGAGGACTTCATCGCCCGTCTGGCGGATCCGGCGCAGAAGGCCCGCATCACGGAAGGCATGAAGGCCATCCTGGAGCGGGCGGGTCGCCAAGACTACGCCTACGCAGTGATCGCGCGCTTTGCGGACGATCCCTCGCTGAATGGACTGACCATTCCCGAGGCTGCCCGAAAGGTCCGTGGCAGTGATGCGCTGGAGGCGCAGATCGAACTGCTGCTCGACATCGAAAAACGTGGGGGAGGCAGTGGTGTCTTTCACGGCATGGACGAGCGTGATCTCAAGACTTTTTTGGCGCATCCCCTGACAGCCGTGGCTAGCGATGGTGGGCCACGACGCCTGGGGGAGGATGTGCCACACCCGCGCAGCTACGGCAACAATGCGCGCATCCTCGCCCGCTATGTTCGTGAGCTAAAGGTGGTGTCGGTGGAGGAAGCCGTGCGGCGCATGACGCAGCTGCCTGCGCAGACGTTTCACCTGAAGGATCGCGGGGTGCTGGCACGGGGTGCCCATGCGGATGTGGTGATCTTTGACCTCGGGAAGGTGGATGATCCGAGCCAATTCAATGACCCCCACCACTACGCGCGCGGTTTTTCCCACGTGTTGGTTAGGGGCGTGCCGGTGATTGATGACGGGAAACTCACCGAGGCCCGACCTGGAGGTCCTCTGCGCCCGAGGTGAGCGTGCTGGTTTTGTCCGGGGCTACGCTGTCACGCACCTTGGCGGCGAGCGCTTCATCGGCAGCGACGAATTCGGGGAATCGTTCGCCCAACTGCCGGTAGTAGATGGCTGCGGCGTCGGGCTTGCTTCGGCTTTCATAAAAGCGAGCGAGGCTGAGCAATTCACGACGCTCGGCCACTTTGACTTCAGCGAGGTAGGCACGGGCCTGCGCGGCTTTGTCTGATTCCGTGTAGCGCGCGAGGAACCAAGACAGACCGACGGCGGCGGCCTCACGCTGGTGGGGGGAGTCGCCACGCATCTGCTTCCAGAGGCGGTAAGGAATGTCGGCGACTTGAAAGGCCGCATCATCGGCGAGCTCATGCTGGGGGAAGTTTTCGGCAAACTCCTCGTAGCTGGCGATGGCTTGGCGCTTCTGATCGGCGCGATCTTGGACGAGGCCTCTGAGGAATTGGGCTTCGATGCCTGCCTCACTCCGCGGGCCGCTTTTGACGATGGCATCCAGCATGGCCAGGAGGGTTTCAGGCAAGAGGGCCTCAGGGGTTTTGTTGACCTCAAGGCTTCGTTTGGACTTGGGATCGCTGCTGAGGCATCGACGCACGAGCTTCAGCTGTGTGGCTTGCGCCTTTTCAAAGTGTCCCGGCTGTTCGGTGGCCAAGCGATTCAAGGCCTCAAAGGCAGCCTCAGGATTGTCCAAATGTTCTTGGATGCGATAAACCTCCCACAGGGCCAGTGCGCAGGCCTCAGAGCCCCGGTAGCGCTTCGCCACGGCGTTGAAGCGCTCTAGCGCCTCCTCCGTGTCTCCATCTCCCAGCAGCTTCATGCCGCGCTGGTAGAGCTTGGTGGCGTCTGCGTCTTCATGGCCACTTGCAAAAACGCCGCCCAAGCATAGCAGGGCGGCGAGGAAGCAGAGCCACTGTTTGGCCGTGTGATCCATCTCAGGGAGCGGGCGGGGTCACGGGCTCCAGCAATGGCAGGGAGGCGGCGGCAGTGGCGGAGCCTGCAGCGGCCTTGGCAGCGGATGGCTTGTACAGCTTGGCCAGCGCGCTGCTGTCTTTTTTGCCATAAGTGACACGACCCAGGACGACGTAGATGTCCTTCATGCGCTTCATGGGGTTCTTCACGTTCGCTTCAGCGCCGGGGTAGAGGTTTTCCACGAGGCCTGAGTTGGGGCCTTCTGCATCGGTGTGAGGCACGCCCGGCTCGTCAGAGATGGTGTAGTCAAAGCTGATGACCTGGGTGCCGGTGTTCCGGAATCTGACGGTGTAGTCGAGGGTTTCCTCATCGATCATTTCGCTAACCAACTGCCAAGAGACCGGACTGTCGGGGAACTGGCTGCGGGCGGTGGTGACGGTTTTGCAGGAGGTCAGGCCGAGGGTGGCTGCAGCGGCGAAGAGAAGGAACGTGGCGCGGAGCATGGAGCGAGAGGGAGTGAGAGATGTGGCAAGAACGAGCAAATGAATCAGTAGCGGTAGCGGAAGCCGATCATGTAGCCTTCGGTGGAAAAATCGGCCAAGTCATCGAGATCGCCGACCATGGTTTTCCGGTATTCGGCAAACAAAGAGTATTGATCTTTCCAGCACCACTCCAGGCCTGCATACCAGTTCCAGGAATTGATGAATTCATCAATGTTGAAGGGGGTGTTGTTGGGGACGGTGGAGGTGCCTGTCGAAGCGGTCGCATTCCGATACCAAACCTGTCCACCCCCGAAACCACCCCCAATGTAGGGGCGGAAGCCAGCGAGCACCTGACCCATGCGCGCGCGGTAACGCCAAAGGTCGAGGGCGAAGGTGCCATTCAGTGTGAAGAATAAGGAATTCATGTCAGCCTCGTAAGTGCGCACATCGGTGGCAGCAGTCGCATTGCGGACTCGACCTTCCAAGGAAGTGGCTGTGAAGGTTCCCTCAGCATCCAAAGAGAACATCAACGGGATGCGCCGCATGCGCCAGCTTTTGCCGACCTCCATGCTGATCATGGCGGCTCCATCGTGACTGTTCAGGTCCGACCTCAGGTTGCCGATGCGTACACGACCTTTTTGACCTGTGGTCGCACCCATGGCGACACCCACGTAGGGACCAAACTTGCGTTTACCGATGGCGTCCTCTTTGGCTGTGCCGAGTGACTTGAGCTCAAGATCGGCCGCCTGCATGAAGGCAGGTATAGCAAAGCTAAGGAGAAGGGCAGGGAGTGCGCGCATGGGGATTCGTCGCGCCCTTAAAACAAGCCATCGCCAACAGAAACGGCTTCCATGTGAAGATTTCGTCACAACGAATCCAGCACGGCATGTCACAGAGCAGTCACAATGCAGAAAGAAACTCTTATGCGCCTGTTTTTTTGTACATGGTTTATGCTGGCTCTCGTGCCAGTGATGCTGGCTCAGGTGGCCGAATCCAAGCCATTGCCTCCCGAAGTGCTCGACCCTGTGACCAAGCGCACGGAACCCACATCCGCTGAGCCTAAAGTGCCTGAGATGCCAGTTCTCGAGCTGCCCGATGATTCCGGTGTGGCGGTGGGTGCAGCTGAGTATGAAAACCCGCTTTTGCTCTTCCAGCAGTCCGGAAAACCCCTGCCGCTTGCGGCGGATCCTGAAGCTGACCTGCTGCCGCCACTCCTGCCCCTGATTCCTTCGGAGGCCCAGGTGCCGGTGCCTTTTCGTCCACCTAGTGCCGAGGATGATCGTCTGCGTGAACTCGGGATGAAAATCGTGCGCAGTGTGGTCAGTCTGCGCGTTTGGGATGCCCATGGCTCTCAGCTCGCGATCGGTGTGGGCTGTTTTGTGTCTCCTGATGGTGTGATTTTGACCGATAGTGGTCTCTTGCATCCGGAGATCGCCGAAAAGATCGACTACATCACAGCGACCGCAGCGGATGGCACGAATCATCGCATTCGTGGCTTTTATCATGCGGATCTCGTCACGGGTGTCGCTCTGCTGCAGAGCGAGCACCGTGACACGACCCCGGCGGAACTCGGCCCCGGCATCCGCTTTGCTGAAGAGCAGTCCTGTCACGTGGTGGCGGTCTCTGAAAAGCGTGGGCTCGTGCTCGCTGATGCCAAGGTTCAGGCCGACAGCTCGCTGACGGGTCTGGGCTGGCTGAACGTGCGTGGCCAGGACTCTCCCGGCGCAGTGGGCTCACCTGTCTATGATGAAGAAGGTCGCGTGATCGCCATCGTCGGCATGAAGGTGCCGCTGAAGAGCTGGATGAATTTCGCCCTGCCTTGCGATGCCGCCGCCCTGCACCTTCGTCGCGAACGTGCCCCGATGCAGCCGCTGAATGCTTTGCCTCGCCGTCCCAAGCTGCGTCAGGTGGCCCAGGATGCAGGTTTTCAGCGGGCTTTCCAAACTCTCCAGCAAAAGCGCCTAGAGCCGGCTCTGCGTCAGCTCATTGCCCTGACCAAGAAATACCCACGCAGCGCTGAATGCTGGGCACTGCTCGGTCTCACGGCGACTCATCTCGGAGCAGCGGAAGAGGCCGTGAATTGCCAGCGCAAGGCGGTGGCACTCGATCCTCAGTCCGGCCTGTATTGGCATCAGCTCGCCTTCGACAAGCTGCGCCAGTCTCGGCAAAATCCGGCCGATAGTAGCGAAGATCGCGAGGCTCTGGAACTAGCGGTGGAGCAGCGGCCCGATGACGCTCTGGCTTGGTTACTCTTGGCAGGCCGACAGGTGCGCGACGGTGACCTTGGCAGTGCCGATGATTCCTTGCGTCGTGTCATGCTGCTGGCCCCCGCGCATGCTCAGGCTTGGTATCTCAGCGCCTATGTGCGGGGTCGGTTGCGCGACTACGAAGGCGCTCAGACGGCCGTCTCTCGAAGCCTGAAGCTTGATCCTGGGAATGCCGAAGCTTGGTATTATCAGGGCTTGCTGCTGGATCGGTCCCAGGCCTTTGGGGAGGCGGCCAAGGCCTACCGCAATGCGGTGCGCCTGCGTCCATCGCATCCACAGGCCTGGAAAAACCTAGCTTACGCGCTGAAAAAATCGGGTCGTAGCACTGAAGCACGCCAAGCTTTTGCGGAACATCAAAAGCGAATGGCCGTCACGTCTTCAGGCGGGGCTCAGTAGGTGAAGATGGCCAGCACCAGCAGCAGCGCCCCATAGCCGACCCCAGACCAGATGGCGAGATTCCAGCGACTCTCCCTTGCTAGCAGCCAGTCGATTCCATCGCGCATCAGGTAGGGCATGCCCACGAAGTACATGCCGGTGATGATCCAGACATAGGCCAGGGCGGGCAGCAGGAGCCGAGTCACCTGTTCCTGGAGAAAAGCAGACGCCAAGACAGGCCCTGCCACCAGCAGCATCAGGCTGCCCAGTGCGCGCACCGCCAGGAATTCGGGCACGTAGATCAGCACGGCTGCGAATCCCACCGGTACGAGCATGAGAAACCACTTCCGCAAAAAGAAGAACTCTCCCATGTCCATGTTCGCCAGCGCCATCATGCCCCAGAGAAAGTCGATCGTGAGGATCAGTGCGCCCAGCTTGTAATTCCTGGGAAAGGCGCGCAGGAAGGCACGAGTGCGGTCGGCATTTCGCCAAGCCCAGAGGTGGCTGGCCAGCAGCGCCAGCCCCAGCAGGATGCCCACAGGCTTCATCGGCAGCCCGCCGGTCGGGGCGAGGTGATAGAGGTAGTCGTGCAGATCTTTGAACATACGCGGCGTGGACTGGCTGGCGGAAAGGCGCGCAGACTGGAGTAGGCCAGCGCTTTGCGCAAACGGGAGTTGCCCATGCCTTCCACTGGGCCTATCACGCGAAATCATGCCCCTGGAACTGTCCGCTGAAGCCGCTTGGTATGTCATTCACACCCGCCCCAAGTGTGAGCACCTCGCTGCCGGCATGATGCAAGGGCTGCCCGAGGTGGAGACGTATTGCCCACGCATCAAATTCCAGCGCAGCACACGCCGTGGGAAGGTTTGGTTCATTGAGGCACTGTTCCCCAGCTACTTCTTCGCCCGCTTTGTCCCAGCGACCTCCATCCGTGCGGTCCGGCATTCGCCAAACGTCATCCGCATCGTCGGTTTTGGCGACACCATGACCCCCGTGCCTGAGGGTGTCATTCAGGCCATTCGTGCAGAAATGGAGGACCAACTGGTGAAAGTCGTGCACGTCGGCGTGAAGGTGGGAGACGTCGTCGAACTGACGGAAGGCCCCATGCGCGGGCTGAAAGGCATCGTGAACACCGTGCTCAGCGGTGAAGAGCGCGTGAAAATCTTGTTGGAGTTCCTGGGGCGCGAAAGCTTGGTCGAGGTGAAGACCACCCAGATCCTCACGGATCACGCGCCGCGTGCCGTCGTCGCCGGGAGGGACTGAAGGTCAAAGCGCCTCGTAAGCGATCAGTGAAGGAGTCATGGCCTGCACGGCCCGTGTCCAGAACGCGGGGTCCTTCAAATCCTGACCCAAAGTCTGGCGCACGACTTCCTCGCAGCTCGCGCTTCCTGTCTGGCGCAGAAACGCCTCGTAGCGTGGCAGGAAAGCCTGGCCCTCTTCCTTGAATTGAGCAAACAGGGACTGGCTCAGCAGGTAACCGAACACGTAAGGGAAATTGTAAAACGAAAGATCCGTGATGAAGAAATGCATCTTTGAAGCCCAGAACATCGGGTCTTCTCCACCCGGTTCCAGAGTGTCGCCATACAGCTTTCGCTGGGCTTCTTTCATCAGCTCCTTCAGCCGTGAGAGAGAGACCTCACCCGAGGCACGCTCGGTGTAAAAGGCCTTTTCAAACTCAAAGCGCATGGGGATGTTCACCAAATTCGCGTGCGCCCGCAGCATTTCTTGGTCTAACAGATAAGCACGGGTGGCCGCATCGACCCCAGGGTCCTGCATGAGGCCAGAGAGAAGAATCATCTCGCCAAAGTTCGAGGCCGTCTCGGCCAAGGTCATGGGATAACCCACCGCGAGTGAACGCATGGAACTCAGCACTCGGGAATGCCATGCGTGCCCCACCTCATGGGCCAAGGTCACCATGTCGTGCACGGTGCCGTGATAAGTCATGTAAACGCGCTGCTCACGGCGCAGCAAAGACCCCGTGCAGAAGGCACCCGGTCGCTTGCCCGCACGTGGCTGTGCCTCGATCCAGCGCCTCTTCATCATTTCGCAGAAATACTCTCCCAGCGCAGGATAGGCCGTTCGAAAGGCAGATTCCACCGTCGCACAGGCCTCCTCCCAAGACAGATTCATGCCCTGCGGAGCGGCCACCTGAGGTGCCTCTAGATCATAAAAACACAGCGCTGACGTTCCCTGCAAAGCGGCTGCTTTTTTCAGCGCACGGCGGGGCCGATCTAGATTTTCATGAATGGCGGATAACATCGCCTCCAGGGCCTCACGACTCATCGCCGCATCAAAGAGCGGCGTGTCGAGGAAATGCCCCACCCCCCGCCGACCATAAAGCGAAAGGCGCGTGCCAGCGATGCCATTCAACGCCGCAGCCAGTGTGACCTCGTGCTCCAGCCAGGGCTTCTGACCTTCGTGAAAGGCGGCGGCACGCACTCGACGATCTGGCACCGCCATCAGAGCCCGGCGTCGTGACATCGGCACCTGTTCGACATGGCCGTCGGGGAAAGTCATCGCAAACCCCATCTGTCCGGTCAGCGTGTCATACAGCCTGCCCCAGGCATGCAGACCGTTCACGTTCAGATCCGCTGCTAGAGCTTCCAACGCAGCGCTCATTTGCTGGCGACCTTCTTGCCGCATTCGCTGGATCGCATGGCCTGCCTCTCTCATCGCAGGATTGCCCAGCAATTGCTGAAAGCTAGATTCCTCAATGCGTGTCAAAAGAGAACGTAGCTCCGCAAAAAGCTTGGAAGTTTCCGCTTCTAAAATCGAGCACCAAGCCCTGTCTGCCTTCACCCCTTCATGATTGGCATCTTCAGCCGAAAGACAGCCCAAGTACGCCGACAAATGACCGAGGCGATCCCCCAAGCTTTCCAATGCCAGAATGCGCTGGGCCAGATCCTCCGCACAAGGCTCTTGCGGGAGACCCTGCTGCCCCAAAGCCTGCACACTGGCCATCAAGGCCTCTTTGAAGGCCAAGTAATCTGCGCCGCCAAAGTCAGAAAACCAAGACCTCAAGCACCAACGATCAGGATAAGAAGAACTCATGCAAAACGCCGCATAACGCAAAGCCAAGCGGCACGCAATCCACATGCCTTATGACAAGATTTCAATTCTCCATTTTTCCTCAGCAAGAGCTGCTGAAACCCATGAAGCGCTGTTGAATGGTATAAATCGGGCTTACCTACACTCAGACTGTCTTTTCGTTTTTTGGCCAGAGTGACTCACATGAATGGCATGCAGCGCGAGATCATGTCTAGCATTCGCTTCCGACGGAAAATCGTTCGGGAACGAAGCTGAATGGTCCTCGGCTTTCGTTATGGCTCCTGAGTTACTTTGAGATTGTCAAAGAATTGCTCCTGCCCATCCACATCACCCCATGTTGTAAACCTCAAAGACATGGTGGGTTCCGATGAGGCAGGTAGGCGTCCGATGTTGAAGATGCGTTGTGGGCTGCCATCAATGTAGTATTCCAGTTCGCCTGAGGTAGGGTCATATTCAATCTTCTCATCAATCCAGCGCCCCCAGGCAGGTGCTATGGCGGCTGACACATCATCTGCATCTGAAGCTGCCGTGGTGGCGGCGACATTTCTTGTGATAAAGAACCCACGTCGTTCCATTTGTGCCTCTCCGGGCGGTCCATACTCCGCATATGAAATGCCAGCCGTCGGCAGGTTGCCGATTTCCAGCTCCATCGTCAGCAATGAATAGCTGCCGGCAAAGCGCACCCAAAGCCGTCTTTCGATGACCAGCCTGCCAGTGCTGGAGATTGAAAAAGGCTTTGTGTGAAGGACATCCTGATTGATCGCCTGCCGCAATTCGATCCGCCCGCTTCTCTCGATCGATTTTGAACCTTCAATCTGCCACAGGCTGTCATCCAGCCGGTTGTCATCAAAGCTATCAAAGAAGCGGACGTGTTTTGCGATGACCCCAGGGGCTGGCATCAGCCGCACGGAGCCCGTGCTGGTGGTCGTGGTGAATTGACCGTAACCCGTGGTGCGTCCAGGGAGGGCGACGCCGCGGTAGCTGAGGGAAGTGCGTCCATCCGGATGGCGCAGCCTGCCTGTGATGAGGCCGGTTTGCAGGTTGATGCCCGCGCTGTTTCCCGCTGTGGGGAAGATGAACTGGCGGCGGGAGTTGAGCGTCAGCAGGCTGCTGGCCGGGGATGAAAAAAGCCCGTCTCCCCATTGCATCTGCATTTGATCCGGCTGCAAGGGAAGGCCGGGGAAGAGCGGCGCGGTGCTGCGGCTTAGGTCTTGAAAGACACTGCCGAAAACATTCAGCGCTCCTGAAAAAGCTGTCGGCAGGAAATTGCCAGACATGGCGGGTTTGCTCCAGAAAACCTCACCCGTGATAGGCTCCGGCTGCAAAGACGGGCTGAGTTTGACCGTGCCCCCTGCCCAGCCTTGCCCGCGATGGGTGGAAAGCTGCATGATCCAGGTGTCATCGGACAAGAGCCTGGTGCCCTGGGTCACGGGGCTTCCGTCTGGCAATCGGCCGCTCCAGGTGATGGCACCCGCGGGCGTGAGAGTGAGCGTGCCATATCCATAGGCAGGGGGCATCGGCGCGACCGGCTGGTCAAACACCAGGGTGTAACGCGGCGGCAGGCTGGTGGGGGCCCGTGTGGTCCAGGGCGAGCGAATGGCACCCACCGTGCCGATGTCTTCCCCGCCTTCCTTCAGCGTGCCGGTGATTTCGCCGGTGGCGAATTCCATCGCCAGATGCAGGCTCAGTGCCGACTGGCCCGTGCGGTTGAAGTAGAGGGAAAGCAGGCCGTTGGCATCAAACTGACCCGTGGCGCGGTAGGTGCGCCCTTGATGCACCAAGGTCAGCGTCACACCGCCCGCCTGGGTGAGGACCGCGTTGATCATGGCGCTGTGGAGAGGCGCCGCCGCCTCCGTGTGGTCCATGTAGGTGCCTTCATGTCCGATGAAGGGATTGGGGACAAATGTGGCAGTGAGCCTCATGCCCTCACGCATTTTGAAGTCCAGCCTGGGTGCGCTGCCTGTGAGGTCGCCGCTCCAGCCGGTGAACATCCAGTCTTTGGCAGGCGTGGCGGTCAGGCTCAGGTTCGCATCCACCTCACGGGTGCTGCTGCCCAGGAAACCGCGTGTGACGCTGCCCTGGCCGACCACCGTGACGGTCAGCGGGCTGGACACCACGCGGCGGAATGTCCTGCGCAGGATCTCAGAGATGACACCGGTCTCGTCCTCCGCCCAGCAGGCGATTTCGTTGTCGCCAGGCCGCAGGTCGGTCAGATGGGCCTGCCAGGCCAGCGTGCCGGTCGCCTGCTCAGGCAGTCCGCCGTTCAGACGCACCCAGACCTTGCTCGTGCCCCGGCTGGCCGTGCCGCTGGCAATGACGGTGCCATCCATGATCCTGCGTCCAGCTGTCGGCACCGCCAGGGCCAGCCTCGGGGCCGTCGCAGGCGCGATGGGTGATCCATCCAGGTGCAGGTTGGCGATCTGAGCCCGTGCGGCCGTGTTTTGATCCGAGGTAAGAACAAACCGAATCTCCCCTGCCTTGCCCGCAAAACTTTCGATGCCCAGCTCTACATTGCGGAACTCCGTGCTCGTGCCGAAGGCCTCGCCCGAGAAGCGATAGAGCGGCGTGTCATTGAACCAGACCTGCAGCTCATCCTCGTTGGCGACATTCACCAGCCGGAAGTCAAAGGCGAGCCTGAGCGCGTGTCTGGGCACAACCAGATGGTAGGCAACGATGGTTTTGTCTGTGGCTGCTGAAGCAGCCGCCATTTTTTCCGATGAACCCAGACTCTGCGCCGAAGAAGTGCTGCCACCCATATCCGTAACCCACTTCCAAGCACCGCCAACGAGCGCACGGCTGCCGGAGGCTATGCCGCTGATGATCTCACGTGAGGAGTCAACGATTTCAATGTCATTGATACCCAAGTACGTCTTTGGCAGACTGAAGCTGAGCATGGGGCGTGATCCATAGTCCGGCATCAAAATCGAGTGGTAAAACCCTTCCTGAACCCAGTCATTTTTGATGGTGTTTAAATAGCGCAGATATACGCCGGAGTGATCTGTAGATGAATATTTCAACCCTCCATTCGGCCCTGCGCCTGGAACGATCGCGCCAAAGGCTAACGGAAAGCTACCATAGTAGTTATCCATTAGAACAACCTTGCTCCCTTGAAGCGTATTGCTGAAAAACAATGGTTTAACCCGGAAACTGTCAGGAAAGACTATCGATGATCCCGCTGAGTAACCTTGTGCCACCACATTGATAGGAGCATCCAAAATGGTGAACTGAAAAAATCCTCCCACTTTTAATTTCTTGGCTGCATGGGCATTAACGACAGTTCCAAGACTGTGCCCGATGAAGTGAATCTTTTTTGAGTAACCCGCACCGAGCTTTTCTGATAAAAGTTTCGCTAGAAGCGCACCTTCATTATCTGTGGATCCGCCTGCTGAAGACAAATTCGCGAATGTCCCATCAAAGAGTTCAGTGTGAGCGGCTGACCAACAAAAAAAGAAGACGTTGGCCTTCTGGATCGCTCGCGGCAGCTCACCTTCTTCCCTCTTCAATCTTATATCAATGGCATTAGCCATATCTAGCATCCAATCCAAGGGGTAGCCTGTGTAGTAACTCGCAAAGTTGATGGTAGGTTGCCAGCCGTGGGTGATGACAACCGATGGCAAGTTGGGATCAAAACTCCCCAACCATGATAACCTTCGCACATCATTGAACAAGCCTGGCCTTGGATTGGGTGACTCCAAGCTCAAATAGGCAGGCGATGTTTCCGCAGAACCAGCATCATTGGTAACAACAACTGTATAAGCCCCTTCGTGTTCTGAGTAGGCATAAAATTTGCCTGTTGAATCATCAAATCGGTTTGGTGGGGTGTAAGTCGAACTCGTTGCGTTGGCGATGTTCACGCCATTTCTTCTCCATTGGTAACGGAATGGACGCGTTCCAGAAGCGATGACTTCCAGTTTCGGCCAGGGCATTTCATTTCCTATGGTCTGGCTTCTGGGAAATCGAACAAATCCAGGCCTCTCGATCGTCGGCACGCTAGGCGTCACCGCGATGAATGAGGCTGAGGAAGCGATGTCATTGGTCAGGTCGGTCTGTCCAGCCCTGCCTTCGGGATCAAGGCGGCAGACGATGAAGTAGTTCTGCTGTGGAACGGCCGCTGGCAGGCGTGGCCACGGGTTGATCATGCGGTAATCGTTAGCAGGGATGCTCTCCAGCTCACTTGGCGGGCTGTCACAGGGCAGATCATCTCCACTCCAGTGCCGGTCGAGTGAAACGAAAAACCGGATGCTGGAGGCACGGGAGGCGCGCGGGCCAGCATTCTGCACTCTGAGCGTTACCGGCACTTGTTCTCCTGCCTTGGCCGTGGTGACACCTATCGTAAAATCTGCCACGCTGAGGTCGCAGAAGGCGGATGCAATGTCCAACGGCACGGTTTGTCGCACGCTGTTGGAAATGCGGGGTGTGCCGGAGCTTCCGCTGGCGCTGATGTGGTAGGTGTAGGTCTGGCCTGGGATGAGGCCGCTGCTGTCCGTGAAAGTCAGGGCCTGGGTGCTGCCGCTGGCGGGGTGGAGGCGCGTGTTGTTGCGGAAGATCACATAACCGCCGCTGGCACCCGAGGCCGCCGTCCAGGTGAGCTGGATGGCAGCACGCCCTGGATTGCCCGGGATCCAACTCGCAGGCTGGGCGACGAGGTTGAAGCCGCCGATGCCTGTGTCATTCGCGGTGGGCATGGTGATGGTGACTTCATTCGAGGGCGTCCTGCCGCCGCCATTGATGGCGAAAATTTGGAAGGTGTAGGCGATGCCGCCTACCATGCCGGCTTCATTGCGGAAGGCGAGCTGGGTGAAGCGTGGGGCCCCCGCAGCGGGGAAGATGCGCACGCCGTTTCGGAACACCTCGTAGCCATCGGCTCCATTCGCTGCATCCCAGGTCAGCCGCACGGCAGGGCCGGGCGGTGAGCGGTCGTCCCAGACCGGTGGGTCATGGCGGAGGGCAAAATTGCCGGGAGGCTGGGTGCTGCCGGTGGGCATCGTCACGCGGATGAAGTTGCTCTGCACGGTGCCTGCGCTGTTCCGGGCGATGATTTGATAGCTGTAGGTCTGACCGGCGGATAAACCGCTGGCACTGGTGAAGCTGAGCCCCGTGAGGCCTGACTGCTGAAGGCTGCCATCCCGCATCACCTCATAGCTCGCCGCGCGGTCGGAGGTCGTCCAATTCAGCACCACGGATGGCGCGCCATTGTTCCACTGCGGCGTTTGATGGCTGAGGGTGAACGCCCCAGGGGCACCGGCGGCGGCGGGCGTGGCTCCAGCCTCGGCTGACCAGGCGGAATCTCCGCCGCTGGAGGTGGCGCGAACGCGATAGGTGTAGCGGGTGCCATTCACCACGGCGCGATCGATGTAAGCGGCAATGCTGGCACCCGTGGTGGCGAGCTGGCTCCAACTGCCGGAGGTGCCTGTCATGCGCTCAATGCGGAAACCAGTCTCCGTGGTGGAATGGTCCGTCCAGGCCAGGGAAACCAAACCTACCCCGCCGATGGCGGCCAGTCCGCTGGGAGCATTGGGCGCGCCAGGTGAGGCGGGCATGGTGATGGTCACGGTGTTGCTGGAGCGCGTTCCCACCACGTTTGAGGCGGTGATGGTGTAGGTGTAAGTCACGCCAGGCAGCAGGTCCTTGGTGTTGCTGAAGGCCGTGCCGCTGAAGGTGCCGGTGGGGGGGAAGATCCTCACCCCGTTGCGCAGCACAATGTAGCTGCTGGCACCTGTGGAGGGCGTCCAGCTCAAATCCACCGCAGGTCCCGCTGGTGGGCGTGAGTCCCAAAAGGGGGCTCCATGACTCAGCGTGAAGGTGCCAGGAAGCGCCACGGGCGCATACGGCATGGGGCCGACGGTGATGCTGTTGCTCGAGGTAGTTCCACCCGCATTCCTGGCGACAATCTGATAGGTGTAAGTCTGCCCGCTGGCGAGGCCCGCGATGTTGTAAAACGTCAGCCCCGAGTAGGTCCCGGTGGTGGGGAAGATTTTCGTGCCATTTCGCAGGACTTCATAACTGGCCGCACCGGAGGAGGCTGTCCAATTGAGCCGCACTGCCGGACCACCGGCGCTTGTGGCATCCCAAACGGGGGGCTCATGAGTCAGCGTTAGACTTCCGGGAGGTGCTTGCGGTGCCGTTACGGTGAAGGTGACAAAGCTGCTGCTGGTTTGGCCGTCGGGGTTGCGCACACGCACGCGCCAAGTGTCTGCCTCCGTGGTGGTGTTGATCGGCACCGTCAGTGTGTTCTGATTGACGTAAGTCGCTGCGGTGTTGGTATTCACGAAGCTGTAGCCATTCGAGGAATAGGCCACTTGGACAAGCGAGCCCGAGACGAAGTTGGAGCCTGAAACAGTGAAGGTCCGGGGCGTGTTTGAGCCTACGACGCTGTTCGGGCTCACGCCAGAAACGGTAGGCGCAGGTGCTTGCGGTGCCGTTACGGTGAAGGTGACAAAGCCGCTGCTGGTCTGGCCGTCTGGGTTGCGCACACGCACGCGCCAAGTGTCTGCCTCCGTGG
>JAIXSY010000024.1 GCA_027484445.1 Verrucomicrobiaceae bacterium
CCGCGACCTATTCACCAACCTCGGCGACAGCGGCCAGCGCTACAGTGACGATCACCAACTCTGACGCTGATGAAGGCAGTTTCACCTTCACTCTAAGCGGTACGGGCATTGAACCTGAGATTGCCGTGGAACATCCACTGAACACCGATCTCTCCAGCGGAGTTTCCAGCATCAGCTTTGGCACCCAGCGAGTCGGGACAAGCAGTGCAGCCAGGACCTTCACGATCTTCAACCGAGGAACGGACAACCTGATCATTAGCAACGCCGCCCTATCCACCACGACAGAATTCAGCCTGAACATCAGCGGCATGTCCAGCATCGTGGCTCCTGGGGGAAGCACCTCCTTTACCGCGACCTATTTACCGACCTCGACCGCAGCGGCCAGCGCCACGGTGACAATCATCAACTCTGACGACAACGAAGGTACATTTACTTTCACAGTCACGGGAACAGGGATTGATTCAGAAATTGGAATTGCAGGCAATACGGTCCCGATTGCGAACGGTGATTCTTCCCCAAGCGCATGGGACGGCACGGATTTAGGCTCGGTTTCCATTGCCGGCACGGTCTCACAAATCTACTCCATCACTAACACAGGGGATGTGGACTTGGCCCTGACAGGCACTCCAGTGGTAGATATCAGTGGTCCTGATGCTGCGAACTTCGTGGTTGTGTCTGATCCAAACAGTCCCCTGAATGCCCTCAACGGCATCTCAACCTTCGAAATTGAGTTCACACCTTCCAAGCTTGGCTTGCATGAAGCGCTGGTGACGATCCTGAGCGATGACAGCGATGAGCCAGTCTTTACTTTCTCCATCCAGGGAACGGGAATCACACCGAGCGTGTTTGCCTACACTGCCGAGGGGTACAACGTGAGGCAAGGCTCCACCTCAGTCACCTTCCTTGTCACCCGCACTTCAGGCACTTCTGCCACCTCGGTCAGGTTCACTACAATTGACGGTGGCCCGGCTGTGAACCGGCTGACCTATCAGGAAGGATTGGCGGGTGTTGATTACATCACCAAAGACGAGGTGCTGAATTTTGCTGAGAACGAGACGAGCAAATCTGTTACCGTCACCTTGATTCCCCGGACAGGTAAGCAGCCCCACCGTCGTTTCTTTGGTATTTTGAGCGAGGTGGCTACGGGGAATTCGGTTGTGCGCGACTGGGCGGTTGCACGCATCCTGGCATATGTAGATCCCACCGTCACCATCACTACGCCTTCGGCAACAGTGAATGCCGTCAGTTATGTGAGCCCGTACACGGTCAGCGGCACGGTGCGCGACTTTCAACTTTTCGGGATCGAGCGTGTTGAAGTCAGTCTAAACGGGGGGCCGCCGGTCAATGCGGTCCTGGGTACTGGCACTTCAGTAATCCCTTGGAGTCTGGCCATCACTCCCACTGAAGGAGTTCTCAACACCATTACTGTCAAGGCATTCGATAATTTTGGCCTGGATGGCCCGTTCGCCACAAAAAGCTTCACTTTCACCCTCCACCGCACACTCGGTATTGAACGCACGGCACCTATGGGGGTCGGGCTGGACGCCGCAGGAACTGTGGCGGTGGCCGTTACTCCAAGGACAGCCGTGAACCAGATCACGGCTGCGAGGGTTCCAAACGCCAGCCCTCAGAATTACGGCGTCCGTGAAGGGTCTTCAGTGCGGCTCACCGCAACTCCGAAGGCAGGCCGGTCCTTCAGCCACTGGACTGGCCTTCCCGGAGGCACTGTGGTGTTCGGAAACGTGGCCTCCTTCACCATGCCAGCCTCTGACATCACCGGTGTGACCGCCCATTTTGTGGACAACCCTTTCAACGGGCCTGCTGGTTCGTCGAACGTGTTTTACAGCCATGTTCGCCCTGCAATCTCTGGCCAGTATGGCAACGCCAGCCTTGGCTTTGTGACAGGCACGCTGGTTCCTTCTTCGGGAGTTTTTTCTGGCAGTATTCGGATTGGTGGAGTGACCCAGGCATTCGCGGGAAGCTTCTTCGGAGATGGCAGTTACCTCTTTACCGTTGGAACGACTCGTTCTTCATCGCTTAGCTTCACTGGCGGGCGGACACTGAGCCTTAGCTATTCGCTGATCGACAAAACCATCACAGCGACTGTGGTTCAGTCTGGCATCACTAGCTCTGGAATCTTGCAGCGTGGCATTTACAGTTCGACCAATCGAGTTCCGAACTCGCTCTTGAATGAAAGTTCCATCACAAGTGGCCCCTTGGTCAGGGGCTTCTACACGGCTGCACTTCTTCCCAAAACGCAGTCTCTGTCTCCAACGGTCTATCCACAGGGGGCCGGTTATGGCTCTGTGACACTTTCCAACATGGGAACGGTTCTGTTCACAGGAGTTTTGGCAGACGGCACAGCCTTTACGGCCAGTGGTGGGTTAATCCCTGGAGACAATGCACCGTTTTTTGCCCAACTTCTTACTCCCGGTGGAGCTCGTACCAACTTGGGAGGTAGCTTTGGCGGTATTCTTGCCTTTGATGTTGGCCAATCAGCTACCGATGTAACTGCTACCGACATTTTGTGGACCCGACCCACTGTCACAGCACAAGCTGGCAATACAGCGGCAGCCGCTGCTACACGGCTCTACACCAGTGGATGGCCATCAGGCATCACGGTGGATGCAGTCGGAGCTCTCTACTCGAAAACCACCACCATTCAGGCCAGCCTTGATTTGGATGTGCCAAACTCATCCACAGGAAATGGTGAGCTGTTGTTCTCTGCTGGAAGACTCTCTGCTCCTGTTTCCGTCACCCAGTTCAATGTGTCGGGTAGCGCTGTAGCAAAAATTCCTGCGACCAATCCTGCCTTCACGTTGGCTGTTTCAGCGACTACCGGAGGCTTTAGCGGTGTCTTCACGCCGAACTGGTCGCCTTTGGCTGTGGCTAAACCCATCTTCAGGGGCATTGTGGTTGCCAAAGGAACGAGCAAGCGCGGTTATGGCTACTTCATTAGCAACGTGAATAACACGAGTGCTCAAGAGAGCGGCATGGTGCGACTGGGTCGTCCTTGAATGGCTTATGGGATCATTGTGAGGGAGAGGTGTGGGCACCTCTCTCTCCTTGCATTCAGGGCTCAAACTGCATGAATGAAAAGTTTTATGAGTGAATGGTTTTACGCATTGGATGGACGCCAGCAAGGTCCTGTTTCCACCGAACAGCTCAAGCACTTGAGGGCTCAAAACGTTATTCTGGGTTCCAGCTTGGTTTGGTCAAATGGCATGCCCCAATGGGCTCCTTTCGATTCTGTGCTGCCCAGGTTGACCGGGACTGCAGCCTCCGATTCTGTCTGGCAAACCCAAGCCAGTGTGGCTCAACAGACGGAGCCGCTGCGTCACTCCTTTGTCTTCAAAGGCACGACAGGGGAGTTTTTCAGAATCTGGATTGTCAACGTTGTGCTCACAGTTCTGACACTAGGCATTTACGCTGCTTGGGCCAAGGTCAGAACGCGTCGTTACTTTTATGGAAACCTCCATCTTGATGGAAAGCCGTTCGACTTCACCGGTAATCCAATAGCGATCCTCAAAGGCGATCTCATTTTTGGTTCGCTGTTTTTGATTTATGTTGTGGCGGGTAGCGTGTTTCCGCCACTCGCGTTGGCGGTCATCCTCTTCATCGCCTTGTTGGCTCCTTGGTTGATTCAGAAGGCATTGCGGTTTCGAGCTCAAAACACAGTTTATCGGAATGTGCGAATGAGGTTTTTGGGCACGGCCAAAGAGTCCTATGTCGTCTTCATGGGGTTACTGCTTTTGATCCCATTCACGTTAGGATTTATCGTGCCTTACCTACAATATCGCCAGAAGCGTTACTTCCTGGGTCATTTGGCGTGGGGAAGCTGTGAGGCCAAAATGGAGGGTCGCGCAGGCTTTTTCTACAAGCTGTTTTTGAAGTGCCTTGGCTTGGTGCTGCTGGTCGCGGTGATTGGCAGTTTTGTTCTCGCGGGTTTGGGCGTGTCCAAAATGGGCTCAGCGCAGCCTGCATCAGCACATTCGGATTTGACCGTTGAAAATCATCCAGGCTCTCCCATGGAGGAGAAGACAGAATTGGATCGCCAGATTGAACGTGGCATTGAAGATGTCCTGAATCAAAATGCCAACCTCTCCGAAGAAGAAAAAGAACAGATCCGTGAGAAGGCAAAGGCAAGTGCTCAAGGCATAATGTCGATGTTTTTGCCCGCAATCATCGTGATCTATGGCTTTGGGATCATCATGATGTTGTTTTATCAGGTTCGAACGTCGAATTACTGCATCAACACAACGCAATGGGGGCAATTGGGGAAACTTGAGTCCACTGTGCGACTTCGCGATTTATTGTGGCTGTATTTGACCAATGGCATCGCTGTTTTGCTCTCGGTAGGGTTGCTCATTCCTTGGGTGCAAGTTCGCATGGCGAGATACCGTGCCGATCACACTGCGCTGATCACGACAGCTAGTTTGGATGAAGTCTCACAAGCTGTAGCCTCTGAAGAGTTGGCTCTAGGTGATGCTGGTGCTGATATCTTTGACTTTGAAATTGGCTTCTGAGATGAATGTCTCGGGTATCTTCTATGATGGAGTTTCTTCCAAGGCTATAGACGTCGAGGTGGATTTATCCAAGCCAGGGTTCTTGATCATATCAGGGGCTGGAATTCAGCGTTCAGAGGTCTTGAGTTCTTGTGAACTCTCAGAGCCGTTGGGCCAAATGGCAAGGCACTTCACGCTTCCCGATTTGGCACGAGTCGAAATCACAGATTTGAATTCGCTTTCCGCATGGGAAAAGTCCACAGGACGCCGAGGTGCATTGAACTGGGTCCATCACATCGAAAGCCGATGGTTATGGGTGATGAGTTTCAGCGCTTTCCTGCTCGCCTTCATCATTGCCATTTACATCTGGGTGCTACCTCTTGGCGCAAAGTGGCTAGCCTTCAAAATGCCGACTTCTGTGGCAGAAACAGCGAGTCGGCAGACCATGGATGCGATCGTGTCTCTGCTTGAATTCAAGGACTCCAAGCTACCTGAAGAGCAGAGAGCAAGAATTAGCGGTGAATTTCACAGGATGGTTCAAGAGATGCACAAAGGCAGCACCCTTCGCTATCGCCTTTTGTTTTTTGAGAATCCAATGCCCAATGCATTTGCCTTACCCAATGGTCAGATCTGCATCACGGATAGCTTAGTGAAGATGGCCGAGAACGATCTGGAAGTGCTGGGTGTTCTCGCTCATGAGATTGTGCATGTTCGTGAACAGCATGGAATGCGAAGCGTTTTGCAAAACTCAGCGGTATTTCTTATGTGGACACTCATGACAGGTGATGTGTCCAGTTTGGCAGGCATGGGCTCAGCGCTGCCAGCCATGTTGGCCCAAAGCGGATACTCTCGGGGCTTTGAGCAGGAAGCGGATCTAGGAGCCGCAGACTACATGATCCAACGTGGATGGGGCGTTAAGCCACTCTGCGATCTTTTGCGCAAAATCGATCCTGAAGTGGCGAGCCTGAAGGCAGCAGAAGCTCTGTCAACGCATCCCCTCACTGAGAAAAGAATTCATCGACTGTTGGAGCACGAAAGAAAAACAAACCCAAAGCTTGAGCAGCGTTGACGACAACGGCTGAGTGACTTCAAGCCCGGAGATTGCTGCCATCAAAACTTCAGGGTTTCTTCCAGAATTGGAACCACTTTTTGGTAGGCTCAGGCACCTCCGTTTTAGGGACGGCACGACGAACCTCTGTTTTGATACGAGCAGGTCGTGGTGTAGGTGCAGGTCCTTCAATGACCACTGACATGTTTTTTGAAATCAGCTTTTGCAATCGAACGACATCCCAATTGGCAGTCCTCATGCAACCATGGCTAGAACTTCGTCCGATGGTCTGTCCGTGGGCTGTTCCATGAATGCCGATTCCAGGCTTGTTAAGTCCGATCCACATCACGCCCACTGGATTGTTGGGGCCCATGGGTAGGTGATAGGCATGATGGGTTCGGACGCCATAGTTCAGCACGCCCTCATCCCAACGAAAAGTGGGCATCTGAGTGATGCCGACGATCTTCCACCGACCTGGAGGCGTGGCAAGATGGCCGCTGCCTGGTGTGATTGGCAGGCTGGCAACTAGCTTTTCTCCTTCATGAAGGCCTAACAGCTTCTCTTGGGTATTGATGTGAATGAAACGCTTTGAAACCAATTCAGGCACTTCAGGGATAGACGGAATGGCCTCCAAAAGCTCGATCAAGAAAGGTTCGGTAACGTTGGGGACTTTGACGGTGTCACCGGTTTTCAATGATACCATGTCAAGAGGCTGATTGATCCAGCTAATCAGCTCAGGTGATGTGTGAAATCGTTCGGTCAAAAACTCCAAAACCGAATCATAGGGGAGATACTTCTTCTTGCTCTGCAAGGACGGCCGGGATGGCAGTTCGCCGACGTGTTTCCAGTCTTGTTCTTGAATCGTGTATTGTGTGTAGAGTTCCCGAAAGTTGGAAAGATCCAATGCATGGTTTTCAACCTCGGTGAGGGGCAATCCGTGTGCGGTTTGGTAACGTTGAAGGGCTTTGGTGGTGAATTCCCCGGGACGTCCATCCACTTTTCCTGGGCTGAAAAGAGCGGCATCGAGAAATAGTTGCAGACGCAACACGCTCTCGATGGGTTCGGGCGCTTTCGGGATGGTTTGTAAAGTGCTTGAAGACACCTCAGTCACCTGGCTACGAGCGTGAGCTGAAAAAACCAAGAGCAAGATAACAAAACAACATTTCATCAAGTGAACTCGAAAAAAGGGACTCGCTGACATCATTTCGGATCAAAGCAACATCCAGGCCTTTTTTCCAGAGCGAATGCCTAGCTGAATAACACATCGCGCAGTTTGAGGACCATGCTGTAGTGCGCAAACGCATCAGCGACATGTCATACAATCGTCACGCCGCCGACACTCACTCCACACTTCATTTCTCCATCACACCATGCGCCCTGTCTTCTGCCTGCTCACGGTCTCGCTGCTGCTCCTGCCCTGCAATGCGTCTGCGGATGAAGCGGTCGCGGCGAAGATGCGGGCGTTATTTCCAAAGGCGGATGCGGATCAAAGCGGCTCGCTGTCCTTGGCGGAGCAGGCGCGGGCGGTCGAGTTCGTGAAGGCGACCTACGGTGCGCAGTGGTCGCGGCAGATCGAAGTCATGTTTGGGCGTGCGGCAAAGGACGGGTCGGTCAGCGTGGAAGCGTGGCAGCGGGTGGTGGCGATCTTTGCGCAGCCACCGGCGAAGAAGACCGAGATGATCACCATGCGCGATGGTGTGCCGCTGGCCACCGATCTCTTTTTCCCATCGGGCGACGGGCCGTTTCCGGTAGTGCTCTCGCGCACGCCTTACAGCCGTGTGAAGCGCTCGCAGGAGGCCGCCAGCTTTGTGCGGCAGGGCTGGGTCTTCGTCATCCAGGACATGCGCGGCCGCTTTGACTCGAAAGGTGAAAACCTGCCCTTCATCGGCTGCGGTTGGGGCGAGCACGAGGATGGTGTGGACACCCTCGAGTGGCTCAAAAAGCAGCCGTGGTGCAACGGCCGCTTCGTTACCATCGGCGGCAGCGCGGGTGGCATCACGCAGAATCTCCTCGCTGGGGCTGCCCCGCAGGGGCTGAAGGCACAATACATCAGCGTTGCCAGCTCCAGCATGTATGAAGGTGCCAGCTACATTGGCGGAGCCTTTCGCAAAGCGGATGTCGAAAACTGGATGACCGGCAACAAGTATGACCCGCAGGCCCTGCAAATCGCTCGTGACCATCCGAACGACGACGACTACTGGGCGAAGTTTGATACCACAAAGCGCTTTGACCGCATGAATGTGCCTGCGGTGCATGTCGGCGGCTGGTTTGACATGTTTTTGCAGGGCACCATTGATCAATTCACCGGACGTCAGCATCGTGGCGCACCCGGAGCCAAAGGCACGCAGAAGCTCATCATTGGGCCCTGGCAGCATGCCATCGGCAAGATGCCTGCCGGTCAGCTCACCTTTCCGAATGCCACCCGCATCCCGCAGGCCTACGACGCGCTGCGCTGGTTCACTCATTATCTCAACGGCACGGACAACGGCATCGATAAAGAGCCCGCCGTCGCCTACTACGTCATGGGTGATACCAGCACGCCCGGCGCTCCCGGCAATGAATGGCGCTATGCCGATGACTGGCCCATCCCGGCGAAGGAAACGGCTGTGTATCTCACCGCCGACAAAAAGCTCTCGCTCAAAGCCCCCGAGGCAGGCGCGGCACCTCACGAATACACCTTCGATCCCGCGAGCCCTTGCCCCACCGTCGGAGGGCACAATCTCACCATCGACCGCGGCTCCATGGACCAGCGGAAGATCGAGAGCCGCGATGACGTGCTCGTTTTCACCAGCGACGTGCTCGACAAGCCCGTCGAAGTCACCGGCCGCATCTTCGCAAAGATCTTCGTCTCCTCCAGCGCCGCCGATACCGACCTCTCCATCCGTCTTTGCGATGTCTATCCCGATGGTCGCAGCATGCTCATTGCCGAGGGCATGCAGCGCCTGCGCTACCGCAAGAGCCGTGAAAAACCCGAGCCGCTCACGCCCGGCCAGATCGAGGAGGTCAGCGTCGATTGCTGGTCCACCAGCCAGATCTTCAACACCGGCCACCGCGTCCGCGTCACCCTGACCTCCAGCAACTTCCCCCGCTTCGATGTGAACCCCGGCACCGCCCAGCCCTGGACCGAAACCGGCGAAAAGGTGAAACAAACCAACCGCATCCACTGCGACGCCGAGCACCCTTCGCGGATCATCGTGCCGGTGGTGGAGTGAGTAAGCTGGCAAACTACGGTTCTAATCAACTTGGCTTGGCGAGGTGGTTTGCTGGACGACACTCGCACCGAATTGATCGCGGATCACTTTGAGCCGCCGCAGTAGATCGTCATACGTCATGATTTCAAAGACGTGTCGGTATTTCCGGCGGATCACTTCAAAGTCCATACGTTGCTCAGGTGTCCAATCAGTATCGCGGCCCATGATGATCAAACCAGATGGATTGACTATTTTGATCTCCAATCCAGGAGGCAGCCGAGAACTAAACTTCTCATTTAGTTTTTTCTCACCTGCTTCGCCCCAGCGATTCAGGTGGTAGATGTATTTTTCCAACTGCATCACTGTTCCTGACAACTCTCGCATAGGCACATGGTTGTGACGGTAAGAATTCTTGGTCAACATGGTCTCCAAGAATGGCTTCTTTATCTCAATGACGTCAATGTATCCAGATGCATCAACCGCCAGGAAGTCGATGTAACGTTGCGTCTGTTTAAGACTGTCATGAACTGGCGCTTCAGTGAAGGTCCTGATGTATTTTGGAAACAAGAACTGAATGATCTCAACAATTTCAGCCTGCCATCTAGATTCTGTATAAACATCGCCTTCAGAAAGCATCGTTTCGACTTTTTTGATCAAGGACGAAAACTTGTCTCGCTCGTAAGTGGCAAAAACGGCTCTGGGTGCAGCACCCTTAACCGACTCTTTTTTGCTCATGTATTTCTGATATTGTGCCTCGGGGTCAGAATCGAACTCCAGGTGATTGCGCAAGATTGCTCCAACCCTAGCGCGTGCGTAACGGTCCAACTCATGTGAGTTCGGGAACTGCTTCAAAAGCTTGTCAAAAGCTTCGCGGGGCAATGCGTCAGGCTGATCCCCACCGATCCAAAGCTCTTTGATGCCAAGCCTATGTAGAGGGCGGAAGATACATATGTTCCTCTCAGCCACGAAAGTCGTTCTCTTGAATTCAATCGAACGTTCCATGAATAGTTCGATTTGAATTCCGAGCACCTCTTTGTCGAGGCGGTAATACTCACCCTCTACAACACCGATCACAAAGTGGTAGCAAGGATCCATGGCGAATTCCGCATCTTCAAAATCCTGTCGATAGACCCTTTTGGACACATAAAACGCTTTGCCAGAAATCGGGATAGCAGTGTCTCGCTCAAGTGGCTCAACCAACCAATCTCCCGACCGGTTCTCTGGTGTGTAACGGAGAATTAGTTCGTTGCTGCGCTTTAGGAATTCGACCATGGCCTCATTAAATCCAACTTTAGACTGCTTTGTAGCAACAAATTGGAACGTCGGCTAAGTAGCATCAGATCGGATATACCATATACTTGCACAACCATTAACAGACCAGGTTGCCTCGACATTTGATGTTAAGCAGCGGCGGCTAGATTCGTTTCACAACCGACTCTCCCATGAAGAAGCCACTCACCTTGCTCACTCTTGCTCTTTTCACCAGTTTCGCTCTCGCACAACAGCCGGAGGCCGACAAAGCGACCAAGAAGGGCAAGGGCAAAGCCAAGACCTCCTCCGCGGAACTGGCGAAGCGGATGACGACGTGGTTTCCGGAGTTCGATCACACGCCGGACATCGTTTACAAGACCGTGGGCGATCAAAAGCTACAGCTCGATCTTCTGACGCCAAAGGGGCTCCAAAGCGAGAGCGCGCCGTTGCTCGTTTACATCCACGGCGGCGGCTGGGGCGGTGGGGATCGCTACCGCTGCTCACGGCCTGACATCGGCGGTGTCTTCAAGCGCTGCGCGGCGGCGGGCATCCTCTGTGCGACCATCGAATATCGGCTGAACTCGCCCCAGGCCACCGTCTTTGACAGCGCCACCGATTGCAAAGACGCGTTGCGCTTCCTGGTGAAGCACGCGAAGCAGTATCGCATCGACCCCGAGCGCATCGGCACCATCGGCGGCTCTGCGGGTGGGCATCTCTCGCTCGTCACCGCGCTCGGTGATCCGAAGGACTTCCCCGGCGATCCTGCGCTCGCGGGCTTCGATCCAAAGTCGCTTCGCTGTGAGGTCGCGCACTATCCCGCCACCGACTTCACCGACGTGCAGCTCGCCGAGCGCTTCGTTGGCTCGAATCGCGCCTTGCTCATGTTTGGTGGCCCTGCCGATCAAAAAGCCGACGTCATCCGCCTGCTCAGCCCCGTGCAGCTCATCCAAAAAGACTCCACGCCGGTTCTGTGCTTCCACGGCGACAAAGACACCGTGCTCTCCGTCGAAAACGCCCGCCGTCTCTTCGCCAAAGGCAAGGAAGTCGGTGCTGACATCCAATACATCGAGGTCAAAGACGGCAACCACGGCTTCAGCAGCCAGGGCACACCGACCATCGACGAGATCGTCGCCAAAGCGTCGGACTTCGTGATCGAAAAGCTCACCAAGTAAGCCCCCCGCATCTCACCCACATCGCATCGCCATGATCCGCTCTGCCCTCTTCCTTGCCTTCCTCACACTCAGCACCGCTGCTTTCGCACAAAAGGTGTCAGCGCCCGCCGAGCCACCTGCCACGCTGAAGGCCGAGTTTGACCTCGTGTATGGCAAAACAGCCGAGCAGGAGCTGAAGCTCGATGTTTATCGGCCCAAGAATGACACCGTGCTGCCCGCCTGCGTGCTCGTGCATGGCGGCGGCTGGATCGGCGGCGACAAAGAACGCTTTCGTGCCCTCGGCTTCGCGCTCGCGGAGAAGGGTTATGTCGTCGCGAATGTCGAATACCGGCTCGCGGGTGCCGCAAAGTATCCAGCGGCTGTGCAGGATTGCAGCCTCGCGGTGCGCTGGGTGCGGGCGAACGCGAAACGCTTCGCCCTCGATCCGCAGCGCATCGGTGCCTGGGGCGGCAGCGCAGGCGGACATCTTGTCGGCCTGCTCGCCGCTGCGCCGGAGCATTTCCTCACGCCTGAATTGAAGGACGTGTCCGCCGCCGTGCAGGCCACCTGCATCATGGCCGGCCCCACCGACCTCACGAATGCCACCTTCGTCGAGTCTCTGCGCAAGGCGAAGGAGAAGAGCAACAGCTACACGTGGTTCGGCAGGCTCTACGACGACGCACCCGATCTCTACCGCGACGCCTCGCCCATCACCCACTTCACCAAAACCACCGGCCCCATCCTCTTCCTCACTGGTGACCTCGACAACCCCGCCCGCGACAAGGCTGGCATCGAAAAACTCCAATCCCTCGGCGTGCCCACGAAACAAACCCTCCTCAAAGACGCCAAACACGGCTGCTGGATGCAAAAGCCCTGGTTCGAGCAGTGCGTGGCCGCGGTGGATGCGTGGTTTGAGGAGCACTTGAAGTGATCTTCCAAAGGCTTGGTTTGAAAACTGACGGAAACGCTTTGGGGAAGCAAAACAGTTCTTTTGCTCCGCAAGAAGAACAGATGTGTACTTGATGTTAGGTCTGCTCGAATCCAGAGAACTCTTGATGAGCGTGATGATGGGCAGCGTTCATGCTTGCCAAAGAGATGCAAGGCGCTTGCTATCCGAAAGGCTGAACTGCTTGAGGAAGCAGCATTGGCAAAGAGAAGCATTCAACGGCAGCACCTTTAGGTTAAAAACAGAGTCACTTGCAATAAGCAAGCAATCAGCAAGGCTCCGACGCATGGAAACCTTGATCAAACCCTCTCTGGCAGCTCCTGGAGCCGGGTTGCCCGCTCCTGAGCTTTGGATTGCGAGAGGGCTCTTTGCCCTGAAACGGCGTTTTGGCTCACGCGAGGCTTTCACGGCCCGCTTTCTGCGAGAACGGGTTGCGATTCGTGAGATCCTCGCGCAGTGCCCGCCGGACCGACGTGGCGAGCAAGTCCTCATCCCGCGACTTCGAGGCCTAGAAGATAGCAGTCGCTTTTGGTCCGTTTGGATGACGCTGGAGCACTTGTGCATCACGAACACCGTTTTTGCCATGGTCATCAAGTCGCTAGCCCACGGCAAAGTGCCCGCCAAAAAAGCTAGCACCGCCGATGTGAAGCCACGAGCAGACCTATCCGGCGATGTAGAAGCCAACTACGAGTCCTCTTGTGATGCTGTGTTCTCTACTGTCGCTGCCATCGCGGAACTCAGAACAGTCGCCAAGTATGCCCATCCTTGGTTTGGCCCGCTCGACGCAGCTGGATGGCACGCGCTGACTGCCACGCACATGGCAATTCATCGAGCGCAGATTGCCAGGATCGTTGCAGGACTGTCGATCAGATAGGATGACAGATTCGTCGTCAGTTCCTGTCCAAAACGGCGTTTCAGCGACCTTTCCAAGGTTTCCATCATGATGCCCACGCGCCGTCATTTCATCTCCGCCGTCACCGCCGCGCTCGGCGGCTCCGTTTTTGCCGCCGATGGCAAACCGAAGACCCTCGTGCTGCAATCGGCCTGGGACACGATCAACATCGGCGACATCGGTCACACGCCGGGCACCTTGCGTGTGCTAGAGCAGCATTTGCCGGAGGTGAAGGTCATCGTGTGGGCAATGAAGGTGGACGAGCGCATCCTCGCGATGCTCAAAGCCCGTTTTCCGAAGGTCGAGTTCCTGCAAGGCAAGCTCGACGGCAAAGGCGAGAAGGACCTCAAGCTCCAAGACGCGATCAAAAGCTGCGATCTCTTCATCCGCAACTCTGGCATGGGCCAGGACCTCAGCTACATGAAGTTTTGCCGCCAGCATGGCCGACCTTACGGCCTCTTCGGCCAGTCCTTCTTCCCCACCATGGTGCAGGGCGAGGGCGCGGCGGAGCGCATCGAGCTGCTGAACGCGGCCTCCTTCATCTACACGCGTGAAACGAAGACGCTGAGCATTCTGCAAAGCGCCGGCGTGAAGGCGGAGTTCGGGCCGGATGGCTGTTTCGGGATTGATGTGCGCGATGACGAGCGCGGGATCGCCACGATGAAAAAGCTCGGTTTGGAGGAGAAGAAGTTCATCACCGTCATGATCCGCACGAACACGCCGAAATACCCCGGCGTGGACGATCCGCGGCCGGAGAAGCTCAACCCGCTGCATCCCACGCCGAAGCAGATCGCCGATGATGAACGCCGCGCGGCAAAGTTCCGCGAGCTTGTCACGCTTTGGGTCAAAAAGACCGGCCACAAGGTGCTCATCGCACCGGAGACGATCAAGGAGATGGGCCACAACAAGCGTCTCATTCACGATCCGCTGCCGCCGGAGATCCAGAAGCACGTCGTGAATCTGGAGTATTTCTGGAATGCCGACGAGGCCGCCTCGATCTTCGCCCGTGCCCACACCGTCGTCTGCCACGAGCCGCATTCGCCGATCATCGCCCTCGCGAACGGCACGCCGATCATCCACACCTACTCCGAGTTCCACTCGCCGAAGTGCTGGATGTTCAAAGACATCGGCCTGCCCGAGTGGTTGCTCGAAATGGACGAGACGCCTGTCAAAAAGATCTTCGAAAACCTCACCGCCATTGATGCTGACTATCCCGCTGCCCAGGCGAAGGTGAAGAAGGCCATGGCCTATGTGCATGAGTGCTTTTCGGACTCGATGAAGCAGGTGCGAAGTCTGCTTTGAGCTGGCAGTTGGCTCACCTGCTCCGGGCATTCGTCGCTTTTGCAGGCTTTCGCCATAAAGCAGAGCATGGTTTGGAAGCACATGGGATGGCACATTTGCAGCGAACTCAAAAGCGTAGTAGCGGCTCACCCCTTATGTTTCCCTCATCCTTATTCGGGCTTGTCGGCACTTGCTGTGCGTTGATCACAACAGCCTTTGCTGAAGATAGCCTACGCACGATTTCAAGCCTCACTGAACTGGCCCAAGTGGCCACGCAAAGCGGGCAGAAGGTGAAGTTGAAGCCGGGCCACTATCGACTCGTGGACTTCATTCCACTCTCCACGATCCAAGAGCGGAAAAAGCAGAAGGCTTGGCACTTCATCAACTTCAGCGGCAGCAACAACAGCTTCGATCTCAGAGGCGTGATTCTGGAGCTGGATACGGCACTTCGGCAGGCGTTGCGTGCACCGATTCACACGGATGAATTTGTGATCAGCGGCACAAACAACAGCTTCCAGGGTCTAACTATCACCAGTGTGGGCGAGGGAAAAGCGAATGGTGGAGCGGTGCTCGGCATCACAGGCACGGGCAACATGCTACGTGATTGCACGGTGCATGTGCGCGGGTCTGCACCCTACGGTTATGGTGATCTGTTTGGCAAAGGTGGTCTCAAGCACAGTGGCATTCACATCACGGGCAGCGGCACGCACCTCATCGGCTGCAAGGTTTTTAGCCAAGCCTTTGGTCATGCGTTTTATCTTCAAGAAAACTGCAACGATGTTACCTTTGAAAAATGCCATGCAGAAGGTGTCATGCGTCGCACGGATGAAATGCTCGCCGAGACCTCCGGCCTAGCCTTTGACAAGCAGTTCATGTCCGTGATGCAGAACCGTAGTGGAACGTCACGCATCCAACCCGGCTACATGAAGGCGCTTTCAGAGGATGGCTTTCGCACCTATCACACGCATCAAAACCTACGGTTCATCCAGTGCACGGTGAAGAACATGCGCGGTGGTTTCGAGATCCGCACCAAGTCTGCCCCTCGGCTCGAAAACTGCACAGCCATAGGTTGCGAGCGGGCTTTCTGGGTATCCAGCGGTGCTGTGATCACCGCCTGCCGGGGTGATGCGCAGTTTGGCCCGTTGCTCTATGTCGAGGGTGACAAAGCCAAGGTGGATGTGCAACTGCTACCCACCGAGGCAGAAGGGATCAATGTCCACGCGCTCGCCGCCATCTACGGCAACGGCAATGAAGTGAGGATCACAGGCAAACGCAGCCAGGCGCTTCCCATCCTTATCGGTTTTACTCCTCCAGCGATGGGGGAGAATGCGACCGCAAACAGTGAACGACTGGTGCGTGACCTGATCCTCCGCAATGAGACGACCCTGCCGGTGGTGATCGGTTCCAAGGCAGAGAAGTGTCAGATCCATACCACTGGCCCCGTGAAAGAGAATCATGGCAAGGACATTGAGGTCCATCAGCTGAACTAAAAAGACTGTGCTGCATGATCGCTTCGCTGACTGCTTGGCTTGAGTTCTTTGGACTGTAGAGATCGGGCTAAGCTTTGTTTTTGGCAGACTTCAGGTTCGCCAACAGACACTCGACGCAGGCTCTGGCAAAGGCTGGGTCATTGATCTCCACGGGCATCTCTTGGATTGGAATTTCGGGCTTCAGCATCTGACGAAGAGAATCAAACAGCGCTTGGTCCGCTTGGGGATCGTGAAAGGCTTTTCCTTCGGCACTGATGACACTGATGGCTTTTTGCGGAATCAGAACAGTGACGGGGGCCGTGTAGCGATTGATCTTGTCGGCGATGATGTGTCCTAGCTGGCGGCATTCATCGGGTGTCGTGCGCATCAGGGTGACCTGAGCATTGTGTTGGTAAAAGGTGCGGCCTTGGTAGCGGCTTGGAACACTGTCGGGTTCACCAAAATTGACCATGTCTAAGCAACCAGGCGCGACGACGGCAGGCACGCCCGCTTTGGCCGCAGCTTCCAGTCGGTGTGGACCTGCGGTCAAAACACCACCACAGAGTTCATCGGCCCATTCTGTCGTCGTGATGTCGAGTACGCCTGAGACCATGCCGCTTTCGATCAGGGATTCCATCGTCTTGCCACCATTGCCGGTGGCAGCAAAGATGAGCACTTCATAGCCAGCCTCTTCTAGGATTCGTTTCGCTTCCATGACGCAACTGGTCGTGTTGCCAAACATGCTTGCCACCACGAGCGGCTTGTCAGACACCGGGGCATTCTGTCGAGCTACAGCCGCCTCTACCATGCCGCAGATGGCTCCAGCAGCGTTTTCGAAAATCACCCGTGTCAGGCGATTGATGCCTGCCACATCCGCAATGGCTGGCATCATGAGGATATCCTTGGTTCCCACGTAGGGCTCTGTGTTGCCACTCGCCAAGGTGCTAACCATCAGCTTGGGAAAACCAATCGGCAGCGCTCGCATCGCCGCTGTGCAAATGGCGGTGCCGCCGCCCCCCCCCAGGGAGAGGATGCCCTGCACGCGACCGCTGGCTGCTAAGGATTCGAGGAGCTTGGCAGCGCCTTGGGCCATCAAACTCACGCATTCTCCACGGTCTTGGCGTGCCAAGATGCTCTGCCACTCGGGTGAGCCTGCGGCAGCGACTTCAGCACTGCCGATGTCCGGCACGATGGCCGGTTCATGGAGGCTACCCGCGTGAATCAACAGCGTCTCGAAACCCCGAGCACGAATGAACTCCGCCACAAAAGCATGCTCGATGCCCTTGGTGTCAAAGGTTCCTAAAATGGCGATGGTTGGCATGAGGAAGGAAAGGGATGTGAACGCCAAAGAACGCGTTCAGGTCTCCCATCCTCGCTTGAGGTTCTTGATTTGCATCCACAAGCACCTAGCCAAAGCCCACCTCACGGGTTTAGCCTTTGCCTCCCTGAGCGGCGGATCACTTCACCGCATCCGCCGCGAGGGCGGCGTTGCCGATGATGCCAGCCTCGTTGCTGAAGCGGGCGGGCACGATCTGGAGGCGCTCCCAGACGACGGTGCTTAGCATGGACTGCACCTTGCGCTTCAGCGGATCAAAGATGAGGTCGCCCGCCTGGGCCACGCCGCCGCCGATGACAAAGGCGTCCGGGTTCAGCAGCCAGGCGATGCTGGCGATGGATGTGCCCAACCAGTCGGCCACCTCATCCCAGACCTGGCGCGCGATGTCATCGCCTGCTTTGGCCGCTTCGGCGATTTTCTTGGGCGTGCACTCTTCGGGCGTCTTCGAGACGTGCGCCTCGGCGTAGCGCTGCACGGCGTGCTCGGCGATCTCCTTGTTGCCTGTGTATTTTTCGAGGGCACCGAGGTTGCCGTAGTGGCCTGCTTTGCCGTCAAAGTCGATGCTCATCTGGCCGATCTCACCCGCCGCGCAGCCACTGCCGCGATACATTTGACCATTCAGCACGAGACCGCCGCCGATGCCGGTGCCCAGGGTCAGCGCCACGATGTTTTGCAGCCCGCGCCCCGCGCCGTAGCGGAACTCGGCCCAGGCCATGGCGTTGGCGTCGTTTTCGACAACAACGGGCAGGCCCGTGCGCTCACCCAGAATGGTTTTCAGCGGCACGTGCTTCCAGCCGGGCACGTTGGTCAGCACGTGGACAAAGCCATGCTCGAAATCGACCAGCCCCGGCACGCCCACGCCGATGGCGCAGATGTCAGGGTAGGCTTGGCGCAGCTTTTCCACACGGGCGGCCATCTCGCCGATGAGGGCAGCAGGACCCGCGAAGTTCGCGGTCGGGATGGGCTCGTCGGTGGTCAAAAGCTCGCCATCGCGGCAAACGCCGATTTTCACGGCAGTGCCGCCGAAGTCGATGCCAATGGAGGTGCGGGGTGTGTCAGGCATGGGAAAGGGCCGCGAGAGTGCCCACCAAGCGCAGGCCGTGCAAGGTCAAATCCAGATGATGCAGGCACTCTAGCCTGCGCCGCCCGGAGGCACATTCGCCAGAACGCGAGGGTGAAAGGGGCATTGCTGCAAAGGCATCACGCAGCCCGATGTGCCCCCTTCCGCCTCGCCCCGATACTTTTTTCACCTTTCCCTGCACCCCAGCGGCAGGTTTTCCTTTTGATACTCATGCAGACCTCGCACTCATCATGAAACCCAACGACCCCAACTTCCTCCCCACCCGCTGGACCCTCATCGCCCACGCCTCCGATCCTTCCAGTCCACAGACGCAGAAGGCGCTGGAGCAGCTTTGCCAGGCTTACTGGTATCCCGTCTATGCCTACATCCGCCGGGACGGGCATAGCGAGCACGATGCGGAGGACCTCACGCAGAGCTTCTTCCTCAGCGCCTTGGAAAAAAGCACCTTCGGCAAGGCGGACCGCGCCAAGGGCAGCTTCCGCACCTTTGTGCTCAGTTGCCTCGGCAATTTCCTCCACAATGCCCGCGCCCACGCCCAGGCTCAAAAACGCGATACCCGGAAGCTCATCTCCTTCGAGTCCCTCGACGCCGCTGAACGCTACGCCGCTGAGGGCCACGATGACCTCACGCCGGACAAGCTCTTCGAGCGCACCCTCGCCATGGAAATTCTCCGCAGCGCCGAAAAGGAGTTGGAGGAGGATCGCCGCTACGATGGCTGCCTGGAGCTGTTTCAGGCCCTTCGCCCCCACCTCTTCGGTATGGAGGGCCAGACTCTCGCCGAACTGGCCGCCCAGCTCCAGATGCCGCTGGAGACGGTCAAATCCCAGCTTACTAGGATGAGAAACCGCTATAACCAGCTCATCGCGGACCGTGCCATTGAAATCAGCAGCCGCGAAGCAGCCCGCGATGAAATGATCGCCCTGCAAAACGCCCTCTGAAACGGCCAGGAAAGACAGAGGCCGGGAAACCTTCCTGCTTCCCATCTTCTTGCCCCAGAATCTTCCTGCCAAAACTCCCCTTTCACCTCACCCTTGCCTCCCATGATCCCCACCGACGCCGCCAAAAAGATATTCGCCGATGCCGCCCTGCCCTCCTTGGCCTCCTCCGGCCCCATGGCGTGGACGCCTTGGTCGGCGGAGGAGTTCTCCGGCAAGCTCAGAGCCAGCCACCCGCACTACCGCATTCTGAAACTCATCGGCCATGGTGGCATGGGGGCCGTGTATCAGGCCACGGACACGCAGAAAGGCCACGCGGTCGCCATCAAGGTGATGCGCCCGGACCTCCTGGCGGAGGGGGACTTCGTGGAGCGCTTCCATCGGGAGATTCAGATGCTCCGCGAGCTGAAACATCCCCACATCGTCACCTTGGTGGATCGCGGCCTCACGGCGGACGGCGTTCCCTTCCTCGTCATGCCTTACCTGGAAGGCCGCAGTCTGGTGGAGGTCATTCAGGACAAAGAACGCCTCACCCTGCCCCGCATCCTCGCGCTCATGCAGCAGCTCTGCGCCGGCACCGCCGCGCTGCATGACAAAGGCATCATCCACCGCGATCTGAAGCCCGCGAACATCTTCCTCCGCGCGCCGGATGACCACGCCATCATCCTCGACCTCGGCATCGCCCGCCCCCAGTTGGCACTCGACGGCCTGCACACCCAGACTGGCCTCACCCTCGGCACCGAGAGCTACATGGCCCCCGAAGTAAAGGCCGGGAAAAAGGCCGACAAACCCGCCGACATCTACGCCCTTGGCATCATCCTCTACCAGCTCCTCACCCAGCGCTTCCCCGAAGGCAACTACCAGCTAGCTTCCGAGTGGGTCAAAGATCCACGCATCGACGAGATCATCGCCAAAGCCATCCACGCCGAGCCGCTGGAGCGATACAAGTGTGTGGCGGAATTCGCGGAGGCACTCAAAACTATCCAATCAGCTGCACCCCCAGCCACTTCATCCGCCCCAATTTCCGACGAAGAATACCCCACTCCCGATCCTGCCTCCATCGTCATCGAGTTCGGAGAAACAAGCCTCGTCGTCAACGGCCTCGACTTCTCACTCACAACGACGATTGAGGACTGGATGCAAGTGTTGGGGAAGTATTCTGAATCTGAACTCCCAGACAAATCCTTGCCGACAGTTGTAAGCTATTTTTGGCACCACTTAGGATTAGCGGTAACGACAGTATATTCAAAGACCGATACCTTGTACATTGCGCCTCATTCCCATGATGAGTTTGTTAAGAATTCACAAAAACATTTATTCAAAGAGTCTGCCAGCCATAAGCTGCTTCCGTTTAAAGGCACACTCAAAATCAATGGGACTTCACTGCCCTTTCCAATTAGTCTCAGCGACCTTGTGGCATGTGATCGTCGATTCAACTCAGCATGCCAAAATGGTGAATCAAATCAGCCATACTACGAGTTGAGGCAATGGGATCGAAGAGGGCGAATTTGTAAATGGTTGCCAGGCTATCTTGACAAGAAGGACTACCTTTATGGTGATGGAGGTTTCGGTAATCGCTCCGATTTTCTTTACGGCCTAAAACCAATCTGCCAATCCGCTGATCTCCATGCTTGGGATGGCGGGATTTTAAGTGCAGAAAGATGCGAATCACTTTTTTGGGTAGCTCAGGCACTCGTTGGAGACTCTGGAGAGGATCAAAACGACCGATCAGACATTTGCCTCTTGAGTTTTACACGCCTTTTGGTCAATCAAGGACATCGCTTTGGTTCTGAATGGCCGAATTCGCTATACAACACCTCGACAGACTTCACGGCTGAGGTGAATGACCGTCCGTTACTTCATCTAAAAGGTTTCGATTCTCCACCCAGCTCTTGGCTTGTGAAACAGGGTGTCATATACCCAAAAGTATTCTGCCTCACAAAACAGCACATTCGCATCGTTGGTGAAAAGATGACAAGCTTCAGAATCAAAAATATTAGCGAACTACCCTGGATCAGGCGTGTGCGTCCAATTACATTTACAAACTTAGTTTGCGGGACTGTCATCGGCTTGGTGATCATATCAGTTTTGGCTTCTTTGGCCATTTTTGCATTACACTGGGGTAGTGGCTTCGTTGAGAAAAGCGTGCAGGATTTGAGAACATCCATCAGCTTCAAGGATGTAGCGATCTTCTGTGGTGGTATCGCGCTGGTAATGCTCGGATTATTTTCAGGCTTGCTATCTCTTATTCTGCCGTTTGAAGCTTTGAGTGATTTTTCCAACCGAGGCTGCACATTTGATGGATTTTGGGAGCTTAGATTAGCCACTTCAAATGGCGAAGTTTCTATACGGCTTCCATCATCTTCCATTGGTAGTATATATCATGTTTCTGTTCCTCAATCAGCAGGACAAATATGGCTCGAAGACCACAAAAAAATGGCACCCAAGCGAGATGTTCTAGACTTGAGGTCAGGCTTGGAGGGCGAGTTTGGTTACATTGCATTGTTTTATCACCTTTGGGTTAGGTTGAAGACAGAACCTTTGATTCGATTTCCCGGTGAAACACAAGTCCCTGCTTCAGCAGTTGGTCATGCGGCTGCGAGCAAGCAATCCCTGTTACCTTGCCCCACCTGCGGCAAAGAAATCGCCAAATCAGCCCGGACCTGTCCGCACTGTGGCGAGAGCCTTCGAAGCGGGCAGAAGCCGAGCGGATGGCGGCAGAAGGCGTGCTCGAACTGTGGGGAGGTGATGTCCCGCTTTGCGCAGAAGTGCCAGCAGCCGGACTGCGGGCACCCGAACACCTGGCTGAAGGTGCAGAGCACGCTCGCCACGGTGGCGGTGCTGGGCGGAGGCTTGTGGTGCTGGCAGCACTACGCCCAGCAGCAGACCCAGGGCCTGCTGCTCCCCATCGCCGCCACCGTCCTGGCCCTCGGCTGGCGCGGCAGCCTGTCCCTGCTGAAGTCCTTTTACAGCCACTGAATTCCAGGGAATTGCCTTTTCGCTCTAGCAGGCTATCCTGAACCCTATGAGAGCTATAGCCCAACGCATCGACCATCAGCTCAGCCTGCTCCCGCCTCAGCGGGCGGCCAAGCTGGAGTATCTGCTCGTGGGGCTGCTGGAGTGCATCGAACTCGAGGCGGCAGAGAAGGATGAGGCGGTGAATGAGCCAAGGCGACGTTCCGCAGGCAAGGAGGCTCTGAGCCGGATCGCCAAGCGGGGCGGCATCGCTGATCCGGTGAGCTGGCAGCGTGAGCAACGGGCTGATCGCCCCCTAGCAGGACGTGCCCAATGAGACTGCTGGACAGCAACATCGTTGATCTACGCGGTGCAGCCTGCCAATGACTGGTTGCGTGATGAGATCACCGCCGAGGCGTTTGCCTTTTCCCAAGTGACACGGGTGGAGGTGCTGGGCTGGCATCAGCTCACCGATGAGGACAAGCGTGACCTGGAGGAATTCCTCCAAACAGGGACACGACTCTCCCTCACGGATGCGGTGGTGGATAAGGCCGTGGAACTGCGGCAGCAGAAGAAGATGTCCCTCGGGGATTCTTTGATCGCCGCGACGGCTCTGTGCCTGAATCTGGAACTGGTGACGCGGAATACAGATGACTTTGATCACATCACGGGCCTGAAGCTTTACAACCCGTTCCAAAACAGAGAGGGAGGTTGCTAGTGCTTCACTGGCGTTTCAGCCGCTGCCGCCCGGTGTCACTGATGACAATCATGAAGCCATAAGACGGTTCAAGGCACGCGAGTCCTCGGCTGCTTCTTCGGCGGTCAAGTCAGGCCACGCATCGTGGGCGGCAAGAAAGTCCTCCGTCTCCCAGCGGCTCTCATGGCCGAGCAGCACGGAAACCTCCCGCGAGGAAAGGATGCCGCTCCGATAAGCCTGGGCGGCCATATTTTCCACGATCACCTGACTGATGCCCGCCACATCGGGCGTGAGCTGCGGTGCAATCATGTCCGGGATGTTGAGAATGACTTGCTTAGTGAGATTCTACTGGCAGACCGGGGTGGTACAAATTCTGAAATGAGCAGTGAAGAGTACCATCGCCGTCACTGTCCTGGCCCTCGGCTGGCGCGGCAGCCTGTCCCTGCTGAAGTCCTTTTGCAGCCACTGAACGGGAGCCGTTTCACACCGCAAGAGATGGGACAACCGCAGAGGAAGGCTTTCTGAATGCGTCTCCTGACTAACTTGACCTAGGCACGGGGAAATTTATGGCAACAGAATGGGGGCAGTAGAATATCTGAGATTCAAAGCCATTCTGATGCCCCCATTCTACTGCCATAAAACTTGGGTGCCTAAACATAGACCGCTTTATCCATCGACTGACTTCGAGGAAGTTACTCCCGTTCCCCCACTTCAGCGCAAGGGGTTCGGTTGCTCTGCGGTGTCATTCTGGGTTTTGCTGGTTTGGCTCCAAGCCGGGCTGGCAAAAAGATGGAGGGCAAAAATGGGTTCCTCTTTTTGACAGCTTCCGGGAGAGTTTCGGAACTCCAAATCGCCAAACCTTGGCTGAAGGTTTTTCGGAAATCATCGCACCTGATGTCTTGGAAATCTTGTTTCCATCTGTGCAGACAAACCTGCCCACACATCCATGCCACGCTGCCCTCACTGCCAAAACAACTGCGCCCGAGATGCCGACGCCTGCCCCCGTTGCGGGAAGAAGAAACCGGGCCAAAACCTGCTCGGGATCGTTCTCGTGATCCTCTTCATCCTCTACCTCATCAGCAAAGACGCATGAAACGCTCCTTCTCCATAAGTCTGATTCTGGCCTTGATGGCTGGGGCTGGTTTTTACCTGCTGAAGCCTGCGGCGGATGGCAACACCCGAAAACCTGAGCGCAGGCTGCCGAGCTACTCGACCCAGCAAGCCCAAGCACGCCCGAAGAGCGGGCCGACGCCTGCGGCCAGCGAAGATGATGAATCCATGGCCAATCGTCTGGCCGATGACACCCGCCTGCCGGAAGAAGAACGAGCCAAGCGCCTGCACGAACTGCTGCTGCGCTGGGCAAAGCGGGATCTGGCTGCGGCGACGGCTTGGCTGCTGGCAGCTGAGCCTGGAGAAGAGCGCGACGGCTGGATGGATCTCCTTTTTGAGACTCTGGCGGAAACTCAGCCACGTCAGGTTTTGAACTATGGTCTAGCCCTCAATGCCGCTCATGATGCGGATCTTATCCCTGTATCGACGCTGCTGAGCGTGAGCCTGAAGCACCTCACGGCTGAGGATGCGATCCGCGTGATGAATGTGCCGAAACGCAGTGAGTCGAGCTCAACGATCCCCTTTGAGTTTCACCCCCAGATGGACCTGAAAAAGCTGGGAGATTTCATCATCGAACGAAGCCACCTGCCCTTTGATGATCCCCGGAGACCCGCAATCATGCCCTGCAACCTAGCGGAAGTGTGGATGAAACGTGACATGGGAGGTGCCTACCGCTACGCCATGGCGATGCATGATGTGGGCGATGGTGCCTTCAAAGGTTATGAGCTGATCCAATTTGCGAGTGAGTATGTGCTTCATGCCCCGAGGGAAGAGGCGGTGCGCTTAGCGAGGGAACTGATACAGACACAGGATCTCAGAGTGAGCAGCAGCGAGATGGTGCATCATTTCATTTGCCAGGGAGCGGCTGCCCGCAGTGTGATCTCCGAGGTGCTGCAAAGCATGCCGAAGCAAAAAAGAGATGGAATTGCCGAGTATCCCTTCCTAGGCACTTTGGAAGGCGTTGGGCATGATGCGGCGGCCCGCCGGATGACCGCCCTGCTGGCCTTCGGGACGCCTGAAGGCCGACTCAGCGCTGTGCGCAAATTTGCCCGGCTCTTTGAATCTGCTAGGGAGGATCTTCGCAGAGACCTCTTTGCTCTGGGGCATTCTGAGGCGGAGGTCGTGGCGGCGCTTGGATTATGAATTCGTTTTGGGTTGTTAGGCAGCTCTTAGCCGCTTTGTCGCCCCACCAAGCGCAGGCCGTGCAAGGTCAAATCCGGGTCCACGGTGATCTGCTCCGACATGCCGGCGATGATCCATTCGGCATCGCCCCCCGTAGCCACGACGTGCGCGTGGTCGCCTCCGGGCAGTTCTTTTTTCAGCGCCTCCAGGATGCCGCGAATCATGCCACGGTAGCCGATGGCGGCTCCGGCTTGAATCGCAGAGAGGGTCGAGGTGCCGATGGCGGAGGCAGGCTCGGCGAGTTCCACGCGCGGAAGCAGGGCGGTGCGTTCGTGCAGGTAGTCGGTCATCAGTCGTAGCCCAGGGGCAATGACCCCGCCGATGTAGTGATGGTCGGGGGACAGGATGTCAAAGGTGACGGCGGTGCCGAAGTCGATGACGATGCCGGGCGCGCCATGCAGGTGGGCGAGCGCCACGGCATTGGCCAAGCGATCTGCGCCAATCGTTTCTGGACGTGGGTAGCGGATGCCGATGCCCAGCGCGGTGTCGTGCCGCAGGACGTGCAGGCCTGGCAGGGCGGCCTGCCAAATGGGCACGACGGCGGGCACGACGCTGGCGAGGATGGCTTGGCGAAAGCTCCAGCCCTGCAGCTTTTCCAAAATCGATTCCACCGTGATGCCATGCGTGGGCAGGTCGCGTCGATCCAGGATGGACTCGTGTGAGGAAAGGCCGAGCTTGGTGCGGCCATTGCCCACGTCGATGAGGAGTTGGTCGGCGGTCATGGGCCGCGTTTATCCGAGAAACCCGGAGTCTTGTCCAATGCAAGTCTGCGCGTGGCTCAGCGCATCTGGGCGGCGCGTTTCTGGCGGTAGTCCTCGCGCAGCCGCTTCAGACTGGCGGGGATGCCGGGTTCATCCACCTCGGGGATGGGTTCGCCGTTTTGCAGGCGCTTCAGCTCTTGCTGAAAGGCGGGCAGTTCATTCAGGTTCACGCGGTCGAGCGCGGCGGTGGCCTCGGCCTGCACGGCGGCGCGGTATTCCGCCTTCAGCCCGGCCAGTGGATCAGCCTTGGGTGCGGGTGGCGGCAGGCTGATGGGGGTGGAAAGAGGAGTCACCGGGGTCTGCGGAAGCTCCGGGGCAGGGGGGAGGCTGCCTAGCATCTCACCAGGCAGGGCGGGCTCTTGGGCGACAGGAAGGTCTGCATCGGGGTCGAGGACGATTTTGTCCTTCATCACGTAAAAGATAAGCAGGATGGCAGCGGTAGCACCGAACACCGCGAGGTGGAGACTGGCGCGTAGGCAGGACCAGAGGAAGTCATCCAACTTCTTCATGAAGGAAGGCTGGGCGCGCACCACAGGTGCAGGGGGGCGGCCGGGCGCGTAGCGAGGGGGGGCGACTGCTGCGGCGGTGGGTTTTGAGGCAGCCGCTGCGGCAGGTGCTGGGCTAGGGGCCACTGCTGCTGCTGGGTGGGCGGGAGCCGGCGCGCGCTGGGTTTCGACCAAGTGGGGTGTGGCACTGCTGATCGGGGCTGCAGACTTGGCAGCAGCGCTCTGCTGGGTGCGCAGGGCCTGGACCAGAGCTTCCTTGATCTCAGCGGCACTGGGGTAACGTCTTCCGATCTCAGCATGCAGGCAGCGGCGCAGCACGGCCCCAAAGGCGGGGGGAATGTTCCGGGAGACTTTGCCCTCCCCATCCAGCGGCTCTTTGGCAAACATCTCATGCAAGACGAGCCCGAGATCGTAGAGGTCCTGCTCGATGCTAGCAGCGCCTTCTTGCAGCCAGGAGATCTCGCCTGAGGGCGTCAGGCACATGCCGATGCCGGTGACCTTCATCTGCCCTTCCTTGTCCACGAGCAGGGTGCGCGTGTTGAGGCAGCCGTGCAGACTGCCCTGGCCATGCAGCAGGCTCAGGATGTCACACAGCTGCAGCGCTAGGCCGTAGGCCATCTTGGGGGACACGGCGCGCTCCTGAATCAGGTCGCAGAGCATCCGGCCATCCACATGCTCTGTGACGAGGTAAAGGTAACCATTCAGAGAGCGGCCGAAGTCATAGACAGCAACGATGCGTGGATGCACCAGCCGGGCGCGTGCCCGCAGTCGATCCATGAGCCGGGTGGCTGCATCGGCAGTGGTCGGCTCGGCCATGACACGGATCATGACTCGGCGCTCCAGCGCGGGCTGCATGCCTAGGTAGATCGCGCTTTCCTGCCCTACAGACAGGCACTGCTCCACCTCGAACTGGGGCAGCCCGGCGGCGAGGTCTTGGGCGGTGGGAAAGGCAGGCGTTTCAGCGAAATCTTGCATGTGGGGGAGCGCGTCTTTGTCGCGAAGGAATGAATCTCTGGCAAGCGCGAAGGGTGCCAAGAGCGTCACAGCTTTGCCACGCTTGTTCTCTGAAAATGAATCACCTCGGGTGCGGCTCAATCCGTGCCTGAACTCGGTGCCCAAAGATGCAGCAGCAGTTCCAGAGTCGCGTCTGCGGGTTGGTTCGGCGTGAGCGGCAGCGGTGGCATCCAGCTTTCACGTCGAAACCACGTGCCCTGCCGCTTCGCGTAGCGGCGGGTGGCTTGCTCCATCGCATCCATGGCGTGGTCGAGCGTGCTTTCGCCGCGCAGATGAGCGCGCAGTTCGGCGAGGCCGATGGCCTTTTCCAGAGCACCGCCGCAGTCGGGGAAGGCAGCCACTTCTTCGAGGAGTCCACTCGCCAGCATCTGCCGCGTGCGCTCATGGATGCGCTGGTGCAGCACCGCACGGTCCCAGGTCAGCACCACCCCTCGGCCCCAGGGCTGGGCTGTGGCAAAGCTGCGCCGCAGGACAGACTGTGGTTGTCCCGTGAGCAGGCAGATTTCGAGTGCGCGCTCGACATAGCGTGGATTGGCCAGCGGCACATTTTGTGCCGCCTGCGGGTCTAGGGCCAGGAGCTGACGCTGCTTTTCCTCCAGCGGCAGTTCACGCAGTTGGGCACGCAGCGTTTCATCACCTGCTGGCAGCTCGGCCAGGCCGTGGGACAGTGCCTTTAGGTAAAGTCCAGAACCCCCCACGACGATCGCCTGGTGCCCACGGGCCTGGATTTGCTGAATGACCTCCAGCGCCATCTGGCGGTAGCGTTGGGCATCGCAGGCATCTTCAGGAGAAAGGACCGAGTAGAGGTGATGAGGAATGCGTTGCAGCTCTGCAGTGTTTGGCTTCGCGGTCAGCAGGTCCAGCCCCTGATACAGCTGGAAAGCATCCGCATTGACGAGCTCTCCGCCGATGCGTTCCGCCAGAGCCACGGCCAAGCTGGACTTTCCAGAGGCCGTGGCACCAGTGAGGTAAAGCGGAGCGGTACTTAGTGCTTTAGCAGCCACTCGGTCGTGCGTGGGTTAAAGTCGCTGAGGCACTCCCAATGAAAGGCGTGGCCGGCATCGTCATAGAGATGCAGGTCCGCCCCTGGGATGGCAGCGGCGACTTCCTCACTCATCCACTTGGGGGTGAAGGTGTCGTTCTTGCCGCCGATGACCAGGGTGGGGCACTTCACGTTTTTTAGTTCATGGATCGTGTTGTGGGTGATGGCCGCAGCACTTTGGGCCTCCATGGCGTGCACGGGCTGTGGGGCAGCATTGGTGGCTGCGTCCTTCAGGCCCTGCTGCAGGTTGCTCCAGCAGTCATCGTTGTCGAACCAGGGCTTGGTGAAGATCAGCATCTGCACGTAGTGCATGAAGTCCTCCGGGCGCATCGTGGACTTGCATTTCATCAGGTGCTGCCAGGTGTAGAGGCCGAAGCGGTCCTGGCGTGCCCAGGTGCACATCAGGATCATGCTTTTCACTTTCTCAGGATGGCGCAAAGCGAGTTGTTGAGCGATGACGGAGCCGAGCGAGCAACCGACGACGCGTGCCTGCTGGATGCCGAGCTGGTCCATCAGGCCGGCGTAGTCGTCCGCCATCATCGCCGTGGTGTAGGGACCCTCGGGCTTGTCCGTCTGGCCGACGCCACGGTTGTCACCTAGGATGCAGCGAAAGTGCTTTGACCACTCGGCGGCATGAGCTTCCCACACGCCTCCGGGCGCAGTGACGCCCATGATGCAGACCAGCGGGTCGCCGCTGCCGCGTTCTTCATAAAACATCTGAATGCCATTGGTGCTGACGTGGGGCATGGGGGTAGGGTAGGTGGGGGTTGGAGGGTGAAGGAGGGTCGTGAACGGCTGCGAAACGCCGCAGCGTGGGCGAGTGCTACCGAAAGGGCTCTCTTTTGCCAAGAAAAATGCCAGCGAATGCGCTCGCGCAGGCTTCTCGTCTCACTGACTCTGCGATTTCCAGGAGTGAATCCGAGCGCAGAGTCCGTTTAGCCAGCCCACCATGAAACTCGCTGTCCTGACTGCCCTACTCCTCACCCCGCTGCTGAATGCAGCTGACACCAAGCCGTTTCATTTTCCAGGTCTGAAGCAAGACATTGAATACGCCAAGGTCGGTGAGGTCTCGCTGGAGCTAGATGCCTGGGTGCCGGAGGGGGCGGGTCCTTTTCCCGCCTGCATCCTTGTCCATGGCGGTGGCTTCACCAAGGGGGACAAGCACTCCTACATCACCCCGATTTTCGAGCCACTGGCTCGTGCTGGCTTCGCTTGGTTCACGATGAATTATCGACTCGCTCCGGCGCATCGCTGGCCTGCTTGCGCGGACGATGTGGCGGCTGCCATTCGTTGGGTGAAGGCGCATGCGGCTGAGTACAAGGTCGATCCTGCGCGCATCGCGCTCATCGGGGAGTCTGCTGGTGGACACCTTGTTTCCTGGGCAGGCGTCACCGGGCAGGGGGATGCGCGTGTCGCCGCTGTGGTGGCATTTTATGCACCGCACGATCTCATCCTGCAGGTCAAGCGACGCAACGTGCTGGGTGGACTCGGCGGATTGATTGGCCAAGAAGAGTTGAATGAAGCGGCGCTGAAGCAGCTGACGGAGATTTCCCCCATTCAGCACATCCAGCCAGGCCTACCGCCCTTTTTCCAGATTCATGGCGATGACGACAAGCAGGTGCCGCTGGTGCAAAGCGTGAATTTTGAGGCCAAGATGAAGGCCGCTGGCAATGCCTGTGAAACGCTGGTGATCCCTGGCGGTGCTCACGGCATGGGCGGCTGGGCTAAGCTGAACAGCGACTATGCCCAGCAAATGATCGCTTGGCTAAAGAAGACGCTGAAGTGATGGAGGCTCACACCATCAATTCCGCAAGACGACTACCTTCGACGCGGACGACCCAGTTTTCGATGTTTCGGACTTGCTCGGTATCTTCGTCGTAAGTGCGTTCGACACGGCATTGGATGACGGTGTCGGCGTGTTGGAACATCGTTGGCAGTCGGTCTTCGGGGAAGGCCATGATGAGCTGAAGGCCAAAGTTCCGAGCGAGGGCTAGGCAGTCGTCGATGCGGTCGCCGCTGAGTTTGCTGAAGGCTTCATCCATGACGACGAGGCCAAGGTTTTGCTGCTCCTCGCGGCGGCCGAGGTCATAGACGCGGCGGAAGGCGGCTAGTGTGGCGACGAAGAAGGGGGCCTGGTTTTCGCCACCGCTCTGCTTTTTCGCGCTCTTGTTCAGGCTGATCGCGGCCGCCTCGCCACGACCGGCGGGCTTGGCCTCAATGTCCCAGTGGTGGTAGTAGCGGTAGTCGAGCAGTCGCTGGTAGCGTTTGTCTTCGGGATTGTCGGCGGCGTCGATAGCGGCCATGAGCTCGATTTTAGCGCGCTCGATTTCTTCCCGGTTCACGGCGTTGAAGATCTCCATCTCGCTCCCGCTGGGCAGGCCTTTTTCCACCAGCGTCCAGATGCCACTGTGAGCTCTGTCGGCCCGACTGGTGAGCTGGTAACGCCAGCCGCCGATCTCGTGGTCCATGGCGCGATTCAGCTCACGCTTGGTGCGGTCGGCTTCGCTGAGTTTTTCTCTGAGCACGTCCAGCACCTGATGCTGCAAGCGGTCTTCCCACTCGCGTTTGGCTTCTAGCGCGGCTGCCTTGAAGCGCTCGAGCTCATGGGATTCCAAGTCTTCACGGCGTTTGTCAAAAGCAGTGTTGTCTTCCGCTTCAGCATCCAGGGCATCGCCGAGTTCGGCATGGGAGCTGAGTAGCTCCAAGCGCTGGCCGTTGCGCAGTCGGCGGGCTTCTTGGGCGCGGGTTTGAAAGTGAAGCGAGAGTGCGGCGGACATCTCGATGGATTTGCGCCAGCTGGTGTTTTTCTGGCGTTCTGCGGCGATGCGATGGGCGATTTCTTCATCGCTGATGCCACGGATGAGCACCCGCGAGGTCTGCCGCGCGAGGCGTGTCTGCGCCTCGGTGGTTTGGTCTTCCTTCAGCGCGTCTTCGAGCTTCGATTGCTCGACGGTGAAGGCGTTGATCGCGGACTTCAGGCTGCCGATGCGCTCCATCACGCTTTCGAGCGTGGCATTCTGCGCCCGCAGGTTTTCCATGGACTGCACGTGATCCGGCGTGGCCAGCAGATCCCAGGTGGCCTGTAGCTCTGCACGCTCGGTGCGCAGTCGCGGCAGCAAGGACAGTTCCTCCACACCCGCAGGCGTCGTGAAGTGATCGAGTCTCCATTCGCGTCCACGATGGACAAAGGCGCGCAGGTCCTCGCAGTCGAGGCGCACTTCCTGAATGTCGGCCTCTGTGCTGCGAAGCTCACCCTCCCGCAGATCCCGCAGGCGGCGCAGGCCCTCTTGCCCCAAGGTCAGCTCTTTCTCCGGCAGCAAGCGCACGCGGCGTGGCGGATCTTTGAGCCAGCCTTCGAGAGAAAGCGCACGTGCATGTTTCTCCAGCTGCGATGTTTTGACCACAGCGACAATGCCACCCAGCAGATGATCCAGCACACGGCTGGCGAGTTCGTGCTGCGTTTCCACCAGTTCACGCAGAGAGCCTTTTTCCACCGGGCTTGCGGGGACTTCCTCAGGATGGATGAGAGGTTCGGTGGGGCTCAGGGTTTGCTGGGCTTGATCCCAAGCGGCGCGGAAATCATCAGCCAAAATCGCGCGGCGGTAGGGTCCCAGCAGTGCTTCCAGCAGTGGCCACCATTTCTCACCTGCAGGCTTCACCTCCACCACACGACCGAGCGCCACGGCCCGCTGACCACGAGCCAGCAGGGCACTCAACAGAGGGGCAGGTGCGGCCTGTCCTTCCTGGAGATGGCCAAGGTCTTTTTGCAGGGCGGCCTTGCGGGCTTCATGTTCGGCCAGCCTGGCCTCAATGGGGCGCAGTGCCTCCAGGGCTTGATCTCGCAGTTGATGATACACGGGCGGCATTTCCCGCGCCGCGTTCAGGGCGCGTCCCTCATCCGTGCTTTGCATGGCGGAAAGCAGACCCGAGGCGCTATCCGGGATGTCCAGGCCGAGGCGAGAGGCGTGCAGCATCCAGTCCTGCCAGCGGCGCACGCGTTCGCGCAAAAGTTCCCGCACCTCATGGGCCGTGGTGTCGAGTCGGCGGATGTCCTTGTCGAGTTCACGGCGGCGGCGGTCGTTTTCTTCCAGCTTCACCGCCTTGTCGCCCAGGGCTGCACGGGCGGTTTCCACGGCACTGCGCAGCTTTTCCCGTTCCTCCACCGCTTGTTCATGAGCGTCTAGATTGCTTTGATGATCGGCGCGCAGGGCCTCGAGCTTGGACTGATTGCGCGCCAGGGTCTCTGCCGCTTCCTCATGCTTCAGGGCCTCGCTCAGGTGGGAGTAAAGCGCGGACTCCCGCTGCGAGGTGAGCCATTCCTGATGATGTGCCGAGATCTTTTTCAGCCGCTCCAGCTGATCGTGCATCTTCTCCAGTCTCTCCTGCGCGCGGCGATGCGCATCCACGCTCGCCTTCACCGCCTTCACATCCGGCATGCCGGGTTCCAGCAAGAACTCACGCACGAACTTTTCGAAGTTACTCTCCGGCTCGAAGGCCATCGCTCGCGGCAGCGTTTTGCCCATTTGCTCCGCATCAAAACCAAGGTGGGAGCGCAGGGCCATCTCCTCCAGGTAGGCCTTTTGGCGGTCCCAGACATCGCCGTCTAGTTCCCGCCGCACACGCGTGCGGAATTCGTCTTCCGGCAGGAATTGCATCGCCTCGGGCCCGCCTTCGCTGTGCAGGAAATCTTGCCAAGCAAGACGCTGTCCTGCGCGGAACCAGAGCGTCGAAGGCTTCGCGGTAGGCCCTTCATACTCAATGCGGGCGCCCCAGGTCTCGCGACGCGGTTCGGTCTCTCCCGCCGCCAGGGGCCAAGTGAACTCTAGCGCTGCTAGCGTGACACTGCTCGGGCGCAGGTAGCGCTCCTGCCCATCGCGCCCAGTCGTGTTCGTGTCGCACAGGCAGTAGCCGCGCAGGGAACGCCCGCTGCCAGCACCTGCCGCCGCTTTGTTGAACCGGCTCTGTTGCTCGCCCAGCATGACGAACTGGATCAGGTCCAGCAGCGCGCTTTTGCCACTGCCATTCGCCCCTGTGATAAGCGTGAGCCCGGCCACGTCGATGAACTGCCGGTAGCCATACCAATTCACCGCCAGGATGCGGCTGAGCGAGATGCGTGCCTGACTCATGCGGGCGCCACCTCCTCACCTTCTCCAGATTCTTTCGTCGGCTGAAAGCTCTCCACCCGCGCTTGCCAAGCCGCGAGATCCTCAAAGGGAATCACACGCGCCAAGCTAGGCAGTACCTCGATCTGCAGTTCGCCCGCTTGCGTCATGCCTTCCGGCTTTAGCGTGCGAATCAGGCGATGCCGCCGCAGTCGGGCCAGGCAGGATTCGATCTGCGATTTCTCCGGCGTGATGACTTGGTCAAAGTGAACTTTCAGCGCCGCCCAGAGCTGATCGACCGTGACGATCACGGCCTCTTGGCTGCCAGTGCTGATTTCATCATCGTACAGTCGCCAAAGCGTCAGCAGCACCAGCGTCTCATCCTTGTCAAACCGGCCTAGCAGCAAGCATGACTCCGTGCGTGGGCGGGCCTGCAGGAGCGAGTGGTCCTCATCCACGATCAGCTCCAGCGCCAATGGGGCCAAGTAGTCCTCGACATGCGCGCGGTAATGATCCCGAGCCAAGAGATAAAGCTCACGTCCACTGCCTTCATCGCCGAGCAGCACCCCACGCCCGAGCAATTCCGCCAGCACCTCGCGCAGCCCAGCCCGATCCGCATCGGGCACATCGCTCCAAAAGGAGCGGGGCCAAAGCAGATCAGGGGTGGTGGTGGACATGGAGCGTGAGAGGTAGAACAGCGTAGATGCGTGGCAAGACGAAACAGCATCTTGAAGCACGAAGTATCCTGAGGTGCAGCAGTCCGCATGACATAGATCCGTCTCATCCAGGACATCCTGCCAAGACCTGCGTGGACGCCCAGGGGTCTGCACGGGATGCTAAACCAGAGCGAATTCCAAAAACAAAGCTTTAGACACAACCGATGTTTGCTCTGGCATTCAAAAGCATTTGCTCGAAGCCTTCCGTGACCCATGACACGACCTTTGCGGCGACGATGGACAAAGGATTGGGGGTGACCGTCGTTCAATCCGAGGTGCGCAAGAAGCCCAAGAAGCACATGCTCTGGCTCGCGAATTCGAAAGACCCAGGCCATCTGACTCGGCCTTTGCAAAGTTTCGAATCACCGATTCCGAACTACGCTGTGGCACTGAGCCTCTAATCGAGTTGGAGGACAAGAGTGGATAGAAGGACTCTTCAGCACCATTGAACACAAGCAGGCCGTCGCTGCCAAGGGCGCTGGCATCCTCAAGTTGCGCGACCTCATCCCCTGAGAAAGCTTCTGCTCGCTGCGCCTGCTGGGTTGGCTAAAGCCGGATCACAGCTCTCCAAGCCGCGTCAGAGACACAAAGATCACAACTGAAGGCACTGACACTGCCAAAAGTGACCCAACACAGGTTCCATCGGCAAAGAGGAGCCGGAGATGGTCAGCCAAACATACCTTTTTTTGCCCTGCCAAACCACGTTTAGAAAACACCCGCTAGCCAGAGGTGCCTATTACCCAATCGGCCTTGTTCAAGGCCATGCCATGAATTCTTTTAAAGGTTCTTGTGAGCAAGCACCTTCAAAGGATCTCCCGCAAAACCAACCGCAGCGAAGCCTCCACCAACCACGCCACCCTCAATGCTGTTTAAGTCAGGTTCCTGGCTGAGAACTTGAGGAATCATCACATGATCCAGCAGGCGATCCTGCGGAACATAACCCAGACGAACTGCATTTTGATTGTCAAAGAAGGGATCAGGGACTTCCGAGACGCCATAGACAAGTTCATGATGCAATTGAGGATGTGTGAACCCGATGTGAATCAACTGGGCCAGATCGCGAGGACTAACCCAGGTATGCCATCGACGCTCTTTGGACAAGTCATCCCCGATGTAACCGATGCGTATGGTCAAAATTTCCAAACCAAATTTGTCGGCATAGTAGGCTGCGGCTGCTTCACCAAAGGCCTTGCTGAGTGCATACTCCCCGTTCGGTCGCGGTGGTGTGCGATGATCTAGCTGCGAGCCTCGTGGGGAAAAACCGACCACATGATGACTGCTCGCATACACCACGCGCTTCACTCCTTGTCGAAACGCAGCTTCGAAAAGATGATGCGTCCCGATGATGTTCGGTCCGAGAACTTCTTGGAAATCATAAGCAGCTCCCACCACGCCACCCAAGTGAAGAATCGCATCCACCTGAGCACACAGCTTTTCCAAAGAAGGCAGTTCACGAAGATCGGCACGCTCATAATTTTCATGGACAGTTAAGTCCTGAATCTCGACAAGATCCGTGAGCAGCAGTTTGTAACGCGACCGTAAAATCGGTCGTAAAGCCGTGCCAACGATGCCGGCCGCACCTGTCATGAGAATGCGCGAGGGCGAATTCATGAAAGTGAGCCAAGACACTGGAGTAAATCTGAAGCGCGTCCACTTCCACCCAGCGCTTCGATGCGTGATTTCACCTTGGGCACGTACACGTTTGAGATGCTCCGCTGCAAACCATCATCCATAGCACTGATCTTAAAATCGGGGTGCTTAGGGTCAAGTCGTTCACGATTGCTATCAAAGTAAGCGGCGGCGGCTGCTGAGCGAATGAGCAATGATTCGGAAGACCAATTCACTTTCACCACGCCGGCAGCGACGCCGTCCTGAAGCTGGTTCACGCTGAGGCCAGAAGAACCATGCAAGGCAATGCCAATAGGGCGACCGGCAAGCTCGGAAGCAAATTCTTGATGGGCACGTATGGCGGTAGGGCTGAAGCCTCCAAGATCGTTTCCCAATCCATGCTTGGTGCCAACGCCTGGAGCCCACAGAGCTAGCTGCCCTGGCATGCGCAATTCAACCTCGCCAAAAAGAGATTTTGCTTCTTCCAGAGGTGTAACGCCATCATCCACCCCCGCTTCCATTTCAAGCGTGAGCGAGAGTTCTTCCTGCATGGCGATTTCTCCCAAGCGAATCATCGTCGCGACGTTCTCCTCTGCATTCATGGCCGATGAATCCAGAGAGAGGCTAGAGGCTTTCCTTCGCATGGCATGAGTCAGAATATCGATCGTTGCCGATCCTTTGATGTGGTCTGTATGATAGATCACCGGCACATCACGAAAGCGCTCATTCGCAGCGAGTGTCTTCAACTGAGCAAGAAAAAGATCAATCCCAAGCAGAGGATCACCGGCACCAAAGCTCTGTCCCGTCAACTGCCAGAGGCTCGTTTCAATGATGATGGGCGCATCACATGCCTGTGCTGCGATGAAACAGTCCACCACTGCGGCAGGGCTGTCTGCATTCACCGCCAGCACGGCATAGCGATTGGTGGCAGCATGTTCATAAACAGCACGTGCTTGTTGGGGACTCAGTAGCATATTCAGCTAAAGGGATGAGGTTTAGTCGCCTGGCAGTATGCAAACCTTCAGGGCCTCACCTCTTTCCATGAGAGGAAAAGCCTCCTGAATGCGATGCAATGGAAGCCTGTGGGTGATGAACTTTTCCGCTGGAAAGCGGCCACTGTGCAGCAAGGCAAAGGAGGCTTGGAAATCGCTTTTCTTTTCGGAGTAGCTACCACAAATCACGAGTTCCTTGTAATGAATGTGGTTCACATCCAGTGGGGCAATCGGATTCGACTTTGGTAGCCCGGCGAAAAAGTTCACTCGTCCAGCTTTCGCCGAGATTTCAAGCGCATCGTTTTGTGCAGGAGCTGCACTCACTGCCACAAGCGTGACATCGGTGCCATGGCCGTCCGTAAGAGTACGCACTTGCTCGCGGTGCGACCCATCCTCTTTTACCAAAATAGCAGCGTCGATATCAAAGCGCTTCGCCATTTCAAGACGCGCGGGATTGTTGTCCAAGACCATGATTTTTTGTGCACCTTGAAGACGCGCGAGGACTGCATGCATCATACCAATGGGGCCTGCGCCAATGACCGCCACTGTATCTTTCAGGCCAATTCCAAGACGCGAATGGGCATTCATGCAGCAACCCAAAGGTTCAGCCAACGACATGTGCTCATGACTGATGTCTGAGGTCACTTTGAAAAGATTGCCCTGTCGGACAGCCATCGCAGGCACCTTCATGTAAGGGGCAAAAGCGCCATCATGATGGTAGCTCATCGTTGTGCGATGTGCGGTGAGATTTTCCCGCCCCATCTCTACGTAGCGATCACGCTCGCTGACGATGACAATGTACATCACCACACGGTCTCCGACCTTCACGTTGGCTTCGGGGGCTCGTGATTCGACCACCGTGGCACTGAATTCATGCCCCAGGATGCGCGGCGGAATGATTTTTGGGTCACCGTGCCGATAAGTGCGGAGATCTGTGCCACAGACGGCGCATGCATGAATGCGCAAGAGCACTTCACCTTCATCAAGCGCAGGATTCGCCACCTCCTGAACAACCAGTTGTTCCTTTCCGAGATAAACGGCCGCTTTCATCTTCATGACATCCAGTTGTTTGATTTGGCCGTCCATTTGGCGGTGACCTTCTTGGTTCTGGTCCAAAATGAGACCGCATCCTGACCCGTAATGTCACCAGGTCCAAATTTGCTCGCATTCCATCCTCCAAAACCAAAAGGATCGCGTGGCACTGGAACGCCGATGTTGACTCCGATCATGCCAGCCTCCGCGCGCATCTCGAAGTAGCGAGCGGTGGCACCGCTGGTGGTGTAAATGCATGCCGCATTTCCGTAGGGATTGGCATTTTCAATGGCAATAGCCTCATCCAGGGTCTTCACACGCAAGATGCTGAGCACTGGGCCAAAGATTTCATCATGGGCACATTCATCTTCGTGATCGATGCCATCGATCAGTGTCGGGGCGATGTAGTGACCAGGGCCAGGCTGAAAACGTCCATCAAGACGGATCTTTGCTCCACGTTCGACAGCTCTTGTGATGTAACCTTCAATGCGCTGCTTGGCCTGAGCGCTGATGATCGCTCCCATTTCTCTGCCACAAGTCAGGCTTCGCATCTCAGACTCGATGGCATCGAGAATGGCATCACAATCACCCACCGCGATCAAAACGCTGGCAGCCATGCAGCGCTGACCAGCACAACCCACAGCACTCGAAACCACATTTTTGGCTGCCACTACCGGATCTGCATCCGGGACGATGACCAGATGATTCTTCGCACCACCGAGCGTTAGCATGCGCTTGTTCGCGACGATTCCACGTTCATAGACGACCTTCGCCACTGGAGTCGAACCCACAAAAGCTACGGCAGAAATGCCCGGATGATCGAGCACGGCCTCGACTGTCTCACGATCACCCTGAACGACATTGAAGACACCATCAGGAAGACCCGCTTCTTTGAGCAAATCAGCCAGCATCAAAGGGGTGAAGGGAACTTGCTCACTGGGTTTCAAGATAAAGCTATTTCCACAGGCAATCGCCATGGGGAACATCCACATCGGCACCATGGCAGGAAAATTGAAAGGAGTGATGCCCGCGACCACGCCCAGGGGAAACCGTCGGGTATAGCAGTCCACGCCATGGCTGACTTCCAGAATGTCACCCACGAATAGCTGAGGCAGGCTGGCTGCATACTCCACAATCTCGATACCACGAGCAATACCAGCCGCTGATTCAGCCAGAGTTTTTCCATTTTCAGCAGTCACCTGCTTGGCAAGCTCTCCTATGTTCTTTTCAACCAAAGCCTTGAACTTATACATTACCTGAACGCGTTCTTTCACAGGAACAAGGCTCCAACTTTGAAAAGCTTGTCGCGCCGATTTGACTGCTTGATCAACGATAGAACAATCGGCCACCTGAACCGTGCCAAGCAAACTTTCATCCACCGGTGAAGTGAGTGGACTCAGGGAGCGCGAGCCCGCCTGAACGTGAGTTCCATGGAGATAATGAGGTGCAATCATGGGCTGAAGAAGGCAGGCCATGAAGGTGATGAATCATCAGGTCTTGCATTGGCTAAGCCACTTTTAGTTTTGGCTAAGCCACTTGTCAAAGTGCATTTTTTCAGCATTCATGGCTCATGACTTCAGCCAGCACGTTTCATCAGCATCTTGTGGAGAATCTGCGTGCCCTGATTCGTGAAGGAGGATTCACGGCTGGAACAAAATTTCTGACCGAGCGTGAAATCGCAGAACGCTTTAAAACCAGTCGCCCAACCGCGAACAAAGCCCTCAGCAGTCTTGTTTCCGCAGGGTTGCTAGAAGTAAGGCGAGGTGCTGGCACCTTTGTTCGAGAAGGAGTGCTCGATTATGACTTGGAACGACTCGTAAGCTTCACAGACAAAGCCAAAGCCGCAGGTAAGAAGCCGAGCACTGAATTGATCGAATACCGCCGAATCCATGCCAAAGAAGCTCCGCCAGCGGTCACTGAAGCACTGCGACTGCAAGGTGACACAACCCTGGTTTACATGGAGCGTATCCGCCTAGCCGACCGCACTCCTGTGATTTACGAGCGTCGCCACGTTGTGTCATCACTCTGTCCTGAAATGAATCGAAGCGACGCGAAGCACTCGCTCTACGCATGCTGGACTGAAAAGTGCGGTCTCTTCATCACAGGCGCAGATGAAATCATCCATGCCGTGAATGCTACCGACACCGAAGCATCGCTACTCCAAGTTTCTCCAGGGGCTGCTTGTTTCAAAATCATCGCCACAGGTCATGTCGATAACGAAACACCCCTCTGGCATGAAGAAACGCTGTATCGAGCGGATATTTATGAGTTCCGCAATCGCATCCACGGAATCGCGGGGAATCACGCGGCCATGGGCAAAATCAGAGTCTAGATAGATGCGCACAACAGACTCTCGAAAACCAACCTTTAAACCACCGCAAAGGCCCGCACGGGAAATGTGCCGAAGGCTTTGACCTTCGGCGGCACGGCAAAGAAGCGAAAACCCGAATCAGGAAGCTGTTCGAGCCCCGTCATGTGCTCGACGATGGGAATCTCCGCACCCAGTAGCGTGCTGTGCACGGGCCTTGTTTTGCCGCGTGTGTCGTCGATGTTGTAGGAGTCGATGCCGACGAGCTTCACGCCGCTTTGCTTGAGGTAAAGCGCCGCCTCTTCGGTGAGGAAAGGATTTCCCTCGAAATAAGCATCCGTGCGCCAGTGCCGGTCCCAACCGGTTTTCACAAGCACGGCCTTGTTTTGCAAATCGAGACCCTCAAACGCCTCCCGAGTGATGGCCATGCCATCACAGCGCACCACCACACCCTCCAATCCCGCAAGCGAGGTCAGCGGCAGCTCGGAGAGGTCTTTGCCATCGGCATAGCGATGGAAGGGCGAGTCCAGATACGTGCCCGTGTTTGCCACCATGTCGATGCGGCCGATGTGAAACTCCGTGCCCTCCGCGTAAAGATTTCGCGATGCTTCACGGCTGAGGTAATCACAGATCAAGGGCGCAGGCAGCCCCCGATAGGTGATCATGCCGTGCTCGATGGTGTGGCTGAGGTCGATGGGGGTCATGTTGTTAGCAGATCATTCATGGCTTCGTGAAGGCGACTTTTTCAGCACGAGCGGCAGCTTGGATTCGGACTGGTGCCACTCGCCCTTCAGTTCGTCCTTCGTTTCATTCCATAGGCCCTCAAAATGGGCCGCCATGTCTTCGATTTCCAAACGCACCTTGCCATCAAGTTCGCCGACACGAGAAAGGTCGATCTTGGCGTTGCCTTGATCAAGACTGGTCAGGATGCCCTTCAGATTGCCTCCTTGCTCGCGGATGGAAAAACGGACTCGCAGTTTTTTGCTGCCGACTTCGAGCGTGCCATGCCACTCTCCCACCAAGGCTGGGTCAGCTTTTTTGAGCACCCTGGGTGGCGGTTCCTTGGCGGCACTTGTTTGGGAGGAGAGCTTGATGCCTTCCGAGCGACAGCCTTCGCGGAGAGCGATGAGCGAATGCTGCGTGCGATAGATCAGCATGCCATCGCTGATGGCGGGAGTCGCCATGCAGGTCTCGGGCAGCTGATGGATGCCGATCAAACGCAGTTTCGGTTCCACCGCGACGACGAAGACATTGCCAAGCTCGCTGGTGAAGTAGAGGCTTCTGCCATCGGAAACCGGTGATGCCGTGAAGCCCTGGCCACGCTGCGAGAGACGCTCGCTGAAATGAATCGTCCCGCTTTTGGCATCGAAGCAGGAAAGAACGCCAAGATCGTTGCAGGCGAAAAGCAGATCACCCACGACGATGGGTGTCTGCATGTAGTTCCCTTTTCGACCGTGCGCCCAGGCGATGTGGGAGTTTGTTTTTCCGGGGTCTTCAGGTGTGATGTCACCTGTGGCTTCGGGGCGGATCGCCCGGATGGGCCGCCAACTGCCATGCGCACTGGTCAGATAAATGAGTCCATGCGCAAAGATGGGCGTCGGCACCGGGATGTCGCCGCCTCCATCGAGAGTCCAAAGCTTTGAGCCCGTAGCAAAATCATAGCCGGCAGTCTCATGCCAGCCGTTCGCCACAACTTGCGTGCGCTCTCTCGTCTGAACCACTGTGGGCGTTCCCCAGGTCGGCACATCGGTTCGCGAGGTGCGCCATAACTCGCGTCCATCAACGATGTTGAAAGCCGCGATGAACGAGCCCTTTTGCACATCACACTGCACGATCACCTTTCCATCGTGAATCATGGGTGAGCTGCCAAAACCCCACTGCGCCGAGGGTGAGGCAAAGTAGCCCGAGTCCATGGGGCCGAGGTCTTTCTTCCAGAGCAGCCTACCCTCCGTGTCGAAACAAAAGAGCCCTTCGCTGCCAAAGATGGCCACGATGTGCCGTCCATCCGTCGCTGGCGTGGAGTTGCAATGGCTCGCCTTCGTGTGCCGACGCACTTTCGGCACGGCTTTCAGGGCGAGCTGATTCCAGAGGATCGCCCCGTTGTTCTTGTCGAGGGCCAGCAACCTCCACTCTTGAGCCTCATCGTCGTTCGCTGAGCCGATGTCGCCATAGAGTCCGACTTTCAGCTCTGCCTCTTTGGAGGCGATGGCGGTCGCCACATAGATCCGATCCCCCGTCACGAGCGGACTGGAATGGGCGAGCCCCGGAATCGGCGTGTGCCAGCGCACGTTCTCGCCACTCTCCACATTCCACTTGATTGGCAAGCCTGCCTCAGATGCCACACCTCCAGCTGCCGGTCCTCGGTATTGCGGCCAGTCGGCCAAAACAGCCGGAGGGCTCATCGCAAACGTGAGCAGGATACCGAGAAGAGAGTGGGACTGTTTCATTTTCAATGTGGATTGCTATCTGTCGTAAGGAAAGTGGCTGCGGCTTCAGCCGCACTCAGGAAAGCTTCGGCTAAAGCCCAAACCACTTTGCTACTCCTGTCGCTGGAGTTCCAGACTGAGATCGTAGCCGCCACCTTCGCCAACTGGATCAGCCTGGAGGCTAAGCGACAGCATGGACTCGTTCGAGTTGCCAATGGAGATCATGGCGCGTTGCCCGGGCTGGCTGACCAAGCTGGGCATGGAGAGCATGTCCACGCCGCGAGTGCTTTGAAGGGCCTCTTGCAGCCCCCGCAACCGCTCGGGAGCGATGGCGCTGTAGTTCTCGAAATCGAAGATGTCCGGCAACAGGTCCTTCGCATCCACGTCCGACACCGCGTCATCGGACAAGTGCAGCAGCTTGGACGTCATTTTCACATGCCCCTCAGGGGTCGTCTCCGGCGTCACGATGGCCATGCCGTTCATGCCGGGAGCAATCTCCCAATAGCCCAACACGGCCGATTCACCGGGCTTGAGGCGGATTTTGCCCTTCGAGGTGATTTGGAGTGGTTTTCGAGCTGCCGGAGGTTTTTCGGCTTTGGGCAGTGTTGGAGCCGATAGGCTTGTTTGGGGCAGGGTCGCGACTTTGGACGCAGAAACCGGCTCTTTCGGCTGAAAAGCCGACCGCATGAGCCACAACGCAATGAGGCAGATGACGATGCAGAGGAGGACGATGGAGCGGCGCATGGGTCTGAAAAAGTGGCTGCGGCTTTAGCCGCATCAAGCGACGAATGATTCGGCTCAAGCCGAAACCACTTTCTCAATCCTCCGACTCCTTCTGGATCACCTTCGTTCCCGGCGGCAAGGGGCCTTTGCTGATGGAGACGCCGCTGGAGCTTTTGTCCGCACCGGGATCGAGCGCCATCTCGACGGCGGCTTCATTCACCACATCAGCGAAGAGCTGCGCCAGCGCCTTGGCGTCATCGGAGAGGATGGCACCTAGATAGCGCTCGGCTCGGCTTTCCGTGGTCATGATGCTCTCTCCAAGATTGATGGAGATGTTGGTATTCGGCGATGGCTTGATGCCCTTGACCTTCACGGCTAGCTCCATGGCATCTCCGAAAGCCTTTCCCTGCTCTCCAGGAGCCGTCATCATCTTCTGCATCAGCGCTTGAAGCTTGGGCGTGAGCGCCGGGTCCTTGGCCAATTCGATTACACTAACGCCTGGATGAGCGGCTCGATACTCATCCACCAACGACTGCGCGTTGTGCGACCGCTCGCCAAAAAGCAGGTCGAATACTTCCTGGTCGGTCAACTCGGAGGCATTGGCTTTGGCAATCGGGTTGCGTGCAGGAGTCGTCGTCGCGGGTGTGGGCTGAATGGCAACGGGCTTGGCCTCCGGTCGAGAGAGCAGGAATGGCAGCGATGCTGTGGCGAGGGTTCCAGTGATGAGCAGGGTTTTCGTGGTCGTGGTCATGGCAATGAGAGTGGAACCGGCCACGGTGGTAGTCGGAATGGCAGATGAAGGAACGCCGATGCTGGTTAGCGACAGTTTGCCGAGCGAGGCTTGCAACGCGGCGGGCATGGCATGAGCTGATTGATTGGCAAACAAGGCCGCGAGTCCGATGCCGCAGGTGATGCCGCGAGTCTTCAAAGCCTCCCGCATGGCCGAGATGCCGCGCTCAATGGCCCGCGACACCGTGGCTTGATTCCGGTCGAGATGCCGCGCGATCTCCGCCTGCGTGCGACCTTCCAAAAAGTAGAGCACGAGCACCTCGCGCAGCTCCTGCGGCAGTTCGTTGAGCGCTTCATCGACATGCGGCTCGATGTCCGGCCACGTCGCCTCGCGATCCGTGTGCCACGTCTCGGCCATCGCTTCCTCCGCCTGTCGTCGTGTGCGCTCTCGGCGTACGGCTTGACATGCCTGAAGCCATGCCACGCGATGCAGCCACGCCCCAACAGATTGCTTGATGCTGCCACTCTTCCGCGCCAGCTCGAGAAAGGTCTCCTGGGCGACATCCTCTGCTACCTTGGCGTTTTGGGTGACACGCAACGCGGTGGCATGAACCATCGCCCCATGTGCCTGCACCAGCTCACGAAAGGCGTGAGCATCGCCGTGGCTGGCGTAGCGCTGGAGCGTCTGGAGGTCGGTGAGCATGGGTTCTCATAAGAGTGGCACGAGCGGCTCGTTTTATGCGCAGAAGAGCAAAAAAAGTGGCTGCGGGTTCGGCCGCAAACGATGGGTCAATCGTCAACACCGGCTGATTTTGCGGGTTTGCTGCTCGGCGTGATGATGACGCCATCTGAGCTTTGACGCTTCTCAGGATCAAAGCCAAACTCGAAGATGGCCCCATCCAGGCGATTGAGGAGCACATCTTCGGCGAGTTGGCGATCATCAGCGAGAGCGGCTTCGATGAGAGCGCGGCTAAAGGGTGTGTCGAGAGTCTTGTCCTCCATCTGGATGGTGCCGTGGTTGACTCCTGAAACGGCTTTGAGCGTGTCGAGGCGTTCTTCAAGATGCCGCTGCGTGTCAGGGTGTGACATAAGAGCAGCGAAACGCTTCTGAATGTCTTGGATTTCTGCTTCGTCGCCAAGCTCTTCGAGCGGTCTGTGGCCGAAACGGCGAATGATGTCGTCAGCCTTCCGACGCACTTCAGTGCTCGTGGGTGGCGGGCGGTAGCGTTTCGGTTCAGTCGTGTTTGCGACCGCAACTTCGCGATTGGGTTGAGCTACGGGAACGGAGGCTGCGGCAGCCGGTTTCTTCGCCTCAGGTTGAGCAGCCATGAAAAAGGCAATAGCGGCGACCGCCGTGCTGCCGAGGAAGATTTTGGTGGTCGTGGTCATGGTGAGAAGTGTGATTGAAAAGAGTGTGGAAGATGAAGCGGTGGCCGTGGCAGGCAGGCCCACACCGCTGATCGACAACTTGCCCAAGGCAGCGGTCAGCGAAGCGGGCATCGCCTGCGCAGGCTGAGCGGCGAACAAGGCCGCGAGACCCGCGCCCGCGATCACGCCACGCGTTTGCAAGGACTCCCGCATGGCCGAAATGCCGCGCTCGATGGCCCGGGAGACCGTGGCTTGGTTCTTGCCGAGATGTCGCGCGATCTCCACCTGCGTGCGACCTTCCAAAAAGTAGAGCACGAGCACCTCACGCAGATCCTGCGGCAGTTCGTTGAGCGCTTCATCGACATGCGGCTCGATGTCCGGCCACGTCGCCTCGCGATCCGTGTGCCACGACTCCGCCATGGCGTCTTCGACACGCTTTCGGGTGGTTTCCCGGCGCACTGAATCGCAGGCCCGGTTCCACGCCACGCGATGCAACCAAGCCGCGACGGATTGCGTGATGCCACCTGCCTTTCGCGCCAGTTCCAGGAAAGTCTCCTGCGCCACATCCTGAGCCGCAGCAGCATCGCGCGTCACTCGCAGCGCCGTGGCATGAACCATCGGGCCATGCGCCTGCACCAGCTCACGAAAGGCGTGAGCATCGCCCGTGGTAGCGTAGTGCTGGAGGTGCTGGAGATCGGAAAGCATCGCTTTTCATGAAGGTCGCACGAGGAGCGGGATTTATGTGCGGGATGTTCGAAAAAGTAGCTGTGGCTTCAGCCGCACTCCGGGGACCACACTCACCTTCTCAGCGTGTTGATCAGCTCATCCAGGTTGTCGTTGAGCATCTGCAACAAAACGCCCGAGGCGACCCCCTTTTCACCTTCCCTTTTCCGGGAAAACGAAATCGCGCCAGACTGGATGAGCAGTAAATCGACGCTCGTCATCCCATAGAAGGCCAGCCTCACCCAGCCTTTTTCAGAACATAGTTGCTTGATAAAGGTTTGTGTAACAGGGAATTTTTCCCTGTTACAGGGCTTGACGGGAAACCAATTCTACGGCTAGAAAAGTGCCATGGCATTGTCATCCACAAGTTACCCGAAAAAATGGAAAACAGGAAAAACCACCGTCATTCGGGTGCCTGTCACTTTAGCGGAAGCAGTTTTGGAGATCGCAAAACGAATTGATGAAACTGACGGCTGCGTGCTCAGAGAAGAGCCATTTGCCAGTCTTTTCCCCGACTTAGAAAAGTCGCTTCCGCGGATGAATGTGACCTACAGAGCTGCTCGCCCAATCAATGTCGCCTCTGTGCCTCAACGCAGCCCGTTTCGCTATCCAGGAGGGAAAACATGGCTAGTGCCATATCTGCGCGATTGGCTGAATCATCAGAACAAGACGCCCTCGCGGCTGATTGAGCCTTTTGCAGGAGGCGGAATAGTGAGCCTGACAGCCGGGTTTGAGAGACTCGCCCGACATGTGGTTTTCTCGGAGCTAGATGATCGTGTAGCGGCGGTTTGGCAGGTCGTGCTCAATGGACAAGCAGAGTGGCTTGCGAAGGAGATCATGGATTTCGACGTGACACTCGAAAATGTAAGGCCGGCGTTGGAAAAAACTGCCAAGACACTGCGCGAGAAGGCCTTCCAAACGATCCTTCGGAACCGTGTGCAACGTGGCGGCATTCTTGCGCCAGGTGCCGGTCTGGTGAAGACCGGCGAAAATGGGCGTGGACTACGTTCAAGATGGTATCCAGAAACCTTGGCGAAACGAATCCGCGACATCAACGCCATTAAGGATCGATTCACTTTTGTTCATGGCGATGCCTTCAAACTTATAGACGAGCACAGCCAAGATAAATCGGCCGTCTTTTATGTGGACCCGCCATACACAATAGCGGCACGCCGCCTCTACTCCGCGTGGCAAATCGACCATGAAAGGCTCTTTTCGGCGATGGCACGGGTAAAGGGAGACTTTCTGATGAGCTATGACCACACCTCAGAAGTTCTGGAACTGGCAAAGCGCCATGGCTTTGAGACACGGGGCATATCGATGAAGAATACCCATCATGCCAAGATGCAGGAGCTTCTCATCGGAAAGGATCTATCGTGGGTTCAGGGGCCATGAAATTGACTTGGCATGGCTGCGGATGCCACCCAAGATCGTGGAGATGCTTTTACAGATCGGCGAAACTTTTGGGCACTCCGTAGATAACCATAGCAAACAAGCGTGGCAGGACCGCGACTGCAAGCGTTGTCGCTTTCGTGAAGCACCCTGCAATAAGGGCAATAACGACGACCCGCTGGGAATCTGCTCTTTTGCTGACGGCAATCGCGCGACCATCGTGTGCCCGAGCCGCTTCCTCGAAGAAAATCAGGTATTTAAGGACGCTGCTAGGCTCGCATTCGGGAAGGGCGTGAAGGCTGCCGCAGTGCCCGAGGTTCGCGTCCTGACGGTTCCTGGGCCCCGCCCGAAGAAAATCGGGAAGATCGACTTCATGCTTACTGCTTTAGGGCCAGATGGAAAGCCGACCGACTTCGCTGCATTGGAGATCCAGGCTGTTTATATCTCTGGGAAGTCGATCAAACCTGCGTTTGATCACTTCATCAAAACGAAAAAACTTCCAGCGGATGCTTCAAGACGTCCTGACTTTCGTTCCTCGGCTCAAAAGCGCCTGATGCCCCAACTGAGCTTAAAAGTGCCAATCTTTCGCCGCTGGGGAAAGAAGTTCTTCGTCGCGGTCGACGAAACTTTTTTTGAAGAAATGCCGACCATGAGGGAAGTCGATGGAGTTGAAAACTCCGAGGTCACATGGCTGGTCTATGCGTTCGATAAGGTCGATGCGTCCTATCCAATGAAACTCAAGCGCGTTGTCTTTACTCATTGGGATGAGGTCGTAGCCGCTTTGCGAGAGGGTGTAGCCCCGAAGCCATCGGAAATGTTGGATGAACTGGCTGCCGGACTCACTCGAGCTAAGGTGGTTCAGGCATGAAGCGCACTCCGGGGACGTTCGGCCAAAGCCGAAGCCACTTTCTCACCGCCACACCTCATCCTTCGCGGGATCGCCGGGGACATCGAGGAGCTGCACTTTGTTGATGCTGGTGAAGCGGGTGTGGTCGGTGAACTGGCGGACGATTTGCTTTTGCTCGTCGAGTTCAAAGAACTGGGCGGTGGTGGCGAGGTAACCGTGGCCAAGCCAGTTGATGACGAGGGTGTGACCGTCAGGGAGGCGCTGGAAGCCGCTGATGAGACGCAGCGGGTTGTTCGGCACGTCCTGGGTGCCGAGCTTCCACACGGTTTTGCCTTCGCGGTCGAGTTCGAGCATGGCCTCGCCTTCGCCGCAGGCGATGAGGAGGTGGCCGTTAGGCAGTTCGCGGACTTCATGAGGATCGCCGGGTGTTTTGACCGTGCGGAGAAGGTTGCCCTCGGCGCTGAGTTCGAGGATGGCGCGGTCGCCTTTGGCGCTGATGAGGTAGCGACCATCTTTCGTGCGACGGCAGCCGCGCATTTGATCATGCGTGTTCGCCGTTTTCACCGGCACGGCGATCTCGCGCACGATCTGGCCATCGCGACCGACTTCGATGAGTCGCTTCGTGCCGCACTCGACGACCATCACATTGCCATCGGGCAAGGGCTGGCAGCCGTGGACCTCGGTCTTTTCCGGGGCGCGGTAGCTCCAGACGACCTTGTGGTCGAGTGTGACCTCGCGTGCGCCGCGCAGGTGGCTGAAGAGGATGTTGCCATTGGCGAGCATCCACACGTCCTGCGGTTTCTCGGCAGGATGTTCCCATTCCACGCGGCCATCGGCAGCGATGATTGCGACCTTGTTGCCGCCGTAGTCGCTGACGAGCAAACGACGACCAAAAGGTGCGACATGCGGCGCGGCGACCGGCACGGGATCGCTGAGCAGGTTGCGATTGTTTCGCTGAAGAGGCGGCTCGGGGCTTTCCCAGCCGCGTGGGGCACCGAGATGCACGACGTGCTGGCCTTTGATGTCGTCGATGCGCAGGTTGTCCATGACGAAGCCATTGCGTGAGCAGCGCCAGCAATGAATGGCGCTGCCGCCGCTTTTGATGACGTTGCCAATAACTTCGTAACCATCGAGATTGAAGTTCGGCTCGATGCTGGTGACGCCGGTCTCCATGTAGTTGTAGTTGCACTTCACGTTGCGCAGATGCCCGCGAAACGAAGGATGGCCGAGCAAATAGCCGGAGCCGTTCGGATTGATCGTGCGGGTGCGCTGAATGGTGATGTCCTCGGCGTCAAAGGACTCGCCAGGTCCGGTTTTGCCACCGGCGAGGAACTTGCCGGTGTGCTCGCCGTAGCACATCACGGAGCGGTTGGTGTCGATCATCGTGATGCCTTCCACCAGCACGCCGCGCACGCGACCATGGATGAGCACGCAGGCGTTGATGTCCTTCACGAGGAAGCCGGGCTGCACGTTGTGCGTGGCATTCATGTCGATGGTGCCTTTGCCGGTGATGCGCACGTTTTCGATGGTGTCCGGTTGGCGTCCATGACCGACGCGAATGCCGTAGGCGACGGGGCCGTCGTAGGTGCTGAACCACGTGCTGCCTTTGTTGTGCCCGGTCTTGCTGCCAAAGCGGATCTGCACGCCATGCGCGAGCGTCTGCCAGTCGCCGGTGATTGGCACTCGCTGATGCGGCGTCTCGGCGAACTTGCTGGAGGAAGGCGGAAGCTTGGCGGTGCCTTGTGGGTTGTCGGCGCTCTCAAAAACACCCCACGCAAAGGTGTCCGCGCTGCCATCGCTGCCTTCGGAGTCGATCCTGATGGTGAAGATGCACGGCTTGATGAGGTCAAAGCGTCCGCCCATTTCCAAATCGTCGAGCTTCTTGCCCGCGTCCTGATCGGTGGTGATCTCGGGCTCGGCTTCGAGCTTCGTCGTCTCGTCCGCGAGCCTCAGCGTGGCCCCTTCGCTCAGCTCGATGTGGATTGATTTGTCCACATAGAGGATGGACCGATGCTTCGTGAGGCCGTGCTGATGCACACCGGGCAGAAAGACCAGTTTGTCACCCGCGGCCGCGCGATCCATCACCGCTTGCGGGTTGTCGCCGGGTTTGATCGAATGCTCCGCAGCATGCAGCAGCGGTGCGAGAGCGAGGAGGATGAATGGGGTGAGGGCGTTTCTTTTCATGGTAGAGTCATGGGTTGCGCAAGGCGCGGCGGGCGGTTAGTCTGGGCATATGTCAGCGAACGACAGCCTTCCCCAACTCCCGCCTCCGGGCGTGCAGCTCCGCCTTCCGCCCCAGACGGGACGAAAGCTGAGCTATGAGGAAGCCTACGCCCAGGTGCGCCGTCATCTAAAGGATGATGGCTCTCAGGCGGCGATGTCGGTTCAGATGAAATCTCAAGTGCAGGCTGTCCATGCTGAGCCGATCCGAGTTGGCACGTCTCATTGATGGCCCTGCGCTGGACCGCGAGATTGAGCGGCTTGGCAAGATGGGTGGTGGCTGGATCAATGCCGCCACCGTTCTGAGCCGACGCATCAACTGGACGGTGGACTGGGCTGATCTTGGCCCTGCCGGGTCTCGTTTTCGTATCGTGGGCAGTCGAGGAGAAGCGGTCATCTTTTGGGATGATGCCGCCGAAAGTCCCATGCTCGTCAAACTTCGTGGTCGCGAGGAAAATGGCTACGGCTCGGCGGGGTTTGGCTGCATCCTCACCCGCGATTCGCATGGTCGCGTGGCCTATGCGCCCGGAACGCTCGATCAAGCCTTGGAGCGCGAGCGATTGAGCTGGGATGCTTTGGGTTTCTCCTGCCGATTGATGGACATCATCGAAGAGGAAGCCGGCCTCTTGCTGGCACAGGACTTCATCGAAGGCTCCGCGCCGACGGAAAAAGAAATCCACGCTTACATGATCGCTCATGGTTGGGAATGGCAGCGCGCCAGTCGCGAGGTGTCGCCCACGCTGGCGCATCACGCGTGGCGAAGAGGCGACATCGGTGCCTTTGATGCCAATAAAACGAACTTCATTAAAGCGGCGGCTGACGGGTTGATCTATCCCATCGACCTGATCGTCTGGCATTGGCCGCAGTGAGATCATAGTTGAGCCATCGGCTGCACCATCGGCCAGAGCTTGATCTCTTCGGTCACGAGGTGTGCGGGCAGTTGGGCGATTTGAACGACAAGCTGGCCCATGTCGGCAGGCGAGATGCATTGGACGAGCACGGCGGGATCACGCGGTGGCAGGTTTGCGGCATCGGTGAACTCGGTCTGGCCCCAGGAAGGCAAAACGGAGGTCACGCGCACGCCCTGCGGTCGCAGCTCGGTGAGCAGGCAGCGCGTGAACATGAGCAAACCGGCTTTCGCGGCGGAATACACGCTCCAGCCCGGCCAGGCGTGCGTGGAGCAGGCGCTGCCGATGTTCACGATGAGGCCGCTGCGTTGCTTTTGCATGATCGCCGCAGCTCGACGGCAGCCGAGCATGGCACCCGTGAGATTGCTGGCGAGGCTTTGTGCGATGGCCGCATCCGTCTGCTCACTCGCCGGGCCTATTTTGACGCCTTCACCAGCATTGTTGATCAAGACATCGAGACGCCCGGTTTGTGCCAGCACCTCGGCCATCAGCCGGTCCCAGGCCTCACCATCCGCCACATCGGCGACGAAGAGCGTGGCTCCGATGCGCCGGGCCGTTTCGGTGAGCCTGTCGGCATCACGTCCGGTGATCCAGACCCGTGCTCCCGCCTTCACCAAGGCCTCCGCGATGCCCGCGCCGTAGCCGCGCGAGCCACCGGTGACGATGATCGTGGATTCAGTTAGGTTTGTCATTTGGTCGCAGTGTTGAAATGGAGAACTGGATTCAAGGCCACCCACTACGCGTTTGCAATCCCAAATCGTGTTTTGTATATCAAACCATGCCCAAAACCGGAAAAACCGCCGCCAACCCTCTGAGCCGCTACAAAGTGCCCATCCTCGACCGCACGCTGGATCTGCTGGAGCTGCTCTCGCGACATCCCGAAGGCATGACCCTCACCGCGATGACCGAGGCGCTCAAAATGCCGAAGAACTCGGTTTTCCGCATCGCCACCACGCTCACGCTTCGCGGCTATGCCGAGCGCGACGAGACCACGAAGATTTATCGTGCCAGCCGCAAGCTCCTCAGCCTCGGCTATGCCGCCGTGGGCGGCGAACGCCTCATCCAGGCCGCCGCGCCCATTCTCACCGCCTTGCGCGATGCCACGGGCGAGACCGCGCTGCTCGGGACGCTCGCCGGCAATCACGGCGTGGTGCTCGATCAGGTGCCGTCCTCGCATCCGGTGAAGGTTGTCGTCGAGATCGGCCATGCCTTCACCCTGCACACCGCCGCACCTGCAAAGGCCATGCTGGCCCACTGGAGCCCCGACACGCAAAAAGCCTTCGTGCAGCAGATGAAGTTCACCAAACACACCCGCCACACGATCACCAGCGCTACGGCTTTCCTGGCCGAACTCAAAAAAGTCCATGCACAAGGCTACGCCCTCGACCGCGGCGAAGAGAGCGAAACCTTCGCCTGCGTCGCCGCCCCCGTCTTCGATCATCGCGGCCAGCCCGTCGCCTCCATCTGGATCAGCGGCCCGTCAGATCGCGTCACGCCAGCAAGCCTCGACAAGCTCGGAGCCAAGGTGAAACAGTTCGCGGATCAGCTTTCACAACGGCTCGGGCATCAGGCCTGAACCGTCGTTTCACGCCAGAATACCCTTCACCACCTTGCACGGCTCAACGCCGGTGAGGCGGAAGTCGAGGCCTTGGTGGCGGTAGGTGAAGCGTTCGTGCTGGATGCCGCAGAGATGCAGCAGCGTGGCTTGCAGGTCGTGGACATGCACCTTGTCCTCCACAGCGTGGTAGGCGAAGTCGTCGCTGCTGCCGTAGATGCAGCCGCGTTTCACGCCTCCACCGGCGAGCCACATGGTGAAGGCACGCGGATGATGATCGCGACCGTGCGCCTTGGGATTGTTGATGTCTCCTTGCACAAAGGGCGTGCGACCAAACTCACCGCCCCAGATCACGAGCGTGTCATCGAGCAAGCCGCGCATCTTGAGGTCCTTCACAAGTGCGGCGCTGGGTTGATCGGTGTCTTTGCATTGGATGGGGAGCTGTGTGGGAAGGTTGCCATGTTGATCCCAACCCGCATGCATGAGCTGCACATAACGCACGCCGCGTTCGGCGAGGCGGCGGGCCATGAGGCAGTTGTAGGCGTAGCTGCCTTTGCGCTTCACATCGGGGCCGTAGAGGTCGAGCACGCTCTGCGGTTCATCGCTGAGGTCGGCGAGTTCGGGCACACTGGACTGCATTTTGAAGGCCATTTCGTATTGCGAGACGCGGGTCATCACCTCGGGATCACCCAGTCGCTCATGGGTGCGCTGGTTCATTTCGGCAAGACCATCGAGCATCATGCGACGCAGACCGCGATCCATGCCTTCGGGATTGCTGAGATACAAAACCGGGTCGCCCGCGCCGCGAAACGGCACGCCTTGATACTTCCCTGGCAGGAATCCCGCGCCCCAGTAGTAATCATAGAAGAACTGGCCGCAGCTCGCCTCCTGGTCGCGCGAGGTCATGACGACAAAGGAGGGCAGATTGTCCGAATTTGACCCTAGTCCATATGTCAGCCATGCGCCGATGCTAGGGCGACCCGGCAGATTGTGCCCGGTGAGCAGATGCGTGACGGCAGGCGCGTGATTGATCTGCTCGCCATGCATGGAACGGATGAAGGTGCAGTCATCCACGATGCTGGCGGTGTGTGGCAGCAGATCACTCACCCACATGCCGCACTGGCCGCGTTCTCGTCCGCCCCAGGCAGCAGGCAGGCAGGGTTTGCTCTTTTGGTTCGCCGTCATCGTCGTGAGGCGCAGACCGCCAAGCACGCTCTCCGGGATGTCTTGATTGCGGCGCTTCCGCAGCTCGGGCTTATCATCAAAGAGATCGACATGCGACGGGCCGCCGGTTTGCATCATGTAGATGACCCGTTTCGCCTTCGGAGCGAAGTGGGGCAGTGTGGGCAGTCCGTTTTCCGCCGCCATCAGCGATTGCAAAGCCGGTGCCCCGAGTGTGAGGCCCGCAGCACCGAGGAAACGACGGCGGGTGAGATTCAGGGCGTGTTGTTGGAGTGCGTTCATCGGTTCAGGGTGTCGTCGAGATTCAAAAGTGTGAGGCAGACGGTGGTCCAAGCGGCGAGATCGTGGGTGGAGATGTTGGACTTGGGTTTGCTTTCACCGGTGGTCAGCAGCTTGGCGGCGTCCGCTTTGTGCTGGGTGTAGTGAACGAGGGCGTTGCCCAGGATGCGCTGGAGACTAGCGAGGTCGTCAGCATCGGCATGGCGCGACGTGGCGGCGAGGTAGGCGTGGCGCAGACGCGCGGTGTCGTTTGGCAAGTCGTGAAGTTTCTCGGCCCAGACGCGGGCAGCCTCAATGTAGGTGGGGTCATTCAGCGTGGTGAGTGCGTGCAGCGGTGTGCTGGTGCGTTGGGGTTTCACCACGCAGACCTGGCGGGCGGGCACATCAAAGAAGTTCGTCGGGGCCACGCTGCGCCGCCAGAAGGTGTAAAGGCTTCGGCGATACAAGTCCGCGCCCGTGCCCTGGAAGTAGCGGTTCTTGCCAAAGCTCATCTCCTCCCAGATGCCCGGCGGTTGGTAAGGCATCACGGATGGGCCGCCTTGTTTTTCGACAAGCAAACCCGAAATCGCGAGGGCTTGATCGCGTAGGAAACGAGAGTCGATGCGGAAACGTGGTCCGCGGGCGAGCAGGATGTTCTCAGGATCTTTGGCGAGGAGCGCAGGCGTGACGGTGGTGCTCTGCCGATAGGTGCGCGACGTCACGATGAGCTTGATGAGCTTCTTCAAGTCCCAGCCGCTCTCGCGAAACTCCACGGCGAGCCAGTCGAGCAACTCGGGATGCGATGGCAGCGCACCTTGCAGGCCGAAATCGTCAGGCGTCTTCACGAGGCCGCGACCGAAGAGCATCTGCCAGTAGCGATTCACAATCACGCGGCTGGTGAGCGGTTGTTCAGGCGAGACCAGCCAATTCGCGAGAGCCAGACGATCTGCCTTCGTGCCGGCGGGCAGTTTGGGCAAAAAGGATGGCACCGCCGGCTCCACCTTCTCTCCAGGCGTCTCGTAGTTCCCGCGATTCAAGACGCGTGTGTCACGCTTCTTCTCATCGCGCATGATCATGACGTGGGGGATCTGTTGTTGAATCTTTTCCTCTTCGGTCCGCAGCACATCAATCGCCTTCATCGCCGACGCCCACCGTGTTTCACCACGCAAAAACAGTTCGACCAGAGCCCGCTCCGTCTTGTTTGTGAGCTTCTCGTAGTTCAGCGTCTCCAGCTTGATCGTGCCTGCGATCCGGCGCAGGCCGTCTTCTTCAATGCGCTTCAGCAAAAGTTCGCTATCGGCTCGCACTTCCTTCACCCAAGTCTCAAACGGCGCCTTGAACTCCGCACTCCTCGCCATCAGCGCCTTCTCCGCGCTGTCTCTCTTGGATTGCACCGACTTCATTTGCGCTTCCTGTTCCGGCGTGGCGAGCATGAGATACGGCGACTCCATGGCGTAGAGGCTGTCATACATGTTGCTGTAGCTCTTTTTGCCGAAGCGCTTGTCCACCCCACCGGTTTCCACGAGCTGATTGAACAGCGCGAACATCGAATAGTAGTCCTTTTGCGTGATCGGATCGAACTTGTGATCATGGCACTGGCTGCAGCCCATCGTCAGGCCTAGCCAAACGGCGCTCGTGGTCTCCACGCGATCAAACACGGTCTTCGTTCGGTTCTCCTCCGCGATGGTCCCGCCCTCGGCATTCAGCATGTGATTGCGATTAAACCCGGTGGCGATGAGCTGGTCCTGGGTGGGCTGTGGTAGCATGTCGCCCGCGATTTGCTCGATGATGAAGCGGTCGTGCGGCAGGTTGTCATTGAAGGCTCGCACCACCCAGTCCCGCCACGGCCACTGCATCCGGTGGGAGTCCATCTGGTAGCCATTCGTGTCCGCATAGCGGGCCACGTCGAGCCATTCCATCGCCATGCGCTCACCGTAGCGCGGAGACTTCAGCAGACGGTCCACGGCACGCTCATAGGCCTGCGGCGCGGCATCCTTTTCAAACGCCAGCACCTCCTCTGCCGTTGGCGGAAAGCCGGTGAGGTCCACCGTGACACGCCGCAGCAGCAAGCCACGCTCGGCCTCGGGAGAAAACGACAAGCCTTCCTTCTGCAAACGTGCGCCGATGAAGTGATCAATGATCGACAAAGTGGCTTCGGCTTTAGCCGAACCTTCCTTCCCAGATGCGGCTAAAGCCGCAGCCACTTTCTTTGGCGCGACGAAAGCCCAGTGCGCCTCATACTTCGCGCCCTCCTCGATCCAGCGTTTGATCATCGCCTTTTCCGTGGCGGTGAAGGCCGGCTTGTGCGCGTCAGGCGGTGGCATCACCTCATCTTCATCCTCGCTGATGATGCGCATCCATAGTTCCGACTGAGCCGGATTGCCCGGCACCAAAGCCCGCACGCCATCGTTGTCCGCGGTGGCACCTTCAAACGTGTCCAGCCGCAACCCTGCCTTGCGGTGATTCGAGTCCGTTCCATGGCAGTAGTAACAGCGATCCGACAGGAGCGGGCGGATGTCGCGATTGAACGACAGCCCGGCCGCAAAAGCGGACGATGAACCGAGAGCAAGCAACGTGAGCAGGAACTTCATGAGCACAGACAGTTACGATGCCTTGTCGCGTTCCGCAGTTACGAGGGTTCGTAAGACTAGGCGTCCAGCAACCAAACCGCTGCACTGATGACTTGTATGCCTGGCAGGGTTTGAGTGAAGCTTTCTGGCCTGAGTGTGATGATGGTGGCACGGGTTCTTTTGTGCTCCTTGAGGGCGCTTTTTAGTGCTCGAAACTCGCGAGCCTCCGTCCCAGATGCCTCTGCGGCGAGGCACACTTGAATGAGTTCTTTCGTGCCGTCACTGTGACGAGCCAGGAAGTCCACCTCAAAGCCTTCAGAGGTGCGCACCCAAGCCACTTCGGCTCCACGACGTATGAGTTCGAGCAAGACGACGCACTCCAGAGCGTGCCCTGCATTTGCTTTTCCCGAACGGTCAAAGACCGAGATCAATCCGGGATCTATCGGGTAGGCCTTGCGAGGATTCACCATTCGGCGCCGCTCTGAATCTGTCGCGATGGGGAGGTTCATCACCAGATAGGCATCTTGCAGATGAGCCAAATACTCATGCAGTGTGTTCTTCGCCACAGCAATGCCCTGGGAGGAGAGATCATTGTGAAACTTATGCATGCTGAAAGTTCCACCAGCATTCCCGAGCAGCTGACGAATCATCCAGCGCAGGACCAGTGGACTGGAAACATCATGACGCTCCACCACGTCGCGAAACAAGGCCGTGTCCACATAGCTTCTCAGTAGCTCACGGCGGTCTTGCTCGCCGAGGTCAACTGCTTCGGGATAACCTCCTTCCGAAAGATAAGTCATCAGCATCGAGTCCAATGCGGAGCGTGTTGCCTTGCTCAGCAATTCCACCTTTTTTTCCGGCTCGCTTCCTCGATGCCGCAAAAACTCCCGGAACGAAAAAGGCAGCACCAGCGCCTCCATGGCTCTGCCTCTCATGCTCGTGGCCACTTCTCGACTGAGAAGATGGGCGGAGGAACCGGAGATAAAAACCTCCACTGTCTCCGAATCCATGATCCTGCGCACAAACTGTTCCCAGCCCTGCACCAACTGCATCTCATCCAAGAACCAAGTGGTTCGTCGCCCGGGTTCACGCGATTGCGGATACAGCCGATAATACTCCTCCAGGAGCATCTGGAGCTGATCCGCCTTCATGCCCGCCAGACGTTCATCCTCAAAATTGAAGTAGATGAGCCTCTCTCGCTCAACCCCACTTCGGAAGCGGTCTGCCAGCAACTGCCAGAGAAACGTGGTCTTGCCTCCACGTCGGGGTCCGATCACTGCAATGGTCTTGCCCTTCACCGTCGGCACATGAACACTTCGCCGAGTAAAATCCGGCAGAGGAGTGGTGATGGAGTCTTGGATTTTTAAAGATATAATCGGCTGAAACATCTCTTTGAGAGAGACTTATAGCACAATAACATCCTTCTGAAAAAGACGTTTTATGAGAATACGTCTCCTTCAGAAGTATTTATTGCCCATCGCCAACCAGCCTCTCCGCCACCGCCTTCGACACCGCCGCTGTGGCGCAGTTGACGTGGAGTTTGCGGTAGATGCTGCGCGTGACGTAGTCGGCAGTGTGGGGATTGAGACCGGTGGCTTCGGCGATCTGTTTGCGCGGCATCCCGGCGACCATGCATTTCAAAACCGCCTGCTCCCGCTCATCGAGACCGTAGTTCTTCTTCGTCGGGGCCAGCTTGGCAAACATCGCCAGAACGCGAGTGGCGATGCGCGGGTTCATGGGCGAGCCGCCAGCAATTGCCTGGTCAATGGCGGTGATGACCTGGGCCATGGGCTCGGATTTCAAAAGATAGCCAGACGCGCCGGCGCAGATGGCGCGGAAGATTTTATCATCGTCCTCGAAGACGGTGAGAATGAGAATGCTCGCCGACGGGGCGCGGCTTTTCAGATGCGCGATGCCTTCGATGCCATCCATGCCCGGCAGGCCGACATCGAGCAAGATCACCTGAGGCGCGTCATCGCCAAGAAGTGCGGCAATGGCGTCCTCGCAGTTGGCAAAGTCACGCACCTCATGCGTGTGCGGCTTCATCTCCAGCGCCCGTCGCGTGCCCCGGCGAAAGGCGGCGTTGTCTTCGATGATCCAGATGTTTGGCATGTTGAGAAGCGTATGGCGAGGCTAACGAAGCGGGACCTTGAGCGTGATGAGGGTTCCCTGATTGTTTGAATTGATCTCACAAGCGCCATTCAGTGTCTTGGCACGTTCGCGCAGACTTTGGAGGCCGATTCCGCCCTTGTTGGACTTTGGATCAAAACCTCGCCCGTTGTCGCGAATGGTCAGTGTGAAGGTGTTGGATGCCACTTGAGCCGAAAACTCGACTTTTGAGGCTTTGGCGTGTTTGAGGATGTTCGTGACAGCTTCTTTGAAAAAGAGGAACACCTGCCTGCGCGCCTCCATGGGCCATTCGATGGGCAAATCCGGAGCGGTGGCCCGCCAGCACACCTCATGGTTCGGCAGCAGGCGTTTGGCGGCACGTTGCAGATGCTCCATGAGATCAATGCCGCTCTCCTGACGTGCTCCCACCAGCCAAAGCACCTCGCGCATGGCGTCGCTCGTTTCGTGCGCGATCCGGTTGATCTCCTGCCAGTCCGCTGAGGTCGCATCCGCCTGAAGCGCTGACGTTTCACTGATGACGGCGATGCCCGCGAGATTGCTGCCGATCTCGTCGTGCATGTCGCGGGCGAGCTGGTTGCGGAACTCCCGCTGCTCCCGCCTTTGCCGCCGCTGTGAGCGCCAAACGAATCCCCCGAGCAAGGCCATGACAGCGAGCAGCGCCAGGCCGCCTGTGATCAGCGCACGCTGTTGAGCCTTCTCCGTATGAAAGGTGATCTGTGTGGCCAGTGAGGCGGCTTTTTCGCTCAAGGTCCGACGCTTCTCCCACTGCGCCAGCCACTCCGGCAGCTCCAGCAGCCTGCCGTAGCTGGTGTGACCATCCGTGAGCAGTGAAAGCGGGCGCGGCATGTCGCGCCGTGCATCTCCCGATGACTGCACATCGGCAGTCCGTGAGACATTTTTTCCACCGGCATAGACCTCCAGCTCCGAGAGCGCAAAGGCATCACGACCTGAGTTTTGTGGTGCCAGCATGGTGAAGCGCACATGTCGCGCTGGCACCGCCTTGGCGGCGATCACCACGGCATTGTTGCCAGGATTCGGAAAGTCCAGATCCGCATTCTCAAAGAGCGTCACCGCATCGCTGAAGTCCGCCTCCGTGGCCGCCTGCACCTTGAAACGGCTCGGGAAGGCAAAGCCCGGCACATCCGCCCCCTGGCGAGCATGAAGCGGATGCACACGCACCTCATCCAGAGGCCTGATTTGACCCAAATCCACGCTCATCCAAGGTTCCGGCATCTCTGGCCACATATTGGCAAACAACGCATCAAACTCCGGCACCGAGCTGCGATCAATCGGCGGCCCCAGCGGCGTGCGGCCATCGGTCAGATTGGCCAGCATCCAGCGTGGAGGCAGCCCTGTGCCACCGTTGTGCTGCACCTTCGCTCCGAGCGCGATGTTGCGATTACCTTCGAGCACCACCATCTCCGCCAGCGCAAAGGTCCACCGGCCCTCCACCTGAGCCAGCTTCGTCACCGTGAGCCGAAGGTAACGTGCCTTTGTGGGAGTCACATGCACCACCACCGGTGCCACGCTCGTCTGCACATGATCCACCTCCGTGTGCACTATCAGCGGCGTGAACCTGCCAAACGCCGCATCATCCGAGGCATCCAGGCGAAACCGCACCGGAAACGCATACGGTGACTGCGTCACGCTCTGAAAATCCACCAACGCTGGGATCAGCGCCACCGTGTCAAACCTCCGCGACTCTCCCAGATCCACCTGCACAAACGGCGACTCCGGCGGTGGCTCCTCCATCATCCGATGCTGAATGCCAAACTCCGGCACCGTGTTCCCGATCATCGGCTGTCCAAGCTCCGCCAACGCCTTCTCCGCCTTCCCAAGCTCCACACGCGCCTCCTTCAGCTCACGGCTAAACATATCCAGCCACGACGCCTCCACGCCCGATGCGAGGAGGAAGATGCCGAGCAGCGATGGCAGTGAGCCTTTCAATGCAAACAAAATGCACGGCTTCCCTCCCGCCGCCACGGCGAGAAATTGCCTCGCTTTACGAGAATGCGTAAAGCGCTCAAACGGAACCAGGCATTCCCGCACAGCTCTCAAGTAACAAGAAGTTCAACCCTTCATCGTCTCCACCAAGAAATCACGCACGGAGGGATCTTCAGTCAGGCCGATGGCTCGTTGATAGGCTTCTCGCGACTTCGCCATTTCTCCCAGCTGTCTCAGCAGATGACCGCGCGCCACCCAGTAGGGTTGATGGCACTGCACTTGCGATTCGGGCAGCGCGTCCAGTTCCGCCATCGCCTCGGTGGCATCGCGGACTTGAGCGATGGCGAGTGCATGGCCGATGCGTGCTCCGATGGCATTCGTGTGGCTTCGCAGCACGCGATAAAAGCCCTCGATCATGGGCCAGTGGATGCGGCCGGACACCGCTCGCTGCGCATGCACGGACTGGATGGCGGCCTCGAGTTGAAAGCGGCCCAGTTGGGCGAAGGCGGCGGCATCGCGAAGCCTTCGCTCTGCCTCCGCGATGAGGTCGGGCGACCACAACGAAGGGTCTTGTTCCGTCAGCGGAATGAAGCGTCCATCAGCGCCGAATCGCGCAGCTTGCCGGGCATGCACATGCAGCATCAGCGAGAGCAGCCCCAGTGCCTCGGGCGCATCGGGCACGAGTTGGATGAGAGCGCGGGCGAGGTAGATCGCCTCGCTGACGAGGCCTTCATGGCCAGGTGCCTCCGACGCGGTGGTTTCCCAGCCCGCGTTGAAGGCCACGTAAATCGCATCAAGCACAAAGGCGAGCCTCTCAGGCCATTCCTCAGCGCGGGGAATTTGAAAGGGAATGCCCGCGGCGTGAATCTTCGCCTTCGCCCGCACCAGTCGCTGGCTCATGGCTACCGGCGGCACGAGGAACGCCGAGGCGATCCGCTCCGCCTTCATGCCGAGCACGGTTTGCAGCATCAGCGGCGTGCGTGTGGAGACATCGATGGCCGGATGACCGCAGACAAAGAGCAGCTTCAGCCGGTCGTCGTTGAAATCATGACCTTCATCGAGCGCCGCCTCCGCCTGGCTCAGTGCGTGCAGCAGCATGTCCGTGGATTTCACGCGTGTGTTTTCCCGTCGTTGCAGATCAATCAAACGCCTCCGCGCGATGGTCAGCAGCCACGCATCCGGCCGGTCCGGCACGCCTTCCTCCGGCCAGCGTTGAAGCGCCGCCAGAAAAGCCTCGCTGAGAGCATCCTCCGCGCTCGATAGATCGCCTCCTGCCCGCGACGCGACGAACGACAGCAACTGCGAATACGAATCGCGGGCGCAGGCGACAACGGCGTCATGGACAGGAGGCGTCATGATCAGGCTCACTCTTTCTCCTCAGGCATCGGCGGCATCAGCGGTCGCACCTCCGTGGTGCCATAACTGGAAGCCGGTGATCGAGCGGCCCATTCCAGCGCCGTGTCGAGATCAGGCACGTCGATCACGAAGAAGCCACCGAGCATCTCCTTCGACTCGGGGTAGGGCCCGTCGTGGACCTGGCGCTTGCCATCGCGGATGCGGACATTCGTGGCCGTATCCGGCGGCAGCAGGCCAGCAGCGCTGACCACAATGCCGCTTTGTTCCAACGTGCCGATGTAAGCACCCCACGCTGCCCAGTAGGCCCCGGCTTTCTCGGGGTCATTGCGCAGGGCGAAGTCAGCGGAGGATTCGTGGAAAAGAAGAGCGTATTTCATGATGATGTGTGGGTTTGTGTTCGTGAGTTGCGATGGTTGGTGAGATTACTTGGACGGCATGCTGGGGTTTGGGAAGTGACGTTTCACCTCGATGGCACCGCTGGCGAGGCCGGGCGCTTTCTTCGCCCAGGCGACCGCTGCTGCCTGATCCGGCACCTCAATGATGAAGTAGCCGCCCAGCTCGAGGTCTGAGGTCGCGAAGGGCTTGTCCGTCTCCTGCGCCTGGTCTTGGGTGATCGTCACCGTTTTCGTTTCCGCATCGCCGGGCAACGCGGTGCCACCGCGCAGAATGCCCGCGTCGGTCAGCTGCTTCGCGTAGCCGCCGTAGGCCACCCAATAAGCGGGAGCCTTCTGCGGGTCGGTGCGGGCAGCGAGGTCCGCCTTCGATTCATAAATGAGCAGCGTGAAGGAGTCGGCCTTCAGCGCAGGGCTGCCGACCAACGCGAGAGCGACAGTGGCGACGAGATGGAGTTTCGATTTTTTCATGGGATGTGGTGTTTGCTGCGCCAGGCAAGATCGCCGGCACATGAACTCGTCGTTTGGCCAAACCCCAGTTCGACATTTCGGGCAAAAATTTTTACGAAGCCTGAAAAAGGTCCCGTCACAGCCTCAATAGCCTCGCTTTCTGGAACTCTGTGGCGGCACTGGAATTTTTGGTGTCAGGCGTTCAACCTGAGCTTAGAAACAGAGCCGCCCATGCCGAAAAAGAAGTCACCGAACAGCGTGCGCCTCCGCAACTCGACAGCGGAGTTCCTCACCTTTGCCTATCAAACCGGCGGCGATGGCGTGGAAGTTCGGGTCGAAGAGGGCACGATCTGGCTGTCGCAGAAGAACATCGGGCTCCTCTTTGAGACCACTCCGGAGAACGTGCTGATGCATTTGAAAAACATCTTCGCCGAGGCCGAACTGACTGAGGCGGCAACTGCTAAGGATTTCTTAGCAACTGCCGCCAACGGCACACTTCCAGTCCACTACACGCCATGAGCAAAGCCAAGCGAAGCACCATCGAAGTCCTGGGCACCGCCATCGGAATCCTTGCACAGCCTGAGGGCGATTACATCTCACTCACCGACATGGTGCGGAACTTTGACGGTGCGGGAGCCCTCATCGAGCAGTGGCTCAAGAACAAGGATACCGTACTCTTCCTGGGTGTCTGGGAGCGCATCAACAATCCCGGTTTTAATTCCCTCGAATTCGAGGGAATTAGAAATGAAGCCGGACGCAACAGCTTCTTCCTTTCTGCCAAAAAGTGGATTGATCTGACAGGGGCCAAGGGACTTATCGCCAGCGCCGGACGCTACGGCGGCACCTACGCGCACAAGGATATTGCCTTTGAGTTCGGCTCGTGGCTCAGCCCGGAGTTCAAGCTCTACCTCATCAAAGAGTTTCAGCGACTCAAGGACGACGAAAACGACCGCTTGAAGCTCGATTGGAACCTTCAGCGAACCCTCGCGAAGATCAACTACCGCATTCATACCGACGCCATCAAGGAGACACTCATCCCGCCCTCCATCACCAAGGCCCAAGCCTCCATCGTCTATGCCAGCGAAGCCGACCTGCTGAATGTCGCCCTCTTCGGCCAAACTGCGAAGCAGTGGCGTGACGCTCATCCCGATGCCGAGGGCAACATTCGCGATCACGCCCCGCTGGAGCAACTTGTCGTGCTCACCAATCTCGAAAGCCTCAACTCCGTCCTCATTCGCCAAGGCTTGCCTCAGTCAGAACGGCTTACCACGCTCAATGGCATTGCTATCACGCAGATGAAGACGCTGCTGGCGGCGAAAAACGTCAAGCGGCTCAAGTAGGTCCCAACACGTCATTGCCATTATGTTACCTCACTTCCCAAAGGCTCATCTCGCCATGAAAGACACGTTCAATAGGACGATGTTCGACTCGCTCTGGCGAGCGGCACCCATTCTCCGTCGCATTCGATGCCACCATTTTGTTGAAGGCAGTAGGAACGACTATGAGCAGGAAGACGGAACAATCGTGGAGGGTGATCAGCAGCTGGCGAGAGTCGAGTATTCGATAAAGTATGAAAACGCCACAGGCCTCAGACCTGAGGTATTCCTGGAACATGCCGAAGAACTTGGCCAAAAGATGGGCGAGCGAATGGAATCCCAACTATTTCAGACTTTGGGCGCGATCACCGACCAAATCGGAAACTCAGTAGCTATTGGTCAGGATGGTGACATGACCTTTGAGCAGTGGCTCGAAATAAACACGAAAGTCATGACAGACTTTGATGATGACGGCGAGCCGCACACCAAGCATCTCGTTTGCACCCCGGAATTTCAGAAAAGACTCATTACCTCTCTCAATGAGTGGGAGAGAGACCCCGAAAAAGTCGCTGCAATGAAGGTTGTGATGGCAAAACAGAAGGAGGCATACGATGCACGCGAAGCTCGTCGAAGAATGGTTGACTAGCGCCAAGGAGCGCGGGGGCATAGATCAGGCTTTCGCTCAACTGCTTACTTCTCAAGGGCACGAAGTGCTCTGGCAGGGCCACAGTCGTATTGAGTTCGGTAAGGACATCGTAACAGTTGACCCAGAAGGTCAATTCCATGCCTATCAGATTAAAGATGAGGATTTGACGCTTGCTGAACTGCGAAAGCATGATGCACAGATTGCGGAGCTTGTGACAGTTTCGATTCTGCATCCACGGGTGCCATCGGGAACCGTTCACACGCCTCATCTAATAACCTCTGGCTTGGTAAAGGAGGAAGTGAATCTCAGAATCCTAGCCCAAAACCAAGGGTGGAAGGCCAAAGGCTTTCGTGAGCTGGACATCGTTGACCGATCCTCGCTTGTTCCACGATTTGTGAGTATGGCAGATTCATTCTGGCCGGACCGCCCCAAAAGTATCCGTGACTTCTTCTCCTTTTATCTCGCAGAGGGAAAAGGCGATTTTGATCCTCAGCGATTTGCGACTCTGCTTTCTGAACTGCTTCCTGCTGTGACTCCATCGAAGTCCAGAGCTGAGAGGGCTCCAAGCGCGCTTTGCATCATTGGCAACTACATGCTAACGGCATTCGAGAGGGAGAAGGATCACTGGAGTCTGTTTCGAGGATGGGTCATTACAGCAGCATACATCGCGTGGCATGCTCAAACCACGGGTCTGGCTAACAAACACTGGAGTGGCGCATTTGCTTTAGCAAAACAGGCTGCCATGGAGCACTTGAAGGGGATTGTAATCGAGTCCGTGGGTAAAGATGCCCTCTCACCAAATGGCTTTGAAATGGATGACTACACCCGCTGTAGAAACACCGTTGTCGCTGGAGCTATCTCCGCCTGGAGCCTCGTTGCTGATGCCACCGAAGTGGATCAGGCACACCTAAAGCCGCTACTATCTATGCTAGTCGATCGAGGCCGACTTATAGTTTGGGGAGAGAGCGCGTTGCCCATGGTGCTCTGCGTCCTGTGGGCTAGTGAGAAGCATTCTATGAATATCAATGCTCTTGGCATTGTTAGAAGCTATGTTCGCGAGGCGTGCGAGAGAAACACTGTCCACAGTGACGATGAACCTATTGAGCCGCCGCAAACGGACCCGGACACCATTCTTGAGCGGTTGTTTGCTTTCAAGCCAGACCGAAATCGCCCACCGAAAGCCAAGCATCTTTGGGCTATGCAAGCGGTGCTTCATTTGCTGGCAAGGAGGGGTGATCGCGACTTCTTGACGCAAAACTGGCCACTCATCACCAAACTGGATCTCATGACGTTTCGTCCAGATGTGGTCGACGACCTCTTGCTATGGAGCGGCATTGAAGGAAAAGAAGAACATCGAAAAGCTCGGAAGACTCAGAGTTGGTCTTTGTTCTACGAGGAAGCTGTCAGCCCAACACATTCTGATATTCCGGGGGTCGTAAACCAGGATGCGACCTTTGCATTGCTATATTTCCTAGCTTACCCGCATCGGATAAGCACAGCGTTGGTATCACATCTAGACGCGCATTTCGGAGAAAAGGCTCAACAGGTCACAGTCTAGACTCGACACTACATCACTCCTGAATCGTAACTCGGCACCCCAAACAACGTGCTCAATGCCGCATCCGTCTAAGCATCCTCGCCGCGACACTTGGTGAAGAAACTGGCTGCGGCTTCAGCCGCATTCCGGGAAGATTCGGCTAAAGCCTCAGCAGTTTCACCTTCCTAAACTCAATGCCTGCACCGGCATGTCGGCCCTGGAAGCCGATGCGGCCTTTCGTTGGCATTTCGGACCACGGCTTGCCTTGCAGCCATTTGGGCATCTCGGCGCCGTCGAGATTGAGTTTGCCATCCTTCCATCGCGTGAGGTCGATCTCGTTCACGACTTCGCCGTTGAGCACGACGGTGATTTTTGGCCCCATGGCGGTGATGGTCATGCGATTCCATTCGCTGGCGGGTTTCAGGTTGCTCTTCGTCGCGGGTTGGTGGCCGAAGAAGGTGCCGCAGCGCCAGTTCGTGGGCTTTTCCTGCCATTGCTTGGCACGGTCGTCGCAGATTTGGATTTCGATGCTGGCGGGCATTCAGTTGGTTTCGTCGCTGTTGTAAAGGAAGACGCCGCTGTTGGCTCCGGGCTCGAATTTGAACTCGAAATCGAGCACGCAATCGCCGTGCGTGGCCTTGGTCCAGGTGTTTTGATCCTCGGTGGCATGGTAGGTGAAGTCGTCGCTGCTGCCGTAGATGCAGCCGCGCTTCACGCCTCCACCGGCGAGCCACATGGTAAAGGCAAGCGGATGATGATCGTGACCGTGCGCCTTGGGATTGTTGATGTCTCCTTGCACGAAGGGTGTGCGGCCAAACTCACCGCCCCAGATCACGAGCGTGTCATCGAGCAAGCCGCGCATCTTGAGGTCCTTCACAAGTGCGGCGCTGGGTTGATCGGTGTCCTTGCACTGGATGGGAAGCTGTGTGGGAAGGTTGCCATGTTGATCCCATCCGGCATGAGTGAGCTGCACATAACGCACGCCGCGTTCGGCGAGGCGGCGGGCCATGAGGCAGTTGTAAGCATAGCTGCCTTTGCGCTTCACAATGTCTTGATTGCGACGCCTCCTCAGTTCCGGTTTGTCATCAAAAAGATCCACATGCGTGGGGTCGCCCGTCTGCATCATGTCGATCACGCGTTTTGCCTTCAGCGCGAAGTGCCCTAGCGCGGGCAGCCCGCCCTCAGCTGCCCTCAGCGATTGCAAGGCCGGTGCACCGAGTGTGAGGGCTGTAGTGCCGAGAAAACGACGACGAGTCAGATCAAGCGCGTGGAGTTGGAGAGGGTTCATGGCCACTCGAAGTTGCGGCAAAACCTCAGCCCAGCGATTACGAGGGTTCGTCAGTGGCCGCTCCCAGATGAAGCTTATGGAACCGTCACTCGCACCTTTCCACTCAATACAGGAGAAGCACGTGTAAGAGGCAATTGTTGAATCGTAAAGGCTCCCTCCCCGAAACCTCCCGTAAATAGGCCGCTGAAGGTGGCAGGACGAAACGTGTTTCCATTCTTGATTCGGAAAGTTCCAGTGAAGCTTCCTTTGGCGGCATCAATGAGGAGAGTGACCCCTGCTGGGTTGACGGTCGTGCTGCCAAAAAGAGCCCTGTGCTTAGCCGTGAGCTGGAAGGTCTGATCGACTTTGTTCGAAGACAAAAGGCCAGCTTCCGTGAAGAGAATGATGGCATTGGCAGGTGCATCGTTGTTGCCCAGCAGAGTCATGCCTGAGTTTGGCTGGCGATAGGAATGACCGTTCATGGTCAGGCTTTGGGCAATGCTTGCATAACTGTAATCGGTGAGACTCGCGCGGCTATTTTTGCGCCACTCAAGGCTGCCTGAGATCTGATAAACAGGTGGCCAAACCGCGAGCGAAGAGCTGACCAGCCTTGAACTGCCCTGAAGACTTCCTTTGCCCTGATACAACAACGAACGCAGAGGAGCATCCAGGTTGTCACCGACGGTCGTCGCGAATGAGAGAGCAGTGCCATCGCTGAGTTTTCCCAGGCCAGTCACCGTGGCCTGTGTGCGGGATACTTTCTGAGTAAGACGCATCCATCCTGTGCCCTGAGGTTGATTGAGGTCTCCAGCGTCTGCGGCAGGAATCGAGAGAAGCACATTCAAGGTCTGTGAGGATTCGGGTGTGCCGGGTGCAACGACCAAATCATGCCGTGCATTCACTGCCACCGCATTGACCGTTCCGGTAATCACAAAGGTGCTTCGAGAAAGCACAAGATCCACGATGAGCGGCGTCATGGCAGGCCTTGAAATCGTTTGCTTGAAAGTCGGATCGGACTCCGTGCTTGTGCTCAGACGTCCACTCAAAGGGTAACTGAGTGAACCGTGCTGGAGTCTTCCCGTCACGGCTCCTGTCGTGGCCACTGTCAGTCGCAGACTCCCCCCCAAGCCGGCATTCACAGCAGCATCGTGATTCACCAAACCTGCATAACTGCCCGTCATGGCCGTTGGGATTCCCTCCACAACCAACGTGTAGGTCTGAGTCACGACTGTTCGTCCTAAAGTTTCTCGGATTTTGACAGAGAACCTACCGCTGACCAGTGGCAAGCCACTGACCTCTCCTGTCGAGGGATGAATCTTCAGTCCCGAGGGCAATCCCACCGCCGTGAACTTCGCTCCCACTAAAGATGATGGAGGCTGCCAGCTGTAGTTGCCACTGATGATGCCTCGGGATGGAGTCGAGCTGCTTCCACTGCCTCCAGGACCTGAGGCATAAATGGAATACGTGAGACTGCTGGCACCGTTTAATGTCGGCGAGCTAGGCCATGATCCGAAGTCATACTTGGCCCAGCGGAGATTACCGCCGGGTTGGTTATAAACTCGGGCATTCACATCATCCGACCAAATGGCCAGCCAGTAATATTGCCCTGCCTCAATGCTCACTGAAGCTGTCAAAGGGAAGGTTTGCCAGCCCTCCGAGACATTCGTGAGAGTGCTGGTGGACCTCAAGAAGGTTCCTGGATTTCCACCTGCGTCCGAATATACCGCACAGCGATAGCTGCCTTGGATCGCGGCCACTTTAGCGTGAAGCTGAGTGAGGTTGCCAGCGCTCGGGGCTTGAAAGCGATTGGCATTGATGTAGCTGCCACTTGTGTCAGTGATGTTATCGGTCTGAGTGCCTTCAGACTGACTGCCCATCACTACTGGCAATGTGTAGCTAGTCGGCATGGAGTTGATCCATTGATTCAAAACGGTGATGTATTCGGCATCCACCAGATTGCGAGCCAAGGGGGGCATTTGATTGGCACCAAGCAGGCTATCCCGATGGCGTATCATTGACCGATTGACATCACTAGGCACAATCAATTTTGCCCCCGAGATGCCAAGATTGTCAGCCACTTCACCCCGGATGATTCCTTGCAGAGCTAAGGGTGTTTCTAGCCGGGCATCGAAATTTGCACGCACCCCATTCGGCCGATGGCAGTGCGAGCAGTTTGAATCCAAGTAGGAGCGGACTCGCAGTTCTAGTGAAGCCGAGCTATCCAAAAGGTTCGCACTCTTGGGCAATGTAGCGATGGACGCTTCATCAAGAGATCCTGCAAACAAACCGATGTGACTCAACGTGCGCAGTTGGTTGTCCGTTACATCCCCATAGTCCAAATCACCATTCAACTGACAGGTGCGTGCCCCCAATACACTGCCAGCACTTTGCGTGTGGCAGACCATGCAATCCTGCCGACTGGGATAAGACCAGACCTGCTGTCGTGGCCCCGTCGCGGTCGTGATCGTCACAGACTCCTGAAAGCTACCCGGCAAAAGATCAGCATCTGAGTTATCCGCACGCCACTTGTAAGTTAGACCATAGTAGGAGCCATTTGCCCCATGAACCAGAAAGCGTGTTTCCAGACGCTTTCGCACATTCGGTTGCGTCTCGTTGATCGGGAGCTCGAAGTGTTTTACGAAAACAGTGCCCACAGGGAAGGTCCAAGCACCCGTGTTGGAAAAATCAATCGTCTCGCCAGCCTCATAAGGCGCTCCATCATTCGGAATCGACATCCAGCGGAACTTGACGGCATGATCCGACCATAGCGGCGCATTCACTCGATAAGGAATCAAATCCGCCGATGGAGTTAGTGTGGCTAGATCCGAAAATGCACCTGTCTCGGAAAGAAGAGCTGGTGGTTCATCCGCACTGGTTGCTTTGGCTAGCCTGTAGAGCTTTACGCCTATGCCCACACAACACATCAACGGTTCTTGCTGATGATTTAGGCCAAAGGTGGACATCCCTGTGGTCTCACTACCGCCATTCGGTAGTGTGCAAAGCTCGATGATGCTAGGCGTCGTGCTTCCATCGTAGCTCATGGCTCGAATGCGTGAAGTGCCATTGTCACCAAACAAGTATCGCCCCGTCAGATAAGCTGCGTGCTCCGCACCTCGATAGACATACCCACCGATGACTGCCGTGTAACCATTGCTGTGCGGATACTCATAAACAGGAGGTTTTTCGGTGCCGATCAAACTCGTGGGTTCGGTGCTTGGTCCTGAGATCGTTCCCTCTTTGTAGCCCCACTGATAATTGCCACCTTTTTCGATCAAGTTCACTTCTTCGCGAGATGACTGGCCAACATCCCCTAGCCAAAGACGCCCTGAAGCAGCATCGAATGTAATCCGGTGAGGACTGCGAAAGCCTAACGCATAATACTCCTCCAGCACAGCACCCGTGTTGCTCAGCCATGGATTGTCATTGGGGATGTAATAGCCCTGGGTGAAACTCGCGGGCCATCCCGCAGGCGGCGTAGCACCACTCGTGGGCTGACGCCGAATCGGATGACTGCGACTCGCATCACGATCCACATCGATTCGGAACACGCCACCGAACAACCCCCCTGTGTGGTTTTGCCCCTGCTGATAGGGATTTCCATAACCACCCTCATCGCCATTGGTTAGATACAGAAAGCCATCCGCGCCAAAGCACATGCCTCCACCATTGTGCCACAAGTGACGATCGTATTGATTGATCAGCACATATTCCGAATCGCGATCTGCAGCCAATTCACCATCGGGGACCGTGAACCGTGAAAGTCGATTGTAACTCGGGGTATCGGAAGGAGCCCCTGCATCATGAATCGGAGAAGGCGAATAGGAGTAGGATACATACACGTAGCCACGATTCGGTGAGCCTGCTAAACCGAACTCTGGATGGAAGATCAACCCCATCATGCCACTGTCGTAGGCCCCCTGTGTCACGGCCGATAAATCCAAAAACAAAAGCTTTTCCGTCGTGTCGGAGCTATGGACAAAGGTGTGAATGATTCCCTGCTGCGACCCAACGCACAGCCGATTGCTGCGGGGCTGAGGCACTATGAATGTTGGATTATCGAACGAGAGCGAGGGAAATGCATCCACCGCCGACCAACCTGTGGTGCTGGTTTCGGCCTGCGGCAGCTTATTGTTCAAAAAGGCTGCTGAAGCCGGACGCGATGTTAACCCATAAGGCTGAGCTTGAGCCGATCCAAGGCATATCAAGCTAACAAAAAACAAAATTTCCAATTTCATGATCGCGTCGTAACTCCGGCACATTATCGCAGTAGCGATAGTGGTGACAAGCTCAGCAGACTACCCTTCTGGATGAGTGAGAGATAAACGCACAACCTAAAAGGCTGACTAAAATTATCAGTGATTTCGAAATATTGCAGTGGATCTGGCCTCACTGAATTTGGGCCACCAATTCTCGTATTCATCAATCAATTCGGACCACGTTGCTCATGATTCAGCACGCACTGCGCATGCGATCGAGCTAGGTCCGAAGACCTTTTATGCAGTCGTTGATATCAATTTTAAAACAAGTGGTCGCTCGGCGATTGTAAAGTTTAGCCAGTCCAAGAAGGAAGCTCCGTGATTCTTTTCTAGGCGACTCCATCGGTGTCGAACATCAATCTTGATCGTGATTCATGCTCACTTTGCAAACTTCACATCTACTTTGGGTAGCAACGCTTTCACCTTGGCCTGTGTTTCCTCCGCGTAACCTGGTGGACGAAGAGCGAATGACGCCATTTTCAGATGGGCAAAGGCAGAAAGTAGCGGCAAGCGCTCGTCGGGGAGTGGCAGGCGGTCCATGATGAGCGACTTCAACTGCGTGATGCTGGCGGGGTGGCTCAAATCGGCATCGCTGAGCTTGCCGAGCAGCTTGATCCACTCGTCGTTGGCCTTGGTGGAGATGACGTTGAGGGATTCGAGCGTGCTGATGTGGCTGAGATGCTCAAAAAAGGCCGCGTCATACGGATCGTCCTTCCGATGATCGTGCGGCCCCGCATTCGGCACAGCGAGATCGACGAGCTTCAAGCTCTGGCCGTCCTCCGTCTCTCGACCTTGTCCTTCGCAGCCTCGACGGTGCGGATGACGGCTTCCACATGCGGATCGAGCGCCCAGGCGAAGCCTGGGAATGACGAAATCAGAATGGCGAAGGTCGAATGGAGGAAAGTGAGTTTCATGTTCTTGGTTCTTGGTTCTTCGTTCTCGGCTCTTCCCAGGCAACAAAGAACCAGGAACCAGGAACCAAGAACCAAGAACCAAGAACGCTCTGGTTCAATACTTCGGGAAGATGGCGGGCGTGGGAAAGCGCTCGTCCATGTTGGCGCCGTCTTGGAGGTATTCCTCGCGGGGGACTTGGACTTGCGGCCAGGTGCTGGGACGGATGCGGACGACGCGGGTGGGGCGGATGCCTTCGATGATGAGGTCGGTGTCGAACTTGATCTGGATACCACTGCTGCCGAGCGGGGCATTTCCGGGTGCCTTGATGACTTCAAGGAGGGTGCCACGCGAGGCCATGTGCGAAGGACCGTAGGCGCCGTGCGTGTGTTTCAGCGTGTTTTCGCCGGCGTTCATCATGGTGGAGGTGCCTTTGGTGAAGTCGGCGTAGAGCGATGGGTCCATGCCGCCGAACAAAGTGGCGGTCACGGTGGCGCGGCCGAACTTGCCATACTCGACCGCGTCGATCCACGCGGGCATCCAGCGGCTGCGGATGAAGGCTTTGTGGGTCTCGGTTTGGCTCTTCGCAGCGCGTTGCATGGCGGTGTCGTCGAGCCAGATGTCGGAAACATGGAAGCGGGTGAAGATGCCATCCGGTGTGGGCCTCCAGGTGATGCCAAGGAGCACCGACTGGCCGCTGAGTGCTTTTTTGCCGTCTTTGGGCCACACGCCTTCGCTGACGAGGTCTTCGATGCTCAGGCTTTCGCGGCCACGCCACACGCGGGTGGCGGCGTCGAAGGTCAGTTTTTCCTCGGTGGCCTTGCCGTCGCCTCCTTTTTTCGGTTCGCGTGTCGCGATGAGGAGGCCTGCGTTGTCTTTGATCTCGATCTCTTTGAGCTTCCAGGTCAAACCCTCACGCTGGCAGTGGCTGGGCTCGTCTTCGAGGAGCAGGACGTGGTTTTCTGGCGGGAAGATGCCTGCGCCGCGATTGTGGTTCGCGTCCTTTTTGCCGCTGTCGAGTGGCAGCACTGGCACGGCGGAGGTTTTCGGGTCCGGCGGGAGAAACGCATGCACATGCATCACAGTGCCGAGCGGGATGTCACGCAGGTCCGCCGGTGCGCCATGATACCGCACGATGCCATACGGCAGCATGGCGAAGGAATGCGGATCATTGCGGAAAAACATGCCCGAGCCCTGCACGCGGATGCTGCCGCGACGGTTCGCATGATCCACGAAAACGAGTTCACCACGGTAGGTGTGCGCTTTGTCCAAAGGTGGAAACTTGCCAGCTTCGGGGCGGAAGGGGGCGGTTTTTTGTTCTTGGTTCTTCGTGCTTGGTTCGTTATTGGCGGCGTTGACGCTGATGACGACCGCAAAGACAAGAGCAAGGCATGCTGAAGGAACAAAGAACCAGGAACGAGGAACAAAGAACGGCTTCATAAGTGTGTCAGTATTTCGGAAAGATGTCGGGAGTCGGGAAGCGCTCTTCGATGCTGCCCTGGTTGATGTATTCCTCGCGTGGCAGGTGCACGTCCGGCCAGCTCGCGGGACGCACGCGGACGATGCGCGTGGGGCGCATGCCTTCGGTGATGAGATCGGTCTCGAAACGAATCTGGATGCCACTGCTGCCGAGCGGAGGCTTGTCGGAGGTTGGGATGACGTCGTGAATGGTGCCGCGAGCGGCCATCTGCGTCGGACCGGCGCTACCGCCTTCGATATGCTTGAGCGTGTTTTCGACGCTGTTCATCACAGCGGGGACGCCCTTGCGAAACTCCGCGTAGAGCGTGGCATCCATGCCGCCGAACAAGGTCGCCGTCACGGTGGCGCGGCCAAACTTGCCATACTCGACCGCATCGACCCACGCGGGCAACCAGCGGCTGCGCATGAAGGCTTTGTGCGTTTCCGTTTGGCGCAGCGCGGCGTTTTGCATCGCCGCCTCGTCCAGCCAGATGTCCGAGACATGAAAACGGGTGAACACACCGCCTAGCGTTGGCTTCCACATGATGCCGAGCATGACGGATGGCCCGTCGAGAGCCTTTTTGCCATCTGCAGGCCATGCGCCGTCTTCGATCAGGTGTTGAACGAGAAGGCACTCGCGACCACGCCACACTCGGGTGGCCGCATCAAAGGTGAAGGTCTCATCTTCGGCCTTGTTGGTGGCGCTTTGCTTGGCTTCACAGCTAGCGTTGAGCATGCCCTCCCGGTTCTTGACCTCCACCTCCTTCAGCTTCCAGGTCAAACCCTCGCGCAGGCAGTGGCTCGGCTCGTCTTCGAGGAGCAGGACGTGGTTTTCCGCGGGGAAGATGCCCGCACCGCGATTGTGATTCGCGTCTTTGTCCTTGTTGTTCACCGGCAGCACGGGCACCGCGGAGGTCTTCGGGTCCGGCGGGAGAAAAGCATGCACATGCAGCACCGTGCCGAGCGGGATGTACCGCAAGTCCGCCGGTGCTCCGTGATACCTCACGACACCATACGGCAGCATCGCGAACGGATGCGGATCATTCCGACGAAACATGCCCGATCCCGCCACGCGAATGCTGCCACGCCGATTCGCATGATCGACGAAGACGAGCTCGCCGCGATACGAGTGCGCTTTTTCGAGAGGAGGGAACTTGCCGGGTTCGGGGCGGAAAACCTCCGTTCCTGGTTCTTTGTGCTTTGTGCTTGGTTGGTCGTTCGCCGCGACGGCGGAGCTCGTGAGGAGCACGAGGCCGAGGGCGGTGACGAGTTGGAGGAGGCGAGTCACAGGAAAAGAGTCTTTGAAGACGAGTGAAAAAGGGTAGTTTGGGGCATGACACTGACCGAAATCATGCCTTCGGCACGGCTGCTGCCTGCGGCCGACAAGCTCAAACTTATCCGCTATCTTGCTATTGAGATTGATGATGGCGACGAGGTCTCTCCGCTGGAGCATGGCGCGGTTTACAGCCTTCAAACGCCTCACTTTGTGGAAGGTGCTGCGGCGGAACTTCTCAACGAACTGGCCAACAGCCAAACGTCCTAACCTGAGCTTGCGCTTTCCATACGATGCCAAGCAGTGGCCAACCCTTCCGCTGACTCTCCGGGCCAATGGACTGACCCATGAGGCGCTGGCGGTGGTGGACAGCGGCGCGGATGTGAATGTTTTGCCATGGAGCCTTGGGCAGCGTCTGGGCCTCGTTTGGTCGCCCAACAAGGCAACCATTCGCGTGGCAGGTATCTCGCAGGGAGCGGCCATGCCCGTGCTGCTCAAGGTGGATGTCGGAGAGATGCGTGACATCACTCTGGCCTTCGCCTGGTGCCAAACAGACGCCGTGCCGCTCGTGCTAGGCCAGACCAATTTCTTCATGGAGTTCGACATCTGCTTTTTCAAATCGAAGGGCGAGTTTCAGGTGGAGCGAAAGAGGGTGCCTTCGTGATTTGGCGGGTCGAGGAGTTGTTCTTTGTGCCTCGTTCCTAGTTCTTGGTTATGAACAAGCGCCTTTTGTGTGAATCGCGAACGAATTCCCCAGCGCTACGAACCAGCGGCCAAACAGAGAACGACGAACCAAGAACAAAGAACCTCATAGCGCGATCACCTTGTTGCTATCGCCGAACTTGTCCGTCTCCACGCCCATGCGTTGGGCCATGAGGAGGAGGAGATTGCTCATGTGGGCGTCGGAGTTCACCGGGCGGCTGCAGACTTGATAGTGGGCCGTGGTGAGCGAGCCGTCCTGGCCGAGCGAGTAGCCTGCAAAATCCTTGGCTTGCTTGTTGAAGTCGAGATGGCTGCCGTGCTTCAAGCCGAGGCCGGAGCCGCCGGCGAGCACGAGCGGGAGGTTCGCATTGCCGTGGCTGTGGCCGTAGCACATGCCGCTGCCGAAAAGTGACATCGTGGTGTCGAGCAGCGGCTTCCCGCCGAGGTCCTTCGTCTCCGAAAGGCGCGTGAGGAAGTAGCTGAACTGCTCGATCGCGAAGGCATCGTAGTTCGTGAGCTTTTCCATGTAACCGGCATCGCCGCCGTGATGGCTGAGCTGGTGGCGCGACTCGGTGATGCCGATCTCGGGGATGGAAAACGCATCGCCCTCGCCGCCGAGGCTGAAGGTGGCCACGCGGGTCACATCCGTCTGAAACGCGAGCACCATGAGGTCATAGACGGCGCGGAAATAATCGCCGGCCATCGTTTGCGCGACATCACGGTTCGTGCGCTTGCGGTCGGCATCGGAAATGACCGGCAGCGGCGTGTCGAGCCACGCATCCGCACGGCGAGTGCGGATCTCCGCCTCGCGCACGGAGGTGAGGTATTGCTCCATGCGCCCCTTGTCTTCCGCGCCCATCTTCTTCTCCAAACTGCGCACTTCGGCGAGGTTCGCGTCCAACACACTGCCCTTGCGGCGCAAAGCACGTCGCTGGGCCATTTTGCCACCCTTGGGTTCTTCAAACAGCGAGGCGAAAATCTCGCTGCAACGACGCAGTGCGGGCAATTGCACGCCATCGGCCGTCCAGGCCAGCGAACCCTGCGTGAGCGCGACTTCCATCGACGGATAACGCGTGTGCGGTGCGGTGATCTCCGCCATTTTTTGGTCCACGGAGATCGTGTTGCGATCCGAAGGCCCCAGCTTCCCACCCGTGAGCCACACAGAGATGCAGTTGTGATGATGTGACAGGCTGCCCGGGTGATGCAGACCACTGATCGGCGTGATCACATCGCGATGCTTCTCCAAGGGCTTCAGCGAGCGGGAGAACTCGTAGCCTTTGCCTTCCTTCAAAATCTGGTAGTTCAGCGAGTGCACGCCATTCGCGAGGTAGATGAAAGCACTGCGCTTTGGTGTCGCAGTCGCACTCTCAGCGGCGCGGAGTGGCACCATGCATTCGAGCATTGGAAGAGAGATGAAGCTACCGAGGGCTTTTAATGCGTGACGGCGATTGAGGAGCCAGGATTGAGTTTGGATGTTCATGAAAGTTCCTTGTTCTTGGTTCCTTGTTCTTGGTTCTTTGTTCTTGGTTGAAGGCGCTCAGCGTGGATTTGGGGTGTTGAGGAGGTAACGAATGAATCCACCAACTTTGGCGTGAGTGAGAGCGGCTTGATTGTAGATGGCATCAAACTCCTCCGGGCTGATGTAGGACTGATCCAAAGCGATGTAGAGTTGGCTCTGAACCTCTGAACATGAACGCTGGGAGTAGCGCAGAAACTTGACGAACTCCGCATTGCTTCCGCCATCGAAGCCTTCCGCGATGTTGTGCATGGCGGAGCCTGATGCGCGTGTGATCTGGTCCCGCAGTCCGAAGTCCTTCGCAAACATTCCGCGCATGGCCACGGCATAGACCTGCCGCGTCAGCTCGCGAGCCAACTGCCATCCCTCAATATCTTCAAAGCGAGTTATCTTCATGCCCTTGGTTATTGTTGCTTAGTTCTTCGTTCCTGGTTTTGGCTCTCGGTCCTAGGTTTTGGCTTCTTGCTGGGCAACAAAGAACCAAGAACAAGGAACCAAGAACTTCATCGCTTCCTCAGCAGCTCCGACGCCGCCACCGCGCGAACGATGTCCTTGATGCGGTAATTGCTCTTCTTCGCCTCGGTCGCGATGGCCTGGAGATCTTCCTGGTCATCAAAGGCGACGGGGCGGCGGAGGGCGTAGGTGCAGAGGTGGTCGATGAAGGCGCGGGCGAGTTTGTCGCGGTCTTCGAGGAGGCGTTGTTTGAACTCGTTGGCGTCTTTGAAGGCGCGTCCGTCGGGCATCGCGCCGCTGGAATTGATCACGGGGTCCTCGCCGACACCGGCGGGGATTTTTTCACGCGTGCGCCATTGGCCGATGGCGTCGTAGTTGTCCCAAGCGAGGCCGAGCGGGTCGATCTTGGCATGGCAGGCTGCGCAGTTTGGGTCTTCGCGGTGGGCTTCGATCTTCTGGCGCAGCGTGGCTTTCGGGCTTTGCGGCGTCGGAGGCTCGATGGCGGGCACGTTCGCGGGCGGTGGAGGCGGTGGCTTGCCGAGCACGACCTCGCTCAGCCACACGCCGCGATGCACGGGACGATGGCGCGTGCCGTCGGAGGTGAGACCGAGCACGGCACCCATGGTGAGCAGGCCGCCGCGATGATGCTCCGGCTTGAGCGAGACGCGTTGAAAGCCGCCCTTGGCCGGTTCTGGCAGGCCGTAAAAGCCGCACAGGCGTGCGTTCGCCACGGTCCAGTCGGACTCGATGAAGCCGTCGATGGGCGTGTTGTTCGTGAACATCTCGCGGAAGAACTCCACCGGTTCGTTGCGCATGCTTTCCTCCAGCCATGCGTCGTAGGCGGGATAGAGCTTCTTGTCCGGCGGGAACATGCCGACGCGGTTCAGTTGCAGCCACTGACGCGCGAAATCGTCGATGAAGCGGCTTGCCTTGCCATCGGCGAGCATGCGGTCGATCTCCTTCTTCAAGGCATCGCCCTTCAGCGTGCCGTTTTTCGCGGCGGTGAAGAGCGTGTCATCCGGCATCGAGCTCCAGAGGAAATACGACAGCCGCGTGGCGAGCTCGGAGTCCGTGAGTTCCTCCCGAGCCACCGGATCGCCCTCGACGATGTAGATGAAATGGCGGGAGGTCAGCACGCCCTGCAAAGCCACGCGATAGGCATCGACGAGCTTTTCGCCCGCGTCGCGCTCCTCGCGATACGACTTCAAATACTGCTCCAGTTCCTCCAGCTTCACCGGGCGACGCCACGCACGCTCAGCGAACCTTTGCAAATGCGCCGCCACCACCTCCGGCGTGGCGTCATCCGGCGGAACTATGTCTTTGCGGCGTGCTTTTTCCGCCTCGGACACCAGCGGGCCTTCCCACTCGATCCAGTCGAGCAGCACGGTGGAGAAGATGCCATTGCCCTTTTCGTCGAACATCTGCGGTGCGTTCGGGTTTAAGAGCATCGTCTCGCTGCTGTGCGTGAAAATGTAGCCACCGCGGCTGCCGAGCGCATTGCGAAAGGCCGCGCCCTGCCGGCGATCCACCACATCCGTGGCCACCACGCAAAAGTCGAGCTGCGCGGGCATTTCGAGGAAGACCTCAAACTCATACACCTGCGGCTTGTCCTCCGGCGCGGTGATGTCGAACTCGATCATGCCATCCACCGTCTCCTCGCCCGTCTTCTTGCCGATGCTCAGATGCGCCGTCTGACCGTCCGGCGGGCGGACGCCGCTGGCCTGGATGCGCAGCTTGTAGAGCCCGCTGTGCTCCGGCCCCGTCTTGCCGAACCAATTCGGCGAAAACGCATTCTGAGTCGTGCCAGGGAACATCAGGTAACGCAGCGGCCGCTTGATGCCGAAGCGATCCAGCGCCGCCTGCTGCTCCTTGCCGCCGCCGTAGCGCAGATCCGCCGCCGTTCGGCGCACCTTGCGTGCCTCGCTCGTCGCCGTCGGAAACGCACGATCCAGCACCAGCTCCGCCGCGCGGTAGTAGCGGTCCACATGCGAGGGCGAGAGCGACAGCTCCGAGCCGATGCGCTCAAAGCCATGCCACAGGTTGTCCTCGTTCAGCTCGCCCGGCTTCGTGGGATCGTAGCGCACGCCCAGCAGGTCATAGACCGTGTTTTGATACTCCTTCCGGCTCAGCCGGTAATGCGCCACCGCCGGCCGCTGCGCCATGCGTGCCGCGCGGCCCTGCTTCATCAGCCCGTCCAGATTCGTCACAAAAGCCGCGATCTCCGCCTGCGTCGGTTTCTTCTCCTTTTCCTTCTTCGGCGGCATCTCGCCCGAGTTCACGTTTTCGATCACCTCCGCCCAATGATGCGTGTCCGCGCCGAGCTGGAAGTCACGCGAGAGCTCATCGATGCGCAGATCCCCCTTCTCCTTCTCCGGCCCATGGCAGCGGACGCAGTGAGTTTTCAAAAACGCCTCAAAAGGCTCCTCCGCCACGGCGGTGGCGGCAGTGAGCAGGCTGGCAAAGGCAAACAAAGTCCGGGAGCGAAAACAGGAAGGCATGGTGACGGCGATACCAACGCCACGCCGCAGGCTTCCTTTGCGCTGAGTCACCCCCGAAAACTCGGGGGGGGTGGTGGGAGGGGACGAGATGGGAAGCCGTGACTTGCCAGCAGGAGGGCGACTGGCTAGGTTTGTTTCGTTCCGTTCAGGCGGATGTGCAAAGAAACCACGTTCTACTGAGAATGCAGCTACCCGATTCGAACACCTTCAACTCTGAGGTCGAGCGAATATTTTCCTTTCTTGTCGACAACGGATTTATTGTTTCCGACCGGTTGGATACCAGTCTCACAGGCGGAGTTACTTTTTTGGGCAGAAATGTCGCGGTAACTGTGAGTCTGGACAGGCGTGACGCATGTATTGATTGCTACCTCACCAGAGTAGTCGATGGCCGGCTAGCGAAGAATGAAGTTCCTGGAGGATATTGGGGGCATCTCAGCTCCTTTCTTGTGAAGCATCGCGGCTATCGAGGTGCGTTCAAAGAATTCAAGGTTTTGGACGATTCGCTTGAGTGGTATCAAGCAAGCTTGTTGAGATTAGCAGGAGCACTCAAGAGTCTTGCGCCAGATGTAGTCGGAGACCAGTCATCGATATTCCCAACACTCTAGCAGAACAAGACCCAGTGCCTGTGAGCACCTTCTGTTTATAAACATCTCGCCAAAGCTTCTAGCGGTTGCTTTCCATGTCGGGATCGGCGGAGGCGGTGGCGAGCGTGCTGATGGCGTTGTTCTCCGCGTCATCATGATTTGTGATTTTCCCCGGAGGTAGGCAGAAGAATGGGGGCAGAAGAATTGGCTTCATTCTATTGCCCCCATTCTTCTGCCTATAGATGCGGCTCATTTTCACGAAAGGTGACGTTTGACCGTATGGCGTCTGCGCTCATGCCATGGATGGCGGTGTCGAGAGGTCTGCGGTCATGATCACATCTCAATCATCGTCTCAAACCGCTCGTTCCATTCGATGCCGAGGCCTGGAGCATCAGTGAGTTGGTAATCCGGGCCTTGGCGGAGGAGGGGCGTGCGGAGGAAGGTGTTCGCGGTGTCGAGCACGTGCGGATGGCGGCGGCGAGCCGTGCATGCGCCTCGATCTCCTCGGGATAGAGCGGGCATTCGAGCCAGCGGGCGTTGCGAGCATCGAGCTCGCGGGCCATGGCGATGGCCTGATAGCAGCGCAGGGCCGACTACCTCCTGGCTCTCAAAGCCAACGAAAAAGAAGCGCATGAAGCCGCCATCGCCCAATTTGAAAGCCAGCGCCTGCCAGAAGACGAAACGCATGATGATGAAGGAGGCTGGCAGCCCGGGTGCGAAGTGAGCACCACTCGCGAACAAAACCGCAGGCGTTAGGTGAAGCGCGAAGTCGTCGTCATCCGGAAGATGAGCTGGTGGCCCAAATCCTGGAAGTGGACAGGGCGACAAAGCATCATCTGCGTGCGGTGCGAGACGATGCGCCAGCACCACAGTGCGAAGAAGCCCACCGTGGAGATGCACTACTATCTGAGCCGCTCCAAAGCTAACGCCGCCGAGCTGGGTCGGCTCATCCGCAACCATTCGTCGGTGGAACCGGAGCGAAGCGGAGATCGACAGCCGACAGGCTGCTCCGGAGGGGTGAGCACAGCGAATCAAAACCAGTGCCATCATCTCCTGGACCTGACCTACCCCGAAGATCACTGCCAAGTGAGTGACAAAACAGCGGCAAAAAACCTGACCTTGATGCGAGAGATGTCAGCCAAAGTGCTCACGGCCAGCCCCCTGAAAGGCTCTGTTGCGCAGCAAGCGCAAGCGTTGCGCTTTCGATCCCGCCTTCCGCACGGAAATCACTCGCCCCATTTTCCATGGTTTAGGTGCTTAAGCCCTGGTCTTGTCAAGGATGACTGCAGGCCATGGTTGCAGCTTGGGCTTTCGCGGGCATCATCGGTATTCATGTCTGCCCCCTCCGCTGAACTTTCTCTTCTTGGTCGATCTGAGCATCGGTTGCCTGCTAGCCCTGATGAAGCTGTGCTGGAAACATTTCCGAATCGCACGCCAGGACGCAGCTACACCATCCACTTGAGCCAGCCGGACTTTGCCTCGCTTTGTCCCGTCACAGGTCAGCCAGATGCAGCACACATGGAGATCATGTACATTCCAGGCGATCGCTGCGTGGAGACAAAGTCACTGAAGTTTTATTTAGCGAGCTACCGGAACCATGCGCTTTTCAATGAAGCCATCGTGAACCGTATCTTGGACGATTTGGTGAAGGCCTGTGCACCCCAACAAGCCGTGGTTCGGGGGCGTTTCGCCCCTCGAGGTGGCATTCAGCTGACCTGCGAGGCACGTTTTCCAGACTTCGACGGAAAGCTGGAAATGCCGAAACCCTAAGCCCTTGCTGCCATGAAAACCTTCGTCCTTCTGAGCGGTGGCATGGATTCCGTGACCGCACTGCATTGGGCAGCCCAAGAGCATGAACTCAGCGGTGCCGTGAGTTTTGATTACGGTTCCAAGCACAATGATCGTGAGCTCGAGCAAGCACGCTGGCAGGCATCTCGGCTGGGCATTCGGCATGAGGTGGTGCCACTGCCCTTTGTGAACGATCTCTTCACCTCCGACTTACTGAAAAGCGGTGGCGAGGTGCCTGAAGGGCACTATGCCGATGAAAACATGAAGCGCACCGTGGTGCCGTTTCGAAACGGCATCATGCTCGCCATCGCATGTGGCTTGGCGGAATCAGCAGGCGCTGAAGCACTCGTCATTGCAGCCCATGCGGGAGATCACGCCATCTACCCGGATTGCCGGGAACCTTTCATGCAGGCCATGGCCACTGCCATGCGCGAGGGCACCTATGCGCGGATCGAACTGCTGCGCCCCTTCATTCACATGGACAAGGCTGGCATCACCCGACTGGGCAGCGCGCGAGGAGTAGATTTTTCCCACACCTGGAGCTGCTACAAAGGCGGCGAAAAGCACTGCGGTCGCTGCGGCACCTGCGTGGAGCGCCGCGAGGCCTTCGAACTCGCAGGTGTGCCTGACCCGACGGAATACCTGCTCTGATCTTCTTTCGCAAAGATCGGTTAGGGCACAAAACACGAGCGGCATCTCATTTTTGCCGCTGAAAACGGCCTTTTCAGCGCATGAGGTGTCAAAAAGTTTGACGGGGACATTGACACTTCTCTCTGAGGACTTGTATATTTCAGCCTCATGCTCAGGCAAATCATCGGTCAATCTAGCGAAGCGCCCAAAGACCTCCGTCCAGAGACTCCTCCCGTCCCTGCTCCGGTGGCTGAGCGCACTCCCATCCTCTCCACTCCGGCTCCCGCCGCTCCCCCTCAACGCGCCCCTTCACCCTCCTACTCCATGACCTCCAGCAAAAACGTGCTCGCAAACGACGTCGAGATCAAAGGCTCGATCAAGTTCTCCCATGATCTCATCGTCGATGGCAAAATCGAAGGTGAAGTGCATTCCGATGGTGCTCTGACAGTCGGGGAAAACGCCCTGATCAAAGGTGAAATCAAGACCCGCTCGGTCGTGATTTTCGGCAAGGTCGAAGGCAACATCACAGTTACCGAACGCTGCGAGCTGAAGAGCAATGCTATCCTGGTGGGTGACATCGCCGCTGGTACACTCTCGATCGAAGAAGGCGCGACCTTCATGGGTCAGTCTTCGGTCGGCAAAAAGGCTGATGCAGCGAAGTCTGCCGCCCCAGCACGGTCCGTTTCCTCCGGTAGCGGCAACTAAAGCACCCAACTTTTTGTGTTTAGGGGACTTTTCGGAAAAAAAAGCGATCGTCCCACGCCACCGAAAGGTCAGATCGAATTGATATGTCCTGAATGCGGCGCGGCTCAGTATGAGCCGCGCCTCGTTGTTTCTACTTTTTGTAAAAAATGTGGAGTTCATCTATCGGTGAATCGTGGCAAAGTGACTGCCTCCACAGCAAGTCGAGCTGGGTGGGCAGGTCGAAACAGCGATTGGGATCATGCCACAACGCCAGCGGCAGCGGATTCTGGACTAGCTCCAAGCCATCCTCCAGCCGCAGCCAGTGGAGCCAAAATTGAAGATCATCCAAATGGCACATCCCTGGGTGCCAACCACGAAGTCGCAGAAGAGAACAAACAGCTGCTGCAAACTCCACCCAGCGCGGAGGAAGTGGAACAGGGCGGATTCGGTGTGTTTTTGAAACAACAAGCTGCGGGTCTGAATACACCAACACCAGCGGCAACTTTAGAGGCCATCGAAACCACTCACGCCTCCGAGGAGCAACCCGCGACTGAAGAGACGCCCACGGCTAGCTCAAGTGTAGAAGATCCCGACACAGAGTCTCTGGACAGGCCAAACTCTCGAATCACCAGCCGAGTTCCAACAGGCTATCTGCGCCGACCACAGTCGAATTCACCACCTCCGACACCTGCCCCCGAGCCCATGTCAGCGACCACGCTGCAACGGATGAAGGAGCAGGGCATCTACCGAAACGCTTACTTCAAAGACGCCGATTGCTTCGAGTGTCGTCATAAGTTCAAGGTCGGAAAATCCTCCCGATCTGCCAGCTGCCCGCAGTGCGGCGCGCACATTTCTCTCGAAGATATCGAGATCAACATGGACTCGACCCAGCAGGTGAAAACCCGGGGTGATCTGCTGATTCGAAAACGCGGTCATTTGTCCACCGATCAGGTTTTCTGCCGTGATCTGCGCTGCCAGGGCATTTTTGAAGCTAACGTGCAGGCCAGTGGCGACGCTCTCTTCCGCACCACAGGACGAATCATCGGAGAAGTGCGATGCCGTCGCTTCGTTGTCGAAAAAGGAGCCGATGTGGTCTTCATGAACTCGATCTACGCCGAGGAAGTGGACATCCAGGCCAAGATCACAGGCACGCTTTTCTGCACCGGGCCTCTGGTGATTGCCACAGGCGGCGCTGTGAATGGAGATGTCACAGCACGTTCGGTTTCCATCGAACCTGGAGGTGAACTCAATGGCGCGATGAACATCGTGCGTAGCCAGCCCGCAGCTCCAAAATCGGTTGAGTCATCGTCGGCGAGTTGATCGCAAGACACCCCTCGGTTCGGCACACGGTTGGGGATCTGGGGGAAAAAATCGATCTCCCGACTCAGAACAGAAGGACTTCCCCCCATAAACTCAGCCGGAGAGATGGTCTGCTGAGTTTGAATCTGAAGCCTGAGTTGCTGCCATCACTCGTGGAAAACGGATCTGTCATGGGGGAAGTGGCGCATGGGCAAAACCTTGCAATTTGGCAGATCAGAACTGGCTGAGGAAGTCAGCCAAACGCTTCCTCGTGGCAGCAGCTAAAGCGAGATGGAACGTTTCAACGCCTTGTGTCTCGGCCGTGAAGCCCAGGTCTAAGGTGCTGCCCTGCGTGGCCTCTGGCAAGGCCTGCACCGTGGTCGCCTTCACCTCACCCGGGTGGATTCAGCTTCCGAGTTCTTGGTGGGTGCGACCTGAATGGTGATTTTCACCTCTTCGCGCTCTCAAAAAGCCAAGCGAGCACGGAAGCCGCGTGAACTGTAGTAGGAGTCGGCACCGTTGTGGTAAAAGAAAACGCGGCCGTAGCGGGAGTCGCCGAAGAGAGCTCCGCCGAGCTTGCGCATTTCAGCGGGGGTGTAGATCCAGCTGGAGGTTTTGAGATCAAAGGTGCCGCGACTCTGAAGCTGTAGGTAGGTGGTTTCGGTGAGGAGTTCGACGCCCATCTCGGCCGCTAGGGCGAGGGCGCTTCCAGCAGGTGGGTTTTGTTTTCGGGCTAGGCGAGCTGCTTCGTCATAGCAGAGGGATCTTCGTCCTTGAGGGCTTTCGGCTGAGCAGTCGTAAAAGAACAGGGCATCTGCATCGCTGGCATGGCTGACGAGGTCGGGTTCGCCCCCGGTGCGTTCCATTTCATGCAAGGCGCTGAGCTTGGCAGGATTGGATTCGAGTCGGGCCCGCACGACTTCCCAGGTGAGGTCGGGGTGACGTTGCGGATTTTGCTGAAAGCGGGCCTGAAGGGTCTTCATCCACGTGTCTCGCTGAGCGGAGGAAAGGGCTAGGGGCATGGGATCGGGAGTGCTGGTGAAAAAAGAAATGCGAAGCAAGGGCTGCGACCAGAGTCACCTCAGTGGCGATAGCAAAATCCCGAACTGGGCCAAAGGTCAATCGGCCTTGTGAACTTCTTGGCTGGGCATGAAAAAGGGGTGCCTGGCGGCACCCCTTCGTGATTGAGCTTAAGGTTCGACGCGAGTGGATCACTCGCCCGGACGCCATTCTTCGGTAGCGAACTTGAAGGCCTGCTCCAGTCCGACGAGATCGGTGCTGGGGCGCAGGGCTTCGAAGGCGGCGCTTTCCTTCTGGATCTCGGCCTCGTTGTAGTTGAGGGCTTTGACCGAGAGGCCGATGCGGCGCTCGACTTTGTCCACTTTGATGACACGGGCTTCGACTTCGTCGCCCACATTGAGGACGTCTTTGACCTTGGCCACGTGCTCTTCGCTGAGCTGGGAGATGTGGATGAGGCCGTCGATGTCGCCATCGAGCTCGACGAAGGCACCAAAGCTGGCGATCTTGGCCACTTTGCCCTTGACGATGTCGCCCACTTTGAAGCGGGTGTCGATGATGCTCCAGGGGTCGGTTTCGAGCTGCTTCATGCCCAGGCTGATGCGCTGGTTGGCCTTGTCGATGCCGAGAACGACGGCATCCACTTCCTGGCCTTTCTTGAGCATTTCGGACGGATGGTTGACCTTGCGTGTCCAGCTGAGGTCGGACACGTGGATCATGCCATCGATGCCTTCTTCCAGCTCCACAAAGGCACCGTAAGCGGTGAGGTTGCGGACAGGACGCTTGAGCTGCGTGCCGATCGGGTAGCGAACGTCGATGTCATCCCAAGGATTGGTGTCGAGCTGGCGCACGCCGAGGCTGATCTTGCGCTCGTCGGTATTGATGCCGAGAACGACTGCTTCGAGTTCCTGGCCGACATTGAGCACGTCGGAAGGACGGGCGATGCGCTTGACCCAGGAGAGCTCGGACACGTGGACGAGACCTTCCACGCCTTCTTCGATTTCGACGAAGGCACCGTAAGCGACGAGCTTGGTGACTTTGCCGCGCACGCGCTGACCGACGGGGTAGCGGGCTTCGATGTTTTCCCAAGGGTTGTTCTGGAGCTGCTTGAGGCCGAGGGAGACACGCTCCTTCTCGCGATTGACCTCGAGGATGAGGAGTTCGAGCTTCTGACCGATGCCCACCAGTTCGGTAGGATGGTTGAGGCGGCCCCAGGACATGTCGGTGATGTGGAGCAGTCCGTCCATGCCATTGAGGTCCACGAACACACCGAAGTCGGTGATGTTCTTGACCACGCCGATGACTTTGTCGCCAGGGGTGACGGAGTCGAGGAACTTCTGGCGCTGTTCGGCACGCTCGGCCTCGATGACTTCGCGGCGGGAAAGGACGATGTTTTTGCGGTCGTCGTTGATCTTGACGATCTTGAACTCGAACACCTTGCCGACGTATTCGTTGAGGTCCTTCGGCGGGATGATGTCGATCTGGCTGGCGGGAAGGAAAGCTTCCACGCCCACGTTGACGGTGAGACCGCCTTTGACGACGCTCTTGATCTTGCCTTTGACGAGGCCGCCATCGCGGAAGACGGAGGCGATCTTGTCCCAGTTTTGCTTGTAGGCTGCCTTCTCTTTGGAGAGGACGACCATGCCTTCGTCATTTTCCAGTTTCTCGAGAAGAACTTCGACTTCGTCGCCGACTTGGATGTCTTCGTCTTCGAACTCGTTGGCGGGGATGGCTCCTTCGGACTTGTAGCCGATGTCCACGAGGACGACCTGGGGTTTGATCTCCAAAATGCGGCCCTTGACGATGGAACCTTCGGAGAGTTCACGGAAGGATCCTGCGATCATCTCCGCGAGTGTTAGTGCGCTCATTAGCTTGTTGTTGGGTTGGGAGTGCCGGTAGGGGTGAACCGCGCGCGACCTTCCACTCCTGAGGGCTGCGGCGGGCTTTCGCCCCACATGGCCAGAAGGCCAGGAGGCAAGAGGGCCGCGAAAGTCGGGGCAAAAGTGGTTTTGGCAAGGGAAAAGGCAGACCGGCAAGACCCGGCACCACTGGACGTGCATTTGGCAGAATCCATCGGGTGCAACATTGGCATTCCTGGGTTTGTTGATGGCTTCCTCATGCGCATTCCTGCTCTTCTTTTCCTTCTCAGCGTTGGCTTTTTGCAGGCGCAAAAGGCTCCTTACGATGTCTTTCCTCCGGCGGAGCCGCCCTACTACCGGGTGCGTTATGAGGCCTCTCCCGAACCGGGTGGGCTGATTTTTCCCGTGAATTACACGATCTGGGTGCCGCCGGGCGTGAAGGAGCTGCGCGGCGTCATCGTTCATCAGCACGGCTGCGGTGAGGGGTCGTGCAAATCCGGCCTGACCGGTGCCTATGACCTGCACTGGCAGGCGCTGGCGAAGAAGCACCAGTGCGCGCTGCTTTCCCCCTCCTATGAACAGCCGGACAAGGCGGACTGCCAGAGGTGGTGTGATCCGCGCCATGGCTCGGGCGCGGCTTTTCAGCGGGGGCTGGCGGATCTCGGGGCGAAATGTGGCCACCCTGAACTGGCGCGCGTGCCGTGGGCCCTGTGGGGTCACAGCGGCGGCGGGCACTGGGCTGGGGGCATGGTGCTGACCCACCCTGAGCGCGTGGCGGCCGCTTGGCTTCGGAGTGGAGTGCCGCTGCTGACCGCAGATGAAAAGCGCACCACCATCCAGCCCCACCAGCTGCCAGAGGCAGCACTGAAGGTGCCGATGATGTGCAACCCTGGCACCCAAGAAGGCGTGACGGTGAAGCAGGGCCGCTTCGCAGGTGTGTGGCCTGCGAACGAGACCTTTTTCAAAGCCGTGCGTGGCCGTGGTGGCCTGATTGGCGTAGCGGTCGATCCCCTGACCGCTCACGAATGCGGCAACGCCCGCTACCTGGCCATTCCCTGGCTAGATGCCTGCCTGACCGCGCGCCTGCCCCGCCGTGCTGGGGAACCTTTGAATCCGATGCCGACCGAAGGCAGTTGGCTCGCCGCACTGCTCAGCACCGATGCCCACCCCGCTCAAGCATTCCAAGGCGAGACCAACCAAGCCGTCTGGCTGCCGAATGAAGCCACCGCCAAAGCCTGGCAGCACTATGGGAAAGACACGCAAATCCCGGATGCCACGCCACCCCCAGCACCGAAAAACGTACGGGTGGTCGATGGCGAATTGTTATGGGAAGCCGAGGCCGATCTGGAAAGCGGACTGGCCCATTTCATCATCGAGCAAGAGGGCAAAACGCTGGGCACCGTGCCTGCACAACCGAAAAACCCCTTCGGACGCCCCTTGTTTCAAGGCCTGCAATACAGCGACACGCCGGCCTTTCCCCTGGTGCAGATGCGCTTTCCCATCCCCAAGGCAGAAGCGGGCAGCCCACCGAACTATCGCGTGACAGCGGTGAACACCGTGGGTTTAAAGTCTCACTGAGCAGCCCTCGGCACGATCTGCCCCCAAGCGCTCCGCCTTTCTCTCGCTTCATGCCTTCCGACAGTCTTTCCTCACGACTCAGCCGCAGCGTTTCGGCGGACTTTTTCCGCCCCCTGGCCCGGCCTTCTGCGCCCGTCTATGTGGACTGCGCGGATCGTCTGATCGAGGAAGCAGGCGAGTCAGGTCGGCTCACGCATCGTGAAACCGCAGAGATCATCCGCGAAGTCATCTCGCGGCATCCGCTTTCACTGCTCGCTGAAGATGAAGGTGCGGCTCTGCGCGATGCTCGACAGCGCGCGGGTCAATTTTTCAATCGCCTCATCGCCGCCGGTTGGCTGGAAGATCAGACCCTAGGCCTGCACGAGCGCTGGGCCGTCATCACCCCAGGCCTGCGCCCCATGCTGCGCATGCTGCGCGATCTGGCAGAAGATCGTGTGGAAGAGCTAAAGACCTTTGCCGATACCCTGCGCGGCCTTTGCCAAACCCTCGAAGAACGAAACATCCTGGACCCCCAGGTGCGCACCCCCGAGGAACTGCGATCAACGATTACCGATCTCTCGCAGCGGCTAGCGCACGCGATCGAGCAATTGCACGCCGTGGAAAAAATCGTCACCGGTTTTGAGCAGCGGCAAAGGCAGACCGCGACCGCAGCGGACACCTTGAGCCTACTGTATGAAGAATTCAGCCGAGGCCAGCACATGGTCTGCTACGATGCCCTGCGCCGCGGCGGCCTGCTGATGCGGATCGAGAACGCCCGCGCGGTCGTCTCCAGTCGTCATGACGATCCGCTCATGCGGGAGCGCCTGGCCACCGGTCTGCGTGAGCACTACGGCTACGACGACAGCGACTCCTACGACCACGCCGTCATGTCCCTGACTCGGCTAGAGCGCGATCTCGGCGGGCTAAAACGGCGCGCAGAGGCCATCGACCTGCGCATGGCCGCCTTCAACCGCCTCAGCCAGCAGCGCTACCGCTACCAGACCGAACTGCGTGGTCGCCGACCCGAGATCGTGAAAGCCTACTGCGAGTCCGTGAACGCTGCGCACGCGGGCGGGCGCTTTTCCGAACTAGCAGGGCAAGCTGCCGACTTCAGCCCTCGCTGCCTAGAGACGCGCTTCTTTTTCGGCATCGACTCTCTCTACAAACCACGCCGCACCAAGCAACCGGCCGACCTCAGCTTTAGCATCGCCGGAACCGCCCAGCAGAGCGAGGATGACGTGCTCGCCGCTTGGAAGGAGCGCCAGCGCCTCGCCCTCACGCCCCAGCGCGCCGCAAAGCTCGTCGCCCGTCTGCTCCCCGAGAAAAAAGCCGAAACCAGCACCCAAGACCTTACGCTGGACAGCACCGATGATCTCCTCGACCTACTCGCCATCGTAGCCTACCAGCACGCGCCAGCCCTCGCAGGCAAGCGCATCCGCTGGAGCGTCGATGGCCCACGCCGCCGCCACGGCCTGGAGCCGCATGTCATCGAGCAAGACAGCCTCGTGGGCCATCGTGTGGAGCGATTCGCGATCACAAGACTGGGGTAAGTGGCTGCCTCCCAAGCGCATCGGTGCCCAAGCGCCGATTCGGATAGAACCCGGATTCCGAAGTTCCCCTGCATGAGGGGCATTTTTGTCCGAATGAATTTTGCACAGCTCGAAGCGCGGCTGGCCTAGGCCAATGGATCCCAAAGCCAGCACACGACTCTGCTCCAAGCACACACCCTTCTCTGTCAGCAGCGAGCGGTTCGCTCATTGCGCCGCAGGGCGCAGCCATTCAGCTGCACCAGCTTTGGATTGCGCCCTGCGGCGCTGTCACGGCACCGCATTTCTCTCTACATCCCGCATCCGGCGCTGGTGTCGGCAGGTGCGGCGCAATCACCGCACGACAGCCAGATGGCGTTGCCGTGCAGATGAGGGGGAAAGTCACAAGACGCTTAAAATCAACGCCATTCATCCCAAATTCCGAAGTGTCCGAGTTCTGAAGTGTCTCTTTCTACAAAGGTTCTCCCTTCAAAATGAGCTCCCGCTTCACCGCCGCACCCTTCGGCGCCCCGCACAGCACCCTCGACATCGTCACGATCGACACGCCGATGACTCGGGCGATGTCTTTGAGCGTGGGCGAGCAGGTCGAGGGCATGGTGTTAGGATACACAGAGCCGTTCGATGTGGCTCCAAAACTAGCGCCAATGGACAATCACCGTCCGATTCGCCCGACGAAGTCCGCCATGTTCAGGGCAACCGCCAGATTGACGGCATTCAATATGCCGTCAAAATGTTGGCATGATTCGAACCCAGATCCAACTGCCGGACGATGTCTTCGCCAAGGCTAAGAAAGTGTGTGAAGCCCGCGAAATCTCGCTCGCCGAGCTGGCCCGTCGCGGCATCGAATACATCCTCAGCGTCTATGCCCAGGAGCCAGGAAAGCCGGAGGAATGGCAATTGCCCAAGCCCAGGAATCTCGGTTGGAAGGGCCTCAGCCACGCTGAAATCAAAGAGCAGGCCCAGCTCACCACCAACGAGCTGATGCACACCGCCAAATCCAAGCGCGCCTGACCATGCTCTCCATGGATACCAACCTGCTGCTGTATGCCTACAACGAGGCGTCACCGTGGCACGATGCAGCCTATGCATGGCTGAGTTCCATCCAGCGGGATGAAGACGTGGCCATCTCCGAGTTCATCCTGGCCGAGTTCTACGGTCTGCTGCGCAATCCTTCTGTGCTGAAGCATCCACTCGCCGCCGCGGAAGCCGTCGAAGTCATCCAGACCTACCGCAATCACCCTCGCTGGCGCTTGATCGGCTTCCCCACCGAGAGTCGCCCACTCCATGACGCCCTCTGGAAAAAAGCCACCGCCCAAACCTTCGCCTTCCGCAAACTCTACGACACCCGCAGCGCCCTCACCCTCATCGCCCAAGGCGTCACCGAGTTCGCCACCGTGAACGTGAAGGACTTTGAAGGTATTGGCTTTCGGAGGGTTTGGAGTCCTCTTTAAGTGACAATGTCGCACAAACTTGATCCATCTGAAACATGCCGCCTTCTTCTCTTCGAAGCAGCGCCTGAGCGCAGGCTTGAAATTGAAGAACTATGGCAACGGTGCGTGCCTTCTTTAAAAGTGGAAAGAGAGAGTAGTGGAGTCAGGCTTTTTGTGAAAGGCGACGGCCTTCACGTTGATCCAAAGACTTTTGAAGCTTTCTGGCTGATTGGATTTGCAGCTTGGCGATCAATCGAAACCTACGCCCCGACGATTGTGTTAGCATTGATAAGCGGGAGTCAGCTTTCTGAATCTTGGCATAGCGATGATCAGATTGCGCAGGTGGAAATGGACTACAAAGCTCTGATTGGGCACTCTAGATCGTTGATACAAGAGCCTAATTTGGCCGGATTCGACTGGCCATCAGACATTCCTCAGCCAACTCTGGATCGAAGCAAATTGCCGAACGAGCAAGACAGAGCAGTCTTTGATCTTATCCATTTGGCCATAGCTTTCGCCATTTCTACACGAGTTAAGACATCTCAAGTTTATTGCTGAGAGCGACAGCCCAACGGATCGCCGCGAGGAAGAAATGATGTGTGATGTCTGGGCGAGATCATTCCTGACTGAAAAGCTGGCCAAGTATGCTGAATCCGAGGGATTAAGCTACGAACAGGTTCTGAAAAAACGATCGATGGGCTTGGCTCTAGGTGCCCTTATTCTTCATGAAGTCACTTCAGAAACAGATCGGTGGGGCAACAGTTGTTACCCAACGATTTGGGAGCGGATACAAGCAATTGCCTCTGGCACAAGCTTATCAGATGAGTTAGTCTTTTGGTTGTATGCTTCTTGCCTGCTGGTCGGCATATTCCGAGGTTCGCACAGGCCGCTTGATGTCAGTTTCTCCAACTATCGTGAACTGGCGGAGGGGCTAATTGCGAGGAGCATTTGATGCACTCAACGCACTGATGTTAACATATCACTCTAACCCGCACATCTCTGCTGAGATGTGCTCCATGGAGGGCGTTTAGAGTGCTCCACTTCCATGATGAAAGTCATTCTCTCCCTTTTCGCCCTGATGGTGCCGCTGGTGTCGGCGCAGAGCCTTCTTCCCACCAACTGGGACCCGGCGCTCGCGGGTGACATCGTGATGCGTCGTCTCGTGAATACCTCCGCGCCGCAGGTGAAGGGGGCGCATGATGCGGAGTTTGTCTGTGTGGGCGAAAAGGCTTACCTCGTGGCCGAGGCGAACGATGTGAAGGCGGGCGAGAGCGCGGGCTGGCCGTTCATTTATGCCACGATGTCGATCGTGAACCTCCCCACGCTGAAAACTGAGCGCGTGATCGATTTCGCGAAGAGCGAGCAGAAGTTCGAAAACGAGACGCTGCCCGTCGGCGCGTGTTTTGTGCCGCGCATCCTCCAAAAGGATGACAACACGCTGCGCTGCTACTTCACCAGCGAAGATCCGGGCAAGCGGCAGTCGCAGATGTGGTATCGCGACTTCGATCTGAAGCGCGGCGAGTTCGCGCCGACCATCCACAAGGCCAGGCTGAAGACCGCGGCGGGCACCTTTGACTTCCAACCGCAGCATTTTCATGCCGACGCAGCCGCGCAGGGTTTTACCAAGAAGGCCAGCGACTCCTCCTTCTTCATCTTCGACTCCTTCAAGCGCTTCGACGGCAAGCTCTACGTCGCGTTGAACAACTTCACCGGAAAGCAAAACGCGCTTTCGCTTGTGCACGACGACCTCGCGACGTTTGAGGTGCTCGGCCACTTCAACGAGCCGCAGGCCGAGCAACTGAGCGAGTCTGCCGTGAACCGCCTGCCCGACGGCACCTGGATGGCCATCTGCCGCAACGACAAGGGCAACTACCACTTCACCACCAGTCGCGACGGCAAAACGTGGACCACCGGCAAGCCCCTGCCGCAGGTGCCAAACGGCGCGAACTCGAAGCCGACCTTCGACCAGTTCGGCGGCGTCTATTACCTCGGCTGGCAGGAGGCCACGCGCGTGCAAAACGTCGGACGCAGCATCTTCAACGTGGACATCTCCCGCGATGGCCAGACGTGGCAGCGCAAATACCGCTTCGAGACGCCGAAGTCCTTCCAATACCCCACCTTCCACGAGCACAACGGCACGATCTGGCTCTGCGTGACTCAAGGCGACACCTCCGAGAGCCGCAAAGAGCGCATCATGTTCGGCAAGCTCGAGTCCGTGGGCGAGTTCGAGCCTCAAACCGGCCAAAAGCGCATCGAATGGCCCGCACCACCGCCACCCGAGCCCGCCTTCATGAAACCCGGCGTGAAGCTCTTCACCGACCGCGAGTATGTGATCGAAGAAATGCCCGCAGCCGTCCAAGACCTGCCCTTTCATCGCACCAGCATCGAAAAGCTCGATGTCACCGTCACCAAGCCCGGCACGCTTTTCGCCCTCACGCCGACCATTCGCCCGAAAGCAGCAACCCAAGAGGAAGCGCTGCGAAAAGCCGGTTTCACCAAGGTCGATGTCCCCGAAACCCAACTCTTCCCCGGCGAGATCAATCGCGTGAGCCTGTATCGCAAAGCGGTGAAGGACGGTGAGCGGCTTCAGTTCAAGAAGATGGTGCTGCTGGTGCTCGCGGAGGGCGCGATGGTTCAGGAGATGGATGGATTGACTCCTTCCGTGATTTTGAAACCCGGTGCGGAGTTTCAAGACGATGCTCGTGGCGGCGCGATGATCATCGGGATGGATCGAACGGCGAAGGGGCGCATCTGGGGCTGCTGGACGGGCACGGGGGACAAGCACGATGGCTATTTCCTGCTGGCGACGAGCGATGACGGCGGGGAAACGTGGTCGAAGCCGCGGGTGGCGGTGGGGGCGCGGATGGAGGCAGCGCAAAAGATCAGCGGCGCGCTGGTGGGGAATCTTTGGACGGACCCGAAGGGGCGGTTGTGGCTCTTTTTCGATCAGCAGCTCGGTGATCCGCAGAAGCGCATCACGAACTGGTTCATGCGCTGCGATGATCCCGATGCGGCGGAGCCGGTGTGGAGCACGCCGGTGATGTTTACGGAAGGCTGCACGCTGAACAAGCCGACGGTGCTCAAAGATGGCGCGTGGCTGCTGCCAGTGTCGGACTGGCATCAAAAAACCTGCCGTGTGTTTGCATCGACCGATGAAGGCGCGACGTGGAAGGAGCGCGGAAGTTTGCAGTTCCCGGATTGGGAGTTCGACGAGCACATGATGATCGAGTTGAAGAGTGGTGCAGGCGTCCCGCCTGCTGCAAAGACAACCCCAGGCGAGACGCCTGGACCCCATTTGTGGATGCTCGCCCGCACGAAGGGGCAGCCACACGAGAGTTTTTCCAATGATGGCGGCAAGACGTGGAGCGAGCCGAAGCAAGCAGCGACGGTGCAGAATGTGAATGCGCGCTTCTTCCTGCGTCGGCTGAAATCGGGGCGCATCCTTTTGGTTAAGAATGGTTCGCCTGCGGAGCGATTGACGAAGCGAACACACATGAGCGCGTGGCTTTCCGAAGACGAAGGCCAGACGTGGAAGGGCGGTCTGCTGCTCGATGAACGCAATGCGGTGTCGTATCCCGATGGTTTCGAAGCGCCGGATGGGCTCATTCACATTCTCTATGATTGGAATCGCCACACCGACGCGGAGATCCTCATGGCAAAGTTTCGCGAGGAGGATGTGCTCGCGGGCAAAATCGTGTCGAAGGACGCGAAGCTGCTCATGCTGGCGAACAAGGCCACCGGCCCGAAGCCGGAGAAGCTCTACAACGGCATCGAACTGCCCGATCAATGGCCGCCGCGCTATCGCGAACCGAGCGATGCGGTGATGGAGGTGCCGTATTTGAAGAAGAAGCCCAAAGTCATCCCCATCGACCTCGGCAGGCAGCTCTTCGTGGATGATTTCCTCATCGAGAAAACCACGCTGAAGCGGACCTTCCATCAGGCGAAGAAGTTTGAGGGCAATCCGGTCTTCAAAGCCGCAACGGAGCGTGAACTCGGCGCTGCCACGCAAGGCGAGAAGGGCGAGGAAGCGACCACCTTCACCGGACAGGGCGGCGTGTTTTACGATCCGGCAGAAAAGCTCTTCAAGATGTTCTATGTCGCCGGTTGGCGCGGGCCGTTGTCGCTCGCGACGAGCCCGGACATGAAGACCTGGACGCGCAAAGGCCAGCTTTTGAATGAAGGCTTGCGCTGGACGGGGCCGAAGCTCGTCACCGGCGGCTCTGACAACTGCGTGTGGCTCGATCTGAATGCCAAATCACCTGCTGAGCGAATCAAATACCTCACCTGCTGGCTGCATGTGCCGAAGGAGCAGCGCCCGCAGGGCTTCATGCACTCGCTGCATGTCTCGGATGGCAAGACCTTCTCCGATGCGGTGACGACGAGCATCGCGGCGGATGATTACTGCTCGTTCTTCTTCAATCCCTTCCGCGAGAAGTGGGTCTTCAGCATCAAGATGGGCACGTCACGGGGGCGCAGCCGCTACTACTACGAGAGCGATGATTTCCTCGCCGGGGCCGACTGGAAGAAGAGCGTCTTTTGGACCTGCACGGACAAACTCGATCTCCCCGAGCCTGCGGATCGTTATCCCGGCGGTGGCGAGCCTGCGCAGCTCTACAGCCTCAATGCAGTGGCGTATGAGAGCCTCATGGTCGGCATGCACTACATTCATCGCGGCCCGAACAACGGCATTTGCGACAATGGCAAGTTCCCGAAGCTGGTCGATCTGGAGCTTGGCTTCAGTCGCGACGGCTTTCATTGGGATCGCCCGGATCGTCGTGGCTTCATCGTCGGCTCGCGCACCGAGGGCTCATGGGATCGGGCTTATCTGCATGGCGCGGCGGGTGTCTTCGTCGTGCTCGATGACCAACTCGTCTTTCCCTACATGGGCACCAGCGGCATCGCGCCGAGCGGTCATCGCGGCATGTACACCGGCGGCAGCATCGGCCTCGCTACGCTGCGACGCGATGGCTTTGCCTCGATGGATGGCGCTGGCGAACTGACGACGCATCCGGTGAAGTTCAAAGGCAAGCATCTCTTCGTGAACGTGAACGGCGAGGTGCGTGTGGAAGTGCTGGATGAAGCTGGGAAGGTACTGAAAAGCTCGAAAGTGGCCTCTGGCGATCAGACGAAGCTGAAAGTGGAATGGTCAGACGGTATGGACCTCACTGATCTGATTGGGAAGCCGGTGCGATTCCGCTTCCATCAGACGAAAGGATCGTTGTATGCCTTTTGGGTCACTTCGGATGAAAACGGAGCCAGCGGCGGTTATGTCGGCGCGGGTGGTCCGGCCTTTGATGGAGTTCGGGATTCACATCCTTGAGGCCGATGGAATCCCAGAGCCCTGAGGAGTGCGGTCTCAGACTTTGACCCAGGTTTTCGATTTGCTGCTCTGCAGGATAGCTTCACAAAGTTTTACTTCGTGGTGTCCATCTGCGGCGCTAGCAAAGAGGGCAGGGGACTTTTTCCCAGAGGCAATGTGTTCATAAACGGCACGGTAGTGCATCTTGTGCGCATCGCTGAACCCTTCGGGATGTCCACCTGGGTAGTCGGTGAAGTTGGCCACGTCTTCCGAGAAACCTGCGGTGGCACGCTGCAGCACTTGATTGGGCTCATCACGACGCCCCACATGGATTTCATTCGGCTGCTGGAGATCCCAGCGCACGCTTCCCCGTGTGCCGTAAATGCCAAGCCCAAGGCTGCACTTCCATCCTGCGGCAACCTGGGAGATGCTGGCATTGGCGTGCACACCATCAGCATGGCCATGCTTGGCTTTGCCAAACTTCAAAAGCACACTGCCGAAGTCTTCGGTATCGACTTTGTAGGGCACCATGGTCTTGGGGTCCACTTTGGCAAAGGTTTGGACTTCTCCTTTGGGGCGCAAACGCTGCTTATGAAAGGTCTCGAGGTGAGCGAAGACATTCGTGGCTTTGGCTCCCAGGATGAAGCTGACCGCATCAATCCAATGCGTTCCGATGTCTCCCACGGCCCTGAGCTTGCCGCCTTCGCTGGACAGCACACGCCAGTTGTAATCCGTCTCATGCAGCAGCCAGTCCTGGAAGAAGTGGCCCTGAACGTGAATGATTTTTCCGAGTTCACCACGTTCAACCATGGCGCGCATTTGCAGGACGGCAGGAAAGAAACGGCACATGTAGTTCACGGCAAACACAGGACCCGATTTGCCACCTTTTTTAACGGCATTCACAACGGTGGCTGTTTCCGTGGAAGTCATGCCTAGCGGCTTTTCACAGATAACATGCTTGCCCATGGCTAGTGCTTCTAGGCATTGAGGCACGTGCGCTTTGTTAGGCGAAGTGATGTGCACCACATCGACGTTCGGGCTGGCATACATAGCCTCATGATCGTAGTCGCCATACACTTCAGGGATACCCCAGAGTTGAGCTGTCTTTTTTGCGCTCTGCGTTGAGCCGCAGATGGCAGTGACTTGGATGCCCAGGCGTTTCAAGGCCTCGATATGAACGGGAGCGATGAAGCCAGTGCCAATGATGCCGGCGCGAAGATGATGAAGAGGAGTCATGAAGGGCTGCGATGGGGACGCATCCTTCTAGGCTGAACCCCGCTTCACATCAAGGTAGCACGCAGGTTGAGCTGAAGTTCTGTGGAAAAATGGGCGAAGCTTAGTGTCAGAGACCTTTGGGCATCCAGGGTTCCAGTTGGCTCACCTTTTCTTTGGCTGCCGAGCTGACGGGAATGCCCCAGAAGTCGAAGAAAGGCCCGAGGTTGCGATTCACGATCTTGGAGTAGCGGATCAGAAATTGATCTCGAGCCTCGCTATCGTTTTCTGGTTCAGGTCCAAAGCTGCGATCTGCAAAGCTGTGCAGGTAAGTTTTCCAGCTTTCCCAGCCAAACTCCTGCACGAGTTGGATGTAAGTGACGAGGGCGATGAAAGGTTCTGTTTTCCAAAGTTCCCATTTGTCAGAGGCACGTTTCATTCGGTCGATGCTTTCTTTTCGCGCTTCTGGGGTAATGGCGCTGTGTCCAATCAACCAATCTTTTTTCAGCACCGCGTGGTAACAATACATGCCGATGACGTTGTTGGTGACCTCTCCAGCTCCATCGAAGGTAAAGGTGCGGCGCTGGTGGTTGTGGCCGATTTCGTGGTAAAAGCCCCAGCCTGGGAATTTGAGTCGGTTCAGGGTGACCATCTCGGGCGCGGCGCTGGTTGGGATCATGATGGGGTAGCCGCTGTGCATGTAGCCTGCGCTGATTTGGATGTCGGAAACGATGCGCTCGGGGCGACGGCGTTCAGCCGATTGGTTGGTGATGTCATCCTGAGCCTCCACGACTGTTTTCCAAAAGGTCATGAGGCTGGTGGGGTTTTGGATGGTTTGTGCGACAACGCTTGGCAGGGTGATGATGAGCTTGTCGCAGGCAAGTTCAGCCCAGAGGCCTGGCTGTTTTTTGATCTCAGAGTTCCACTGTTCGTCGCTGTGCTGGCCCAGGATGAAGTAGGGGGAGGGGATGGCATTTTGCAGGGTGGCGGAGAATGGGCTGGTCTCTTTGGCATTGCTTGGCACTTCGATGTAAATGAGCCCGCCAAAGGCACTGGCCAGCCTCATCTCGGGTTGGTTGATGCTGATGGATTTGGTGATGTCAGGTGCGCGCTTCCATTCATCGAGATGGTAGAGGGTGTCGCTGTGGCAGCCGATGCGGATGGCATAGCCTTTTTCGGCAATGGCGCTGGGCACGCGCAGGGTGAGGGTCTCTCCCGCTGCGGCATAGAGGCCAGTGCTAGTCCAGCCTGGGATGCTGGGGTTCACGTTGACCTCACGGGTGACACGCGCGGCCTCTGGATCTGATTTTCCGGGGAAAAACACATGCGCGGGGTGCGCGGCGACTGTCTCGGAGGCCGTGAGACGAAGCACACGGGTTTCCATGCCGAGCCGAAGCCGAGCTGCGTTGTCTTTGGCGGTGGTCAGCGGTGTCTCGGGCGTAGGCAGCGGGCCTGCTTTGTCTCCAGGGCTACCGAGTGCTGCGGTCACGGCATCTCGTAGGCTGCTGCGTTCTGGCGGCTGCGCGGCTAAGGCGATCTGGATGGCGTTGGTGCCTTGGCGGATGGCATCGGCATCCAAGGCTGGGCCGCCTTCGCGTTGTTTGCGGATGGCCTGAATGGCGCTGGAGGCATTGATGAGGGCTGGGAGGTCTGTGCGTGCGGTGAAGCTGGTCAGCCCATCAAAGGCGCTCATGTCAGTGATCGCCACACCAGCCGGCATCAGGGCCTGATTGACGCCATGGGCCAGGGCTAGCTCCTTGCCTCCGCTGGTCTGGCCAAAGGCCCAGCCCGTCATGCCGACGATGACACCGCCGCCGTTCTTGATGTATTCGGCCACGGCTTTGCCTTCCTCGGCACCCGTCACGTTTTGGATGTTCATGACCACGACGTCGTAGTCAGAGAGTGTCTTGGTTTCGACCTTGTCGAAGCTCTCGGTGCGAAAGCCAGCATTCTCCAGCACGTCGCTTTTCACATCCAGTAGGCCGACTCGTGGTTTGTCCTTGGCTCCTACCCAGCGGATGCAGTTCTCGATGAGCTTGGCATGGTCGGCCCCTGCACTGCCATCCAGGTAACTGTTGTGGCCGAAGAGGATGACGCGGCCTTTGGCATATCCAGCGGCTGCGGCGACGGCGATTTCGACGCCATCTTTGTCAGGTGCTGTCAAAATGGGAAAGGCCATCGTGCCCCAGATTCCCACTGGCCCAGGTGCTCCCGTTTTCGGCACGGATTTCACGCCGGCGAGGATCTTTCCCCGTTCGGCATTCACGATCTCAGGTGGCATTTGGGCCAACATCACGCTGTGATGAGCGATCAGCCCGATCAGGCTTAGGCATGGCAGAAAGGTTTTGGTTGGCATGGTCGATGGGGAAAAATCAGCGGTAAATGACGACGAGGAACACGATGGATTCGCTGGCGCTGGTGTTGATGATGGCATGGGCAACATCGGCCCGGTAGGTGCCGCTGTCGCCTTTGATCAGCTCATCCTGATCGCTGCCGGATTCGATGCGCACACTGCCTTCCTGGACGGTCAGGAACTCACGGGTGCCTTCAAAGTGGGCCTGGCTGCGCAGGGCTCCGCTGGGCTTGAGCGTGAGTTGGTAAAACTCGACGTCTTTTTCCAGATTCAGCGGCGAAAGGGTGCGGATCTCGCAGTGCTTGTCGCTGCGGTAAACTTGGGCGCGGTCGCTGGCGCGGATGACTTGAATTTTCGAGGCACTGGTTTCGGCGCTTTCGATCAGCTCCTGCAGGGTCAGGCCAAACGCACGGGCGATGCGAAAGGTCACGGTGAGGGTGGGATTGGCCTTTTCCCGCTCGATCTCACTCAGCATGGATCGACTGACACCGCTGGCAGTGGCGAGCTCTTCCAGTGACCAGCCTCGGTCGTTGCGGAGCTTTTTCACGCGCTTCCCTAGGTTCTCATTGATGGCCTCTGGGCTGGTTTCTGGAATGCGGTTCTTGCGTTTGACTGCCATGCACGCCGTTATAACGGAATGCTCTCCTTTAAATTAGATTTTTTCTAGAGGCTGCTTTTTGCTGAGGAAGAAGTCGGCTCAAAAGCGCCGAAGCGTGGTATCACTGGCGGGTCTGGCTTCGTCTTTGTCAGGGTAGTCTAAGGTGTAGTGCAGCCCGCGGCTTTCATGGCGGCGGATGGCACATTCGACGATGAGGGAGGCCGTCTCGACCAAGTTACGCAGCTCTAGCAGCTCGCTGGTGATGCGGAAATTCCAGTAAAACTCCTGCACTTCCCGCTTTAAGTTCCGCAGACGGGCGGCAGCACGCTGCAGACGCTTGGTGGTGCGCACGATGGAGACGTAGTCCCACATCAGTCGGCGGATTTCATCCCAGTTGTGGTAGATCACCACCAGCTCGTCATTGTTCACGGCCTCGCCACTCTGCCAGGGTGGGATGGGATGCTCCTGCTCATGCGTTTTGCCGATAGGCATCTTGCGCAGCAGATGCTCGACCGAGCGGTGGGAGATGACGAGGCATTCGAGGAGCGAATTCGAGGCGAGGCGGTTCGCGCCATGCAGGCCGGTGCAGCCTACTTCACCCACCGCACAAAGGCCGCGGATGCGTGTGGCCCCATTCACGTCGGTGACGACCCCGCCGCACTGGTAATGGGCGGCTGGCACCACGGGGATCGGCTGGCGGGTGATGTCGATCCCGACCTCCAGGCAGGCCTTGTGGATGTTTGGGAAATGACTGGTGATGAAGTCGGCGGGTTTGTGAGAAATGTCGAGATACACGCAGGGGCCACCCGTACGCTTGATCTGGTGGTCGATCGCCCGAGCGACGATGTCGCGCGGGGCGAGCGAGCCGCGTGGATCATACTGCTGCATGAATTCTTTCCCATCTGCGCCGATGAGCCGTGCGCCCTCGCCACGCATGGCTTCTGTGATCAAAAACGACCGCTTCTGCGGGTGGTAGAGGCAGGTGGGGTGAAACTGGATGAACTCCATGTTGGCTACACTGGCCCCTGCACGCCAGGCCATGGCCACCCCGTCCCCCGTGGCCACGCGTGGGTTCGTGGTGTAAAGGTAAACGCGCCCACAGCCGCCAGTGGCCAAGACCACACGATCGGAACGCATCGTGATGACCTCGCGCGTCTCCTCATTCAGCACATAAAGGCCGAGCACGCGATCTTCGGACACATAACCGAGTTTGGCCGTGGTAATCAGGTCGATGGCAAAGTGGTTTTCGAACACATGGATGTTCTTCTTTTCTCGAACCGTCTGCAGCAGTTTCTCGGTGATCTCTTTGCCAGTCGCATCGGCAGCATGAAGCACGCGGCGGCGGGAATGCCCCCCTTCCTTGGTGAGATCGAATTCCAGATGGCCGTCGGCAGCTTCTCGTTGATCGAAGCTCACGCCCCACTTTACCAGTTCAGCGATTCGCTCGGGGCCTTCGGCCACGATGGTGCGCACGGCATCCTCACGGCATAGCCCTGCGCCGGCGATCAGCGTGTCTCCCACATGTTGCTCCACGCTATCCATCTCGCTGGTGACGCAGGCGATGCCGCCCTGCGCCCAATTGGAGTTGGAATCGAGAGCCCCACGCTTCGTTAGCACAGCCACGCGCCCATGTTCGCTGGCGTGCAGGGCCGCGCTCAATCCCGCAGCGCCGCTGCCCACGATGATAAAATCAAATTCAACCATGAAAAATGAAGGTGACGAGACTGCCACGTGCCGCCTGTGAAAGCAAATACGGGCAGAACAGTTCCTGCGTTCCATCTTCTCACGGCCGCCGCCCTCTCTTTTTGGGGGCTGTTTGCGGCTCTGCCAGCTGCTGCATCAGCGCACCTGCTTCAGCTGCTTGGGCCAGGGATCCTCAAAGCTACCCCCGGACTGCCATCGCGCGATTTCGTCCTCTGTGCACAGGCAGGACTGCAACTCCTGCATGAAAATCTCGCGATCTCGCCGAGTGCCGATGACGGTAATTTCATTCAAGCGGTCCCCAAAAAGTGGATGCGTGCCTTCGAGGTCTTTTTGCAAAAGCGCGATCTCTTCAGCCACCAGTTTTCCCAGAGGATCTTTGACGACAGCGGCCTTCCAGTAGGCCAGCAGTTCCAAGTCAATGCCGCCTGCGGCCTGGTTCCAGAGCAGTACTTGCTCGTCCCGTGATGCCAGCCAGAGAAAGCCTTTGCTGCGTAGGATGCCACGGCCGAGCCGCTCACGAAACAGTTTCCACAATCGACGTGGATGAAAGGGCCGAGGGTCGCAGAGCAGGGTGCTGCCGAGGTCATAACTCGCGGCATCGCCGAGCGCTTCAGGCTTGGTCTTTTCCCATGAGGCTGCGATCACCCGCGCGCGATCCGTGCTGAATTTTCCAGGGGTCAGCACACGTGCCGCCGGCACCTGACCAAAGTTCACTGCGTGAACGTCCGCGTGGGGATTCAGCAGTTCCAGGCATTTCAGCAGAAAAGGCAGATCCTCAGGAGAGATGCGGTCGGTCTTGGTCACGAACAGCGTGTTGGCGAATTGGATCTGCTCCGCCATCAGGTTCTCCACGCTGCGCTCACCAGTCTCTTCATTGTGAATCAGCCGTTCGAATAGCGCACGGCCGGCCCCATAATCTTCCACAAAAGCTCGTGCATCGATCAGGGTCACGATGCTCTCTAGCTGGTAATTTTCAGGCCGCTGTAGGATTTCTTCAATCAATGGCCAAGGATGCGAGCCGCCAGAGGTTTCGATCACGACATGGTCTAGATCGTTGCGTCCGCGCCATGCCTCCAGAGCAGCCGCAAACGCCGCGCGCCGATCACCGCTGATCGAGCCCGAGTAAAGGCTGACGAGCGTGTCTTTCTCCTCAGACACCTGCTGGCCTGACCGCAAAAGATCGCCATCCACCTCCAGGTCGGCCATGTCGTTCACGATGACTCCTAGACGCAGAGAAGACTGCTCGCGCAACAGGCGGCGCAGCAGGGTCGTTTTGCCAGAACCCAGAAAGCCAGAAACGAGGGTGATTCGGATCATGGCGAAAAGGGCAACTTGATTGCAGAAGAGTCCACTTCTATAAATGCATAGTAATTGCATTAAAATGACCCACAAAACTCGTTCTGCTCTTCCTGTCACGGTGCTCTCTGGCTTTCTTGGCGCAGGCAAGACCACCCTGCTGAACCACATCCTGCGCAATCGTGAGGGCCGCAAAGTCGCGGTCATTGTGAATGACATGAGTGAGGTGAATGTGGACGCCCAGTTGGTGAAAAGTGGCGATGCCAAACTCTCGCGCACGGAGGAAAAGATGGTCGAGATGAGCAACGGCTGCATCTGCTGCACCCTGCGCGAGGACTTGATGCTGGAGGTCGCCAAACTGGCCAAGGAAGGCCGTTTTGATGCTCTGGTCATCGAGTCCACAGGTGTCTCTGAACCCATGCCTGTGGCGGAGACCTTCACCTTCACGGATGAATCTGGCTGTAGCCTGAATGACCTCGCGCAACTCGACACCATGGTCACCGTGGTCGATGCGCGGAACTTCCTGGAGGATTACCACAGCACCGATGATCTCCAAGGGCGCGACATGGGCGTCACGGCTGATGATGCGCGCACCATCGCCCATCTGCTGACCGATCAGATCGAGTTCGCCAACGTCATCCTCATCAACAAGACCGATGCCGTCAGTGCTCAGGAACTCGACGAGATTCAAGGCATCGTCCGCGCCCTTAATCCCAAAGCAAAGATCCATCTCACGCAGCGCAGTGAGATCGGGTTAGAAGCCGTGCTTGGCACCGGCCTCTTTGCCATGGCGGAGGCAGAGCAGTCGAAAGGCTGGCTCGACAGCCTTAGCGGCCACACGCCGGAGACCGAGGAGTATGGCATCAGCAGTTTCGTCTATCGTGCACGCCGTCCTTTTCATCCGCAGCGTTTCCAGGAATGGCTCAAATCGCCCTGGACTGGCGTCATTCGTGCCAAAGGCATGTTTTGGCTGGCCACGCGCAGCGAGATCGCGGGTTATGTCTCTCAGGCTGGCGTGCTGCGTGACACGCGTGCCATGGGTTTCTTTTGGAGCGCCGTGAATGAAGCCGAATGGCCGCAGGATCCAGAAAGCCAGGCCGAGATCCGCAGCCACGTCCAAGGCATCTATGGTGACCGCAGGACAGAAATCGTCATCATCGGTCGTGACATGGACCCAGTCGCGCTGACAGCGAAATTCGATGCAGCTTTGCTGACCGAAGACGAGTTCAAAAAAGGCCCCAATGCGTGGATGCAGCTCCCTGATCCCTTTCCGCAGTGGGTGCCTCAAGAGCCTCAGGAACATCCGCAGGCCTGAGCCGAAAAGGCGTCTTTCCATGCTTCCGTGGTGGTGACAAAGCGTAGCCCAAATCATCAACGCCGACTTCCACAACTTCGCCAAGCACGACATCCTCACCTGCCCGCTCTGTGGGGAGAGCCATGTCTGTCTTTGCAATCGCGCCACCGAGTGCCCCTGTGCGCAGGTGAATCTTACGCGGGATGAATCCGAGTGGATCGGCTGGCAGACCGGCAACGAGTGCGTGTGTATCCCCTGCCTCATCAAGCTCCGCCAGCAGGCACGGCTCGCTTTGCAGCCATCCGGCGGAAACCTGCCCTAAAGTACAAAAGCCGCGCTGCATGGAGCAGACGCGGCTCTTGGGAGAAAGCGGATCAGCGGGGGCGAGCCCGGAGATCAGCCGTGGCAGTGACAGGAGTTCTGGCAGCAGCCTTCGCCAGACTTGTGACCGTCGGCGCATGCTTCGCTGCAGTAATCTTTGCCATTGTTGATGACGTGGTGGCCTTCACGGACTTCGCATTGGCAGTCAGGGCAGGCGCATTTGGAGGTGGTGGTAGTGCTCATAAGCACCAACATCTGAACATACGCTCATGTATTGGTCAATTGCTATTTCCTGCGCTTCATCAACCCTCCTTTGCTCATGACTGCCCGCGCCAAATCCGCCAAAAAAGCTGCTCCAGACCTTTGCACGGAGCATCACGCTCCGGCGAGCCACCCTGCCGCGAAGATACCGCCGCTCAGCCTCGTGGAATCTCAGCGCATGGGCGAGTTCTTTGCCGTGCTGGCCGATCCCACTCGGCTTCGCCTCGTCTCGTTACTGGCTGCTGATGAGTTTTGTGTCTGCGACCTTGCCAGCTCTTTGTCGATGACGGAATCGGCCATCTCCCATCAACTCCGAGCCCTGCGTGCCGCCCGTCTCGTCAGCTACCGCAAAGAAGGCCGCCAGGTGTTTTACCGCCTGCACGACCACCACGTGCTGGAACTCTACCAGACTGTCCGGGAGCATTTGGAGGAGTGAGACCAAGTCGCCAAGCGGTATGCCCGATTCACTTCCCGCGATAAAGGTGCATCCACCGCTTCGCACACTCGCTCTGCTCGCGCGTTTCCAGGCAGCATTTCCGGCGAGCACGGATCCACTGCACCGGATCAGCCTTTGGTGGAATGAAGCCCGCCTTGGCACACCAAGCGACGATGAACTGCCCCGTTCGGCCACAACCCGCCACACAATGCACCACCACGGCCTCGCGCGCTGCATGATGCTGGTCCATCAAGCTCACGAAGTGCTCGATCTGCTCATCCGTCGGCACCCCGTAGTCAGGAACATGGATGTGATGATACACAAACTGCTCTGGCACATTGCGCCGATTGTCGAACTCGCAGCAGTTCACCACTGCCCGAATGTTCTGCTCGTCGTAAATGTCGAAAACATAAGGATCAGGCCACCACGAGGCGGCGATGACGCCCTCGACAATCCAAGTGAAGGGTTCCGTGCGCTCGGGCTGACCTTTTTCAGGCCAATACCAGGGGCGGATCAATGCAGGCATATCGAAGATGTCAGGCGTCTGGGTTTTTGGGAATGCTGGGCTGGCCGCCAAAAGAGCAAGCCATCAGCAGGGCGGCTCCACCGATAAGGCAGCTCAAGGAGTCTGCTGCGATTTGAAATGAAGGCATCCCGGCATGGATGTCGATCCAAAGAAACAGCGGGCCAAAGGCCAGATACGCCCAGCCGCAGAAGACGATGAGCGGACGGTAACGCACCACATCGCATGACATGAGCCAAAGCAGGACCGCCTGCGCCAGATAGACGCAGGAGGCTCCTGAGGTCATGTAGATGAGCAAAGGCAGGTGAGGTGGTTTACCAAAGCCCAGCAGCACCGAAAACTTTTCCACAGCCATCTGCGGCGCAAAGATCGCTGGTAGTGCAATGAATGAAACCGCAGAGATCACCCGCAGTACCAAACGCTGGAGTCTTGGGCTGCCGCGTTCGGATTTAGACATGGGTTCGGCATCTTTCATGGAAACGGGGACGATGCATTTTGCACAAAGCGAGATTCCGAGGATGCCCTGGTAAGTCAAGGCAGATGCAGCTCACACCTTCGGCAAGGTGATGCGTTGCTTTTGCCCCTGATACTTGCCGATGCGTTTGCGATAGCTGGTGGCACAGGGTTCGCCTTTGAAGAACAGCATCTGGACGATGCCTTCGTCGGCATAGATGCGGCAGTCGGCAGCGGAGGAGTTCGAGAATTCGAGCGTGAGATGGCCGCTCCAGCCTGCTTCGGCAGGCGTGACGTTGGCGATGATGCCACAGCGGGCATAGGTGCTTTTGCCGACGCAGATGGCAGTCACATCGCCAGGCAGGCTGAGCTTTTCCACAGCGACGCCGAGGCCATAGCTTCGGGCCGGCAGGATGAAGAAGGAGCCGTGCTCGTCCTGCTTGAGGGCCACCTTTTCGAGGTTGCGCGGCTGGAAGTGCTTCGGGTCCACCACCGTGCCGGGAATGTGGCAGAAGACTTTGAACTCGCGGGACGAGAGCCGCAGATCGTAACCAAAGCTGCTCAGCCCGAAAGAGAGCACCTGCTGGCCATCCGCGAGTTGGCGCACGAGCTGCGGCTCAAACGGAAGGATCATGCCACGGCGGGCGAATTCGGTGATTTGACGGTCATTGAGGATCATGGCTAGCCTGCATCTTGTAATGCAACCTACTTGCATTACAAGCCTGGAGACTCAATGTGTCCTCATGCCCACCTACCTCTACGAAACCCTGCCGCCGACGCCTGACCTGCCTGTGCGGCGTTTTGAAGTGAAGCAGAGCATGCGTGATGCCGCGCTGACGCACGATCCTGAGACGGGTCACCCGGTGCGACGCGTGCCGCAGGCCAGTTTTTATCTCGGTGGCGTGCGCAGCCTCGCCGTCGCGCCGCTCGATGGCGGCGGCTGTTGCGGGCCGGGCGGCGGTGCCTGCCATCATTGAAAACTCACCATGACGACCTCTCGCTTCTCCATGCTTTCCCGATGCCTCCCATGGCTTTGCGCCTTGAGCCTGATCGCCTGCCACAAGGCCCCGGAAACGGCTCAAACAGTCATTTGGCAGCAACTGACTGCTTTCGACGAAACTGCTGCGAAAGCAGAAGGACTCGCGCAGGTGGGTGATGTGGCGGCTTTGAGGCAAATGCAGCCGGAAGTCGTCAAAACGGGCTCATCTGTCACTCCGGACACGATTCCGTCGAATGCGAAAAACCCAGCGGGCCTTGCTGAGCCTCTTGCAGACCTGGCTGAACTCATCGCCAAGCTGTCCGCAGCTGATTTGAGCGAGGATGACCTCAAGACCTACACCCTGGCGCTGCATCCGCTGGTGGCGCTGATGATGAAGGAGGCTGGAATGCCGCACATCCATGCCAATGAAGGCCCGCACGGCGGCTTCTTCCATCCCATCTTCGGCAGTGATGGCAAACAGGCGGCCACGCTTGAGATCAAGCTGCATGACGACGCGGGTGATCTCGAGGTGTGGCTCGTCAAAGGCGGTCGCGATGGCCCGGCGCTCGATCTGCCGCTCGACAGCGTGCTGAAACTCGACTTCCCCGATTTGAAACGCCAGATCGAGCTCCGCGTGCGTGATCGCGAGAAAAACGCAGGCGAAGACGGCTTCTCCAATCTTCGCAACGGCCAGACGAACTACTTCATCTTTCCCGGCGAAACCGGGGCCGATGCGAAATGGCTCATGGGCGTCGATTTTGCCGCCAAAGCCCGGCTCACACTGCCAGGCGGCCTCAGCAGCGAGGTCTTCGTTTTGAAGCCGCATGTGCATCATGAGTGACGCCATCATCCAGCTCCACAGCCTGCGCCACCAGCTCGCCCCCGGCGTGCAGTTCATGCTGGAGGCCCTGCGCCTCGATCCCGGTGAGAGCCTTGCGCTCACGGGTCCGAGCGGTTGCGGAAAAAGCACGCTGCTCCAGTTCATCGCCGGGCTGACACGCTCGCAGCATGGCAGCGTGCGGGTGATCGGCACGGAGCTGGGCAGCCTCAGCACTGCGGCGCTGGATCGGCATCGCGGCAGGCACATCGGGCTGGTGTTTCAGAGCTTTCACCTGCTCAGCGCCTTCACCGCTTTGGAGAATGTGCTCATCGGGCAGCGCTTCTCAGGTCGTGAAGGAGACGCGGCGGAGATGCTGGCACGGGTGGGCCTTTCTCATCGGCTTCACACGCGGGCCAGCAGGCTCTCCATCGGCGAGAGGCAGCGCGTCGCCATCGCCCGCGCCTTGCTCGGCAAGCCGGAGATCCTCCTCGCCGATGAACCCACCGGCTCGCTCGATCCCAAAACCGGCCGTCAGGTCTTCGATCTCATGCGCGATCTCGTCCACGAGCACGGCACCACCTTTTTGATGGTAACCCATGATCTGGCCCTCGCCAAAGAGCTGCCGCGCCAGTTCGACTGCTCGCACCTGATTCGTAGCGAGGAGGTGGCAGCGTGATTTCACACCGACCAGTCTTCGACCTTCAATCCGGCCACGCGGCAGAATTCCTTGGTGTTGGTCGTGATCACCGTCAGATCGTCATGCAGAGCAATGGCGGCGATCTTCAGATCATTCGGACCAATGACTTTTCCTTGCTGCTCCAGCTCATAACGAATGCGCCCATACTCCCAAGCGGCAAAATCATCGAAGGGATGCGACTGAAAAGGCAGGAAAAGCTTTTGGAGCAGCGCCATGCGCCTCTCGCTGTTTCCATAACCGCGAGCACCGGTCCAAAGCTCGGCTTTCACCACCGAGCATGTTCGGATCTCCTCGGTCGGCACGCTTTCCAATTTCGATTCGATCACGCCGCCTGGGTTCTTCAGGTGGTGTATCCAAATGCAGGTGTCGATGAGGTAGGCCATCACCAGGGCTCCAGTTTTTCGGTCGGCAGTTCAGGCGGCGCTTCGAAGGGTTCGCTGCCCCAATCTTCGGCGATCTTCCGCAGCCAGCCTTTCGGCCAGCCGGTGGCGGTGAACTCGGTTTCATCCGGCCATAGCGGATTGGGCGCTTCCAATAGCTTCTCCACCTGCTTCTCCAGCGCCGCGCTTTGGTCGGGCGGCAGGCTTAGCAGTCGTTGGTCGAGTTTCATGGCGAGCGCACTCATGGCTGCATTCTACGAGTCCACCCTCGCCTTTGCAACCCACCAGAAAGGAGGCCTCGTATGACCCTCCCACGCATTGCCTGGCGTTATCTCACTGCGCGGCCGTTGGTCACGCTGCTCACGCTGGCGGGCATCGCGCTCGGGGTGGCGCTCATCGCGGCGGTGCTCACGCTGCGTCGCGAGACGGAGCGCACGTTTCAAAGAGAAGCGGGCCTGTTTGATCTCGTCGTCGGGGCCAAGGGCAGCCCGCTCCAGCTCACGCTCAGCAGCGTGTATCACCTCGACATGCCCACCGGCAATCTGCCGTGGTCTTTGTATGAAAAACTGCGTGAGAACCGCCGAATCGCCACGGCCATTCCCATCGGTCTTGGAGACAACTACCGCGGCTTCCGCATCGTCGGCACGGAGCCGCATCTGTTTGATCTCCAGCATGAGGGGCGTGCTTTTTTCAGCTTTGCCGAAGGTCGTGTCTTCAAAGACGACTTCGAGGTCGTGCTCGGCTCGCAAGTGGCCGCCAGCACAGGATTGAAGATCGGCGATACCTTCGCGGGCACGCATGGCCTCGTGCAGATGCCAGGCAGCGAGGAGCATGGCGAGTTCCCGTATCGCGTGTGCGGCATCCTCGCGCCCACCGGCACCGCGCAGGATCGCGCCATCTTTGGCACGCTGCGCAGCGTGTGGATCATTCATGACAAGGAGCACAAGCTGCACGCCGCCATCCAAGGCACGGCCAGCCGCGCTGAATCGCCGCTGGAGGTCACCGCCGTGCTCATCCAGCTAAAGGCACGCGGCCTGCGCCTGTGGGTGGCCGATGACATCCGCAACAACACCGAAGGCATGCCCGCCATCCCGGTGAATGAGATTTTGCGTCTGTATCAAAACGTGCTCGAGCCCGTGCAGAAGACACTGCTCGCCGTCGCGGCACTCGTCGTGATCGTTTCATGCTTCACCGTGCTCGTCACGCTGCATCAGGCGGTGGAGAGACGACGGCGTGATCTCGCCATCATCCGCTGTCTCGGCGGTCGTCGCTGGGAAGTTGCCACGCTGGTCATGCTGGAGGCGGTGTTTCTCACGCTGGGCGGTCTCATCATGGGTTTGCTGCTCGGGCATGGTCTGCTCGCCACCGCCGCACCTCTGCTGCGGGATCGCACCGGCCTGCTCATCCAGCCTTGGAGCATGGATCAGGCGGAAATCACCGCGCTGCTCGTCATCGCGGCCGCCGGGCTGCTCTCCGGCCTTCTTCCTGCCCTCTCCAGCTACCGTCGCACACCATCACACGATCTCGGAATCACCGAATGAGCACGCCGCAGCCCAAATCATCCGCCGCCTTTGCCAGCATCGCCCTGCTGGCCTTGCTGCTCGTGCTCGTGTGGCTGGCCCAGCCTTCGGAATCACCACCGCAGGCTTCTTCGTTCACTGCACTGCCACCGCTTGCCCTGCCCTCTCTGGCGGAAAAGGAGGCCGCAGAGCCGCTGCCCCCCGCCAGCGGCCCGGCCACACGCATCGACTTCAAACTGCTCGATGAGTCTCGACAGCCTGATCCGCTGAAGATGGAGGTCATCTACCCGCCGCAGCTTGAGCAACTCGATGGTCGCCTGGTCGAGATCGTCGCCTTCATGGCTCCGTTTGAATCGCTGGAGGACATGAGCGAGTGCCTGATGCTGCCTGCCTATGTCGGCTGCTTTTTTTGTGCGCCGCCCAGTTTCACGCAGGTCGTCTTTGTGCGTCAAAAAGACGATGGCAGGCCGAAAAAGCCCTTCATCGAGGCCCCATCACTCGTCACCGGCACGCTGCGGCTGCTGAAGCCCGGCAGTCGCGATCCCGCGCATGAGATGGAGATGATCTACGTCATCGATCACGCCACGGTAGTGCCTTACGATGGCTCGAATGCACCCACCCGCGTGCCTGGACATTGGCAGAAAGAAAATCCCACTGCCGCCAATCTCGGGAACGCCCCGGTGAAGCTCGATCCCATCCAGCCAGCGGACCTCGTGCCCGTCATCGCCAAGCTGCGCGGCCTGGAGGTGAAGAAGCCCATCAAGTTCACCACCTACAAGCCCGCAGAACTCGAAAGCGCCGTCGAAGTGCGCATCAACTCCCGCCGCGCCGCCGGTGGCTGGGCCACGCATCAGCGCGTGTGGCAGGCGCTTGGCTTCGCCGATGAAAAAGACGACCTGCGGCTCGTGTTGCGAGGCATCACCCTTCAGCACGTCATCGGCTACAGCAATGCTGCGGGAGATCACATCCGCTACAACGGCGATCTCCAGCTCACCCAGCCCGCCACGCGACTCGAACTCGTCAAAGTCATCGCTGAAGCCCTGCTGCGGCAAAATCACGATCTCCGCCATCTCGATACCGCCCTGCACGGCGATACGAACACCGATGCCCGCCTCGCCGCCGCTGCGGTGCTCCAGGGAGATCTCATCAACACCGCACGCCGCTACGCCGCGCATCATCGGCTGCGTGATCCTGCGCCGAATGCCACCTTCGCTTACTTCGGAGGTTATCCAGCCGCGAAGATGGCCCTTCAGCAGCTCGAAACTCTGCCCTGGCAGATGGGACCCTTTTTCACCGAGCAATTCGCACCCAATGGCGAGCCGCAGGCGCTGGATGACCTCCTCAAAAAGCCACCCACCACCACCGCCGCGATCATTCATCCCGTCTTCCACGCCCGGCCGCAGGACGACACGCCGGTCGAAGTGCCGGCGACCTTTGCCGATGCGCTGCGCGATGAAAAACCCATCGCCACCGGCATCCTCGGCGAGGCCGCGCTGCTGGTCTGGCTCGAGAACGGCCGCGCACTCGGCCCCCACATGTCCGCCGCCGATGGCTGGCGCGGTGATCGCTACGCCTTCTGGAAAGATGGCACCTTGCTCATCCAAACGCACTGGCTCAATGAAGACGAAGCCGCTGAGTTTCACAAATCCGCGCAGCCACGTGAAGGCTTCAAAGTCATTCGGAAACCCAGTTCCAGAATCGTCCATCTCATCACTGGAGCTGGAAAAGACACCCTGAAACCATGAAACGAACTCTTTTCGCCTTCATCGCCAGTTTTAGCCTCGCCCACGCTCAAGAGCACAAGCTGCCCGCTGAGTCCAAAGACGCCAAAAGTGCCTACCAAGCCGCCACAGAGCCCACCGAAGCCGTTTTGGCTGATTGGGACTTTTTGGACAAAACCGATGTCGTCGTCAGCGACGGCAAAAAAGATGCCACCATCAACTACCCGGCTGAAATCAAGGCACTCGATGGCAAGCGCATCGCTATCGTCGGCTTCATGGCTCCGTATGAAAAGCTCGATGACATGAGCACCAGCATGATCCTGCCAGCCTACGTCGGCTGCTACTTCTGCAGTCCGCCCGCCGTCACCCAGGTCGTGCTCATCCAGCAGAAGAACGAAAAGAAGGAAAAACGCCCATTCATCAATGAGGCCGTGCTCGTCACCGGCACGCTGCGCCTCTTCACCTTCGCCAGCCAGCACCTCGCGCATCAGGCGGACTTCATGTATGCCCTCGACGACGCCACCGTCGAGGTCTTCACCGGCAAAAACAAACCCCGCCGCACCCCTGCGCACCTACCGCCGGACCCGCGCAAACAACCCAAGATCTATTAAACCATGCCCACCACCCCATTCGCCCCGCGTCTCACCGTCGAACAAGTCGAAGAAGGCCGCGATCTCGCCCCGAAATTCGACGCCAGCGGCCTCATGCCAGCCATCACCACCGACTTCACCAGCGGCGAACTGCTCATGGTCGGCTACATGAACGCTGAAGCCCTGCAAAAGACCATCACCACGGGCGAGGCGCATTACTTCAGCCGCAGTCGCCAGGTGCTCTGGCACAAAGGCGCCACCTCCGGCTTCGTGCAAAAAGTGCGCGAGCTGCGCATCGACGATGATCAGGACTGCGTGTGGCTGCGTGTCGAAACCACCGGCGGCGCGAATTGCCACGTCGGCTACCGCTCCTGCTTTTATCGCGCCATTCCCACGGGCGATGACTACACCGGAGCCGATGGCTGCCTCGAATGGAAAGAGGAAGGCAAAGTCTTCGATCCCCAGGCGGTGTATGGCGATGCCCCCAACCCCACCAAGCTATGAGCCGCATCCCCATCGTTCTCATCGCCGGATTTCTCGGCGCGGGCAAGACCACCTTTCTCCGCGCTCTGATGGGCGCTTTGAAGGAGCGCAAAGTCGGCTTCAGCGTCGTGGTGAACGACTTTGAAAATGCCGAGATCGACGCCGCGCGGCTGCGTGAGCTCGATGTCGAAGTGCAGGCCATCAACGGCTCCTGCGTCTGCTGCTCCTCGCTGAACGACTTCATGCTCACGCTCGGCACCATTGATGTGCCACGCGGTGGCGTGCTGCTCGTCGAGGCGAACGGCGCGTCCGATTTCATCACGCTCATCGCCGCCATCGCCATGCGTGGCGAGTGCCGTCGCTTCCTTTCGCCATTGCAGGTCAGCATGATCGACGCCGTGCGCTGGCAGAAGCGCCGCAAACACAACTTGCTCGAACAAGAGCAGGTCAAAACCAGCACGCACTGGATGCTCACGCACACCGGCAGCGTCAAAACACCACGCCTCGCAGGCATCCGCGCCGCTTTGAAAATCCTCACGCCACGCGGCCAGGAGACCGATGTGGAGTGCTTTGCCGATTTCCTGCGACTGCAAAGCGCCACGGCCCGTTTTTCCGCACCCGAGGCACCCAAAGCCCAGCTTTTCGACGAAGCCACCGCCGCCGAGCCGCACGAGCATCACCATCATCACGATGACGAACGCGCCTTCACCTCCATGCGCGTGCCCGTGCCCTTTGTCGTGCAACGCAGCGATCTCGAACGCGTGCTGCGACACCTGCCCGAGGAGGTCATCCGCGTGAAAGGCCTCTGCCGGCTCGCCGACCTACCGCAGATCCCTTTTTCCTTCCAGCATGTGCGCCCGGAGGGTGAAACGTGGTTCCTCCCCATGCTAGGCAGCCTCGGCATCATCCCCAGCGGCGTCGTCATCGGCGTGGGCCTGCCCGAAGCCCACATCCACGCCCAATTCGAAGCCCTGCCGAGTGCCGAGCTGGCACCAGAGCTGAAAGTTTGCTAAATCCCGCGTCATCATGTCCACCCGACCGAACTGTGAAATTCATCTCCGCCATGTTGAAGGCGCGCCCGAGGCCGTCATCAGCTCGGTGAAAACGGAGCGAGAGCTGCAAAGGCTGATCAATGGGGAAGGTGAGGTGGACAAAAGCCAGATCAGCCAGGTCGTGAAGAAGCTGCAAGTCGTCATCGCCGACTACCTGGAAAGTGGGCGTGACATCGACATCCGGCTGACGCCGCTGGAGATCATCAGTGCCGTGGAGGCGGCGATCCAGGAAGCTGCCGGGAAGCCCAGCCCTTGGCCAGATGGTGCGGACGCGCGCACCTTTTTCATTCATGGCCTCTACGACGAGCTCATCCAGCAGCCCAGCAACATCTTCGAGACCAAGCTCTTCCCGGATGGCAGCACTCGCTACGTGCCGATAGGTCGTGCGGTGTGGAAAGCCTGCTTGGAGAAGCTGAGAGATCGTCTGTCCCGCCCGAGTGGAGAGGTGGGCAGCTAGACGAAAGAGGAAGCTAAGGTGCGAGTGAGCGGGTGGCTGTATTTTGTGGCACCTTGGCAAATCGGCTGAGATCATAGCCTTGGCGTTTTAGGCTCTGCATGGCGAGTGCATAATCTTGAGGGGCCATCTGGGGGGTGCGGCTGAGGACCCAGCCTAGCTTTCGGTTCGGGTAACCGATGACGGCCCATTGGTAGTCTTTGTCCAAGGCGGTGACGAGGTAAGGAACCCGGAAGGGCCAGAGGAACTGCACGCGCCATTCGGCCTGCGTGGCGGGATTCACGACCCAGGCGACGCCTTTCCATTCCTCCAAGGGAGCGTCTAGGTGTTCGCGGCGGAAGAGGTAGGAGTTGTCGATGCGACCATCGGGCCGCATGGCGTAACGATCCAGGGTGCCGACTTTGCCTTTCTCGAGGGAATAAGGAATGTGGGCGATGACATACCAGTCCCCCATGAATCTCTGGAGATCCAGGTAGGGCACGGTTTGCAACGGTGGATTCTTCACGGTGGAGCAGGAGCCCATCAGAAGAATCACCCCCAGGGCAGTCAGCAGACGATTCATGAGCGTGCAGAGATTACGCGGCGAGGTTTGGACCAGCCGCACTGGAGACCGCACGCGGTGGAAAAATCAGATCAGCTCAAAGCCGCGCACGTGGGTGCCATCGCTGCTGCCAAACTTTTCCAGACCGACATCGAGCCGATGGGCGATTTGCACAAAGAGATTGGCAAAGCGTGCATTTTCATGACCAGGGCCGCCTACGATGAGGTGCTGGCCGTGCCGGAAGCCACCGCCAGCGACGAGTATGGGAAGGTCACGCCAACTGTGACTGCTGGCGTTGCCGAGATTCGATCCTGCGAGGACGATCGTCTGATCGAGTAGAGTGGATGGGCCTTCCTGGGCAGTCTTCAGCAGGTCCAAGAAACGGGCGAGCTCGCTGAACTCTGCTTTTTCGATGAGGGAGAGTTCTTCGATCTTCATCTCATCTTGGCCGTGGTGGGAAAGGTTGTGCCAATCTTGCTTCACCCCTTCGATTTTTGGTACGGCATTCATGCCGCCTGCTTTGTAAGTGATGAAGCGTGTGCTGTCGGTTCGCAGGGCTAGCGCCATGAGGTCGTGCATGAGTCGTGTGCGGGCGATGATGTCTGTGCGGTCCTGCACGTCGGTCGGGGGTTTGGCATCGACCTTGGGCTTGGGGCGCAGTGCCCAGGCTTCATGGGCCTGAATGTGGGTTTCCAGTTCGCGGACGCTGGTTAGGTACTGCTCGAATTTTTCTTGGTCACGTTTGCCTAACGCCTGATGCAGTTTCTTGGCTTCGGCATTCACGGTGTCGAGGATGCTACGCCCCCGTTTCAGTTCACGCAGTTGGGTTTGCACCTGAGCCGGTGTGCCATTGATGAAGAGCTGTGCAAAGAGGCGTGAAGGTGAGCTTTCCGCTGGCAGATTCACGCCGTTCGCAGTCCACGACATGGAGTCGCTGCCTCCCACATTGAGGATCAGGGACGGGAAGCGCGTGTTTGGGTTCAGCTTTTCGATCAGGGTCTGATCCAGGGAGATGCTGTTGCGAAAACCTGGCAGGCCGGGATGCTTTGCGGTGGTCAGCCAGGTGAGTTCGGAGGTGTGGCCATTGGCACCGTTTTGTTCATCATGCGACAAGCCGGAGAAGAGGGTGAAATCGGCACGATGTTGCTTCAGCGGTTCCAGGTAAGGCGTGAGCGGATAGTCGCGGCCTGCTGCCGTTGGGAAGAGATTCGGCCCATGAAAGCCAAGGCCGTAATTCATGGCTAGGAAGCGGCGTGGTGGTGAGCTGGCAGCGGCTGCCTGAGCACGTGTGGCGAAGGCGGGAAGCATGGCCTCAAGCCAAGGCAGGGCGAGCAGGGTGCCCGTGCCGCGCAGCCAAGCCCGACGAGAGATTTGATGACGCACTGGCAAGATCGCAGGCCAAGCAGAGCGGGAGGGAGAAGGTGTCTTCATTTGTGTCGGAATAGGTCACTTTGCACCACGGCATGGATCAGATCGCGGAAGCCGTGCCCTTGGCGGCTGACGCGGGTGGCGATGCGATCCAGTTCAGGTCGATCGGAGAAACCCATGCCACGCCCGGTTGCATAGACGGCTAGTTTTTCCGCCAAGGTGCGGGTGAAGCGTGTGGGGTCTTCGAGCAGGATCTTTTTGAAGTCCGAGAGGTTTTGAAAGGACCTGCCGCTGGCCGTGGAGCCACTCGCATCCACAGGTGGGCCGACACGCCATTGCACGTTTTTGACATGCGCAGGCAGATCTTTGGGCTTCGGGAAGTCTTTGCCGAGGCTGCGATAATTTTCCCGCCAGCCGCCGATCACGTCGTAATTTTCCAGCGCAAAGCCAGGAGGATCAATGATGCGATGGCAGCCCTGGCAGCTCTCCAGGTTGCGGTGTTGGTCGAGCTGCTGGCGCAAGGTCTGAGCGCCACGAATGTCGGGTTCCACGCCAGGCACCCCAGGCGGTGGAGGTGAGGGTGGCGTGCCCATGATCCGCTCGAGCACCCAGATGCCGCGGACGACGGGCGAGGTCGTGGTGCCATTGGCGGAGACTTTTAGCACGCTAGCGTGGGTCATCACCCCACCACGATGATGCTCGGGCCGTAGGGATACTTTTTGAAACTTCAGCCCCTTTACGCTGGGGATACCGTAGTGCTCGGCCAATGGTTCATTCAGCAGAGTCCAGGTCGAGTCGATGAAGTTCGTTACGCTGAGGTTATGCTTCAGCACCTCTTCGAAGAAGAGTTCCGTCTCGCGAAGGCTAGCGCGCTTCAGGCTGTCGCTGAATTCGGGGTAAAGTTGCTTGTCGGGGATGGTGAAGTCGATCTCGCGCAGATTCAGCCACTGGCCGGTGAAGTGGCGTGTGAAGCGAGATGCGCGGGGGTCCTGGAGCAGTCGTTCCGTTTGAGCGCGCAGTTCTTCGGCGGTGGAAAGTCGTCCCTCATCGGCTGCCTTGCGCAGCTTTGCATCCGGCGTGCTGCTGACCAGCATGTAGCTCAGGCGCGCTGCGAGGGCATGGTCGTCGAGCTTGCCGTCAGACTCTCGGAGATAAAGAAAATCAGCAGAGCAGAGCATGGCCGTCTGAGCTGTGCGCAGGGCCTGCATGAAGGTGGAACCTTCGTTGAGTTCACGGCGCGCGATCTGCACATAAGGGTCGATTTTGGCTGCATCTGCGGGCCGCCGAAAGGCAGCGTTGGCAAAGGGGAGCAGCAGTCGTGGCAGATCTGCCTCGGGATTCTGGCTGGAGATGTCCCAGATGGGACGATACCAGGACTTGTCCCGATTTTTCGTCGAACCTTTGTCCACCCAGGGAAGATCACCAAAGCGGAGTCGATGTCCGCGCGAGGGCCACTCTTCAAACAGCGGGCCTTCGACTTCGAGCTTTAGCACGGCGAGACCACGCAACTGAGGTCCCTTTTTCTGAAAGCTTTCATAGCGATGGTCGAGCCGTGGCCGCAAGCGCACGACATCGCCTTTGCGCATCAGCACCGTGAATTCATGATGGCCGAACGAGCCGGGAGCTGCCTCAAATTCATCGTGCAGAGCGGCGGCCTGCTTGCCGTTGTCGGGTCCGACATAAAGTCCGCAGCGCACGGCTTCATCGGTAGCATGGGCCGCCGCATGGATGGCAAGGCGATACAGGGCTGTCTGAGGGGCGCGGAAGGTGTGAAACCTTGCGGCGGGGAACTCGCTTTCGGTGAAAACGACGACTGCACCATCGGGTCGTTTGTGCCAGTGCTTGCCGATGTTGGCTGCGCCACCCAGTTCATCTAGGCGGTGCTCACTCCGGGTGTTGGCAGGTCGCTCGCCATGGCTCTCTGCTGCTTCCAGAGCGGCGTTGGCCGCGTCCATGTAGCGCTGAAGATGCACGGGCGAGAGGTCCAGCGCTTCGCCGACATTGTCGAAGCCAAAGGCCTTGCCGTCCTCAGGCAGCATTTCCTTCAGCTCTGTGTGGATGCCCAGCAGGTCGTGCAGGGTGTGTTCATACTCCACACGATTCAGGCGGCGCAGCACGGTGCCCTTGAGGGAAGCATCCCAACGCGTCAGCGTTTCTGCCAGTTGATCGGTGAAGGCTTGGCGTTCCTCGCGAGCAGGCGCTTTCTTTTTCTTCGGTGGCATTTCACCGGAGGCCACTAAGTCATGCAGCCGAGTCCAACGTGACAGCATCTCTGGTTGGCCATGATCCACAGACAGTGCGTCTAGATCCAATCCGCCCTTTTTTGCCTCCGCATCGTGGCAGTCGTAGCAGTGCTGCTCCAAAAAAGGCAGCAGGGCTGCGGGTGGGGCCGCGCTCGCGGAGGCGATGCAAAGGAGGATGCTGGCTGTCTTTAGGGTCATGTCACGGGACGGACAGGCTAACGAAAGACCTTTGGCAAAACTGACAGCGAAGATGCTGATGCAGAATGCTGGGCTGAAATGAAACCTCAAAGGCTGCCCTGGGGCCAGGGATAGCTTCCGGGTTTCACCCTGAGCAGCGGCCCCCCTGGCGGTTGGAGCGTGCCCACACCCACGTGACCCTCAGGAATCACCGCGAGGCGTGTCCAGCCCATGCGGCGGATGAGTGCCATGGACGTGGCACCGCCCTCCATCGCGATGTGCAGCCCAGCGGTTGGCTGCATCAGTGGTAGGGCTTTGTCGATGAGTTTAGCCGTGAGTGTCTCCGCATCGGGTCGCTTTGGGCTGCCGATGGCGAGCATGAGCTTTCGGGTCTCTTGCCAGATCGTGGGGGAGATTGTTTCATCGACCGTTTTCACCGTGAAACCTCGGCTTTCCATCTGCGCAGCCCGCCCGGTTTCCCAGGCGGCGAGACTGCCACAGAGCAGCAGCAGACGCTCGGCTGGGGTGGGGGAAAGTGGCGGAAATGTCGGCTGGCTGGGCAGGTGCTGTTTCAACTGAGCCATGAAAAAGTCAGCGGCTCCGGCGGCGAGTGTCGCACCCGAAAGTGAAACGTGCAGGTCTTGGTCCTCAATGGCGTCGCAGGTGCGCAGGCGTGCGCTTTCACCCAGCAGCAGACGCAGGTCGGAGCTGTGGCGTGGATGATCGGGATCTTGGGCAAAGATGGTTTCATGCAGAGGCACGCCCTGGATGAAGTACTGCCCCTGCTGGATGACTCGTGCTTTTGAAGGATTTGCCGGAATGAGCAGGCAGTCTGTGTGACCGGTGATGTCCAGCACGGCTTCAATCTCAGCGCGCACATGACCACGCAGGACGGAGTCTGTTTTTTTGTAGATCCAACGGGGGCGGGCAGCCTGAATCTCACGCGTCACCGTTTTGAGAATCGCGCTGGCCTCGTCCTCAGTCCGCCAGCGCGTGTCGGTGTCCACAGCGATGACATCCGCCGTCGAGTCTGGGTGAAAGTGAGTGTGAACCTCCGCGCTGACTCCGCAGGTCGCTGCGATGCCGGCGAGTTCAGCGGCGCCGGAGAAGTCATCAGCCAGGATAACGATCATGATCGAGATTCGCCGACCGTCCTTGGGGCTAAGCAGAGCCCTGGCTGAGTTTCGCCGCGAGTCGCACAGCCTCCACAAGGCTGCTGTGCGTGGCTTTGCGCTGCCAGGCAATGTCACAGGCGGTGCCATGATCCACACTGGTGCGGATGATGGGCAGGCCCAGGGTTGTATTCACCGCCGTGTCAAAGGCTAGCGCCTTCAGGGGGATGTGACCCTGGTCATGATACATGCAGATCATGGCATCTGTGCTACGCCGTTTGTTCGGCAAAAAGGCGGTGTCAGGAGGCAGCGGACCTTCTACGGTGATGCCCTTGGCCCGAGCGACCTCAATCGCCGGTTGGATGATGCGCTCTTCCTCGCCATCACCAAACAGACCGTGCTCTCCGGCATGTGGATTCAGCCCGAGCACGGCAAGCTTTGGCTTGGTGCCGCGAATGCGCTGCATGGCTTCAGCCGTGAGTTCGATCACATCCACGATTCGCTCCACCGTCAGCAGGTTGGGCACCTCATGATAGCCGACATGCACGGTCACAAAGCTGGCGCGCACTTCATCGCTGTATTGAAACATGCAGGCGCGCTTGGCCCCAGTCTTGTCCGCGAAGATTTCTGTGTGGCCAGGGTAGTGGATGCCCGCCGCACGCAGAGCCTCTTTGTTCAGCGGAGCGGTGGCCACCGCAGCGACTTGGCGCGCCATCGCGGCTTCGATGCTTTTCTCTACGTAGCGATAACCCGCCGCGCCCGTTTTGGCACTGACCACTCCTGGCTCGAAGCCTGCGGCGTCAAAGCCGAACACATCCAGCACGCAGGGTTCGTCGATCTGGCCACAGGCTTCCGCCCACTCGATCTCGCTCAAGATGCGGCGCGGTGGCTCCAGGCCCGTCTGCCTAGCGCAGCGTGCTAGCGTGCGTGCATCGCCAAAGATCACTGGAATGGCAAATGCCCGCACGGAGGTATCTGCGAGCAATTGCAGGCAGATTTCAGGGCCAACCCCCGCAGGGTCTCCCATCGTGATGGCGATCAAAGGCAGCGTCATGAGTGAAAACGGACAGGTTTGGCCGGGTTCAGCCATTCCGTCAATGAAACGCCACGATCAGAGCAGGGAAAGGAATGCGGATTCGGGCTTAGTGCAGCAGCTTGGAGTCTGGATGCTTCCCTAAACGATTGCTTGCGCCTCGGGGTAGCATTTTGATAGTCACCCCGCATGATTGCCCGCACCTACTCAGCCACTCTCGTCGGTGTCGATGCTCTTGAGGTTGAGATCGAATCCCACGATGGTGGCGGCACCCCGAAGATGTTCATCGTCGGACTGCCTGACACCTCCGTGAAAGAAAGCCGGGAGCGAGTGACGGCTGCGATTTCCTCCAGTGGGTTTGCCATGAATGAGGGAACCACGACGGTGAATTTGGCACCTGCGGATCTGAAAAAAGAAGGCCCCGGCTTTGATCTGCCCATCGCCATCTCGCTCATCGCTCATCGGGTGAAGATTCCCATCCCCGCTCTGGCAGAGACGGCCATGATCGGTGAACTGGCGCTGAATGGAGAGTTGAGACCCGTGCGCGGTCTGCTGGCGGTGGCGCTGGAGGCACGGCGCAAAGGGCGCAGGCGTCTCATTGTGCCACGGCGTGCTGCGGCAGAGGCCAGCGTGGTGGGTGGCATTGAGATCATCGGCGCGCAGACCCTGCGGGAGGTGGTGGACTTTTTGAAAGGCGAGCTCGAGCTGACGGCGGAGCCTTGCCGTGCGGCGGAGTTCTTCGCTGCCTCCGCGCATTACGACATCGACTTTGCTGATGTGAAAGGCCAGAACCAGGCTCGACGGGCCATTGAGGTCGCGGTGGCCGGCGGGCACAATTTGCTCATGGTCGGTCCGCCAGGCACGGGGAAAAGCATGATCGCCAAGCGCATCCCGACCATCATGCCGAAGATGAGTGAGGCGGAGGCGATCGAGACCACCAAAATTCACAGCGCGAGTGGCTTGCTAAGCGAGTCCTGTGCCTTTGTCGCCACGCGTCCCTTTCGCTCCCCGCATCACACGATCAGCGATGCGGGGCTGCTCGGCGGTGGGTCCAATCCGGGGCCAGGGGAAATCTCGCTCGCACACCACGGTGTGCTTTTTTTGGATGAGCTGCCAGAATTCCGCCGCAGCACGCTGGAGGTCATGCGCCAGCCCTTGGAGGATGGCCGTGTCACCATCTCCCGCGCCGCAGGCACGGTGACCTTTCCCGCAGTGGCTCTTTTGGTGGCGGCCATGAACCCCTGCCAGTGCGGTTTTTATGGTGATTCCAAACGGGCCTGCCGCTGCTCCACCAGCATGATTCAGCGCTACCGACAGAGGATCAGTGGGCCGCTTTTGGACCGCATCGACCTGCATGTGGAAGTGCCGCTGGTGGATTACAAGGCTCTGGCGGAGGCGGAGCCGGGCGAAAGCTCCGATGCCATTCGCAGGCGGGTGGAGGCCGCGCGTCAGGTCCAGGCCGAGCGCTTCAAAGGCCAGAAATCCGTCCACACGAACAGCGCCATGACGCCTAGGCTGATCAAAAAGCACTGCGAGCTGGATGCCGAGTGCGCAGGACTGCTAGAGCACGCCATGACGGAGATGAACTTCAGCGCCCGCGCCCATGACCGCATCCTAAAGGTCGCCCGCACCCTTGCGGATCTGAAGGAACAGGCGCGCATTGATGCGAACAGCATCCTGGAGGCCATCGGCTACCGCACGCTGGATAGGAATCTGTGGACGTAGCTACGCGCTGCTGCAAAAAGGCGAACATGACCATGGCATTGCGGCGTTTGCGCCTATGGTGAAGATTCCGCCCCCCTTCCATGAGTCATCCCGAGAAAGCACGCCGCGTCATCCGCCTGGAAATTGAGGAATTGGAACGCCTGCATGGCAGGATTGGCGATGCCTTTTCCCAGGCGGTCGAGCTGCTGCTGGCCTGCCAAGCGCGTGCTGGCAAAATCGTGGTCTGCGGCGTGGGCAAAAGCGGCAACATCGGGCGTAAAATCGCTGCCACGCTGAACAGCACGGGCGCGCCTGCCGTCTGCCTGGATGTGGGAGATGCCCTGCACGGTGATTTGGGAGTGGTCCATGCCGGCGACCTCGCCCTGATGCTGAGTCAGAGCGGCGAGACGGCCGAGCTGCTGGACCTTTTGCCTCATGTGAAGCGGCTGGGCCTGCCCATCATTGCCTTCACGGGTGGCACTGCTTCCACCCTGGCCAGCCACGCGGACTGCGTGCTCGACACTCAGGTCAGCCAAGAGGCCTGCCCGCTGAACCTTGCCCCCACTTCCAGCACTACCGTCATGCTCGTGCTGGGAGATGCGCTGGCCATGGTACTGCTGGAGGCGCGCGGTTTTCAGGCTGAGGACTTCGCGCGCCTGCACCCTGGTGGCTCGCTCGGGCGTGCCCTGCTCACCCGCGTGTCAGATGTCATGCGCACCGGCACTCAGTTGGCTCTGGTGACGCCCGAAAGCAGCGTCAGCTCTGCCCTGCGTGCCATGACCGCTGCGCGCTCAGGTGCCGCGATCGTCACCGCGCCCGATGGCACCCTCGCGGGCGTTTTTACCCATGGCGACTTTGTGCGTGCCTTTCAGCGCAGTCAGGACATTGCGGCTAGCCCAGTCGCGGATTTCATGACGCAGAATCCGGTCACCATTCAGGCGGACCGCCTCGCTGCTGAGGTGCTCGCGACTTTGGAAAAAACGCGCATTGATGACCTTGTCGTCCTGGATGACCAGCACCGTCCCGTGGGCATGATCGACACGCAGGACCTCACGCGCTTGAGGCTCGTCTAGCCAGGGCTTGAGAAACCGCCGCACCTCGCGTAGCAGCCACCGCTATGGAAACATCCTCCACCCCCCCTTGGGAGGCGCAAAAAAAGACCCGTCCTCGTGGCTTGCTACGCAGGCTGCTGTTCTGGGGACTCGGCCTCGGGGTGCTAGGTCTCGTACTTGCGGGCCTGCGGCCTCAACCGATCCCTGTCGAGACCGCCACCGTCACCCGTGGCCCGCTGACGGTGCATGTGGTGGAAGAGGGCAAAACGAGGATCCGCAACCGTTACATCGTCGCCGCCCCCGTGGCGGGCAGCATGAAGCGTATCTCCTTGAGGCCGGGAGACAGCGTGAAGGCGGGCGAAACCCTGCTGACTGTTCTTGAGCCTGCTCTAGCACCTCTGCTGGATGCACGCTCTCAGGCCCAGGCCGAAGCTCGTGTCAAGGCGGCTGAGGCGGCCCGTCAGCGCGCGGAGCAAAGTCTCGCGATGACGCGCACGGCGGCGAAGTTTGCCCAGGCAAATTGGCAGCGGGTGCAAAAGACAGCCGATGCTGGCAGCATCTCTGTCAGCGATCGTGACATGATCGAACGCGAAGCAGAAATGCGCGACCGCGAAGTGCGCGCAGGCGAGTTTGCCCTGAAGGTTGCCGATCACGAAATCGCTCAGGCTCAAGCTGCGCTCCAGAATCTCACCCAACCTGTGGGCAAACCCGACCTCGTTGAGGTGCGTGCTCCGGTGAGTGGCCGCGTGCTCAAGGTCCAGCAAGAAAGTGCCATGACCATCGCCGCAGGCACGCCACTCCTGGAAATCGGCGATCCAGCCGATCTCGAAATCGAGGCAGAGATTCTCTCCCGCGATGCCGTGGGCATTCGCGAAGGTGCCGACGTGTTCGTCGAACAATGGGGCGGGGAGGAAGTGCTCAAAGCCCGCGTGCGCCGTGTCGAGCCCGCTGCCTTCACCAAAGTGTCTGCGCTAGGGGTCGAGGAGCAGCGCGTCATCGTGCTCTGCGATCTGGAGAAAACACCTGCCATGGCCGTGCTGGGCGACCGTTTTCGCGTCGAGGTGCGCATTGCCATTTGGCATGACCCTGATGTCCTGCTGGTGGCAGGCGGTGCCCTTTTCCGTGAAGGCGGAGACTGGCTGACCTATCTCTACGACCATGGCAAAGCTCGCAAAACCCGAGTTCAAATCGGCCGCAGCGATGGCAAGCTCAGCCAGGTCCTCGCAGGCCTCCAACCCGGCGATGAAGTCCTGATGCACCCCCCCGATACCGTCAAAGACGGAGTCGAAGTCACCCGCCGAGTGGTGGAGTAAGCGCATTTTCTTTCAAGGCCTGTTCCTCAGGGAACCTGACCTGGTGGCGATAACTTCTCCCCAAAAAACCTCGTCCCGGTGTTGGCCGAGACGAGGTGGAGGGGGCTGGTATTTGGGTTTCGGATCACTTCGACAGGTCGAAGCGGTCCAAATTCATGACCTTGGTCCAGGCGGCGACGAAGTCGGTGACGAACTTCGCTTTGTTGTCGGCGCTGGCATAGACCTCGGCGATGGCACGGAGCTGGGAGTTCGAGCCGAAGACGAGATCGACGGAGGTGGCCATCCATTTCATCTGGCCGCTCTTGCGGTCGGTGCCTTCGTAGAAGTGCTCGCAGCGGGGCGAGACCTTCCACTCGGTGTCCATGTCGAGCAGGTTGACGAAGAAGTCGTTCGTCAATGCGCCTCGATTCTTCGTGAGCACGCCGAGATCTGGGTGGCCGGTGTTCGTGCCGAGCACACGCAGGCCACCGATGAGCACCGTCATCTCCGGCGCGGTGAGCGTGAGGAGCTGGGCGCGATCGACGAGGTTCTCCGGCGCGGGGCGGTCGAGCTCATGGCCGAGGTAGTTGCGGAAGCCGTCGTGCTTCGGTTCGAGGAAGGCGACGGATTCGACATCGGTCATCTCCTGCGTGGCATCGGTGCGGCCGGGTGTGAAGGGCACTTTCACGTCGTGACCGGCCTTCTTCGCGGCGGCTTCGATGGCGGCATTGCCAGCGAGAACGATCAAATCGGCGAGCGAGACCTTTTTGCCGCCCTTGTTGAAGTCGCTCTGCACTTTTTCCAAAGCGGCGAGCACTTTGGCGAGTTGCGCGGGATTGTTGACTTCCCAGTCCTTCATCGGCGCGAGGCGAATGCGGGCACCGTTGGCTCCGCCGCGCTTGTCGCTGCCGCGGAAAGTGGCTGCGGAGGCCCAGGCGGCGGCGACGAGTTCGGAGGTGCTGAGGCCGGAGTCGAGGATCTGCGCCTTCAGCTTCGCGATGTCCTGCTCGTTGATGAGTTCGTGATCGACGGCGGGCACGGGGTCCTGCCAGACGAAGGTCTGCTTTGGCACCTCAGGGCCGTGATAGCGGGCGAGCGGGCCCATGTCGCGATGCGTGAGCTTGAACCAGGCTTTGGCAAAGGCGTCTTCGAACTCCTTCGGATTCTCAAGGAAGCGTTTGGTGATCTTGGCATACGCGGGGTCCGTTTTCAGCGCGATGTCGGTGGTGAACATCATCGGCGCGTGGCTCTTCGACTTGTCGTGCGCATCAGGCACGGTGCCTTTGCCTGCGCCGTTTTTCGGACGCCACTGCTTCGCTCCGGCGGGACTGGTGGTCAGCTCCCAATCGTAAGCGTAGAGATTCGAGAGATACATGTGCGACCAGCGGGCCGGTGCGCTGGTCCATGCTCCTTCGAGGCCGCTGGTGATGGTGTCAGCGCCGTTGCCTTTGCCGAATTTGTTCTTCCAACCGAGGCCTTGTTCCTCCAACGGCGCGGCTTCGGGCTCCGGGCCTACATTCTTCGCATCGCCTGCGCCATGCGCTTTGCCAAAGGTGTGACCACCGGCGATGAGCGCGACGGTTTCCTCGTCATTCATTGCCATGCGGGCAAAGGTTTCTCGAATGTCCTTCGCGGCGGCGAGCGGGTCAGGATTGCCATTCGGGCCTTCGGGATTCACGTAAATGAGGCCCATCTGCACGGCGGCGAGCGGTTTATCCAGAGCACGCTCATCTTTGTAGCGCTTGTCACCGAGCCAGGTGCTCTCCGGGCCCCAGTAGATGTCTTCCTGCGGCTCCCACACATCGGCGCGGCCACCGGCGAATCCGAGCGTCTGAAAGCCCATCGACTCCAGCGCGACATTGCCGGCGAGGATCATCAAATCGGCCCACGAGATCTTGTTGCCATACTTTTGCTTGATCGGCCAAAGCAGGCGGCGGGCTTTGTCGAGGTTCGCATTGTCCGGCCAGCTATTCAGCGGGGCAAAACGCTGCGTGCCATAGCCTGCGCCGCCGCGTCCATCGGTCACGCGGTACGTTCCAGCGCTGTGCCAGGCCATGCGAATCATGAACGGGCCGTAGTTGCCGTAGTCGGCGGGCCACCAGTCCTGCGAGGTGGTCATGAGCTGCTCCAGATCTTTCTTCAGCGCGGCGTAGTCGAGCTTTTTGAACTCCTCCGCGTAATCGAAGGCCTCGCCCATCGGATTTCCCTTTGGCGAGTTTTGATGAAGGATGCTGAGGTTGAGCTGGTTCGGCCACCAGTCGCGGTTCGACATGGCGCTGGCGGCGGTGTGACGGCTGGCGGGGGCGGGAGCGCCCATGACCGGGCATTTGCTGAGGTCGTTCATGGCTTGGTCGGCGTTGGCAGCGGCTTGCTTGTCTTGCGCGGAGGCGGACACCACCGGCGTCAGCATCAGTGCGGCAAGCAAAGCCTTGGTTTTGGAGGGTTTCATGATGTCAGGTTGGGGTTGGTGGTTTCGATCAGCGGCATCGGGTGATGCCACATGAGCAATGTCTTGCCGGAAACCCTGCAATGCATCCAATGCATTGTTTGAATGCTTGCGATGCACGCCGCGCATCGCTAGTCTGCGCCATGCGCAACGACCTCAGCCTCCAACTCCTCGACCAGTTCGTGGTGCTCGCCCGCACGAAAAACTTCACCCGCGCCGCCGAAGAGCTGCATCTCTCGCAATCCGCGCTGAGTCGCGCGATCCAAAAACTCGAGGACCAGCTCGGCCAGCCGCTGTTTGAGCGCAAACCACGCGAGGTGGTGCTCACCGAGCTCGGCGAGCTGCTGCTTCAGCGGGCGAAACACATCCTGCAGCTCATGGAGGACACGTTTTCCGAGCTTTCCGAGGCCGGGCGACGCGGGCGCATCCGCCTCGGCGCGATTCCCACCATCGCGCCTTACTTTCTGCCGAGCTTGCTGAGCAGCTTCGCCAAAAAGTATCCCGACATTGCCGTCATCGTGCAGGAGGACACGACGGAGAACCTCATCAAACGCTGCCATCATGGCGAGATCGACCTCGCCATCCTCGCGCTGCCGCTTCTGGCGAAGAATCTCGAGGTCGAAGCGCTCTTTGACGAAGAACTGCTCCTCGTCGTGCCCGTCGGCCATCCTTTGGCTTCCTCCAAAACACTGCCCATCGACGCTGTGGAAGGTTTTCCCTTTGTGATGCTCAACGAAGCCCACTGCCTCACCGACAACATCGCGACCTTTTGCCGTCGCAAGGCCGTGCAGCCCGTCACCGTCGAGCGCACCAGCCAGCTCGCCACCGTGCAGGAGCTCGTCTCGCTCAATCACGGCGTGTCGATCGTGCCGGACATGGCGCGAAAAATCGACACCAGCGAGCACCGCGTCTATCGCTCCTTCACCGGCGAAAAACCCCGCCGCACCGTCGCCATGATGTGGAATGCCCAGCGCTTCCAAAGCAAGGCCGTGAATGCGCTCATGGAGCACCTGAGAAATCGCTCAGGTCGTGGCAAAAATGCCTCGTGAGAATGATGAATGGTGACAGGAGACGGAGGGTCAATGCAGTCTTTTGTCCATTCTGCTCTGAGCAGGGCAGGGTATGAAGCCATCGCATTCCGAGAAGCGGATTCGTCCAGGGCTTGACCAAAAGCCTGGGGAAAGGCATGGGTCGCGCCCCTCCGATCATGGCCACTTTCCGCACCGTCAAAGGCTTCCGCGATTTCTTTCCCGAAGATTGCGCGCTTCGTAACTACATTTTCGACACTTGGCGACGAGTGGCCCGCTGCTATGGCTTTGTGGAGTATGAAGGTCCACTGGTCGAATCAACGGACCTTTACAAAAAGAAGAGTGGCGATGAAATCACGACTCAGCTTTTCTGTTTCGAGGACAAAGGAGGACGAGACATTTCCCTGCGGCCTGAGGTGACGCCTTCTCTGGCCCGAATGGCCACAGCACGCCAGCGAGACTACAAGAAGCCCATGAAGTGGTTTCAAATCGGACCGTGCTTCCGCTACGAAGAACCGCAGGAGGGCAGATCTCGTGAATTCATTCAGTTCAACGCAGACATCTTGGGAGATGCCAGTCAGGGCAGTGATGCAGAATTGGTCGCACTTGCGGTGGACGTGATGTTGGCCTTTGGCATCCGGGCTGAGGATTTCGTCATTCGTCTGAGCAATCGCCAAGTCTGGACGCATTACCTTGAAGATCGGAAAGTGCCCCAGGAACACTGGACGGCCTTCTTGGCCATCATTGATAAGATCGAACGTGCCAAACCGGAGGACACAGCGGAGAAGCTGGGCAAAATCGAACTCACGCTCGAAGATGTGCGGAGCTTCATGGCGAGTGTGGATGGCAATCATCCAATCTTTGCAGCATTGCGTGCAGATCTCGAGGCGCGGGGGCTCTGGCAATACGTGCGCATTGATGCGAGCATTGTGCGTGGCTTGGCTTATTACACAGGCATGGTTTTCGAGGTGTTCGACCTCAAGCATGGGCTGCGTGCGGTGGCCGGCGGCGGGCGGTATGACAAACTGTGTGCCTTGATCAGCGATGGTAGCGTGGACATGCCCAGCGCAGGCTTTGCCATGGGCGATGTCGTGCTCGGTATCCTTTTATCAAAGACTCCTGGTGCTCAATTTGGCATTACCGATTACCTGAATGCGCAGATGGGCGTCGAGGCCTATGTCGTCGTGGCAGATGAGGCACAGCGTGTTCCAGCCCTTGCGGCCGTGCAGGCTCTGCGGGCTGCGGGAGTGCGGGTGGACTTCAGCCTCAATGCTCAAAAAGTCGGCAAGCAGTTTCAGGCTGCTGAAAACCTGAAGGCTCGCTTTGCCCTGATCTATGGCAGCGAGTATCCCCAGGTCCAGGTGAAGAATCTAGTCAGCCGAGAGCAAAAGCTCGTGCCAGCCGATCAAATCGTTCGTGCCGTCACCGAAGCTTTGAAGCTACCGGTGACAGGTCCTCTGATAGCCTGATCCACCTGGGTTAAGCAGCGGATGAGGCAAACGAGGTTAGGCCTCCTTGCGCTTCAGCTGTGGGAATAACACGACATCTCGAATGCTTTCGGCTCCAGTGAGCATCATGATCAAGCGGTCAATGCCGATGCCAATGCCGCCTGCGGGAGGCATGCCATGTTCGAGGGCCAGAATGAATTCTTCGTCGATCTTTTGGGTTTCCTCCCCGGCTTGATGCTCCAAGCGCTCGCGCTGCACGATGGGGTCATTTAGCTCGGAGTAACCGGGGCTGATTTCTTGGCCGTTGATGATCAGTTCATACACATCTACCACACTGTCATCGGCGGTGTTTTGCTTTGCCAGTGGCACCAGTTCCTTGGGCACATGCGTGACAAAGGTGGGATTGAAGCTCTTTTCTTCGACCAATTTTTCGAAGGCCTTTTGATCCAACTCGTGATGCTCATCTCCCGCATGAATTTCGTGAACGCCTAGGCTTTGTGCACGTTCGACTTTGGCCTCTTTGCTCAAAGTGAACCAATCCTCACCGGCTGCCGCTTTCACCAGTTCGCGGTAGGGAGCACGCTTCCAGGGGCGACTCAGGTCGATGGTTTTGGTGACGTTGCCTTCTTCATCGTGGTGTTGAATGACCAGCCCACCGCAGAATTTCTCTGCCAAGTGGCAGATCATGCCCTCCACGAGATCGGCCATCTGCTCAAAGTCAGCGTATGCCCAGTAGGCCTCCAGCATCGTGAATTCGGGATTGTGGCGGCGGCTCAGGCCTTCATTGCGGAAGTTTCGGTTCAGCTCGAACACGCGGTTGAACCCACCGACAAGCAGTCTCTTGAGGTAAAGCTCAGGTGCGATGCGCAGGTACATCTTTTGATCCAGCGCATTGAAGTGAGTCTCGAACGGGCGTGCGGCAGCACCGCCGGGCACATCTTGCATCATCGGCGTTTCTACTTCCAAGAAGGCACGCTCCTGCAAGTAGCGTCGGATCTCCGCGATCATCTGGCTGCGAATCACGAAGAGCTCGCGACTGCGATCGTTCGAGATGAGGTCAAGGTAGCGCTGACGATACTTGATCTCTTTGTCTGTCACTCCATGCCATTTGTCTGGCAGGGGGCGGAGTGCTTTGGAAAGTGGAGTGAGTTCCTTCACGTGAATGGAGCGCTCGCCCTTTTTGGTGACAAACGTCTGCCCGACGACGCCGACAAAGTCGCCAATGTCCATCAGGTCATTGAAGAGGGCATAACCTTCATCACCAACATCGCTTTTGCTGAGGTAGCACTGGATGCGTCCAGAAATATCGCCCACATCAAAGAAGGTCGCCTTGCCCATGACGCGGCGAGAAAGCACGCGGCCAGCCACGCGGACGTCGATGCCCTCGGTGAATTCTGCTTTGAGGGCACCTGGGTCATGGGAGACCTCGAACTTGCCACCAAAGGCCGCGACGCCGCGTTTCTGCAGCTCATCCAGCTTGTGGCGGCGGACTTGCAGAAGCTCGGATTCAGAGAGTTCGGGGGCGGCGGTTTGTGGTTGCATGGCAGAGAGCCCAGGGTGCTGGGGGCCGTGCCTTTAGCCGGACTCCGCGCCTTTGCCACTGAAACGTAGTCAGATCGTGGTTCAGTTTCGGAGTTCGGTGAGTGCCAGGGCACTGCATCAGCCATGCAGAATCGTCCGTTCGGCAGCTGCATCTGCGGGAAAAGATGAATCCGCCTGCGCGTGCCATCCGCATATCCCCCGAACCTCATGCTGAACGTCAACGACCTCCTTGCCAAAGACCTCCTCCCTGACGCTGTGATCCGCTTTGGCATTCGTCAGCGTCTCGCTGCTACGCTGAAACGCCACCGTGCGCCTGATGGGGAATCCCGTCACGCGGCCCTCATGCGACACATCGAAGGATTGAAAGCCTCGCCCATCGCAATCGCGACGGAGGAGGCCAATGAGCAGCACTACGAGGTGCCGACTCGCTTTTACCAGCTTTGCCTGGGTAAGCACTTGAAGTACAGCAGTGGCTACTGGCCCGAGATGAACACAGGATTCGATGAATCCGAGGCCATCATGCTGCGCATGAGTTGTGAGCGAGCCGAACTCGCCGATGGACAACACATTCTTGAGCTAGGCTGCGGCTGGGGTTCTCTCTCGCTCTGGATGGCAGAGCATTACCCGCATGCAAAGATCACCAGCGTGTCGAATTCACGTACGCAGAAGCTGCACATTGATGCTGAGGCCGAGCGTCGTGGTTTGAAGAACCTGACCGTGGTGACGGCGAACATGATTCATTTTCAAGGCGTCGGTGACGGCGTTTTCGACCGCTGTGTGTCGGTGGAGATGTTCGAGCACATGAAAAATTACCAAGAGTTGCTGCGCCGCGTTTCCACATGGCTGAAGCCTGGAGGTAAACTTTTTGTTCACATCTTCACGCATCACGACACAGCCTATCACTTTGAGGTGCAGGGGGAGAATGACTGGATGGCGAAGTATTTCTTCACGGGGGGGCAAATGCCGAGTGATGACTTGCTGCTCTACTTCCAAGAGGATCTGCGCATCGAGCAGCATTGGCGCGTCAGTGGCATGCACTACAGTCGCACGTCAGAGGCTTGGCTTTCCCGCATGGATGAGAACAAGGCGGAGATCATGCCGCTCTTCCGTGAAACTTATGGAGAAGATCAAGCCGTGAAGTGGTGGGCTTACTGGCGCATCTTTTACATGGCCTGCGCGGAGCTGTGGGGCTACGCGAATGGAGAGGAATGGATTGTCTCCCACTACCGCTTTGTGAAACCCATCGGCTGATTTGCTATGAAACAGTTGCTCATCATTTTCCTTGGATGGACCTGCCTCGGGACCGCGCTCGCTCAGGACGCCGCTACGCTGATTCGTCAGGGGGATGAGCACGATGAACGCTACCAGCCTGAACAGGCCCTGCGCTATTATTTGCCTGCAGAAAAGTTGGAGCCTGAGAATGCGGATCTTCTGGTGCGCATCACACGTCAGTACATTCGCCGCATGAACAGCCTCGGTTCGAATGCACAAAAGCTGGAGTCAGCCCGCACTGCACTTGCCTACGCAGAGCGTGCTGTGGTGGCAGATCGGCGTGATAGCGACGCTCACCTGAGCATCGCCATATGCCTTGGGCGATTGGCGCAGCTCCAGGGAGCACGTGAGAAAGTGGAGGCTGCTCGCCGCATCAAAAGCTCTGCGGAAAAGGCAGCCTCTCTCGATCCAAACAGCGACTACGCCTGGCACATCCTGGGTCGTTGGCACCAGGGAATGGCTGGAGCCAATGGTCTGCTGCTAGGATTGGCCAAACTGATTTACGGAGACATACCGCCTGCCTCGAATGAGCAAGCCGTGACTTACTTTCAGAAAGCTTTGGCCTTGCGCCCCGATCGTCTCATTCACACGGTCGAGCTTGGTCGCACCTATGCGCAGATGGGACGCAAAGAGGAAGCGCGTCGATATCTGGAAAAGGGCCTCGCGATGCCCAATCGAGACTTCGATGATGCCGAAACAAAGGTTCGGGCCAGGGCAGCGCTGAAAAACCTGTAACCGTTAGGCCGTCCGATTTTCCCTAAAGCTTGTCTGAAGGTGACCGGTGGAGTTGTCGTTGGTCTTTGTCTGACAATGAAAACGACCGCTGTCCTCCTTGGGTTACTTCCTGCCGTGCATTTGTTTGCCGCCACGCAAATCAGTTGGAATCGCACGCAGCTACACCGTGACTTTTACTCGGAAGGTGCTGCGATCGGCGACATCAACGGCGACGGCAAACCCGACATTGTCGCGGGTCCTTTCTGGTGGGAAGGCCCGACTTTTGAAAAGAAGCACGCCTACGACGAGCCGAAGATTTTCAGCATCCATGGCTATTCGGACAACTTCTTCGCCTACGTCCACGACTTCAATGCTGACCAGAAGAACGACATCCTCATCCTCGGTTTCCCCGGCAAGGAAGCACGGCTGTATCTGAACGTAGAACGAACTTCCAAGTTCGTTCAGCCTGTAGATCGAACTTCCAAGTTCGTTCAGCCCGACGCCAAAGAGGGAACGAACTCGGAAGTTCGTTCTACGTATTGGCCGATGCACCTCGTCGCCGACGTGGTGGACAACGAGTCGCCCGTCTTCACTGACATCACGGGTGACGGCAAACCGGAGATCGTGTGCAGCAGCGGCGGCAAATTCGGCTGGTTCGCCCCGAACTGGGAGAAGCCCACGGAGAAGTGGCCCTTCGTGGCCGTCACGGACGACATGAAGGTGGCCAAGTTCACCCATGGCCTTGGTGTCGGTGATGTGAATGGCGATGGGAAGATGGATCTGCTCGAAGCCCGCCGTTGGTGGGAAGCGCCTTCTGCCATTTCAAATTCCAAATCTCAAATTTCAAATCCCACTCCCTGGCAGCAGCACAACTTCGCTGCCGGTGTCGGCGGTGGCGCGCAGATGTTCGCCTATGACTTCGATGGCAACGGCACCAACGATGTCTTCACCAGCCTCGCCGCGCATCGCTATGGCGTCGCCGTCTTCCTTCAAACCAAGAACAAAGAACCCGGAACCGCGAACTGGCAGCGCATCATGCTCGCCAGCGAGCAGCCGCAGGACAACGACTACGGCATCGTCTTCTCCCAGCCGCACGCCGCGCACCTCGCGGACATCGACGGCGATGGCATCAAAGACATCGTCACCGGCAAGCGCTACTGGGCGCACAACGGCCACGATCCCGATGAGCGAGGCCATCGCGTCATCTACTGGTATCAAACCAAACGCGACGGCAAAGGCGGCGTCGATTTCGTCCCGCATCTCGTCGATGCCGAGAGTGGCGTCGGCGTCGATGTGCAGGTCGGTGATGTGAATGGCGACACACTGCCCGACATCGTCGTCGCGAACAAAGCCGGCGTTTACATCCTCACGCAGGAGCGGAAGGACACCACCGCTGACCTCACGCCGAAGAAGCTCTACGGCCCGGCGCTCAAACCACAGGCTGAGTATGCAAAAGGGAGTGTGGCTGCGGAGACGATGATCGAACTCAAGGTATTGTCCGAATCAGAGTTTGAACTTAAAGGCAACCGTCATTCAAGAGAGGAGCTTTTCCGTCGCATTCAAGCAGCTGCGTCGATGATGCCAGATGTTGTAGTGAATCTAAGTCCCGACTCGCCAGCTTCAGCCGAGATGCTCAAACGCATCCAAAATGACCTCGTCAGCGAAGCTGGAGCCCGCTGGGTTACGAATAAACCCAAGGCACTCGACCTCATCCAGCTCCCCACTGGCTTCAAAGCCGAGCTCATCGCCGCGGAGCCGGATGTCGTGCAGCCCATCGCGTTCACGTTCGATGAGCGCGGGCGCATCTGGGTCGTGGAAGGAAACAGCTACCCGCAGCCGCGCGAGGTCGGCCAAGGCCAGGACCGCATCAAGATCCTCGAAGACCAAGACGGCGACGGCACCTTCGAGACGAAAAAGATCTTCTGCGAAGGCCTGAACCTCGTCAGTGGCATTGAGCTGGGGTTTGGCGGTGTGTGGGTGGGGGCGGCACCGTATTTGATGTTCATTCCGCGAGATGGCGACAAGCCGCTGCCGCTGGGCAGTAATCGGGCCATTCCTGGCCCGTCTGGCTCAGAAGGGGCCAAGAATGGCCCCGTTACGCAGGTTCCCGGCCTCAACTTCACCGCACACATCCTCCTCGACGGCTGGGGCAGCCAAGACACCCACGAGACGCTCAATAGCTTCATCTGGGGCCCGGACGGCTGGCTCTACGGCTGCCACGGCGTCTTCACGCACAGCCGTGTCGGCAAACCGGGCACGCCGGATGAAAAGCGGGAGCCCATCAATGCCGGTGTGTGGCGTTACCATCCCATCCGCCACCAATTCGAAGTCTTCGCGCATGGTACCAGCAATCCCTGGGGGCTCGATTACGACCAGCATGGCGAGTGGTTCGTCACCGCGTGCGTCATTCCGCATCTGTATCACATCGTGCCGGGCGGACGCTATCAGCGGCAGGCCGGTCAGCACTTCAACGCCTACACCTACGAGGACATCAAGACCATCGCCGACCACGCGCACTACGCCGGCAGCTTGAGGCCCAACATCAACTTCGACAAAACCACGGGCGCGGGCTTTGCCAACGACGACACCAACGCCCTCGGTGGTGGTCACGCGCACTGCGGCCTTGCCATTTACCAGAGCAGCCTCTTCCCGCCGACGTATCGGAACCAACTGATCTTCGGCAATCTGCACGGCCATCGCCTCGTCGCGAACTACACCGACCCCAAAGGCAGCACCTACATCGGCAAACACGCCGCCGATTTCATGCGAGCGAACGACATGCACTTCATCCCCGTCACGCAAAAGGTCGGCCCGGATGGGGCGCTGTATGTGAGTGATTGGTCCGATCAGCAAATCTGCCATCGCGGCAGTGGAGCCGTGGAGCATTGGGATCGGAGCAATGGGCGGATTTATCGGGTGACGTATGAAGGCAAGGAAAGGAGCGCGGACACTCTTGTCCGCAGCTTGATCAATGGCGGCGAAGCCGCGAAATTGAATGTAGCGGGCAGGAGTGCCCACGCTCCCTTCGATCTCACCAAGGAAAGCGATGAAACCCTCGCCAAACTCGCGGTGCAGACCGAGAATGAGTGGTTCTCCAGAATGGCGAGGAGGGTGTTGATGGAGAAGTTTGTAGCAGCTCTCACTGCCGCTGGAGGAAAGTTCAAAGCCGAGAATGCTGCGAAGGGCATGGCCCCTTTCGAGAAGGGGTTACAATATGCTCAAGCGATGGTTGAAACAGCAGGCTCTACGACAGAACGAATTCGCGCATTGTGGACCGTGGCTTCAATCTTACCCAGTCTTCCAGGTATCGAGCATCTTGCCGAAAGCCCTGAAATCGATTCTCGGATACGTGGACAGATGATTCGTTTGATGGCGCTGCCGCATTTCCACTCAACTCTCGATTCGAAAGCTGCCGACCTAGTTCCGTTAATGGTGGATCCTAATCTGTTAATGAGAGTGTCGAAAGCCGAACAGAGTCCCATCGTCCGTCGCGAACTCGCCTCCGCGCTCCAGCGCCTGCCTCAAGATCAACGCCAACCTCTCGCCTCCGCGCTCCTCAAGCACGGCGAAGACGCGGATGATCCGATGATCCCGCTGCTCATCTGGTATGGCATCGAGCCGGTGGTGGCGGCGGATGCGGCGGTGGGGTTGCAGCTCGCGAAGGTGTCAAAGATGCCGAAGGTCACGGAGTTCATCTACCGCCGACTGGCGGGCGAGGAGGCGGGGATTCAGGGGCTGCTCAAGCTCGCGGCGGAGTCGAAGGACGCGGCGCTGCGGCAGAATTTGCTCACGGCGGTCGTGCAGGCGGCTCGCGGCGTCAGCAAGGTGTCCCAACCGGCGAATTGGGCAGCGATGCGGGACAAAGTAGTTTCGGCTTCAGCCGAATCCGGGGATGCGGCTCAAGCCGCAACCCCTTTGTTGCTCGAACTCGAAGCCCACATGGGCATCGAGGCAGCTTTGAAGCACTTCCGCGATCAACTCGCCCTCGCGACCGCAAACCCATCGGCGCGTGAAAGCGCGTTGAAGGTGCTGTTGCAGGCCAAAGATGCCGCCACGGCCAAAATCCTGCTCACCATCGTCTCCAACGACTCACTGGCTTCCCTTCGCCGACAAGCCATCCAGGCGCTCGCCTCGCTCAAAGATGCTCAAACGCCGAAAATCCTCGGCGCGACTCTTCCCAAGCTCTCCGCGAACGAATTGCCCGATGCGGTCAACACGCTCGCCTCGACGAAGGAAGGCTCCAAAGCGCTCTTGAAAGCCGTGGAGGCCAAAACCGTGCCTGCGACGGCCTTGTCGCCGTTTTTGGTGCGACAGCTCACGGCCTTCGACGACGCGGAGATCAACGCTTTGATCAAATCCGCCTGGGGCGATGTGAACGCGCCGAAGGCCGACCTCGGCGAGCGCACGAAGAAATACAAAGCACTGCTCACGCCCACCGCGCTGGCCAAAGGCGATCTCGCGAAGGGCAAGATGCTCTACACCGCCACCTGCGGCCAATGCCACAAACTCTTTGGCGAAGGTCAAAACGTCGGCCCCGACATCACGGGCAGCAATCGCGCTGATTTGAACTACCTGCTTGAAAACGTGCTCGATCCGAACGCGGTCATCGGCAAGGCCTACCAGCTCAACCTCTTCACCATGAAGGACGGCCGCGTGATGAGCGGCGTCATCAAAGACGAAAACCCCACCGCGGTGAAGATTGCCATGATGGGCGGTGTGGAGTTCACGCTGCCGCAGGCGGACATCGCGAAGCGGGAGGTCTCGAAGCTCAGCACGATGCCCGAGGGGCTCTTCGACGCGCTGCCACCTGAGAGCGTAGTGGACTTGGTGAAGTATCTCCAAAGTGCGAATGTAGAACGAACTTCCAAGTTCGTTCAGCCTGGGAAAACGAACTTGGAAGTTCGTTCCACGCCGGGAGCCATCGAAGGGGAATCCATGAAAGTGCTCGAAATCACCGGAGGCAAAACGGGACGTCAGGGCATGTCTGGCTTTGGCAACGAATGGAGTGGTGGTGCCCAACTCTGGTGGACCGGCGGCAAGCCTAACCAAAAACTTACACTGGCTGTTCCCATCAAAGAAGCGGGCAAATACACGCTCTATGGTGCGCTCACCATGGCCCGCGATTACGGTGTGGTCAGCATCACGCTCGATGGCAAACCCGTGACTTCCACTTTTGATGGGTTCAACACGCCGAAAGTCATTCACACAGGTGAAAAAGACTGGGGCACTCATGATCTCACGGCAGGTGATCACGAGCTGACCTTCACCTTGGCTCCGCCGAATCCAGACGCACTTCCCTTGAACATGGTGGGACTTGATTACGTGAGGCTGGAGCGCCGCTGAAGGAGCCGACTTCTGTCATTTGAATGAAATGGACCGTGCCCGAGGAAAAAATCACAAGACCTTTTGATCCTTCACCGTCATGAGAGGGGAAAATGCACAAAATTTCCATCATTGACTCACACACAGGCGGCGAACCGACGCGTGTGGTGCTGAGTGGGATCAAGGTCGAGGAACTCGAAACCTATCGCCGCGCCATCATCACGGAGCCACGTGGGCATGAGGTGATCGTCGGGGCATTGCTCGTCAAACCCCAAGATCCCACCTGCGCTGCTGGTGTGATTTTTTTCAACAACGTGGGCCTTCTCGGCATGTGCGGCCACGGCATGATTGGCCTCATCGCCACGCTGAAACACCTGGGCCGTCTTTCTTCAGGAGAGCATCGGGTGGAAACGCCAGTGGGGGTCGTGACGGCTAGCCTGCATGACGATGGCCGAGTCAGCATTCGCAATGTGCCATCGTATCGCCACGCAAAGGCGGTAAAGGTCGCGGGTGTGACAGGAGATGTCGCATGGGGTGGCAATTGGTTCTTTCTCGTCTCAGATCATGGGCTGGAACTCACACTGAAGAATGTGCCGAAGCTCACGGAGGCCAGTCTGGCGATGCGTGAGGCCATACGCGCTGCGGGCTATCCTGAGGTCGATCATGTCGAGCTATTCGCGCCCCCTCATGATGCTGCCAATCACAGCAGGAACTTCGTTTTGTGCCCGGGTGGTGAATACGATCGCTCCCCCTGTGGCACAGGCACGAGTGCAAAGCTGGCCTGCCTCGCTGCGGATGGAAAACTCGCTCCGGGTGCAGTGTGGCGTCAGGAGAGCATCATCGGCAGTGTGTTCGAAGGCAGCTACGAAACCACGAACAGCGGCATCATTCCCACCATCACTGGACAGGCCTTTGTTACAGCAGAGTCAACGCTGATTTTGTATCCCGAAGATCCTTTTCGATTTGGAATCGCATGAATTCACGCAACTTCCTCTTCAAGAATAAACATCAACTTTGGATCTTCGGCACGGCAAGGTGGAGATGGGTTTTCACCCTAACTGTGTCTTTGTTTCTCGCGGTTCTTTCAGTGGATGCTGCTGATTTCGAAGCTGCGATTTCCTTACCCAAGCGAACGAAGGGTAAAGTCTTTCGAGATCGTGTGAAGGCCAACTGGTTGCCCGAGGGGCATCGCTTTTGGTATCGTGTGCAGACAGCCCCAGGAAAGACGGAGTTTGTGTTGATCGATGCCACCACGGGCAGTCGCCAGACAGCCGCTACTCTACAGGAGCTTGGTTTGCCTGCACCTGAAGTGGCCAGAACATCGAAGTTGATGCTCCAGCTGCGCCGAACGAAGCGAACCGGAGAGTCAACCTCCATCCGATTCATCAACTCGATGAAGGAAGAGGTAAAGCTTTACTGGCTCAATCCTAGAGGCCAGCGGGAGAGCTTTGGCAGCGTGAAAGCGGGTTCCGAGCATGAGCAGGCTACCTATGAGGGGCATGTCTGGCTCATCACAAGTCGTAGTGGTGAGAACATCGCTGTGGTGGAAGGTGACTCTCAGCCTCAAAGCTTCATCATTGATGGAAAAGGCATCTCCAAATCGCGGGACAAGGCTGAGGCAGACGAACGAGGATCCAAGTCGCCAGATTCGAAAACTTGGGTCGAAGTCACCTCGGGTCAGATCAAGCTCAAGGGTCAGCTCTTGAATCTAGATAGCCAGGTTGGCTTCCAGGAAAACGTGCAGTGGTCACCTGACTCATCCTGTTTTGTCATCAGTCGCTGTGACCCGGTTTCCCAGCGTAAAGTGACCATCGTTGAATCCAGTCCACACCAGCAGTTGCAACCCAAGTTGCTGGAACTGGATTATACTAAGCCTGGTGATGAGCTGCCGAAGCCTGAGCTTTGGATCGTTCAGAGTCATGGTCAGGCGCAATGCGTGAAGGCGGATCTTTTCCCCAACCCTTTTGGGCTATCCGAGCAGATCCAAGTGACCTGGGCTCCAGATGGCAGCGAGTTTTACTTCGATTACAACCAACGCGGTCATCAGCTCTATCGCGTGTTAGCCGTGAATCCCAAAACGGCAGCGGTGCGTGTCGTGGTCGAGGAAACATCCAAGACCTTCATTCATTATTCCGGGAAGAGTTGGCGTCATTGGCTGCACCAGAGCAGCGAGCTGATCTGGATGAGTGAACGCGATGGCTGGTGTCACCTCTACCTTTATGATATCAAGAAAGGCGAGCCTAAGTGTCAGATCACTAAGGGCGCTTGGCCTGTGCGTGAGGTTTTGCACGTGGACGAAACAAAGAAGCAGATCTGGTTTCTCGCCAGCGGTCTGCGTGGGGCTGAAGACCCCTATCATCAGCACCTCTGTCGGGTGAACTTTGATGGAACAGGCTTCCGGCAGTTGACGGAAGGCGATGGCAATCACCGCGTGGAGTTTTCGCCGAACCGAGAGTTTTTCATCGACACTTGGTCTCGGTCAGATTTGCCACCCGCCGTGGAGCTTCGTCGCAGCCAGGATGGCAGTGCCGTCTGCCTACTGGAAAAGGCAGAGATCGATGCGCTGCTGAGTGCAGGCTGGACGCTGCCTGAGCGATTTGTGGCCAAGGGGCGTGATGGAAAGACGGACATCCACGGGGTAATCATCAAGCCGTCCACTTTCGATCCAGCCAAGAAATACCCGGTGGTGGAGCACATCTACGCAGGTCCTCATGGCTCCTTTGCTCCCAAGGATTTTGGTCGATTGATCGTCCACCATGCCATCGCTGAACTGGGCTTTATCGTGGTGCAAATGGATGGCATGGGCACCAATCATCGCGGCAAGGCTTTTCACGACGTTTGCTGGAAGAACCTGAAGGACAGTGGGTTCCCCGATCGAAAAATTTGGATTCAAGAAGCCGCTAAATCACGCACGTGGATGGATCTCACGCGTGTGGGCATTTATGGTGGCAGTGCGGGTGGACAGAGTGCGATGCGTGCGCTGCTGGATCATCATGACTTCTACAAAGTCGCTGTCGCCGACTGCGGCTGTCATGACAACCGCATGGACAAGATTTGGTGGAATGAACAGTGGATGGGATGGCCCGTGGATGATTCTTATGTGAAATCTTCGAACAAGGAAGACGCTCACAAGCTGAAAGGACAGCTTTTGCTCATCGTGGGTGAACTGGACACCAATGTCGATCCTGCTAGCACCACACAAGTGGTCGCCGCTCTTCAAAAGGCGGGCAAGACCTTTGATTTCATGCCCATCATCGGAGCTGGACACGGCGCCGCAGAGTCAACCTATGGGACACGCTTGCGGATGGAATTTTTGGTTCGGCATCTGAAGCCTTGAACCAAAGGGCCCTCCCGATTACCTGCGTTGCCATTTTGCTAGAATCTTCAAAACGACGAGTAGGCCACCACCCTCACGATTTCGCGCTGTCACAGTGCCGCCGCAGGCTTCGATGCAGCGTTTGGTGATGGCGAGGCCGAGGCCGCTGCCGCCGGTTTTACGGCCACGGGCGGCTTCGGGGCGGTAGAAGGGTTCAAAGAGGCGCGAAAGGGCTTCTTCGGGCACGCCGGGGCCGCGGTCGGCGATTTCGATGATGACGCGGCCATTTTCGGCTTTGGCGGTGATTTCGAGGTCTTTGGCGTAGCGGATGGCGTTGCGCACGACGTTGCCTATGCCGCGATCGAGGGCGTTTCGGAGGCTGTGGAGCTTGATGTCGCCGATTTCGAGTTTGATGCCGTTTTCGGGGGCTTCGCGGGCGAGGATGTTTTGGAGCAATTCGCGCAAATCGAGGTCTTCGGGCGTTTCGCGGTCGGGAATGGTTTCGGCCTTCGAGAAGGCGAGGACCTCTTCGACGAGTTTGGCCATGTGCTGGAGTTCGCGGTCGAGTTTTTGCAGGTAGGTGGATTGATCGGGCGTGCTGCGTTGCTCCACCACGCCGAGGGCCATCTGCATTCTCGCGATGGGGCTGCACAGCTCATGCGCGACATCGGCGGTGATGCGTTTTTGCTCGCGCATGTAGTCGCCGAGCTGCGCGGCCATGGTGTTCACGGAGGTGGAGAGCTCGCCAAGCTCATCGCTGCGTTGCTTTTCGATGCGCTCGTCGAATTTGCCATGCGCGATGCGGCCGGCGGCATGGTTCAGCGTTCCGATGAAGCCGGTGATGCCGCGCACGAAGGGCATCCAAAGTAGCGCCGAAAGCACGAGCGCCGCAGCGGCGAGTGCGAGCCAGGGCCAGAGATCAAAGAATAGGCCGCCGCCGCTAATGGTGTCGGATACCATGACCAGCGTGAGCGCCGTGCCGCCCTGCGGAACGAGGTCGAGATGCACGCCAGCCCAGTAGCGAGAGGGCTCGCCCGCACGCAGCATGAAGCGCGGCTTGGGCGGTGCATCGGCGGGACGTTTGGAGACGGGGCCGGGAGAGCGGCGGCCTTGTTTTTCACCTGGCGGACGGCGGTCGATGAGGCGCGGCATGACCTCGGGGGGAGGTGTAATGCTTTTGCCAAAGACCTGCTCGCCGCGGCTGTTAAAGAGGCCGAAGGTGACACCGTGCTTTTGATCGTAGTCGCTCAAACGCGCGGGCCATTCGCTCTCGGCGAGACGAGAAAATTCGAAGGTGATGGTCTCGCCGATGGCGGAGATGCGATCGCCGGGTTCGCCGGAGAGCATCCAGTCGAGACCGAGGCGGAACTGGGCTTTGAGGAAGAAAAAGAAGAGCAGCGCCAGCACGGCGAGGTTCAGGGCGAACCACGAGAGGATCTTGCCGTAAAGCGGGAGTTTGAGGCGGCTCATAAAGTATTCGGGGCATTCCTGCCCCGGTCATGACTTCGGGCCAGGAATGGCCCGATTACTGGGAGTGACGAGTTGATATCCATAACCACGCACGGTTTTGATGAAGCGCGGCTCCTTCGGGTCATCGCCGAGTTTTTTGCGCAGCGTGGAGATGTGCATGTCGATGGCGCGGTCAAAGACATCCCACTCGCGGTCGGCGACCTCTTCGATGAGTTGCTCGCGTGTTTTGACTCGGCCATGGGCTTTCGCCAGTGACAAAAGAAGGCCGAACTCGGCTGGCGTGAGTTGCATGGGCTGGTCGCCGAGGACGACATCGTGCGTTTCGGGATTGATGCGCAGTTCGCCGATGACGAGTTCTTTGACGGGGGCTTGCGGAGCGGTCTCCGCGATCCAGCCGGTGCGGCGCAGCAGGGCGCGGAGGCGGGCGAGCAACTCGCGAGAGGAAAAAGTCTTCGGCAGGTAGTCGTCGGCACCGAGTTCGAGACCGACGATGCGGTCCACCTCCTCGCCACGGCCAGTGAGCATCATCACAGGCACTTTTGATTTGGCGCGGATGCGGCGGAGCACCTCAAAGCCATCGCAGCTGGGCATCATGACATCGAGGATGATGGCCGACCAGGCTTCGGAGGTGGCGCGTTCGGCTCCGTGCTCGCCATCGTGCTCCATTTCGACCTCGAAACCCATGGGCTTGAGGTAATCGGCCACGAGCTGGCAGAGCTCGGTGTCGTCGTCGATGATGAGGAGGCGCATGGGTCCAAGATGAAGGCTTTTTTGCCTGCGGCCATCGCCTTGACGCAATCCTGACAAATCTCCGCTGTTCTACTGAAGCCAGTCTGACGAGCCGGTGGTTTGTAGGGGGCACTATGAAAACCCTGCCCCTACTTTTGCTCTTCGCCACGAGGCTCGCTGCGCATGATCTGGCCACCACCGACCGCGAGGCGCTGCGGGCGCACATTTTGGAGGAATGGATGAGTAATCGGGGCATTCCTGCCCCGTCTCAAAAATCGGAATCGGGCCAGGAATGGCCCGGATACATCCAAATCGCCTCCACGGCCTCTGTCGTCCAACTCGCCGCCGCGGCAGCAGCAAACGCGGCGAATGCGCCGCAGACCGCGAAGGCCTTTCTGCCCTTCACACGGCTCGATCTGCGTGCGGACGGCGAGTTTCTCTATGTCGGCTCGAATGGCCTGCCGGATCACAACATGATGGTCGGCATCACCGCGTGGCAGCAGCAGGTGCCGTTGCCGCAGCCGTATTTCGATGACAATGCCTGGCGCATTCCGCTGAAGCCGGTGCCTGCGAAGGAACCCGCCATGATCAAAGGCCGCTTCCTGCGCGGTGCGATCGCTTTGGCGGTGAATGGCATCCCGATCTTCAATCCGCAGAACAATCGCGGCGAGATCAGCTATGAAATCGGGGAACTCGACGAGTGGGGTGGGCATTGCGGGCGTGCGGACGATTATCACTACCACATCGCGCCGCTGCATCTCCAGGCGCAGGCCGGGAAAGGCATGCCGGTGGCCTACGCGCTGGATGGCTATCCCGTCTATGGCCTCACCGAGCCGGATGGTTCGCCTGTGGCGAATCTCGATGAGTGCCACGGCCACGAATCGCCCAGCGGCTATCACTATCATGCGTCGAACAAGTATCCGTATGTCTTCGGCGGCTTCCATGGCGAGGTCGTGGAGGCGGGAGAGCAGGTCGATCCGCAACCGCGTGCGCAAGGTGTGCGCGAGGCCTTGCAGGCATTGCGTGGCGCGAAGATCACCGGCTTCGAAAGCACCGGCAAAGAGAGCTACAAACTCAGCTACGACGTGAACGGCGACAAACGCAGCGTCAGCTACTCGATCAAGGCCGATGGCACCTATCCCTTCCACTTCGACAATGGTCGCGAAGGCACGGCGGATGAAGTTTACACCGCACGTCGCCAAGGCGGCGGTGGCGGCGGCGATCGTCCGCCCGGTGGTGGTGGCCCGGAAGGCATGAAGGGCAAAGGAAAAGGCAAGGGACAGGGCAAAGCGAGTCGCGAAGGCGTAACCGGGGCATTCCTGCCCCGTGAAGACATCCCCGAGGGGCCAGGAATGGCCCCACTACAGGGCATCCTCGATGTGAATGGCGATGGCGTCGTGACCGCGCAGGAGTTTGCCGACAACGCGAAGTCCAACGCCGCGAAGAAAGGCATCGCCATCCCCGAAGCGATGGCGAAGGCCAAAACGGCCTTCACCGACATGGACAAGGATCGCAATGGCCAGCTCGAAGCCAGCGAATGGCAGGGAGCGCCTGTTGTTGCGGCCGCGCCGATGGAAAAAGAGCGCGCGGATGAGCGCCCGATGGGCGGTCAAGAACGTCAAGGGGGTCAAAAAGGAGGCCCCGAAGGCAAAGGCATGGGCGGCGGCGGGGGCAAAGGCGGCAAGGACACCTTTGTCGAGCGTCCTGATCAGCCACGCAGCAGCGATGGCAAGTTTTTGCTCACCAGCCCGGTCGTCGAGGACATGAAGGAGCTGCCGCAGGAGTTCACCGGCGATGGCGAGGCCGCCACACCGCCGCTCGCCTGGACCGGCGCACCTGCGGCCACGAAGAGCTACGCCTTGATCATGGACCACGCCGACAAGGAAGGGAACATGAAGTGGTATTGGACGCAGTATGACATCCCCTCTGGCACCACGAACCTCGCGAAGAATGCGCACGACATCGGCAAGATGGGCACCGGCTTCAAAGGCGAGGTCGGCTACGAGCCCCCGATGTCCAAAGGTGCCGGCTCACGCATCTACGTCATCACGATGTATGCCCTCAACGAGCCGTTGAACGTCGCTGGCAAGCCTGGACGTGAAGAACTCCTCGCTGCGATGAAGGGAAAGGTTGTGGCGAGTTCGTCACTGCGTGTCGTTCACGTCAGTGGCGGCCCAGTAAACGGGGCATTCCTGCCCCGTGACAACAAAGACGGGCCAGGAATGGCCCGAATACCTATCAAGAGCAACGTTCGTCCCTCTGACGGCCTCGTGAAGCCCAGCATCGCCGACACGATCAAACTCAACGTCTATGCCGACAATTGGTTCATGCTCTACGTCAACGGCCGCCTCGTCGCCGTGGACAGCATTCAGTTCACGCCGCACAACGTCGTGAGCGTCGATTTCCTCCCCGAGTATCCCATGACCATCGCCGTGCTCGCGAAGGACAACGCCGATCCGAAGACCGGCATGGAATACGGCACCAGCATCGGCGATGCCGGCCTCTGCATCAAATTCGCCGACGGCACCGTCACCAACGCCACCTGGAAGGCCAAGAACTTCTTCCACGGCCCCGTGAATGGCGACACCGCGAACCCGAAAGTCATTCAAGAGCCTCTTCCTGCGAATTGGTGGGCCGTGGACTTCGACGACAGCACGTGGAAAAACGCCAAGGAATACACCGTCGAAGAAGTCGATCCCAAACAGCCCTACTTCGAGAACGACTTCGAAGGCGCCAAGTTCATCTGGACCGACGACATCGCCCTCGACAACACCGTCATCTTCCGCACCAAGGTCGAAAAGCCCAGCTGGACGCCAAGATGGAACACGAAGCCTGATTTGGATGTGAGTGGTGTGCCGATCAAATGACGCTCCGTGATGGCTTGGCGCAGCCTTGACGCAATTCCGACAATTTTTCCGTCAGATCGACAACAAGCCCTGACACGGCTCCTCCAATCTTGGAACAACCATGAAACGCTCTCTTGCCCTCGCCTGCCTCCTGCCGCTCGCTTTGCATGCCCATACTTTGCCATCTGGGGACAAGGAGGCGCTGCGGGCGCATATTTTGGAAGAGTTTATGCAGAAATCGGCTCCGAAGAAGGTGAAGCCGGTGGAGGTGCCGATCCCGAAGACGCTGAAAAGGCCGGTGACGGTGGCGGGGTTGTCGGGGTTTGATCTTTCGTCGTTTTTGACGAGCGGGTCGGCGTTGCCGCCGGCGGGGAACGGGCTGCTGATGGCGGCTTCATTTGCGCCGTTCAAGCCGAAGGTGCGCTACAACTGGGATGGGACGACCTTTTTCCTCGAATCGGACAACACGCCGGAGGGCATGCCGAACAAGATGTTCGGGATCACGACCTGGCAGCAGCAGGTGCCGATCCCGGCGGCGTATTTTGCGCACTCGACGAGCAATGAGAACAACGCGGGCTCGCTCGGGTATCAGCAGCCGAATGTGTGGCGCATCCCGCTGGTGCCGGTGCCATCGGCGTCGCCCATCGTGATTTATAATCCACCGGCTCCGCCGACAAACTTCCTGCGCGGGGCGGTGGCGCTGGCTTCGAATGGCATCGCGATCTTCAATCCGTCGAACAACGGCGGGAATGTATCGTATGAGATCGGCGAGCTGGACTACTACGGCGGTCACTGCGGTCTGGCGGATGATTATCATTACCACATCGCACCCACGCACTTGAACACGCGCTTCGGCGGGCCGTTGGGCGATGACAAGCCCATCGCTTGGGCGCTGGATGGCTATCCGATGTATGGCTTCCTGGAGCCGGATGGCTCGCCACGGCAGGCGCTGGATGCGGAAGGTGGTCACGATCATGGCGGTGGCTGGGGTTATCACTACCACGCGATGGGCACCACGACGGTGGACGCCACGCATCCGTATGGCACGCCGCAGTCGCCTTACCTGATGAAGGCCTTCCATGGCACGGTGGTGAATTTTGGCAATCAAGTCGATGGTCAGCCTGCGGTGGGAAATCTGCGTGCGGATGGCACAGGCGGATACAATGCGAAGGCCGTGGCCGGTGCTTACATCGTGGCGCAAATGAATCCCGCGCCGCTGGTGACGGATGGCAGCGGGCATTTGAGCCTCGTCGCGGGTGTGAATCTCACCGGATGTGCGACGACATACGGCAGCACCACGGTGACGTGTGCGAGCACGACGGGGCTCACGACGGGCCTGGCGGTGGTCGGTTACGGCGTGAGCAATGGCGCACGAGTCACCTCGGTGACGAACGCGACGCAGTTTGTGCTGAGCATCCCGGCGATCGCGACGACGACGGGCAAAAACTTCACCGCCGTGTCGATGGCCACCGCATCGCCCGATGCGCATGTCATGCGGGTGAACATGGGCGGTGTGGACTATGACGAGTGCTGGACGATCAATCGCAAGGTGAACCCTCGCTCGCTGACGATGACGTGGCGTGCGCAGGCGCTGGTGGGCGGTGTTCTGAGCGGCCCAGTGCTGACGACGACGCAGACTTACACACCGACCGCGGGCACGGCTCCGGCAAACCGTCTCACGGCTTACCCGATGGGCGCGTGGTCGGAGGTGAAGCTGCCTGACACAAGCCAGGTGGTGAGCACGACGACGACTTTTGGCGAGGACAGCGACTACACGACGACTCCATCCGCGAATCCGCAGAGCTTCACCGACAATGGCGACGGCACGATCACGGACAATGTGACCGGTTTGATGTGGCAGAAGGCCGACGCGGGCGAGATGACGTGGGAGAATGCGGTGAACAACGCGGGCACGGTGTCCACCGGCGGCTACAGCGACTGGCGTTTGCCGAATCCGCATGAGTTGATGAGCCTGTTTAACTACGAGACGGGCAATCCGGCGATGAACGCGACCTACTTCCCGCCTGCCTCGCCCTCGGCGGAGTATTGGTGGTCACGCGATGTCTTTGGCACCAGCACGACGAATGTGTGGTGCGTGAACTCCGGCGGCGGCGTGGGGCCGAAGCCAAAGGCGGAGACGGTGAGCGCGGGCGGCACGCTGCGTTACCACGCCCGCTATGTGCGGCTGGCGCAGAACAACATGACGCACAACTACGTGAACAATCTCGACTGCACGATCACGGACACGGACACCTCGCTCATGTGGACGCAGATGCCGAGCACGGCGATGACCTGGGAAGGTGCGCTCGCCTGGGCGGAAGGTCTCACGCTCGGTGGCTACAACGACTGGCGCATGCCGAACATCAAAGAGCTGCAAACGCTGACGGATTACTCGCTCGCCACCACCAGCGGAGGCACGGCGACCAATTTGAAGCCTGCGATCAATCGCACGATGTTCGCGAAGACGATGTCGGGATGCTCGGTGACGTCCGGCAGCCCCGTGGTGGCGACTTCGGACACCACGGACCTCGCCGTCGGCATGACGGTGATCGATCCTTTCAGCATCGCAGGCACTTACATCAATCACACCACCACGCCGACGATCACGGCGATCAATCCGGGCGTGAGTTTCACGCTGAGCAGCAATGCGCTCTCCACCGGCACGGGCTTGATCTTCCGCGCCTTGCCACGTGCGACGGCTTACTGGTCCTCCACGTCGAACAAAGGCACGCAAACCGAGGCGTGGCTGCTGGAGCTCGGTGTGAACAACAGCGTGCCTGCCGCCGAAGGTCCGCCGCGTGGCTCGCAGGGCATCATCAGCTATCAGGCGAAGACAGCGAGCTTCCCGGTCTTTGCCGTGCGCACCGCCACGCTCACCACGCAGATCGCCGTGGCACAGGGCGCGACCTCGCTCACCGATGGCCTCAGCACCGTGGCCTATGGCAATGTGAATGTCGGCAGCACGCTTTCGAAGACTTTCACGATCACGAACACCGGCAGCACGCCGCTCGACATCACGGGTGTGACCATTGACGGCACGAACAGCGCCAACTTCTCCGTCACCACCTCTCCAACGACACCCGTGGCGGCAAACAACGGCACCTCGACCTTCACAGTGCAGTTCAATGCGTCCACTTTTGGGACAAAAACAGCCGTCTTGCACATCGCAAGCAGTGACGCGGGCAATCCATCCTTCGACATCAATCTCTCCGGCATCGCTTTCGTGCCTCCGCCGACCGTTTCGAACATCACGATCAATCCGATCTCGCCGAGCAGCACCGATCCGGCCGTGGTGACGGCCCAGGTGGCGGCTGGAAGCGGCGGCGGCATCAGCGGGGTGACTTTGACCTTTGATCTCGGTGCGCAGGTGACCGGGAATGTGTTCCGCGAGACCTTCTCGATGTCGTCGTCGAACAACTGGAACGGATCAGGTGGTCTCAACACCTGGACGACGAACGGAGCCGGAGCCACGCGTCAGGCAAACCTGCAATCGAACCGCACCTCGCCCGTGGTGCTGACGAACTGCACGACGACGAGTGCCAGCACGAGCGTGGTCTGCAGCAGCACGGCGAACCTTTGGCCAAACATGATCATCACCGGCCCTGGCATGGCGGCAGGCGCGGTGATCAGCTCGATCACGAATGGCACGACCTTTGTCATCAGCGTGGCGGCCACGGCTTCGAGCACGACGGCCACTTTGACGGCGAATGGCATCACTTTGACGAACTGCACGACCACGGCGGCGAGCACGACGGTGACTTGCGACAGCACGACGGGCCTCGTGGCGGGCATGGGACTCACAGGCACCGGTTTGGCGAACAATGCCACCGTGAGCTCGATCACGAACGCGACGACGTTTGTGATGAGCGCCGCTCCGACCACGCCGGGCACGGCTTTGACGCTGACGGGCAATGGCAACGCGCTGGAGTTCCAGGCGGCCTCCGCGAGCCTCACGACGGCCATGGCGACCTCGCCGGTGATCAATGCGGCGGGCACTTCGGGCTATGTGGATTTCTATGTGCAGACGCGTGACCTGAACAGTCTCTCGCCGAACAACCAGTGGGCCTTCCAAGTGTCGCCGGACAATGGCACTACGTGGAACACACGCTTCACGGAGGACTGGACCAGCAACACAGTCAATCTGGTCAATGTGGTCACAAACTCCGCAGGCAGCGGCACCGGCAGCACGACGGTGACTTGCGCCAGCACGGCGGGACTCACCACGGGACGCGCGGTATCCGCCGCTCCGGTGTATGTGACGGGCGGCACGACGAGCGGCAGCGCCACGGTGACCTGCACAAACACCACAGGGCTCGCGGTGGGCATGTTTGTGACCAGCACGGGCACCACCATCCCGGCAAACACCCGCATCACGGCCATCAATCCGAATGTGGACTTCACGATGAGTGCGAACGCAGCCGCCACGAGCGCCACGGCGGCCATCGCGGGCAATTATTTCCCCGCGAACGCCTCGGTGAGCAGCATCACCAATGGCACGACCTTGGTGCTGAATGCCGCAGCGTATGTGAACACGAGCGCCGCGCCGATCACAGCCTTTGCGACGACGATCAATCACAACTTCAACACGAAGGCCGATGGCACCGCACAGCCTTACCGCTACACGCTGGATGCCAGCGAGCGCACGGCAAACATGCGGATGCGCTTCCAGTATGCGGGCGGCACGGTGACACAGCCGACGCGTGCGCCTCGTGTGAGCATTGATGACATCGTGGTGAACACGACGAGCGGTGCTCCGCCCACTGTGATCGCCATGACGGATCTCGGCGGTGGTCTTTGGAGTGCCACGATCCCTCCGCAGGCGAATGGTGCGACCGTGAACTTCACCATCGCGGCCACGGGCACTGGCGGTGCAGGCACGACGACCTCTTCAACGACGAGTTACACGGTCGCTCCGGCTCCGACGATCACCACGGCCTCGCCTTTGCCGAATGGCAGCACGACGGGGTCTTATTCGCAGACTTTCGCCGCCACGGGCGGAAGCGGCACGGGCTATGCTTGGAGCCTTTTCAGCGGTTCTTTGCCGAATGGCCTCACGTTGAGCAGTGGCGGCGTTTTGAGCGGCACGCCGACTCAGGCCGGAAACTTCAATTTTACCATCGAAGTGACGGATTCGGCCAATCGCAGTGCCACGAAGGCTTTTGGACTCACGATTACCACCGTGACGGCTCCGAACGTGGTCGTCATCATCACGGATGACCAAGGCTGGGGCGATGTGGGCTATCACACGCCTGCGGGCCAGGTGCCGATCCAGACGCCCAACATGGACAGCTTTGGCACGACGCGTCCAGGTTCCATCCGCCTTGAGCGCTTCTACGCGACGACGGTGTGCTCGGTGACGCGCTCGACCATGCTCACCGGCCGCAATCCGATCCGTCACGCCACGAATAACACCCGCGGCACCGATTTGAGCGAGCATCTCATGCCGCAGACCTTCAAGGCCGCGGGCTACCAGACCTTCATGTGCGGCAAGTGGCACATGGGCGGCAGTGACAAGAATCTGCATCACACGCTCGTGAATGGTGTGAACACCCGCATCATCCAGGAGGGCCTGCAATACGCGCCGTTCAATCGCGGCTTCGATTCGCACTACGGCCAGTATTCCGGCGCGATCGATTACTACACGCACAACAGCGCCGAGGCCGACTCGCTCGATATTCCCGACTGGTGGCTCAATGGCGTGCAGCAAGACGGACCGAGCGAGCATACCGATTCGCAGGGCACCGGCGGATGGTCGCCCAATCTGCTCGCGGACAAGGCCATCGCGCACATTCAGAACCGCAATCCGAGCCAGCCCTTCTACCTGCATCTGGCCTTTAACTCGATCCACGGCCCTGTTTCGGCTCCAGCGAACTTGATCACGAAGTATCAAAACCTTGGCGTCACGAACACCAGCCGTCGCCTCATCTCCGCCGCCGTCGATGGCATGGATCAGGCGATGGGCCGCGTGCTCAATGCGCTGGATGCTGCTGGCGTCACGAACAACACCGTCATTCTGTGGTTCGGTGACAACGGCGGCGATGAGACGAAAGGTTCGCTCAATGATCCGCTGCGTGGTGACAAGGGCGACAGCTACGACGGCGGCCTGCGTGAGGTGGCGGGCATCTCTTATCCAGGCGTGCTGCCCAGCGGCATCATCAGCCATCAATACATGTGGGTGGGCGATGTGTTCCCCACGCTCTGCGCCGCAGTCGGCGTGACGCCGCAGAACACCAAGCCCTTCGATGGCGTGAATGTGTGGCCGAACCTCCTCACGGCCACCAGCAGCACCACGACGACTCTCCGCCCAGGCAATGCCACGCTCGTCACGGATGCGGCGGCACCCATCGCGATCAACAAGTTCACCGATCCGGTGAATGGCGGCACGAAGGACTTCAAACTGCGCCGTGGCCGCGTGGCGAATGTCATCACGCCGGAGCTTTTCAACCTCACCGATGATCCGCAGGAAACCACCGACCTCATCGCGAACCCCGCGTATGCCAGCATCGTCACCTCTTTGACCAACAGCGTCACCGCCATCAGCGCGGAGAACTTCAAGCCCTACATCGGCCCGCCGCTCATCACGAACGCGGCGGCTCAAGGCAGCACCATCGAGCTCTATGCGCCCTTCACGAGCTATCCGAACGGCACCATCACCGTGCAGTGGCGGAAAAATGGCTCCAATCTGTCCAACGGCGGCAATGTGAGCGGCGCGACGAGCTTTACGCAAGTCACCGACAACGCGAGTGCCATCGTGCGCGGAGCCTACACGACGAAGCTCACGCTCACCAACGTGCAGCCCTCCGATGCGGCGACGTATGATGTGGTCATCACCAACACCGCCGGGAACACCACCAGCGACAGCGGCTTGCTCACCGTGACCATGCCCGCACCTGCCTTGACGCTGCCTGCCTTTACCAAAGGCACCAGCATCACACTGAACTGGACCGCCGTGCCCGGCGCGACCGGCTACACCATCCAGCGCAGCACCACGAGTGACTTTGCGAGCGTCACCTCGCAGACGACGAGCAGCACCAGCGTGACCTTCAGCGGCCTCACCAGCGGCACGACGTATTATTATCGCGGCACCGCCACCGATGGCACGGCCACGAGTGCCTTTGGCAACACCGCATCCTCCACGCAGGATGCCAGCACACCAGTCGTCACGATCACCGCCCCTGCGAACAACACCACAACGACCGCGAACAGCATTATTGTCAGCGGCACGGCTACAGACACCATCTCGTCATTGACCGCAGTCGTCGTCAATGGAGTCAATGCGGTCAGCTCCGACAACTACGTCACCTGGACCGCCACCGTGCCACTCACACCGGGCGCGAACACGCTCACGGCCACCTCGACCGACAGCGCCGATCAAGGCGGCAACACCGGCTCCGCGAGCATCAACGTGACCTACAACGCGAACGGTCCCGCCATCGTCAGCGTCAGCACTGGCCCCACCGCGCCGACTTACCTCGATCCGACGACGGTTTTGGCGCAAATCACGCCGCAGCCCGGCACCACGCTCACCAGCGTGCAGCTTCAATACGACACCGGCACGCCCGTGAGCACGGCGATCTGGAAGGAAAGCTTCAACAACACCTCGTCGAACAATTGGAACGGCACTGGAGCACTCAACGCGTGGACCACCGTCGGCGCGGGCAATGTGCGTCAGGCCGTCAGCACCTCGAATCGCACCTCCATCAGCCTCACGAGCGTGGCGACGACGAGCGGCAGCACCACCGTGACCTGTGCGAGCACCGCCGCGCTGTGGCCTGGAATGCTCATCACCGGTCCAAACATCGCCGGCAGCATCAATGGCACGCAAACGGGCAACACCACCGTCGCCTCCATTACGAATGCGACGACCTTGGTGCTCTCGCAGGCCGCCACCGGCACGGGCACAGGACTCACGCTCACGGCTTGCGGCGTCACCTTGACGAATGCGACCACCACCGCAGCGAGCACGGCGGTGACCTGCGACAGCACCGCAGGTCTCGTGATCGGCATGTCGCTCACCGGCACCGGTTTGGCGAACAACGCCACCGTGGCCTCCGTGACGAGCGCGACGACCTTCACCATGAATGCCGCGCCCACCACGGCGGGCACCGCGCTCACTTTGAGCGCCACCACGGCCGCTGCGGAGTTCAATGGCGGCACCGCGGACCCGCTAGCCTCCATGTTCACCACGACGAACGCCATCAACACCACGGGTGCGAGCGGCTTCATCGAGTTCTATGTGCAAACACGCGATCTCTTCGCCACGAACAACTGCGGCTGGACGCTGCAAGTCTCCTCTGACAACGGCGCTACCTGGAACACGCGTCTGAGCGAGGATTGGAACGCTGAAACGGTGTCGCTGAGCAATGTCGTGCTGAATGCCGCGGGCGCCGTCGCTGGCAGCACCACGGTGACTTGCGCCAGCACCGCAGGACTCACCACGGGCCGCAGCGTGCTCGCCGCGCCGGTGAATGCGACCATCGGCATCACGACTGGCAGCTCCACCGCCACCTGCACAAACACCACAGGCCTCGTCGAAGGCATGTTCATCACCGCCACCGGCATCCCGAACAACACCCGCATCGGCACCATCACGCCAAACACGTCCTTCACGCTCGTCACCGGCACCACCGCCACGCTTGTGAACGCCACAGCGACCAATGCCGCCGCAAACGCCGCCGCGAACTACTTCGCCGGTGGTGCCACGGTGAGCAGCATCACAAACGCCACCACCTTTGTGCTCAGCACCGCCGCGTATGCCAATACCAGCGCCGCGCCGCTCGCCACCGCCTTTGCCACGACGGTGAACCACGGCTTCCAGCTCTTCCATTACGACCTCGCGGGCGCTGAGCTCGGCACGCAGACAAAGATCCGCTTCCAGGCCACCGGCTATGCCGCCACGGCTCCCACACGCACGCCGCGCATCAGCATCGACGACATCGTCATCGCCACCACCGCCCCGCCTCCCACCATCACGCTCGCCATGTTTGACGATGGCCTGCACGGCGATGGCGCGGCCAATGACGGCGTCTGGGGCGCGGTCATTCCGGCGCAAAACGGCGGCACCACGATCAATTTCAAAGTCGTGGCCACCGACAACACGAACGCCAGCGCCACCAGCCCCGGCAGCGGCAACTACATCTACACCGTGAACAACCTGCTCACCGATGCCACCATCCTCGGCGCGGAGTTCCTCACCTTGCCGAAGACCGACGGCGTGACCGTGAACCTCATCGCCTCGGCCAATCAGCAGGTCTTTGTCGAATACGGCACCGCTCCCGGCCAATACACGCTCGCCACCACGCCCACGACGTTCAACATCGACAACGCGAAGCCCGAGTTCAAAAACCCCATCCGCATCCCGATCACTGGCTTGCAGCCGGACACCGAGTATTACTACCGCGTGCGCCATCGCAATGTCGGGGCGACTTTCTACAATGCCCGCGGTGAGCGCAGCTTCCACACCGCTCGGCCACGCGGCACCACCTTCAGCTTCACCGTCACTGCGGACCCGCATATCGACGTGAACACCGACATGCAGCTCTTCTGGCGTGCCATGCAGAACATCAGCCTCGATGCGCCCGACCTCCACATGGACGTGGGCGACATCTTCATGACCGACAAGCTCGCCGATGGCCTGCTCGGCGTGCCACCGAAGTGGGGCGGCGGCGTCACGATCAACCAGACGACCATCAACAACCGCGCCATCATCTTCCGCAATGCCTTTGAGCGTGCCTGCCACAGCATCCCGTTCTTCTTCGGCCTCGGCAATCACGAGGCGGAATACGGCTACCTCTTCAACGCCGCCACCGACAAGCAGAACAACATCCCCGCTTGGGATCTCAAAGCCCGCAAAGCCTTCTACCCCGCGCCGACACCCGATGGCTTCTACGCCGGCAATCCCACACCGAAGGACTACACCGGCGGCACGCTCGGCTTGTTGGAGGACTACTACGCCTTCGAGTGGGGCGAGGCGCTCTTCATCATGCTCGATCCCTTCTGGAACACGATGACCAATCCGAACTCCTCCAACGACGCGTGGAACTGGAGCCTCGGCAAAGCGCAGTATGACTGGCTGCGCGACACGCTCAAAAACAGCAGCGCGAGATACAAGTTCGTTTTCATGCACCACATCGTCGGCGGCAGCACCCAGGCCATCATCAACAACGTGCCCACGCCGCAGTTCGCCGCACGTGGCGGCATCGAAGTAAGCGACAAATACGAGTGGGGCGGCAAGAACATCGACGGCAGCCCCGGCTTTGCCACCAAGCGCCCCGGCTGGGACATGCCCATCCATGATTTGCTCGTGATGAACAAGGTCAACGTCGTCTTCCACGGCCACGATCACCTCTACGGCTACCAGACCCGCGACGGCGTCGTCTATCTCGAATGCCCGCAGCCCGGCACGCCGAACTACACCAGCCTCGGCAGCGCCGCCGACGGCCAATACGTCAATCTCGGGGCCAACAGCACCAGCTACCTCCTGCCCAACAGCGGCCACATCCGCGTCACCGTCGGCCCCGATCAAGCCGTGGCCGACTACGTCCGCAGCTACCGCACCGCCACCGATCCGATGCCCCCCGATGCCACCAGCGTCTTCAACGACGAAACGCCCACCCGCATCAACCGCAGCATCTCCCACAGCTTCGTCCTCGCGCCAAAGGTCAGCCCCCCCATCGAAGTCGCCAACGTCGCCCCCGGCCAGGTCGGTCTCCGCTGGAACGCCATCCCCAACAAACCCTACCAAATCCAATGGAGCACCGATTTGATCACCTGGACCACCATCGACACCCTCACCTTCACCAACACGAACACCAACGCCACCTACACCGACAACCTCCCTGCGCGTGTGAATGGGCAAAGGGCGTTTTATCGGGTGATGTGGACTCCGTGAAGAGTTCGATTCACTGCGCATCCACGGCCAGAAAGTCGGCCACTCAGCCCCCGCGACCTATCGCGGCGAAAACCCCGCTTGGCGCGGAATCGAAAGCGACTGGCGCAAACTCGAGCTTCATCGCGATGGCGACACCTTTGCGCCAGTCGATTTCAAAGATTTCATCCCTGCTGCTGACAATCCGCTGAGCAAGGCGAGCGATGGCAAGCCGGTGGGCTTGGAGATCCAGAAGTAGGCAGGAGAATGGGGGCAGTAGAATGCCGATTTTCCATTCTACTGCCCCCATTCTCTTTCCTGTAAGGCTGGCGGTGAGACCCGTGCAAACATCTGCCGTGGCAAGATGAAGGCCTCGCTCTCGCGTATGCGTTCAGTCTTCATGCTCATGACCTTCACGCCATCATTCATCTTTGTGCTGCTCCTTGTTCCTTTCGCAGCGGTCCATGCTGATCCAGTCAGCATCATTGACCGACGTGTTATCTTCAAACACACGCACACCGATGCCAAGGCATCGGACAACTCCTCCGGCTACAACCTCGGGCCGAGTGTTGCGGTGCTGCCGGATGGGCGGGTGATGGCGGTTTGGTTCTCCGCACCGAGCGAAGGAGCCGCGTCGCAGCGGATCATGCAGGCGTTTTCATCGGATCAAGGCCGCACCTGGGGCGTGGCGAGCGTGTTGCAGGACTTTGAGGGCCGGCCTGACTTCGATCCGGTGTTGCTCGTGGCAGGCAAGGAGACGTTTTTGTTCTTCTCGTCGTTCGATCCGCAGCTCGACATCTATGTGCGCCGCAGTCATGACTCGGGCGTGAGCTGGTCAGAGCCGCAGAAGCTGAATCAACCGAATCACACCACGCGCTCCAACGGCATCCAGCTCACCACCGGCGAGTTGCTCGTGCCGCTGCATCGGCGCGGCACCAAGGCCGGCGGCGTGATGAAATCGAGCGATGGCGGCACCACCTGGAAGCGCTTTGGTCAGGTCGCGAATCCCGAAGGTCAAGGCGGCGAGCCCACCGTCGCCGAGATGCCCTCGGGAGCCGTTCACATGCTTTTGCGCACCAAAGACGGCCAGCTCTGGCGCTCGATCAGCCGCGACAAAGGCGAAACGTGGAGCGCCGCGGAGAAGACCGGCCTCACCGCCACCTCCAGCGCCTCTCATCTGCTCCGCACACGCTCCGGCACGCTCATCGTCACGCACAACCCCGGCCCCGTGCCCCTGCGCTTCCCCCTGCACCTGCGCTTGTCACGAGATGAAGGCATCACCTGGAGCGAACCCATCCTGCTGGCCGACCGCCCCACGAACACGCCTGGCTGGTCGATCTGTTATCCCACCCTCACCGAGCTGCCCGATGGCACCCTCCTCGCCATCTGGGCTCAAGTGAAAAGCACCTCCACCGAGCTGTATGGGGATATTCATTCGGCGTGGATCACGCGGAAGGAGTGAGCTCCACGTCATGAACAGCGCACTTGCTTGCCTTCTCGTCACGGCACTTAAGGCATGGGTGAAATCCCTTGCAGGCAGGTAGCGGCATTACACCTTTGCTAACCTTTTCATCTGTGCAGCGATTTCCTCTCCACGACCTTAGCGACACCGAGTTCGAGCAACTCGTGGTGCTAATCTGCCGGGAGTTGCTCGGCCCTGGAGTGACCTCTTTCGCGCCCGGACGAGATGGAGGTAAAGATGCCAAGTATATAGGCACAGCAGCGCAGTTCCCAAGCGCTTCAGCCCCGGCATCTGGACGCTTTATCATCCAGGCGAAGCACACTTGGTCGCGTGAAGCGTCATGTTCTGACCGGTCGTTCGAATCAAAGCTGATCAACGAAGAGATACCGAAGATCAAACGTCAGTTCGACAATGGGGAACTGACTCATTATCTGCTTTTCACCAACAGGCGAAAGACTGGCGGAGCGGAAGATTCTATTCCAGCGCGGATTTCATCCGAGACGGGTGTGCAACATGTTTGGCTGAGAGCCTACGACGACATTGAGCGCGAACTGCTTCGCTATGCTCATATCGCCAAAGCTGTAGGGCTCGACAAGCTCCGGTCACCGATTCAATTTCTGCCAGACGACCTTCGTGATGTCATTGTGACACTGCATGCCCAAAAGCAGGACATTGCTTCGGCTTTCGACAGTGAATACGACTTTCGCGATTACCCTGGCCTGCTGCAGAAGAACCTCGTCAACGGCCTGACAGATGCATATGACTCGTGTATCAAGGAGGTTTCTATGCCTCTGTTTCCCGAGATTGAGGCATTCCTGAAGAATCCACGGAATGCTATGTTTAGAGCATTTTAAATAATACTATAACCGCAAGAGGCAAAATAACCCATCGCATCTTTGGCTGTGATTTTTGAGAACGCTTTGCTGATGGCTTCATCGAGTTCTTCGGGCGTGCGTGC
>JAIXSY010000021.1 GCA_027484445.1 Verrucomicrobiaceae bacterium
ATGACCTTGGCGTGCGGGCGGCCATCCTGGGTGCTGACGAGGATGTTGCTGGGCTTCAGGTCGCGGTGGATGACGCCTTTGCTGTGCGCGTGCTGGATGGCCTGGCAGACCTGCTGCATCAAAGACAGTCGCTCGCGCAGGGTGAGCTGCTTTTCATCTGCATACTGGGTGATGGGCACGCCGCGCACCAGCTCCATGACAAAGTAGGGGTGGCCCTGGGCGTCGGCACCGGCATCCAGCACACGGGCGATGTGCGGGTGGTCCATGAGGGCCAGGGCCTGGCGCTCGGCCTCAAAGCGGGCGATGACCTGGCGGGAGTCCAGGCCGGTGCGGATGAGCTTCAGCGCGACCTCGCGGCGGATGGGTTCCTTTTGCACTGCGCGGAAGACATCGCCCATGCCGCCGTGGCCGATGCGCTCCAGGATGCGATAGGGGCCGATGTGGGTGGGCGTAACACGAACTTCCGAGTTCGTTCGGGGATTGGGATCTTGGGGAACGAACTTGGAAGTTCGTTCGACGGTATCGCCCTCGCCAAAGAAGGCATCGGCGGCGCTGGCATCGGCCAGCAGGGCGTCGAGGCGGGCGCGGAGTTCGGGCTGGTGGGCGCAGGCCTCGTCGAGAAAAGCCGCGCGTGCGGCGGGATCGGAGATCTCACGGGCCTGGAGGAAGAGGTCATCAAAGTGATTCATGGCACACCTACAGGCGCAAACGGCAGCAGGAAGCGCTCACGGGCGAGAAGATTTTTTAGAGCTGGAGTTTGCCCAACGAAGAGAAGCCATGCAGTGCAAGACCTGCCTCTCCGAACCCAAGAAGCTGATGAAGCAGTGCAGCACGCGTCATTGAGCCTGAGCAAGGCAATCACTCAAACACAAAAGGCAGGCCTTGGGCCTTCATGAGATCTCTTTCTTTGGCAAGGAATTCATCCGCAAGTCGAGCGAAGCTGCCGTCTTGTTTCATGCTGGTGATGGCTTCATTGACGATGCTCTTGAGGTCTTCGCGTCCTTTTTTCAGACCGACCGCCCAGTATTCTTCACGCAGTGGAGCAAGCAGGGCGCGGGTGCGCTCGGGATGCTTGCCGTGGTAGTTCATGACGCTGACTTGATCATACACCCAAGCATCGACGTTGCCGTTCAAGACTTCGAGCACACAGGCGGCGTCTGTATCCACGGCGATGAGTTTGGCTTCGGGGGTGTTGGCGCGGCACCATTGTTCACCTGTGGTGGCGATGCGAATGACGATCTTTCGCCCGGCTGTTTTGAGGTCTTCCGCTGACTGGATGGGGGAGTCTTTGCCAGCCAAGATAGCCAAACCGGTTTTGACATAGGGCTCGGAGAAGTCGATGGAATTGCGTCGTTGTTCGTTGGCAGTGAGGGAGGAGATGATCAGGTCGATCTGCCCGCTCTGCAGGGCAGGAATGAGCCCGTCGAAGTTGATGTTGCGGAATTCGGCAGGTTTGCCCAGGCGCTTAGCGATGGTCTCACCGATGGCGATGCTGACGCCGGTGAGCTTGCCTTGGTCATCGACGAACTCAAAGGGCGGATAGGTGGCATCGGTGCCTATGACGAGGACATCTCTCCGTGTGCAGGTGCTGAGCAGGACAGGGGTCGCGAGGTGCAGAAAAGTGCGTCGGGAGATCATGCGGGCGTTTTACGCCAGCCGCTCGGGTTTTGTCGAAAAGAGTTTTGCCTCACGCATGGGCTATGCGGGTGGACTCACGGCCTTTCGTGAGGAGAAAGAATCCGATGCTAGGCGGTGGCGAGGGCTTGTTTGGCTTGGTGGCGAATGTCTTCGGCTTCATCGAGTTTACCCAGAGATTCCAGCAGCGTGGCGTAGTCTTCGGCAGCGGCCTGATAGCTGGAGGGCTTTTCGTGGAGGTTGCGCTCCAGGATGCCGACAGCGCGGGCAAAGTCTCGCAGGGCTTCGTCATCTTCTCCCAGCTCATGCTTGGCGGTGGCAAGGTTGGTCAATGATTGGGCGATGTCGCTGTGATGAGCGGGGAGCAGTTTTTCCCGAATGGCCAAGCCATCAGCGAACATTTTTTTGGCCTCGGTGGAAAAGCCGGCCGAGTAATAAAGGGTGCCGAGGTTGTTGTAGAGCGCGGCGACTTCTTCATGATCGCGTCCCATGGCGGCTTCCAGGGCATTGAGTGCCTGGACGCAGTGTGTCTCTGCGCGGGCAAATTGGCCAAGCCCCTTGTAGATCATCGCGAGGTTGTTGCGAAGTTGTGCGGCGGTGAGTTTGTCGGGCTCAGCCGCAGTTTCGAGGTCCTGGATGGCCGCTTCATAAACTGGCGCTGCTGCGGCGATGCGCTCGGCTTGGTCCAGGGCAATGGCGAGCTCGGTGCGCAGGCGACCGCGAAGGTGGAGAGCTTCGGGCTGATCATCGAGCAAGGCTAATCCTTCCGCGCAGGTGGTCTCGACCATGTCCGTGAGTCCTAGCGTGCGGGCGGCCTCGGCACGGGCAAGCAAGCCATGAAGCAGTGCATCGGTCGAGCCTGTCTGACGGGCGGCTGCGAGCAGTGACTCGGTAGCCGTGAGGGCTTCTTGCGATCGTGACGCTCCGAGCAAGGCGTGGACATGCGACAAGGTGGGCACGGTGGGGTCGGTCACGGGCGTTGGGTTGGGGTGAATGATGGCAAGTACCATCGCGGCTCATCCCGTCCGGCATCAAGCGAAAACTCCGTCAGTCGGGTGAGTTTGGGCGATGGGCCATCCAGTCGAGCAATTGTCTTCGCTGTTCGGGCAGACGTCGGTGGAAGTTTTCCTGGATGGCCATGGCGGCCATGCCGGGCGTGCGGGTGCCTTCACCCATCAGGCCCAGATCCTGAGCTAGCCTGAGTTCGAAGCGCTCGATGAGAGCAGGGGTGGGTTCGTGATTTTCCAAATAGTCCAGAGCCTTCGTCAGCAAGTCATGTACTTCAGGAAGGGGGGTGTGGGGTTCGGCGATGAGTTGGACGAGCTTCACCAAGTAAGTGGCGGCGAGCACCCGTGCGTAGCTTTGCCGCAGCCCCAGTCGTGGGTGCGTCCAGCGTGCTTCTGTCAGGGCGTGCAGATCACCTGTACGGGCTTTGGCAAAGCGGATCTCGGCTGAGATGAAGAGATCGAGCAGTCCTGCGAAGGTGGATTTGGGACGCAGGGCTCCTTTGGCGATCGTCTGGAAGAGGCCCATCTGCGCGCTGCACCAGGACACGATGAGAGTCGTCTCCGAATACCTTGCTCGTCCGATCAGAATGGCGTCCGCCTTTTCCATGCGGGGTCAAGATGGGCCGGATGATGGGTTTTTCCACCCTGAGGCTCGTTCCTGAGCGGACTAACAGTGATTTTCCTGCTGGAAAAGAAGGCTGCTGCTGGCGAAAAGTCGCAGACGCTGCACGGTGCGCGTCTCGCCTACCTCACCTCATGCCCGCTGAACCCTCTATTTCGCTGAAAAATCTGAAGCTCATCGGTCAGGAAAATCTACCCAGCTCGGGTGGCCTGCTGCTTCTGCCTAGCCAGCTCAGCTACGATGATTTGCTGCGCCTGGAACAAGTGATGCAGGGACGTGAGGTGACGTATCTCGTGGAACAAGGGGCAGCGCTTCATCCCCAGCTGAAGGCTCATTTGGAGAAGGAAAACGTGCGTGCCTTGGCTATCGTGCCAAACGCGACCGATGCCAGTGGCTTGCAGAGTGCCGTGGGAGGTGAAACGCGTGAGGGGCGCGTCGTGATTTACCTGCCAGCTCAGGCTGCGGTGATCAATTCCCCGATGAGCACGGTGCCTGGGACAAAGCTGGAATTTCTGTTGAAGGCCGCTGTTCCGGTGTTGCCTGTTTATGTGCAGCGCAGTGTGGAGGTGGCGCTCGACATCGAGTCACGTTACGAGGCTAGCGCTGGGGTGATGGCCTTTGGTCCTGTCTTGAAGCCTGAAGAAGCGACGCTCGCTGCCTATCAAGAGTCTCTGCTGCGTCTGGCTGAGCAGGCCTTTGCTACGCATCCCGCACTCGGCATGAATCTAGCCTACGCGTTGCTTTTGGGACTGAAGCGCTATGGCAGCGTGAACAAGATCATTGATGGCAAAGATGGGCAGGAGATGCGCTACGACCGCGTTTTAGCGATTGCTTCAGCGCTTTCGCGATACCTGCGTCGTGAGACCACGAAGAAGCGCGTGGGGATCGTCCTTCCTCCTGGCATAGGCGGGTTGATAGCGAACGTGGCGGTGCTTTTGGCAGGCAAGGTGCCGGTGAATTTGAACTTCACGGCAGGTCGTGCTGCGATTGACCATGCGATCAAGACCTCAGACATCGACCGATTCATCACGGCAGATATCTTTGTGCGCAAAGCGCAGCAGTTTCCCTGGCCGCCAAGCCGTCAGCTCATTCTCATTGAGCGATTGTTGCCGCTCATGAAGGGGAAGATCATCAGCTGGATGATTCTTTCGAAGATCCTGCCTGCGGCTCTTTTGGCCTTGATGCTGGGAGTTTCAAGAAAAGGAGGTGCCGAGGAAGCTCTGCTGCTCTTTACCAGTGGCAGCGCAGGCAATCCCAAAGGTGTGGTCCTGAGCCATCGAAATTTGATCGCGAACGTGATTCAGTTCGGCAGCCGCCTTGGATTGACCCGTGAGGACAGCATCCTGGGCAGCTTACCGCTTTTCCATAGCTTTGGCTGCACGGTGACACTCTGGTATCCGATCATCGGGGGGGTGAATTTGGTCACTTATCCCAGCCCACTAGAGACCAAGAAGTTGGGTGAACTCATCGAGAAGTATCAGGTCTCTCTGATGATCGCCACACCGACCTTCCTGCGTGGCTATCTGCGTGGGGTGAATCGTGAGGCTCTGGCCTCCATCAAGCTCTGCGTGACGGGTGCTGAAAAGCTGCCCACCACGGTCGCAGAAGCTTTCGAGGTCAAATTTGGCAAGCGTGTCTTCGAGGGCTATGGCCTGACTGAAACCTCGCCAGTGTCGAACGTGAATCTTCCGAATCCACTTCCGCTCGGAGAAGAGTCCCAAGGCTACGTCTGGCTGCCTAGCCACCGTCAGGGCAGTGTGGGACAAATGGTACCTGGGTTGGCCATTCGGATCACTCATCCTGAGACCCACGTTCCGCAGCCGATCCACAGCAGTGGGATGATCTGGTTCAAGGGTTCAAATATTTTTGAAGGATATCTCGGGGATGCTAAGAAAACGGCGGATGTTAAGGACGCGGATGGATGGTTCCGCACTGGAGACATCGGTCGTGTGGACATGGATGGGTTCCTTTACATTGAGGGAAGGCTGAGCCGCTTTTCAAAGATTGGTGGTGAGATGGTGCCCCACGAGACGGTGGAAGAGGCTCTGGTCAAAGCCATGGGGCTGGAAAATGAGACAACTCGGAAAATTGCCGTTGTGGGATTGCCTGATGCCGACAAGGGCGAGGCTTTGGTGCTACTCACCGCAATGCCTGGTGGTCCTGAGCATCAGGAGATCCTGGATCTTCGTTATCGTCTTTTGGAGCGCGGAATGCCACCTCTATGGATTCCGAAAAAGATGATCCGCTTGGCTGAGATTCCGATCCTTTCATCCGGCAAGCTGGATGTGCAATCCTGCGAGAAGATCGCCCTCAGTGGCGTGCGCTAAGCGCAGTGACCATTCGCCTTCGTATTCTGGGATTCTCCCGTCTGCACGACGAGAGTGCGTATTTACCATGTATTTAAATTGACGATGCGATGTTGAAATTGGTATTCTGAACGCAAAATCAACAAATTTTGTCTCAAAGAATAACCTCTTCGCAGTCACTCCAGCCCATGAAAACGACGTCGCGCCCATTTTATCGGACATCTTTTCCGCGTCTGCGAGCAGGCGGTTTCTCTCTGGTCGAAGTGGTTTTGGCAGTGGGCATCATGGCCCTCGGTATTGTGACCATTCTTGGGCTACTGCCGCATGGTTTGGAAATGTCTCGAAAAACAGCCAACGAGCAGGCAGAGACTCGCATTGTGGACAACATCGTGGGGGAGCTTCAGGCTTCGGATTGGGACACCCTTGGGGGTGTTTTGACCGCAGGTTCTGCCCTCTTTCAATATGACGATCAAGGCCTTCGACTGTCTTCCACCCAACAGCAATTGACGACTTATGTCGCACGGGTGCGGCTCGAAAATCCATCTGAGCGAGACGATGGCACGGTCCTCACGGGCAAAGATAACGCTGCTGTCCGGAATAAATTCCTGCGGCGCGTGCGCATTGATGTGGCTGCGACGCAGTCTTCCCAGTTCAATTTCGACAATCCGCCACCTGCGGCCGTTGTGAAACGATTCACCAGCTTGATCGCGAAAATGCGTCCCTGAACGGACGGATTCCAACTACTAAAAACCAGCCACCTTTATGAAGCCGAAATCGAATATGACGGCGCTGTGCCACTATCTTTACGTCGCGGCTTTTGTGGGAGCCTTTTTCTCGAGCTTGGGGCTCTGCTATGCTCAGAGTTCAGTGGATGGTGCCTGGAACACCAACGGCGGTTCATGGGGAAATTTCACGACGAATTCCACCCCCTGGTCCTACTTGCAGCCGCTGCGACCCGCCTCTCTCACGGTGAATCTGAACGCAGGTGCCACAACAGGTGCCGTTGTGCGCTCGGGCAATTCCATCGTTTCTATCGCGGTGGATAATCCAGGATCAGGCTACACGACGCGTCCCTCTGTCATCATTAGCGGCGGTGGTGGCTCGGGTGCCCGGGCTTACGCACTGATCGATAACAACGGGCAAGTTTCACAAATCGTGGTGGTCAACGGTGGGAGCAATTACACATCCACTCCAACAGTCACGATCAGCAGACAAGTCACGGGCTTCAACATCATTGACCGTGGATCGGGCTATAGCGCAACCCCTCGGCTCTCGCTCTCGGGTGGCGGTGGATATACCTCCGTTCCGACAGTGAGTTTCTCTGGTGGGAATGGCACGGGTGCTACAGCGACAGCAACGGTAAATGCAGGACAGTTAACTGCGATTAACATTGGCCAAGCTGGCACAGGTTATGGCGTTGCACCAACCGTCAATCTGTCGGGAGGAGGAGGTACAGGAGCCTCTGCTGTAGCCACGGTCAGCGGTGGTGCAATCACCGCCATCAACATCGTTAGTCCTGGTAGCGGTTACACATCGGCACCTAACGTTACCTTTAGCACAAACGTCGCAACTGGCACGGCAGTGATTGAAGATGGCCGCATCACCAGCATCGAAATGAACAACCTTGGAAGTGGCTACACGAGTGCTCCCGTGGTGAATATATCCGGAGGTGGTCCCACAGGAAATGGGGGTAGCTACATGGATGCTATCGTAGAAGATGGCAGCGTCGTGGGTGTTAGAATTCCTGGTGATTCAGGCAATCCAGCCATTACCCTTCCACAGGGGGGGGCAGGTGGTGTTGAGGCAAGTGTTACACTCAACGTGGATGGCTCGATTGCGACCGTGAATCTTTTGAATCCAGGACAGGGATTCACCTCGATTCCGACCGTCTTGGTTGGTGTGCCTGTGGTTCGCACGGCGACAGCCGTCTCTTCGCGCAGTGGAAACACAGTGAGTGCGATTGCAGTGACGAACGCGGGGGCTGGATACTTAACAACCCCAAGCGTCACCATCGGAAACAATGGCTGGCAGGGTTACACTAGCGCGCCGCAGGTGCGGATTAGCTTTGCTGGAGTGACGGCTGCTATTGCCACAGCAACCCGTTCGGGCTCTGGAATCACGGGTGTCAGCATCAACTTTGGTGGCGTGGGTTATTCTCAAGCAACGCCACCCACTGTTTCTTTTTTGGGCGGAGGAGGCACTGGAGCTGCAGGAACGGCCATCGTGAATGCTTCAGGAGCAGTGATCGGAGTTACAATCACCAACCCAGGCAGTGGATACACGAGCACCCCGGTGGTTGCTTTTTCAACAGGAGGTGTCAGGCACGCAGTGGCGACTGCGGCTGTTAGTGGGGGGCGTCTGAGTGCTGTCAATATTGTGGACGCAGGTTCGGGATACACCTCAGCACCAACCATTACGTTTTCAGGAGGCATCGCCAATGGAGGCAGTCACGCTTTGGTCACACCTGTCTTGAATGGCAATACGTTGGCATCAGCCACAATTACCAATCCTGGTGGTGCCATTCAGGCCACAGCTACTGCCGTGAGGGCAGCGAATGGAAGCATCAGCGCAGTCAATGTCACAAACCCTGGCAGTGGCTATACCACCAACCCATCCGTGACACTGGGTGCACCAGGAGGTATCGTGACGCCGACACAGCTAGCACCGGGTGGGGTGGGTTCTTATGTTCATTTTAACAACAACATCACGGGCAACAGCACTGTGACTTTCGATGCCCCACGCACGGTTGGTTCGCTTTCGATCGGCGACTGGATCAATGCGGAAGATTTCACGCTTAGCTCCGGAACGGGCGGTGTATCAAGTTCGTTGACCTTCGACATGGGAGCTCAAGGTGGAGCGCAGTCTTTCTTGCAAAAATTGCAAGGAGACCAAGATGTCATCACTGCGCCCGTGGTTTTGAACAATCAGCTAAATGCTCGAATCACGACAGGAAGATTGACGTTAAGTGGTGGAGTTACGGGTTCAGGTTCTTTGGTCACAAGCGGAAACGGAATTCTCACCGTTACTGGTGCTGCTCAGGGTAGTGTTGTCGATTTATGGTTATGGAACCGTGGGGTTGGAAACGCAGGTGCTCAAGTCGAACTAGGTTCAACAGGCGGACCGCTCTTTGGTAACGTCACCCTTGGCAATGCAAGCGCAGGCACTGCGGGTTTTGCTGTGCTACAGTTGCTGCAAGATCGCAATAGTGACCAACTCAATCAGATCGCAGACAATGCTACCATTATTGCCGATGCAGCGTCAAACCGTTGGGCCTATTTGAAGCTGATGGGGGGTAGCGAGACAATCGGCAACATCAAAGATATCGGAAATGCTTTGATCGTTGAAAACATGGAGTCGGAAACAGTAAACACCGATGCAGTCCTCACATTGGGCGGAAACAACTTGGATTCCTACATTGGTGGATTTGTGCGTAACCGTGCCGGCGGCAGCGGCACAGGAACACTAGGACTAACCAAGAACGGGACCGGTTCATTGACTCTTTTTGGAGGTGGAATCACCTACACTGGGCGCACCGTAGTGAATGGAGGTGAACTGCGTCTCATCAACACCACTGGATTCGCAAGCTCCATACAAGCAGCAGCGGGAACCAGCCTTATCTTGGATGCCACAGGAAATACCTCATATAGTTTTGATGACACAATTACGGGAAGTGCAACCATCACCAAGCTAGGCAGTGGTTCTGTGACCTTCACAGGTGGACAAACCATCTTGGACAATCTTTCGGTCAAAGCAGGTAGCATTGGTTTTTTCCCAGGTTCAGCAACCCTGCGTGGAGGAAGAAACATCATCGAAAACGACTTCACGGCGCTGGGCTTACCTGGACTGAATCGTTTCATACTTGTGGGTGGCAGCCTTTCGGTAGGAAGCCTGAGGGTAGATGGCCAATATGGCACGGAAGGTAGCTTCTTGGCCTTGACGGGTGGTGCGCTTACCCAAAACGGGGTCGCGACATACATTGATGGTGTTCTTGAATCTAGAGGCTCTGTAGTTCTTGCCAATACAGATCTTAGATTAACAGGAAACGTATTAAGCCTAAATAGACAGGTCGTAAATTCGACCGCGAGTCGATTTATCATCGTCAACAATGTGAACGGTATTGTTGTCGATTCTATTTTGGTGCTAGCCACTGGAGTAAGCTCAGCCAACAACCGCTCAATACCACCCAATACCAGAGTTGTAGCAGTAAATCTTGCTACCAACGTCGTCGAGGTCAGCCAGAACGTGAATCTAGTCGCGGGCACAGACATCACGTTTGTTTATTCTAATCAGACCGATGGGGTGCTCCGTGGAGAGTCATTGGATTATGCGGATGTAACACACGATGGCAGAAAGTTTGTGGCAGTTACAAGTCGTGGAACAATACATACCTCTCTCAACGGCAACCGTTGGACTCAAGTTTATGAGGACCCTTCACGCGTTCCCTTCACGGGAATCACATGGACAGGTGAACGGTTAGTGGTGGTGGGACAACAAGGTAGAGTTTTGACCTCGGATAATGGAGAGCAATGGGTCTCACAAACGTCAGGCACCTCTACGAAGTTAAATTCAATCACGAATTCTGCCATATCATTGACTGGCGTCACAACTGTCGGAAGTACGACCGTAAGCAATGTAGCCAATTCAAGCAACATCCCGGTCGGTAGTCCTATTTTTTCCTTTGCGACAGCTGCCGATGCACGAATCTTGAATGTGTCTGTGAGTGGTTCTGTAGTGAATTTAACATTGGATTCCAATGCAGTTTATACAGCAACAAACGTGGATTTCGGTTACTTTCGTGGTGACGTGACGTCAGGTAGCGCAGCGGTCAGCAATGTAAAAACAGCTCAAACTCTTGTGACAGGAGTTTCTGTGAGCGGAGTTGGCATTCAAATTGATACGGTCATTGATCAGATTGATGGACCCAACAACCGCTTAAGACTATCGAAGGCTGCCACAGTGAGCTCATCAGGAGTGGTGCTTTACACCTTGCGTGGGAACACAACTTTAAATAGCAACACAATCACCAATCTATCGAATATCCATGGGTTGGTCGTCGGAATGACACTTCAAGGCAACTCCGTCGCGCCAGGATCAACCATTACAGCCATCGATTCGGGGGCAGGCACACTGACGCTTTCATTACCTGCGGTGGCTACGGCAAATGCAGTGCCATTGTCGATTTTCACGGTGCGGACAGTGAGTGGAAGTCAATTTTTGGAAGATGTGACAGCTGTGGCTTCCTACAACTCCGGAATGGCTGCTCGTGGGGTAACGATTCCGACGGATACTTATGTTACAGATAATAGTTCGAATTCGCTGACTCTTTCGCGCGCAGCTAGCGCAAACACGACAATCGCATTGCCAGCAGCTCTTGTCGGAAGTCGTACATTGTTCCGTCGCACAGGCACTTTTAGTCAAGGAAATCGATCTGTGACCGGGGTTTCTTCAACTGTTGGGTTGGTGGTTGGGATGCCTGTGGTCTTACCAGGTGTGGTCCCAGCTGGAACTCGGATTGAAGCGATTCCAGGTGCCAATACGTTAACGTTGTCTCAAGAGGCTTCTGCATTAGCCAACAATGCTACCTTTATGGTTGGGTTCGATTTAGTATCAGTCGGTGATAGTGGCACAATCTTGGTATCTGCTGGGGGCAGCTCGGGGAGCTGGGTGTCTGTAACTAACCCTGCCACTTCAACCAATGAGCTGAATAGCGTCGCTTGGTCTCCTTCGAGTGTTCTTTTTGCAACTGTTGGAACGAATGGTTTAATGATGCGTTCTGCAAATGGCCTCGTTTGGTCTAGGCAAACGCCTCCACTTGCTGATGTAGAAAATGTCATCTCGGCTGTAGATAGTGCGAATCGCCGAATCACCTTAAACAACAATGCTGCTGCGAGCGCCAGCAACGTGAGTTTTGCAGGTTTCAAAGCAACCACTAGCCTCAATAGCCCGACCATCAGTTCGATCAATGGTATGGGGGCCTTGCGCAATGGTATGCTGATCACGACTCCTACCGGATTCCAGCCGGGAACGACGATACGTTCCACCAATCCAGCGGCATTTACCATGGAACTGTCCACAACGGCAACCGCGACTATCTCACAAGCTCCACTACAAACTCTGTCAGGACTTGTTACCAACGGTAGCAATGTCATCACGGAGGTGACTGACTTCAAGGGTTTGATGCCTGGAATGTCTCTTCATGGAGCTATTCTAACAACTCCTGTCACAATCGTCGCTCTAGATCGTGTGGCACGCACCATCACTGTAGCAGTGCCATTCACGCAGAATACACGATCAGGTTTTGGTGTCATGTATGGTGACATCACAAACAATAGCACTCTCGTGAGTAACATTCGCCTTATCTCCAGTGGTCAGTCTTTGAGCGGTGCTTCTTCTCATTTAACAGCAGGTAGAACCCTCGCGGCAGCCGCAGGCGTGATCCCAAATGGTGCAACCATCTCAACCTACAGCTCCACGGCCAATACAGTCACATTGTCCGTGCCAGCTACAGATAACGGATTTGTACCATTGTTATCCTTCACAGGCACAACCACCAACGGTTCAAACGTTATCGAAAATATCCCGGCATCAAGCCTATCCGGCGTTTCGAGCGGTATGCAGATTTATGTGACGGGAGCCGCTGATGCCACCGCAACTTGGCAAGATAACACCTTTACCATCACAGGCATCACTACCAACGCAGGTGTTTCCGCGATTACCCTATCTACTGCCCCTTTGTTAAATCCTACAGGCAATGCAACCGTCGTTGCTCTTGGGGTTTTCACCGGCTTGGCCACAAATGGTCAAAATCAAATTCGTAGCATCAGCAATCGCATTGGTGAGTTGCCGCCGGTGCTTTATCTCCCTGCTATGCGCAAAGTTGCGTGGTTAGGCAACCAATTCGTGGCAGTGGGTGACTATGGAGCTATTTTGACTTCTGCTGATGGCTCATCCTGGGCAATCCGAGATTCTACAACTGCAAGAGATCTCTATGCGGTAACTCAGGTTGGAACAAGACTATTGGCGGCGGGAGAAAACGGAATCATCTTGTCCTCTGTCAATAGCGGTAGCACATGGACGACTGTTCGAGCCGCTGATAGTCCGTCCTTGAATGATTTCCGGGCAATTGAAACTATACGTTCTCTTGCGACAGCTCCTAGCGGTAGTGGTCGAGTATTTGCCTATGGCAATGGTGGACTTGCGTCGAATGACACGGCAGGTGCAAATTGGTCAACCGTTCTGACGGACACTTTCAGTGGCACATCGAACACCTTGACTCTAGCGGGTCGTATTGGTGGTGCTGGTTTTATAAGCATTGTCAATGAAGTAGCAACCTCTGCAACGACCAGCCCCGCAGGAGGTACTCTTGTAAATCGCAACAATACCAACCGCATTGGTGATTCAGTGACTCTTGAGTCGAGGGGGGGGATGTTTGAATTTAGGGTTAATACTGCCGATAACACTGCGTTTTCAGAAACCATGGCGGGACTCTCTCTCACTGAAGGGCAGATTCAGCTTCGAACTTTTCGGGCGGGTGAAACAAATGGAACAAGCACCCTCACCTTTGGTTTTCTCGAGAACAAGCCAGGTGCCACGATCGACTTCCAAGGATGGCAAAATGTTTCGGGATCGCGATCAATCGTGACGGGAAGTGTGGGAGCGAATGCCAGAAACCGAGTTCTTTTCACCAATGCACCTACTCTGGACGACGGTATTATTGGTGGTTGGGCGACCATTGACAATGAATGGGCAACTTATGGTACCAATGGAATCACTTCTCTAGCTGCTGCCTCTTACAACGCAAACGACCAGACGAGTTGGATCAACAGCAGCAATGTAAAAATGTTGGGCGGTAGAACCTTGAGTGCGAATCGCGTCGTCAACTCTCTGAACATCCAAGGTCAGACGCTCAATCTTAACAGCAGGACACTTAGCATCGAATCAGGTGGTTTGTTGGTGCATACTGGCACAGCGACAATTCAAGGTAATTCTTCCAACGCGGTTGGTGGAATCGTCACGGTAGGTGCAGGTGTTAACCAATCTCCAGTCTTGAACATCATCAATTCAACTCAATTGAATTTGAACACACAGGTCGCTGATTTTGAGACCAACATAAACACAGGTAGCGCCGCAACAGCGGGCTCAACAACAATCAGCTTGGGCAACCTCACAGGTCTAACAGTCGGCATGGAAGTCTCGGGAGATGGGGCTGCTGCTGGAGCTTTTGCTCCAGGAACAAGAATTCAAAGCATCGATACTGATAATAGCCGAATTACACTGACTGTTCCGACAGTCGCCTCAGTCGCCAACAATGCATCGCTCATCTTCAAAGGTGGCGCCGTCAGTTTGGCCAAATCTGGGAGTGGTCTTCTGGTGCTTGGTGGCAGTAACAGCTACACGGGTAGGACCTACCTAAATAATGGCACTGTGAGAGCATTTAACGCGGGTGCGTTTGGAGCAGAACCGACATCTTTTGTGGCTGATCAAATTCAGATCAATGGTGGGATTCTCCAAATGGCTCACATTGCTGCCACGAATCCTTCGTTACCACTCTCAGACTTAACAATCAATTTAAACGATGGAAAGCGAGGTATTACTTTTGGTTCAGCGGGGGGGGCTCTTGAAGTAGGTAATCTGAATCCCAACAATGATGCCCAGACAAATGCAGTTCCAATCATCAATCTGGTCATATCCAATCCCATCAATGCAATAGGTGCCTTGGAATTGAGAGTTCGATCAAATGCATCTCTGGGAACCCCTCAGTTCAACAGCCTAACTCTAGGGACGAATACAAGTGCGAATACATTCCGGGCAGGCATCAAGACTGAGACAGGCTTCGAAGGCCTTATTAACATCTTGGGAAACAATGTCATTGGCGGTATTTATAATGAAGGAGGGCGGATATGGGTTGCGGGAAACAATAACTTCACAGCACCCATCAATAATCGCTTAGGCACCATTACTCTAAGCGGCAGTAACACTTGGAATGGCACCAACACATTCACAGAACCCTTGGTGATCGCAGGTGGTCGTGTCAACTTGGCCACCAGCTCGGCATGGGGGACGGGTGGCATCAATCTTGAAATTACTGGAGGCACTCTGAATCTCATGGGTGTTAATCAAACCATCAGGCAAATTTCGGGAAATTCGGGCACTGTGATCACGAACGATGAGGCACCAGACACTTCATCAGTCGCCAACCTGACTTTTGATCTGGATCGCAATCAAACTTTTTCCGGTAACATCTTGGATGGTTTGAATCAGAGTCGGAATAGAATTGCTCCAATTCGTTTGATCAAAACAGGTGCAGGAATATTAACCCTCAATAGTTCTCAAAGCACCTTTTCAGGTGGTGTTGAAATTTTAGGTGGTGGCATCAACTTGATCTCTCTTGGGGGAACCAATGATCAAAATTCATCTTTGGGCACAATATTTTCGGATGATCCTGCTAACCTTGTCATCGACAAAGCTGTTCTCTCTCTCGCTCCTAGTTCAGCAATCAATTCGGATCGTTCTTTTACCATCGGAACTGGTGCCAATGCAGCCACACTGGTAGCGAATGGAACGAGTCGTTCTGCAACAGTGACATTTGGTCAAGAGTTTAGAGATGTCATTTCAGGCACTTACTTGATTACAACTCCAATCGCATTCCGAGGTAATGGACCAAGAACGCTAACCTTATCTGGAACAGGTATCGGAGACAATAGTTTCATGCTGGAACTGCAAGATAGTGCATTAGGTTCACCCAGTGGTTTGTTTAAAGCTAGTTCAGGACGTTGGGTGTTAGGAAAAGCGGCTCCGTTTACAGGCTTAACCACCATTCAAGAAGGAACTCTCGCGGTTACCAAGAATGATGCTTTGGGTACCTCTGGGGTGGCCACGACAGTTTCGAATTCAACATTCACGGGCAATCTTCCCAATGGAACGCCTGTCACTTTCCCACTATTCGCAACTCGCACTGCTCCAACATTAACGATCATTTCTGATTCTGTTTTTTCGGGTAACTATCCGAACGATACGCCTGTTTTTTTCTCGACTGGAGTCGGCACCGTCCTTCCGGCAGAAATCTCAACGGGTGCACAATATTATGTCGTTCAGTCCAATGGTTTAAGTTATCGCATTGCAAGTTCTCCCAGAGGCCTTCCCATCTCCCTATCATCAAATGGTGTTAATGTGCTTGTATCAGCAGCTAGCATGATGCCCGGGGGATTGCGTGCTGACACGCAATATTATGTCGTGGAATCGACGGGTTCTACATTCAAAGTTTCAATCACTCCAAGTGGCCCTCCACTAACCTTAACCTCAAGTGGAGTGAATGTTCAATATGTTCCAAAGTTGGATAACTTTAGATCTACGAACTATGATTTAACATCTAATTCTTTCAGTGGAAGAGTGCCTAATGGTTCAATAGTAATGTTGAATACAAAATCTGTCTCTGGTGTTTCGCCAGTTGTCCCCGGGGGATTAGCGCTGCGTACTTCATACTACGTTGTAAACTCCAATGGTTCAACATTTCAGCTAGCTGAAACACCTGGTGGTTCCGCCGTTGTGTTCACCAGTGAAGGAACTCCCAATTCTTTATACTATGTGACCAATGCTACAGGAAGCAGTGCCGCAGGTGTAAATCTTGTTGGTGGTGCTCTGGAATTGAAAGATGTAAACTATCTGACGCCAGAAACCATCAATTTTGAAGGTGGTTCAATCAATGTGCCTTCAAACAGTAGATCGCTGTGGACAGGAGATCTTAACGTCAATGCTCCATCATCACGCATAGTGGTAGGGGTAAACTCAAACCTGAAGCTAGATGGTAATATCCTTGGTTATCATGGTATAAACCAGGAAGGTGAAGGAACCATAACTCTCACTGGAGAGTCGATAGCTGCATCTACAGGAGCTAATGGAAATCGTGAATGGGCAGTGCGTGCAGGCACCCTTGTCTTGGACTACTCGCAGAACAATTTTTCAAAGCTTGTCGATGGCTCAGCGCTAAGACTGGGTGGGACAAGAAGGGGAGGAACTATTGTATTGTCTGGAGGAAACCATGAAGAAATTGTTTCACAAACAATTCTAGAATCAGGCGCAAGTAAGATTTATCGGACTGATGGCTCTAGCACCCTAAGGCTCAACTCCTTGAACCGTTTGACGGGAAGCACCTTGTATCTTGATGGAGGTAGGATTGCTAAGTCTGACCAACCAAACTTAAACAATGGTAATTTAGGAACCACCGGAATCATGGGAGCTTGGTCTGTGATTCGTGATGCAATCACAAATGCTTACTGGGTTATCCCTGGAACAACAGAGCACAACTATGCAGCCGCTGTTGACGTCAATACCGATCTTTTCACAACAACGGTGCAGCATGTCATCACTCGAGATAGTGTCGTTACCTTTACTTCTTCGGGTGATTTGCCAAGTGGGCTTCAATCAGGAATACCCTATTATGCAATTGATAGTAACGGTGCCAATCGCGTATTCCGTGTTTCAAGTGCATTGAATGGAACGCGCGTCAATATCACTAGCAATGGTTCAGGAACACTATCCATCAAGCGCGAACAAGGTTTTCAAGCCAACGCAACATCTGACTTATTCACTACTCTTGATGGCCATGGTTTAGCCAATGGAATTCGAGTGCGCGTGCGTTCTTATGGAACTTTACCTGTTGGTCTATCCGCAGACACCGATTACTGGGTGGTCAGGGCACAGAGTCGCAGTTTTCGTTTAAGCCAAACACGCGGCGGCACTCCGCTTAGCATTAGCACGAATGGCTCAGGGATTCATGTGATTGAAACACAAGGTGTAGAAAAGCGTGTCGGACCTGCTGCTTTAACCTTCCAAGTTAATCCTGATTTTCTTCCTGCTTCAGATGGAAACGATAAAGTTAAGGTCTCCATTCAACATTCACCAGTGGATGGGCCGATCACTTCTACACTCACAGGTCAAGGAACGGCTCTTGATCCCTACATTTACACCATCACAACCACACCCCGAGGCATACCTGAGGATATTGATCGCCCCGCACCTGATACCAACAGCACTAGCGCAATCGTTAGTTATGTTAATGCTGACATCATAAGCGGAAAACGAATCTCCGAGATCATCAAAGCCATTCCAAGTCCCTCATTAAGCAGCGGCATTTCCTTCCCAGAGTTCATTCGTATGTTGGACAATGGTAGCTATGGTGCACCCACAACGCTGACGAACGGGACCTATGACGACGGCCGCCAAGAGTTAAGTTGGGCAAAAAATGGTGGCATTCCTGGCAGTTCCTCAACGCTTGATGATGGATTCATCATGCCATTTGATAGTTACGGCAGTGGCTGGGATTCCAACATTAATACCGATGTTCAAGATAACATTGGATTGGCAGCAGTGCGGAATACATTTTCTTTGCGTTTCGCGAATCAAGCAGCCTACACAGTCAGTTTGCTCAATAATGGTACGAATGCGATTCGCACTGGAGGGATTTTAGTTTCTCCATCGGTTGCTGCAAACGACTCGTTTTTGACAGGAACAGGTCGGATCACAACGGAAAACCAAGGTAACATTCAAAATATGCTGTTACAGCAGCATAATACATCTGGTTCCTTGATTATCAGCAATACTATTAGTGATCGAGCGGCATTTGATCGCACTGCCTATCTGACCGCAGATACACGCAGAAACCTCTATTTGTCTGATGTGAATGGTATCAGCGCAGGATGGTCTGTGTCAGGAACTGGAATCACATCTGGATCGATTGTTGTGCAAGTTGATCCTGTAGAAAATAAAGTCGTCTTGGATCGCAATACAGATAACGTCTATAGATCAGGAGTGAGCTATCTGTTCACGAGCCCTGACAACTCTTCGACAATCACTAAAGTTGGAGAATACAGCAATCCTGGTCGCAGAGTTCTTGTTGGCATTACAAACCCTTCTGATCCAACCAAAACTGGGACTGATGGGCTGACTGTTGGAATGACAGTTACAGGTCCTGGTATAACCAATCCTACAACTATTCTTCAGATTGTTGATGGGCATTCCTTGAAGCTAAGTCGTGACCACGATGGTTCTTTCAGACGTGCTGACTATGCATTTGTTGATGGTGGTTCAGGTGCGGTTACTCGCCGCGCGAGCACAGGTAACAATGACCGAAGGATTGTTCTTGGTGTAGTTCGTGCATTAACCGGCAATGCACCGTCAAGCATGGTTAGCACAACCGACTTATACATTGGTATGCCCATCACCGGTCCAGGAATTCCTTTCGGATCGACCATCACTTTTATTTATAACGAAAGCGACATTCAGGTAAGCACCAATCACTTCTTTACCGGAGATCAAAAGGTGCTGCGATTCACCCCATCCATTGGTTTGGAAAAGCTAGGTGCTGGAACAGTCGCTTTGACAGGAGCAAGCAACTACACAGGAGTTACCTTTATTGCAGATGGCATTCTCAGGGTAGGCCAATTGACCGATGGTGGTGTAAGTGGTAGTTTGGGAGCATCAAGCGGATCTTCTGCCAACTTGGTTTTCAATGGTGGCTCCCTTCAATATGTAGGAGAAAACTCGCAAACGAATCGTGGTTTTACAGTTGCTGAATTCGCAAGAATCAACATCGGCCATGAAAAGACAGCTGCGACCTTTTCGGGAGTCATCACTTCTGGGCAAGACAGGCTTGAAAAAGATGGTCCCGGAACCCTTGTTTTGAACGGTAACGCCAATTTGTCTGCATACCGCGTTCAGCAGGGTAAGTTGTTGTTGCAAACGATAGATACAAATCCTGCACCGGGAACATATGCACCAACCAACTTCTCAACGGGTGCACTTACTCAACTTGTGCTTTCAGGTGGAACATTGGAAGTAAGAGGAACTCCTGAAGGAAATGTGACTCAAACATTGGGGACACAAATGCTAATTGAAGCAGGGGCATCACGAATCATTGCTACTAGTGTTGCTGGGTTTGATCCCAACAACTTAACGCTGCCTACTCCTGGTAGGAACATGGTGCTGAACCTCATGGGACAAGAGGAGTTAACCAGTGTCATTCGTCAGGCTGGAGGAACGGTTCACTTTTTGGAAAACCCAGAATCTGGAGCTGGCTCTGCGAGTATCTTTTTGATTACCCAGGGTGACGATCGGGCAAGAATATTACCTTGGGCCACTTATCAGTCTGGCAGCGACACTAGCGAGGGCGTCAATCATTTTGCCGCCATTGAACTTGGCAATGGTGCGGTTCAATCAGCAGATGTTGCATCTCTTTATAGCGGTGGGCCAAACTTTCTCACTCCTGCTGGCTGGTCTGCGAATAGATCAGGCTCTCGAAACATCAGTCCCACAGAAGACTCCACCAAGATCAATGGAAATTATGTCGGCTTTTCCGGACAAATCAACACTAACAGATTTATCAACGTGTTGCGCTACGAAAACAGTGCTTCGAGCAATCTAGTAATCGAAGCTGGTAGAACTCTAGAATTATTGAATGGAGCCATTTTACTACCCACGAGTGTGCGTGATGGGGCCAAATCCATCACTGGCGCAGGAACGTTGACAGGCGGTGCTCAGAATGATGTGAACAGTGACCTTATCGTTCACAATTACAATAAGTCAGCTTCCTTCACGATTGGTGCAAGTGTGATTGATAGAACGATACGCTCGGCTAACGTGATTGATGGCGCTACAGGTCTGGGTAGCATCGTGCAAGGTGAGGTGGAGATGCAACTCACTCGTTCTGGTCTCTCGGTTGACTTTTTCTCTATGGTTAGGCCTGGTATGACTGTCGCAGGTCCAGGTATAGATACTGGCACAGTTGTTGTTCGATCCGATGTTGCTTTTCGCAGATTGATACTTAGTAAGCCGGCTTTGCAAACTCGCAGCAATCAGGTCTATGAGTTCAAAGACACAGTCAATTTTATTCAAACAGGCACTGGAACGACGATCCTCTCAGGAACCAATGGCTATACTGGAAATACATATGTTCATGGTGGGGTTTTACGCCTTGATTCGGTAGGTGCTATTCCCGGTGGAATAGGATCAACAGGTGGAGCTAGTTCGTTGATCGTCCATGGTGGGGTTGTGGGCTTGGCAGTGAATGATTTTCAACGTCCACTTGGAACGGGGATAGGTGCGATTCGATTCAATGGTTCAGGAGGCTTTGCTGCTTACAATGCGGATCGTATCGTCAACATTGGCGGGGAATTGATCTCAGAGCCTCTCCGTTTTGGAAACAATGGATTTGTACCTGACGGCGCTTCGCTCATCCTTGGAAGCCATGATGCAACCCATAAGCTTACTTTTGCAAATCCGATTGATTTGAGTGCATTTAGCCAAGCTGTCCGGGTGGAAGATGGGCCAGCTGCCATCGAAGCTGAACTCGGAGGTCAGCTGACAGGTTTGGGTAGGTTAATTAAATTTGGTCTTGGAACTCTTAGACTAGGTGTAAGCAACGCCCACTCAGGTGGTATTGAGGTTGCCGATGGCAAACTCATTGTGTCCAATGCAGCTAATGCGCTTGGCTTGTCGTCAGGTGCACTCCGGATCGGGTCTAGTTTAACTAATACCAGCAGTGGTGCTGCTCTCGAAGTTGAGATGGAAGGGGGAGCTCATGCCAACAGAATCGAGTTTGGTGCCATCAATTCGAGGGGTGCTGAGTGGGTTCAGGGAGGCATAGTGGACAATCCTGCGGACTTGCCTGGAGTGCCCCCTACAAGGGTGGATGTTGGCAAAGAGCTTTCGGCAGCGATCGTGGATGGCTATCCAGCTGTTGCTTATTACGATGCTACAAATCAAGATTTGAAATACGTGAGGGCTCTTGATGTCAGAGGAACCTCCTGGGGGGTTCCTGTGGTCGTTGCATCAAGGGGAAATGTAGGACGCAATCCATCTTTGGCTATCATCAATGGCAATCCCGCGATCACTTTCTACGACCAGACAGCGGGGATGCTGCTTTACTCAAGATCCACCGATGCTCAGGGGGTGGTTTGGAGCACGCCCATTTCGGTTCTTGGTCAAGCTGTCACAGTGCTCTGCGTCGCGTCTTTGCCTGATGGCAAGATTCTAGTGGGCGGATCGTTCACTAACTTTGATGGCAATTCAGTCAGAAGACTAGTTAGGCTTAATGCAAATGGTAGTTTGGATAACACCTTTGATGCCAATATCATGAATGGTGAAGTTCGTGCCATCCTTCCTCAAGATTTAGACAATGATGGTTCAATTGACCGTATTCTCGTGGGAGGAACCTTCACTTCAGTTAGAGTAGATAAAAACTCAACTACCGACCTTTCCAGAACAAGGTTGGTTAGATTGAATAGCGATGGAACGCTTGATTCGTCGATCGTTTTGAGTGCCAATGGCGATATTCGAACAATCTATGCTCAACCTGATGGTAAGGTTTTGCTCGGTGGTTCTTTCACAAGCATCAACGGAGCTGTGCGTTCAAGACTTGCACGCCTCAATGCGAATGGAATCCTTGATACAAGCTTTTCCAATCCAGATATACGCAATGGGGAAGTTAGGGCCATTGTTCCTGAAGATGACAATCTAGATACCATTATTGATAGTTATGTTGTTGGGGGTTCATTTACAGATGTCGGCGGTGTCATACGCAATAGGTTAGCGCGTTTCAGCGCTACTGGTGCTCGGCTTGGATACAATCCTGATGCTAACAACACTGTATTCGACATCGTTCCGCAAACCGATGGCAAGATGCTTGTAGCTGGAGCATTTACCAATTTTGCAGGAGGAGTTGTAGCGCGGACGCGTCTAGCCAGACTGCAAAATGATGGAAGTGTTGATGAGACTTTCGCCCAAGAAGTCAATGGTGAGGTCAGAGACCTTCACTTGCAGGTGAACGGTCAAGTATTGCTGGCTGGGGTTTTCACGCAGATTGGTGATGCTCAGCGACGTTTTGCTGCAAGGTTGAATCTGGATGGCTCAATTGATTCAGCTTTTGACCTCAATCCTGACGCAGAGATTCGCAACATCATACAGAGTCAGGATGGTAAAGTCATCGTTGGCGGTCTTTTCACTCAACTAGGATCTGTTGGTCACCAATTTGTTGGCAGACTGTTGGTTACAGGTGAGCCCGATTCTAGTTTCAGCCAACGCAAAGTTTTGGATTGGGGCTTGAGTTCATCACTTGCGTTTGTGAATGGTAATCCTGCGATCGCTTTCCAAGACACTGCTGCTCAGGATGTGTATTATGTTCGCTCTTCGGATGCTAACGGAGTTGCTTGGGGTAACCCAGAGCTTATTGAAGCTCAGGATAATCTTGGATCTAAGATTATCCTTGAAGTAGCGAATATCGGTGGGGATTTGATATCCAAAAACACATTTTCGAATACTGACAGTTCAGACGATGTGGCCTTCATTTCCGGAACGGCCAATATTGGCACTCCTTTGATTGTTTATTCCAATACGACGAACAACACGTTAAGGTATGTCGTGGCGCTGAATGCGAATGGAAACGCGCTTCCATCGCCCTTGTCCAATTGGAGCACTCCACTCAATGCAGCCACGGGCGCTTCCGATCAATTTTCCGTAGAAATCGTGAGTATGCGTCCTGCCATAGTTTGGCTCGACAGTTCGACCAATGGATTGAAATACATTCGCGCAAACACACCCTCCGGTTTGACCAATAATCTTCGCGACCCAGAGACCTTAGAAAACGTGACGAGGTTAATGTCTGAACTTGTGTTCACCCCAGCATGGGGTGCTCCGGTGAACCTCGATTCAGGCCCTGGCGTGGGTTTGTATCCTTCGTTGGCAATCATCAATGGTCAGCCCACAACCGCGAAAGGGAGACCGGCCGTGAGCTACTACTCTTCACCCTCTGGAGATCTAAAATTAGTTTCAGCCGCAGACGAAATCGGAACCGCATGGACCGCTCCACTGACGCTGGTCTCCAACCAAGATGTTGGGTTATACTCCAAGTTGTTGATGACGAGTGATGCTCAACCTGCAGTAGCATACTACAATGCATCGTCTTTGAGAACCAATTTCCTGGTCACTAACAACGCTAGTGGTTATTCGCGAATTAGTTTCCTGGCTGACACCACCTTGTCGGGATCTGTTTCGCTGACTGGTTCTGCAATTCTTTCGCCTCAAGCTGGTGCTACCGCTCAGTTATCAGGTCAAATCAATGGTGATGCAAGATTACGTTTGGTGGGTGAGGGCATATTAAGTGTCCTCAACGCAGCAAATAGTTTCGGGGCAGGACTGGCTTCTCCAGGCCTAACGAGCGTGCAAGGAGCCGAAATTAACGGCGCTACGATCATCCGTTCTGGGACTTTAATCGCGGGTGCTACTGGCTCTTTAGGACAGGGCGTTGTTGAGATGGGTGATAGTGTTCCTCAGGAATTGAATGTCGAAAGATCTACAACACGCAGTCTTACTCAGCTCGGAGGAACATTCTCTGCATTCCATGATGGACTGAATGTTACAGACAGCAGTGTCGGAGCGTTTTTGGATGTAAGTGCTACGATCGACGGCAAATATTATGGCCTCTATGCCACGACCGCAGATCCTGCTACTCGCCGATTCACAGGTGATTTGACCAACGGGACGCGAATTGTTTTTTACTTCTCAACAACTCCTTTGGGTCTTGTCGGTGGACAAGTGTATTTCGTTCGTGGTGCTAATGGAGTGAACTTTCAAGTAGCAACCACTCCCGATGGCACAGCTGTGAATATACAATCCACAGGATCAGACGTTTTCTACCAGTTGGCAGATGATTTGGATGCTAGGATCCTCGTCAAAGATGAATTGAACAATCCAGAAAGAAATGGTGTTTATCGCGTCTTGATCACAAATGATTCTCTCAACCGTCAAGTAGGACGAATCAATCTTGGACGCGTTCCTCTCATGGATAGTGCTGATGAGATGAAGATTGGCACGGTCGTCCGTGTTTTGAATGGGTCCTCGTCTGAAAGATCTTACTTCATTGCCAGTCGTGTGAGTGATTTGAATGTGTCTGCAGTGCATTGGGTTAGAGATGTGAACAATCCTTCATCTTCACTATTGCTAGGGGCAGAAAATATTAATTTATCCAACCCCATAGATCTCAACACACGTGCTGGGTCTGGTTCAATGATCCTCGGGGGAGCGCAAACATTGACAACTGGAACCGCATTGTTTAGCGGACCAATTGTGATGCAAAACATTGCTCCCACGACAAGGGAAACTCAAACTTTGCAGTTAACATCCAATACGCAGACAGGCTTGGGGATCCGTTTCAATGGTCTTATTACCGAATCCAATGGAGGAACTGCGGGCACAACGGACATGCTATCTTTGGTCAAGAGTGGAAGTGGTGTTGTGACTTTGGCTGCAAACAACACTTTTACAGGTGGAGTGATGATCAACCAAGGAACTTTGTTGGTGATGAATTCACCTGTGGATACAACAAGCTCCGCAACCGGCACGGGCTCTGTTCAAGTTAGCGCTGGTGCAGTTCTAGGGGGTATCGGGACCATTGCTGGTTCTGTCAGTCTCACTGGCACAAACGGAAATCCATCGGTTTTACGCCCTGGAGATCCCTCTACGGCATCATCGGAGGAGGAGGTTCTAACTCTCCGTCAGGCGTTGACGGTAGGTGCTCATTCAGTTCTTGAGTTCCAATTAGGTGTTAACAATATCACAAAATTGGTCGGCACCAGCATTCAGTTGACCGCTGAATCTTCTCGGATTGCAGTTCGGCTTCAAGATGGGTATTTGCCAGCCTCAGGGCAGGCTTTTGATATCATGGACTTCACGAGCCTCAATGTGTTTGGAGGGGCGAGCAACCTTCTGAATCTTTTGCTTCTCCCTATCGAGAAAGTTTGGGATACCACTCAATTCTTGAGCCAAGGTAGGATCGTGGCGATGGAAGACGCTCAACCTGCGCAAATCACCAGTCATCCGACTTCTCAGGTCGTTCAGCAGGGGCAGTCTGTGTCATTCACGGTTGCCTACAGTGGAACGGGGCCGTTCTCGATTCAGTGGATGAAAAATGGAGACGTCATCCCGGGGGCGACTGAATCGACATACAGCATACCGCGAGCCAATCAGTCTCACGAAGGAAGCTATACAGTAAGAGTTATCAATCCTCTGAATCCAACTGGTGCTCTCAGTAACGCAGCAACTCTCCAGGTCGATTGGCCAATTTCCATCGTCTCCAATCTGCCGTCCACAAGTCGTGGTTCATTGGACGATCCTATGACTTTCAGAGTGATCGTTGAAGGTGAGTCGCTCTCGTTCCAGTGGTTTAAGAATGATGAAATCATCCCTGGAGCTAACCAAGCCACTTACACCATCAGTGCTGTGCAGGCATCGGATGTGGGTAACTACAAACTAAGAATTACGGGTCCGTTTAATCCATTGCCAGGTGTATTCAGTGTTACCACTGCTTTTAGTTTGGCAACTGGTGCTGCTATCGTGCTGGATAATCCACAGTCTCAAACGGTTCTGGCGGGGACGGATGTAGTGCTGTCCGCGCGAGCTGGGGGAGATCGAACACAACGTGTGGTGCAATGGCGCAGAAATGGTGTTCAAATCTTGGGAGAAGATACAGATGTGCTGAGTCTAACGTCGATCCGTTTGGCCCAAGCTGGTGAATATACCTTCCGGGTTGATAATCGTGTTGGCACAAGAGCAACCAACGCGACAAGCCTTCCTGCCCAGGTTGTTGTTGTTGATAATTCAGCATTTACTGCGGCGGGGCAAGTCGGTGGAACCGTAAGATTGACGGTTAACGTGGCTCATGGTTCCAAAGTCAGGCCTGGCTTCAAATGGAGGAAAAACGGCATCGAAATTCCAGAAAGAGGATTCGCTGGCCGTTACACTGGCACGACAACCAAAACCCTTAGCATCGCAAAACTTGAGCTAACGGATGCTGATGTGTTTAGCTGTGAAGTAACGGGAGCTTCTGGCACTTTGCCGGTTGTTGGGGGGACCCAGCAGCTTCATGTCTTCAATTCGGCTCCTGCCCTTGTGAAGACCAATCCTCCTCCCGTAGGTATGGTAGGTGCATTCTATTCCTGGAAAATTCCTGTCACTAGCGACTTGGCTCCTAGCACTTCAGATCCTTTCCCTGGGCGTTCAGCTCCACAGCGATACGCAGTGACAGGTTTACCGCCAGGATTGAAAGTGGATGCCACGACTGGACTCATCACTGGCTTGCCAACTACAGCCAGCCGGTTGGTGACAGGATATCCAGTTACCATCACGGTGACCAATTCAGTTAGGCCGACAACTGAGCAGACTGCGGCAGCGAGGTGGTCCACGTTTATTGACATCAAGGCTCTACCTGCTGGTGTTGTTGGCGTCTATGCGGGTCCTATTGTCCGCAATGCAACCCTAAACAACAACATGGGGGGAAGGTTTGATATGACCGTTTCTTCAACGGGCAGTATCTCTGGAAAACTGATGCTAGGAACACAGACCTTAGCCTTCAAAGGAGCCTTTGATCTCGATGTCAATCCCACCACGGGTGTCCTGAATCAGCCTATTGAGGCCAGAATCCCGATTGCGGCGACTCGAACGACGCCATCGCTTGTCCTGAGTTTTGGTTTGAACATCACTCCTCCAACGCTGCTCGATGCACCGCCGGTGACGATCGTTAGCAATGGGCAAATCACCTCTCGCTTGAGCACCGCAAGTTTTGAAGCATGGAGAAACAACTTTGCGGCAAGGGCGATCAAAGATGTTTCTATTCCTGCGACTGCCTACCAAGGACTGTATAATTTTGCGTTTGCTCTTTCGTCGGGGAGCGATCTGGCAGTCAATGATGGTAGAGTTCCTCAAGGCGCGGGCTTTGCCATCATGACCGTCGCCGCTGCAGGAACATACACGCTATCAGGGCGAACAGCCGATGGCGAGCGACTCACAGGTTCAGCTTGGGTTGGGCCTCAAGGGAAATGCTTCGTTTATCAGTCACTCTACACCACGACAACCAAAGGGTCTTTGCTGGGGACATTTGATATCGTCTCTGGAGCCACTCCTGCAGATAACGACATTAGCGGTAGCTTTGATTGGACGCGTCCCGCAAATCCAGGAGCTACTTTTCGACTTTACAAGAGTGGATTCGGTCTCAGCGGCACTCCGGTCTCGACACCTGTGCAGCTAGAGGTTTTTGGTGGGCGTTACCTAGTTCCTGCTGCGACTGGAACTCTGTTTGATTTGAATCCGGCTGTGCCAGGTCCTGTTAACATTCAGGCTAACCTGACATTTGCTGAAGATCGCAAGCTCACAGGTTCTATAGCGATGGATGATCCGACAAACTACAATCCTAACCTCGCTAACATCACGGTAAGGGCACGCAGTGTAGTGACTCCTTTGCCTAGCTCCTTTGCTAAAACCACACTGACCCCCGTGCACAATACAGGCGCATTCTCTGGCTCATTTGCGATCCAGGACAACAATAGGCTGACTCGGCGCAGCACTTTCCAGGGCTTGATGGTCCGGGTTCGCTCAATCGGTGGCGCAGACATGGTCGGCATGGGCTATTTCATCCTGGATCAGCGTCCTATCGGTGCAGAAAGGCCAACATCGACACCCCAACGGTCAGGAATCGTTCAGTTTCAGAACTGATTATTTCGAGATCACAAAATGATACCCCGTGTGGCGTCAAAATAGCGACCTTGTATTAACGAAGTAAATACGTTGCAATGACTTCGCTGCTTGAAATCGAGTCCAAAATCCGATTCAATAGCATTAAATTCCGAAAATCCCCCCAAGAATGTTATGAAACCGCTACGCACCCTCTACGCACAAGCTCGCCGGAGCAAAGGGCTAGCCCTGATCATTGTGCTTTCGATGCTCTCGCTCGCCACCATCGTCATGTTGGCCTTTTTGAGTGTTGCTGATACAGAGCACAAGGGCACGATGACTTATTCATCTGCTCAAACCGCACGTCGTTTGGCTGACACCGCAGTGAATTTGGTGGTATCGCAGATCCGCGCGGGTTCTGATCAGGATATCAATGTCGCCGGTCGCGAATTTCACGCCACACAGCCTGGAGCTATTCGCAAATACACGGCCAGTGGTGCTTTCCTCGCAGGCTACAAGCTCTTCTCGGATGCCGAAATGATCTACAACGGCACAGGCGCTGACACAGGCACTTCAGCAGTGAATGACGAATACAACTTTGTTTTGCGCTCTGAGCCTCCTGCAAACTGGAATCAGCAGAGAAATGTAGCTCGTTACGTCGATATGAATGAACCTGTGGTCAAGGGGGTTGCTTCGGCAGATGGCCAGATCAATTCAGTCCAAACGTTCTTTCCGGTCATTGATCCAAGGGCTGGTCATAGCATGAATCCATCGGACGGAACTCCGATCCCCATCGAAGGATTCCAGTATTCGACAACGACCGCTCTCTCGGGGGCAAACTTAGCCTCGGAGGATCCAGTAACACGTCGCCCTGGTATTGTGCAGCCGCCCGCCACAGGGGCAGGCATTGATTCCTTGCGCTTGGCAATGCCAGTCCAGTGGATTTACATGCTCAAAGACGGAAGCCTAGGGACATTAAACAACGATCTAACTTTTGTCGGCCCAGGGGGAATTCAAGCAAGCAATATCAACCCGATTGTCGCACGTTTAGCGTTTTGGGCTGATGACGAAACCTGCAAAATCAACATCAACACAGCTTCAGAGCCGACTTTTCAGGGAAAACCGACTTATTTCCACGAAAGGGACCACCGTTGGGCAGATTATGGAGCCGCTCTGCGGGAGTATCAAAGATTTCCAGGCCACCCGGCGACGGTGGCTCTCAGTAGTGTGTTTTACCCCAATAGCACTCTCGACAATAACCGTGATCTTGAGGTTTACCCTGTAGGCTCTCCCCCCAGAACTTCCGGCAGCGGAGCTTTTAACTCTGCATTGAGCGTGAAAAATCGCATTTATAATCTCGCTCCCCGGATTCACACTGGAGGCAGCAACGTCGGCACAAGTTTGTTCGCCCCAGATGCCTTCAATCAAGGAGGCAGCCAGGGTCTGGCCTCTGCGGTTGATCTGACGAATGCGCTCAACGAGAGACTGTATGCTAGTGTGGATGAATTGTTTTTTGGGGTGGGTAACACGACAACCCGTCAGCTGAGCGACACGTCCATCGATGGAAATGGAAGCACACAACTCTTCAACAAGCAGACTCTGGAAAGGGCGTCTGCATTCATTACTGCTCACAGCCGTGCTAGTGAAATCAGCATGTTGGGCCTTCCCAGAATTGCCATGTGGCCTGTTCATACCGATGGAACAAGACGCACAGGTTTCGACAATCTGATACTCTTTTGTTCTAGACTCGGCAACGCCAATGCAAATGCAGGGAATCTGTATCTCTTTCAGCGTCAGAACCCTCGTAGTGCAACGACGGATGTCAATTTGCCCAGAAATGCTGCCCTTCTCAACATGTTGGACCAGATTTTGGAACGGGCTAATTTTCCATCCAATACATTCACTCCTGGTAGAGGAGGAAGTTTCCGCGACAAGATGCTGCAAGCCGGTGGTTTTTGGAATTACAAACAGCTGATTGTTTCTATGTTCGATTACATCAGAAGCACGAATCTTCATGATAGTTATCTTGTGACGAGTCGGAACAGTTGGTCTTCCGTTCCGATCAACTACACCAACAATGCGAGAAACATGTATGATGAGCGTGACCAACTGCTGGGAACTTTTAGAACTTACACGCCGGGTATAGTTCGCAATGTTGCTAATTCCATCAATGTGTTTGAGGACCGTGCCCTTCCGGGTCATGGCCAAGTAACCCCTTCACGTTGGGTATCTCAGAGCATCAATTATCGCGGTTTCGGCAGAAGCATTTCCATCAGTGAAATCGGTCTCCAGTTCATCTGCACGGCAGATGGACAGCCCGACATGTACAGCTGGAGACATTTCGAACCAACGCCGAATGCTGACAACAACAGCTATCGCGTCACGCCAGTCACGATGGCCGATGGACTATCAAGAAGTAACTTTCCGCAAGCGAGCATGGGTGAACTTGAGGCACTGGCAGCCACTGGTGTCGTGTCTGGGGGGCGAACGGCTCTCCGCATCAATGAGAATGTTGAAAACGAGTTTCAGGTTTTACATTTCGTGCCACCCGGCTTTCAAGGGCCTTTCACTTTCACCAACACCCAGGCCGGAGATCAACACTGGCGAAATGCAAACATCGGTGTGCCGAATCAAATCAAGGATAGGTATTATTCCAATTTTCCTCCGTTGAGCAGGGAAATGGTCAACTCTGGGGGCTTGTATAATGTCGAGCTTGGTCCTGTTACCAGAGAGAATCGCGGTAAACACAGGGATTTTCATCCTGGGTACAATGAAAGAAATTGGAACCATACCCTAGATATCGATAGGCCGCTGAATGTTGATCAGAAAAGAATTCAAGCGTTGCTTCATCTTGAATTTTTTTGCCCTTCGGTGGGTTACACGCAGCTAGTGCCAGAGTTCACGGTTGTGATCAGTGGGGATGCTCTGCGTAACATCACTGTTGATGACGGGGAAAGCATTCAGACGCCGTTTCAAAGAACTGGAGATCTCGTTTTGAAAAGTGGAGGTCCTTTGTATGAATTGGATGGTGCCCCTCAAGTGGGTGGTTTTGCTAGCTTCCGTCGTGTGAGCCGTGGCATGAGTTTGCCGCCTTTCGGCCAAATGCCTGCTGATCCTGATTACAATTCAGATGCAACAGGGAGAATTCATTCTGGATTGGTGAACTTGGAGCTGGCCTCAAATTTCTTCACAGTTGTTGATCGAACTCCAAGCGGTGAAGCATCAAACCTAAAATTTTCTCTACAAAGTGGCAATGGCATTCGCATTGACCTTTATGATACCCATGATCTTCAGGCGGCTCGGGGTAACCCCATGCAGACGATCTTTTTCACCATACCGAATGGGACGGCTCCAACGCCAGACTTGGTCGTTCATCCCAGCACGCGCAAACGATGGATCAATTCCATTGGTCAGGAGTTTGTGCATCCTGCTCTACAAGCACCGCACTGGTGGGCGTTTCATCGTGGAGGTGCCTTGGCACGCACTCCAGGGCTTCCTGTCACATCCATGATCCCAGGCCGCTACAATGAACCCCGCTCCAATATTCAGGATTCAAATGTGCTTAGTTTCTACAATAACGGGATTATTCGTTCGGGAGTCGATGGCGATACGGCGAGAAATGGAAACACAGGTCAAGATCGTGTGCCAGGAAGCACTGCGCTCATCTATGGCTATGAGAACAATGAAAATTACCGAGATGTCAAAAGGCACGACAATCGCGGCAATCACATTGACGTTAGACACTCACGTGCGTGCTATACTGGCAATCAGGATTACAACGTGCTCGAAAATCATTACGGTTCAGATGTAGTCAGATCTGTGCAGCCTGGTCATGGCGACCCGCGCATCATCTTTGCCAAATTTGTGGTGCCTGCCAACGAGTGGTCACCTCATCCTTTGTGGGACGATTCCGCTGTTTTCCTGGCCCATAACTTTTCTTCATACAATGCAGGTTCTGAGCCCGGTTTTGATCGTAGCGGCGATCAAGTTAGAAATATCCAAGGTTTTGAAGATCCGCTTAAACGCATTCTTCCGCTGTCAATCAACATGGGCACAAGTTTGACGCCCGATGCTCCTTACTCAGGCTTGAACGACTCACGTGTCAACGCGATCACAAATTCACTTTCTCCCGCTTATCTTTTGCAGCGCTATTATGACTTCGATGACGGTGATCCTGGTGGTCGAATTGGTGCCTACATCAATAAACCTGATGAGGGTAACTATTCGGTGGGTGAATTCAGAGCTACAGGCTGGCCTCGGCCTGTCGTCTGGCGCGCGAGTTATTTCCGTGCAGACAGCTTTGGAGCGCGCTTTGGCGCGCCTGGACAATCCTTCTTCACTCCCAACCGCATGGTGAGTTCCCCTGTCATGATGGGATCACTGCCAAGTCGAGTTTACTTCGCTAACGCCACCTCAACAGATCCAACCTTTGGTGGCAATGGGGCGTGGACGAATCTACTGTTCCGTCCGCACATCCAAATGAACGGAGGTTTTGCTCGTCACCCCGGGCAGGGAAACAACAATCAGCCTCCTGATCATTACTTGCTGGATCTGTTTTGGATGCCCGTGGTTGAGCCTTATGCCATCAGTGAGCCTCTCTCGACCGCAGGTAAGGTGAACATGAACTATCAAATGTTACCCTTTACCCACATTCGACGAGCGACGGCGTTGCACGCGGTCATGAAAGGAGAAGTCTTTGCCGCTTTGCCCAATGTGGATTTTTCAGTCGCGCGTAGCATGCGGAGAGGGTTTGGTCCAGGAGGGAGTCAAGCTCCAATTTTTAGAGATGAATCTCAGTTGTTTGGTGATCCAGCTGCTAAATGGCATCGTGGCATTGCAATCGATCGTCTGAACAATGCAAACGGCACGGCAGATGTGCCATGGTGGATTTACAAAGCCGCCAATCAAAGAGTCGTCGGAACATTGCGCCAATTTGAAGAGCGATTTAATTTTGGTGCTGAGGAAACCGGTAGAGGACCTTCTGGCGTTGGCGGAGGGGCATCAGGTATAAATACCGGAATGCCCAGTGGCATGAGAACAGGTTTGTTCCGCTCGGCCTCACAAATTTGTGAGACTCATCTGATTCCCACAAGGGTATCGGTGGCGAACAATCGCCCTGGGACCAGTCAGAACATAGGCGGCGTTAGTTTTGCGATTCAAGGTGCCAACCTGGATAGCTTTGAAAACATCAATGCTTCCGGGTTGGATAGCTATCGGAATCGTGAAACTTCCATTCAAACCTTCTGGAACGCTCATGCAGGCACCGGTGACAACACGCGTGAAGCACCTTATGCGAATCTTTATGCCAAGCTAACCACACGCTCGAATACCTTCCGAGTGCATGTCAGAGCGCAGACTCTCAAGAAAGCCCTGCGTGGGGATGCCGATGCGGGATGGGCCGTCGATAAATTTGTGCCGGGTATTGATGAAGTGACGGGAGAATATCGGGGCTCCTTCCTGCTCGAGCGTTACATTGATATGTCTGATCTAGCGAATGCGGGTTCAGCTGCTGATTTTACGACGGGCAATCCTTTGGATGAGCGAGCGCATCCACCCTTAGATAGCTATTATCGCTTCCGTGTCATTGAGTCTAAGCGGTTTGCGCCTTGATCCTGATTCACTTTGTATGAAAATCTCGAATACGAAACAACCAAGCGGTTCTTCAAGCCAGCATCAAGGCTTCACGCTGGTCGAGATCATGGTCTCATTGGCCGTCTTGACCATCTTGCTGTTGATCAGCGCACAGGTGATTGGACAAGTGCAGTCCACTTGGTCTGCGTCCAATGCACGTGTCAGCCAGTTTCGCGAAGCTAGAGTGGCTTTTGATATTTTGACTCGAAATATCAGCCAAGCGACACTGAACACATACATTGATTATGATCAAAACTATTTAAGTAGTGCAGCAGGTTCCGGCGCTGCCTCGGCTCCCAACAATTACGTGCGTCGCTCCGAACTGCAGTTCATTTGTGGGCCCGCTGCTACGTTGGTCCCCTCAGGCGGAGGGGCCAATTTCTTGCCGGGTCATGCCGTTTTCTTTCAAGCTCCGCTGGGCATAACAAGCACGCCGGCGTATTCAGGATTGGATCGTCTGTTGTGCGCGCGTGGCTATTTTGTCCAGTTTTCTTCGGATCGTTTTTGGCGTCCTGGCTTCTTACCACCAGGCAATGAACGCTTTCGCTATCGCTTGATGGAATACAGTCCGCCGACAGAACTGAATACGGTGTATGCCTATGCACTGCAGAATGCTGGGAACCTTGCTTCTCCGCTATCGAGGAATTGGTTTTCTGAGCGTGCAGGTGTGGTCACCAATGCATCACGGAGCACAGCTGGAGCGGTCATGCTAACTCGACCAGTCGCAGATAACATTGTGGCTCTGATCATTTCACCACGTCGTGAATTGAAAAATCCGCAGGAGGTTGAGGCGGTCTCAGGTCCTACGCAAATCGCGCCTAGCTACGCTTATGATTCCAGTGCGAGGGATAACATTGGCTACGCTCCAAGCCCTCAGGGCACACAACATCTGTTGCCACCTCTCGTGCGCATAGTGCTCATCGCCATTGATGAAAAATCCGCTGAAATGTTGAGCATGGGATCTGGGGGCGGATCAACTCCGCCGCTGGGAACGACGGTGAATGGCGCTTTAACGCAAGCGCACAATCTTGAGGCCGAAGTCCAAGAGATTGTGAAGCAACTCAATCAAAGGCGTCTCAATTATCGTGTTTTCACCACCACCATCCAGCTTCGTGGCTCGAAGTGGAGCATCTGATATCGCCACCGCATTCTTTGAAAGTTATGAAGCCTCAGAATCATCGCCATCTAACTTTGGAAAAGCGAAAGCAGGAAGGATTCACTCTTGTTGAAATGCTAACGGTTGTTGGCATTATTGCACTTCTGATTGCTTTGGCAACTCCTGCGCTCGTGGACGTGATTCGTTCCACAAGGTTAAGCTCTGCTGGAGATAGTCTTTTGAATCGCATGACGCTAGCTCAGCAGGAAGCGATTGCTAGAAGCCGTGAGGTTGAAATGAGGTTCTACAAATTCCCCAACGCGGATACAGACCGCCCCACGCAGCCTTTTTTCTATGCTTATCAGGTGGTGGAAACTCCAAGCGGTGCGGATGCGCTTGCCATCTCGGAGCCATATTACATCGAGTCAGGTATCGTTTTGGCAGACAAACAAGAAGTCTCACCCCTGCTTCAGACGACCATGCCTCAGCAGAAGCAACAGAGGTCTGGAAGTTTTGTCTTCAGTCCTGGCAACGGGATTAGCCCTGATAGCGTGCAGTACGCAGCCATGCGCTTCTACCCAGATGGCAGTTGTCGCATGTTGAATCAGGATGACCCTAGTGCCGTCAGCACTGAATCACAAGCTGCACGGGCCTACATCACTCCTACTTTGGACCAGAGTTTTTTCACTTTGGTTGAGTGGCAGGATGCGATGCTTCCAACCATTCCTCCCAAGAACTTTTATTGCATTCAGATCGATGCATACACCGGCAAGGCGCGAGTTTATCGTCCTTGATCGAGAGCGAATTTCTGCGTGACAGAGGCTTGAGTGCTGATTAGATGGCCCATGGGCGAACTACCTCCTCTTGCACTCAGTTTTGACGATGTGTTGCTCCTGCCCGGGTTGAGCGAAGTGCTCCCTGGTGATGTGGACATCAGCACTCTTTTCGGCGGCTCCATCCGTCTCAACGTGCCTGTTCTTTCATCGGCGATGGATACGGTGACTGAATCCGAGTTAGCCATTGCATTGGCTCGTGAAGGCGGCATGGGCGTTGTCCATCGCAACTGCCCGATTGATTATCAGGCGGAGCAAGTGGCGCGAGTGAAGCGCTCCGAAAATACGGTCATTCAGCATCCTCATGCGGTACGCCCTGAAACAACACTGGGAGAACTCCAGTGGTTGATGCAAACGAAGGGCGTCAGTGGTTTCCCCGTCGTCGATCCTGACCATAGGCTCGTCGGCATGGTGACAAGCAGGGACATGTGGTACATGGAGGACGAGAAAACCCCCGTTTCTGCCATCATGACACCGCGGGAGCGACTCGCCACCGGCACGGAGAAAACCTCCTTTGAAGAAGCGCTCAAGATCCTCTACACGCATCGCATCGAAAAACTTCCGTTGGTGGATGCCGAGGGGCGTTTGGCAGGCTTGATCACGAAGCAGGATGTCACGAAACGCAACACGTTCACGCACGCGGCAAAGGACGGCAATGGACAGCTCCGGGTCGGTGCTGCGGTGGGCGTGGGTGATGATTGTGCCGATCGTGGTGTCGCCTTGGTGGCGGCTGGTGCCGATGCGCTTTTCATTGATGCAGCCACCGGGCACACCTCTCGTGTGGCTTCCGTCATCGAAAAATTACGATCCAAAGTGGGTGCGGATGTGCCGGTGGTTGCCGGGAATGTGGTCACGTCGGATGGTGCCCTGCATTTGATCCAAGCAGGTGCTTCAGCCATCAAGGTAGGCGTCGGGCCAGGCTCCATCTGCACGACCCGCATTATCTCGGGAGTAGGCATGGCTCAATTCACAGCCGTTCAAGAAGTTGCCTCGGTTTGTAGGGAGCGCGGTGTCACGGTGATTGCCGATGGTGGCATTCGTTACTCGGGCGATATCGTCAAAGCCCTGGCGGGTGGAGCGGATTGCGTGATGCTGGGCTCGCTGCTCGCTGGCACGGCGGAGAGTCCTGGCAACATGGTCAAGTGGCAGGGACGCACCTTTAAGGAATATCGGGGCATGGGCAGTCTCAAAGCCATGCGCAAAGGCGCAGGAGACCGTTATGGTCAGAACAGTTCTGGCAAATTGGTGCCCGAAGGCGTCGAGGCTCGGGTGCCATTCAAAGGTGCGCTGGCCGATGTGGTCTTCCAGCTCATGGGGGGGCTGCGCAGCGGCATGGGCTATGTGGGGGCCAAGAATCTGGATGAATTACGCGCAAAGGCTCGGTTCGTTCGCATCACCGCAGGTGGTTTGAAGGAAAGCCATCCGCACGATGTCGTCATCACGGAGGAGCCGGTGAATTACGAGCCACACTAAGCTCGCCACAGTCACCAAGCGGAGGCAAGCCCGCCGCCACTGGCTTTTTTCAGCCCCCAGCTCATCAGCAATCGTGCGTCATCCCAGATGTAACGCGTTTTTGTGCCCAGTTGGACCAGGATCACGCTGCGGCCGCGGCTAGTGGCGGTGGAGATGAGGCAACGGCCGCTGGCGTTGGTGTAGCCAGTCTTCATGCCGTTGCACTCTGGCATCACGCCTAGCAGTTCATTCGTGTTTTTGAGGGTGATGGTGCGCCCATCGCGGCGCGTGAAAGTGTAGTATTTTCGACGCACAGCATCACGAATCACGGGCTGACGATAAGCGGCCATCGCGATGCGGGCCATGTCTCTAGCCGTGGAATGTTGGCCTCCGACGGTGAGACCGTGTGCATTGTAAAAGCGGCTGTTGGTGCAGCCCAGCGCCCTGGCTTTGGCAGTCATTTTGGCTGCAAAAGCCACGGTGCTTCCGGCATTGTCACGCGCTAGCACATTGGCCACATCGTTGCAGCTTTTGATCAAAAAAGCGTAAAGTAGATGTCTTCGCGTGTAGCTGTCTCCAGGACGCAAACCCAGCACGGTAGGCTCCACGCGCACATCGGAGGCTTGCACGGTCACTCGCTTGTCCAGATTACCAGCATCCAGCACCACGAGTGCAGTGAGGATCTTTTGCGTGCTCGCCACCGCACGAGGAGTCTCCGCAGCGCGCCCTGCGAGGTGACGGCCCGTGTTGGCATCGATCAGCAGGTAGGAAGCGGCGCGGATCGCGGGGGCTCCACTTGGCATGGCAGCCAGCGTTGCTTCCGCATCGAAATGGCTCCCCAATTCTCCCATCAATGGCACAGGGGTCGCGACAGGATAGGTCCAGTCATCTGCATAGGGCGTGGTTGCCGCGTTTAGGCGCGAAAAATCCCCCTGTAGGTTGCCTGCACATGCGGAGAGGAGCAGTGGCACAGCGGCAAAGAGGAGGCGGGCAAAGGCACGGGTAAGCATGATTCGGGAGGGAACGAACCGCAGTTTTCATGCCGTGAAACAGCGGTGTCAACCCACGGCGAATCAAGCGAGGTGAGGATGAGAAACGACATGGGTCAATGGAGCTTTCGCGGACGAAGGTCCATTCCTCGATCTTTAACTCAGGATAGAGCTCAAAAAGAGCACAGGCTTGCCTTTGCAAAAAGGATCGCGACGCCATAGTGCTCTGTCATGTTCATGCGCTGCGCCAGATTCGTCCTTCCTGCGCTTTTGACGGTCGCCGTCATCATCGCTGCCTGCTCCACACCGACCAACCGCTCTCGCATTGCCAGTTGGGAGTCGCGTTATCACGATGCCTTCCTGGGCCGAGTGACGCCAATGCAGCTGCTGGGTGAGGTCAACATGCGCATGGATCTCATCCCTGCGGGCACGGCGGGTCGCAAAATTTATCGACCGATGACCCCGCGCTACATCACCATTCACAGCACCCAGAATTACACTGGGAATGCCTACAATCACGCACTAGCCCTCAAGCGGGGAGCTTTGCGTGCCACCAAGCGCAAAGGTGGGAATCGTATCGGTTTCCTGACTTGGCATTTCACGGTTCAGGAAGACATCGCCATTCAGCACTTGCCCTGTCGTGAGCAGGGTGAGCATGCTGATTTTGATGGGCCCGGAAACAACTATAGCATCGGCATCGAGATGTGTGAGCATCGTGGCAATGACATCGCCTTGACCATCGACAAAACGGCGCGGCTCGCTGCCTACTTGATGTACACTTACAACATTCCGCTTAGCCATGTGGTGCCGCATTACCACTGGCCGCGCATCAGTCCTTACATCAGAGATCCGCACAAAAACTGTCCGCATTTCCTCATGGATGGGGGACGGCCGCGTGGCACCTGGCAGTGGTTCCTGAATCGAGTGAACTTCCACTACAATCGCCTCATTCCTGGCCCTGCCACCCCTTTAGGCTGATCTCATGAAAGTGCTCATGGCTATCCTTGCGGCAGGTCAGGCCGTTTTGCTTTCGGCAGCAGAGCCTTTGGCGCTTCCGGTAGAATCAAATGCTATCCTAGAAGATCGTCGCATTCACGAAAGCTCAGGTCTCACCCGCAGTTTGCGTCAGCATGGACTCTTCTGGACGCACAATGATTCGGGCAGTGAGCCCTGCTTGTTCGCGATTGATGAAAAAGGCAAGACTCGCGCTAAAGTTCGACTGCCAGACGCGGTGAATTTTGATTGGGAAGACATCGCCTCTGCACCTGCGGTGGATGGCACGCCCATGCTCTACGTGGCAGACATCGGGGATAACCTGCATGTGCGCGTGGCCATCTCTGTTTACGAATTGCCGGAGCCCGAGCTGCCGAAAGATCCGGGCAAAGAAGTCCAGAGTGGTCGTCCGCGCCTTTGGCATGCCCGCTATCCTTCAGGCAAACCAGATGCCGAAACCATCCTCGTGCATCCCCTGACACGACAGATCTTCATCGTCACCAAGCAGCTGGAAGGTCATAGCGAGGTCTATGCCTTTCCGACGCAACCCCTTCCCCCAGGAGAGACTGTGGTGTTGGAAAAAATCACTGCCCTTGAATTCCCCGCGCTAGCCCGTGCAGGCAAACGCCCGCATCATGCTTGCATGGTCACTGCAGGTGATTTTTCCCCCGACGGCACGCACTTGATCCTCGCCACCTACAGCCATCTGCATGAGTGGACCTTGCGGCCGGGCAGACCCTTGGCTGAGGCATTCGCCAAACCTGCCCGCCTGCTGCTGCCGCCGCTGACAGCTCAGATGGAGGGTGTCTGCTACGATGCCAATGGTCGCAGCCTTTGGTTCACCAGCGAGCGTCTGCCCGCTCCGCTCTATCATCTTCGGCGTTGAAGGCTCTCGCCAAGCAACTCACTTCTGCGCCCCTCATGCCGAATCGTCCACTCCTGGTCCTCTGCCTGTTCGCTCTCCTCGCGGGCTGGAATCTCTTTCAGGGTGGCGGACTCGGCTCGGACTTAGGTGGCGATCCTGATGAGCCCGCTCATGCCGTGACAAGCCTCATGGTGCGCGATTACCTCGCGGGCGGCTTTTTGCAAAATCCGGCCAACTTTGCCAAGCGCTACTATGCCGACTTCCCCAAGGTGGCCCTCGGCCACTACCCGCCGGGCTATTACCTGCTGGGCGGCTTGGCCTTGCTGGTCTGGCCGCAGCCTGTCACGCTCATCGTACTTCAGGCCGTGCTGGCCTTCACACTAGGCGTGCTGACATGGCGACTGGGCAGGCATCTGGTTTCCGAAGCCGCGTCCATCGCTGCGGCGGCAGTGGTGGTGATGCTGCCGGTGATGGCGAAGATCCAGTCCCACGCCATGGCGGATCTCCTGCTCGCCGTGCTCGTCTGTCTCTCGGCAGCCGCCTGGGTGCGCTTTCTCCAAGCGCCGAAGGTGGCCTCGGCGCTGGCCTTTGGCTTCCTTGCCGCCGCAGCCATCCTGACCAAGGGCTCCGCCCTCATGCTCGGGGCTGTGCCCGTGTTCAGCATCATTCTCCTGCGCCGGTGGGACCTGCTGAAAAACGGGCGCTGGTGGCTGGCGGGTGTGCCGGTCGGGCTGCTGGCCTTTCCCTGGATGCTGTTCACGGCCAAAATCACCCGCGAAGGCATGGTGGACACCACGCTTTCCGCCTTCCTGCGCGACGCCGTGCCTGCCTATCTGCAAGAATGGCGGGAAAGCCATGGCCTGCTGCTCATGGGGCTAGCTGCCATCGGACTGCTAGTGCTGATCGTTCGCGCCTTGCATCGGCGCTTGTCCGAGCCGCAGGCGGTGCTGCTTTCTTTGTTGGCTGGTGGAGCAGCGATTTTGTTGCTGGTGCCCGCAGGCATCACCTCGCGTTACCTTGCGCCGCTCGTGCCTGCCTTGGCGATTTTGGCAGCCATCGGGGCTGAGTTGCCCCTGCCGCGTCTCGCGGCCTTCTTCCCTGGGGACTTCCGGCGGTTGGCAGCCTGGGTCACGGTGCCGTTGTTCGTGGCTGCAAGCACTGCACAACCCTGGATGAACTACTGGCCAAAGGCCGTCCATGGTTTCAGCCAGGCCGTCACCCAGGCGCTGCCAGACATTGCCAAGGCCACGCCAACCGCGCAGGCACAATGGTTGGTCAGCTCCGATCCACGTGGCGAGGGCGCCATCATCGCCGAGGCCGCCTTTCGCCTGCCTGCGCGCGCTCCATCGCCCCTGCGCATCCACCGCGCTAGCAAGGATCTTTCCGTGAGTGACTGGATGGGACGCGGCTATCAACTGGCTGCCCGCACGGAGGCTGACATGCTCGCTCGGTTGGACGAACTGCACATCAGCACCGTCTTCCTCGACCAGTCGATGCGCGAAAGCCAGCGCGTTGAACATCACGACTTGCTCCAACGTGCCCTTCTCTCTGTCCCTGACCGCTGGCAGCTCACGCAGACCGTGCCCATCACGCGTTTGTTGTGGGAAAAAGGCGAACTACAGGTGTATCAATGCACGGCTTCTGCATCCAGGTAAGACGTGTGCTGAAAGGATGTCACGCTCTGCGTTGATTTCTGAATGCCATGCCCCGCCTTTTGCTCCTGCTGCTTGTCTTTGCCACCACCGCCCATGCTCAGATGGCGAACCAACCGCCTGTGCCACGCTGGATCGGCCTGGCGAAGGCCGACGGTCAGGCTTCGGTGGAGCTGCGCTTTGAGCCAAAAGGCGCGCTGCTCAAAGCCATACTTCTGCTCGCCTGTGGCACCGACACGCAGGTCACCCTGAATGGCCGGGCAGTCCGCCAAGTGCCTGCCACGCTGGATCAGCCTGCCGTCAGCTTGGATCTGACCTCGCAAGTCGCACAGGGGCCCAATCTGCTGCGCCTGACGGCCTACGCTCCGCGCGTCGCCGCGCTGCTGGAGCTCAATGGCGACCTCGCCGCCGTGCGTTGGATCGTTACGGACGCAGCCTGGACCTCGCCGGATGGCAAAGTGACGGACCTTGGCTCAGTCGATGCCACGGGCGCTGTGAATCCCTTTGATCTGAAGAAAACCTTCGATGCCTACAATTCATGGCAGCTCGCCAAGCCCGGCGCGCAAAGCCAGGCCACCGATCCCGCCGACTTCACCGTGCCTGAGGGCTTTCGCGTGCAGCTCGTGCGCTCCGCCCAGCCCGGTGAGGATTCTTGGGTGGCCATGGCCTTCGACCCGCAGGGCGGCATCACCCTGGCGCGTGAAAAGAAGGGCCTGCTGCGCTTTGACCCGAAATCAGGCCGCATGACGGAGGTGGAAAACAGCCTGCTGGAATGCCGCGGCCTGCTGCATGCGCATGGTGTGCTTTATGCCAATGCCAACAACACGAAGGCCCTCTTCCGCCTCCGTGATGCAGATGGAGACGGCGTGCTTGAGCAAAAGGAGGAACTCATGCGCACCGAGGGCGGCGTGGGCCATGGGCGGAATCACATCAAGTTAGGCCCGGATGGCCGCATCTGGATCGCCCATGGCAACAACGTCTTGTTGCCCAGCCCGCTCTCTCTCCACTCACCGCTGAAAAACTACGCCTGGGACCAGGTGCTGCCGAATCCCTGGGACGGCAGCATGTTTGACGGCACTGCCGAGATGCCCGCCGGGCACATCCTGGCCTACGATCCTGCCACGGGCAGCATCGAGCTTGTCGCAGGCGGCCTGCGCAATCCCCTCGACATCGCCTTCAACCGTGAGGGCGAGCTTTTCACCTATGATGCGGACATGGAGCGCGATGTCGGCGCGCCCTGGTACATGCCCACGCGCGTGCTGCATGTCGTCTCCGGCGCGGACTTCGGCTGGCGCCGCGGCACGGGCCGCTCTCCCGCTTGGTATGTGGACACGCTGCCCAGCGTGGTGGACATCGGCCTGTCCTCGCCCACAGGCATCTGCTTTGGCCATGGGCTGAAGTTTCCGCCAAAGTATCAAGACGCCTTGTTCATCCTCGACTGGAGCTATGGCCGCATCATCGCCGTGCATCTTCAGGAAAAGGGCGCGAGTTACACGGGCACGCAGCAGACCTTCATCTCTGGCCGCCCGCTGAATGTCACCGATGCCGCTGTGGGACCCGATGGCGCCCTGTGGTTCACCACCGGTGGGCGCGGCACGCAGAGCGGCCTGTATCGCATTGAGTTCATGGGCAAAGCACCCGCGCAGGCAGACCTCGCCCACCAACCCGACTCCATAGCGAAGGAACGGCGTGCTTTGCGGCATCGGCTGGAGGCATGGCATGGCGAAGTTCCAGCCTCACAACGTGCTGAAGCGCTCGCGACGGCGCTTCCTGCTTTGGATCATGACGATCGCTTCATCCGCCATGCCGCGCGTCTGGCACTGGAGGCCTTGCCAAGGGACATGTGGAAAAAAGAGCTGCTGGAGGAGTCCACCGGCTGGCGGGCCATTCTCGGCAGTCTCGCTCTGGCGCGCGTGGGTGGGGCAGGGGAGTTGATGGGCATTTTGTCGAGGCTGACTTCACTGCCTTGGGCGCGGTTGAACGATGAGCAGCGGCTCGCCAGCCTGCGCACACTCAGCGTGGCCCTTGCCCGCCTCGGCGATGTGTCAGCAGAGTCCAGGGCGGCCCTGCTGCGCTGGCTGGAGCCGCTTTACCCTGCTGAAAGCCGTGAGCTGAACCAAGAACTCTGCCGCCTGCTGATCCGGCTAGAGTCCAAGACCGTGCTCGCAGGATCACTCGCGCTTTTGCAAAAAGCCACCGCCAGCGAGGACCTGCTGTTTTACCCCGTGCAGCTCCGCCTGCTCAAAGAAGGCTGGACCCTGGAGGCGCGCCGCACGGTTTTCGAAGCACTGAACCGCGCGGAAAAGCACAACGGCTCCAGCACCTACTTCAAGGCACTCCAGGACACCCGCAGCGAGATGGCTGCTACGCTGCCAGCGGAGCAGATGACCGCCCTGGCCGCCATCATCCACCCGCCCAAGCCTGTCGCGCTCTCCCCGCACGCGATGCCCGGCCACACCTTCCGTGTCTGGAAGCTGGAGGATCTGGAGCCGCGCCTAGCCGAGGTGGCGCGCGGCCGGTCTTTTGAAAAGGGGCGCGCCGCCGCCATCGCTGCGCAGTGTGTGTTTTGCCACACGATGAGCGGCGACCGCAGCCTGCCTGCCGGGCTTTTTGGGCCTGAACTCGTCCAGGTGTCCTCGCGTTTTGGCCGCCGCGACCTGCTCGACCACATCCTGAACCCCTCCAAGGTTGTCGATGAAAAATACCGCTTCCTTACTGTCACCACCGCGGATGGCAAAACCACCACCGGTAGCCTGGAGAGCGAGGATGACGAACGTCTGGTGCTGAAGCCCAACCCGCTCTCACCCGACGTGGTGGAGGTGGGCAAAAGCCTGATCAAAACGCGCAGCATCACCGAGACCTCACCCATGCCCGTCGGCTTGCTGAATTCCCTGAAGGCGGAGCAGATCCTCGATCTCCTGGCCTTCATGGAAGCCAGTGGCGATGCGAGCAAGCCCAACTTCAAGCCCTAGCCGTCCTGGTTTGCAGGTGCAGTCGCCAGACTGCGAAAAACCGCCGTGCAGTCTCCTTGCAAGAAGGCTCAGGCGTGTCCTTTTGCAGGCTCATGAAACTCGACCGCCTCATCGCCAAGCACGGCTTCCTGGGTCGTGCGGAGGCGCATCGGCGCATCACCGCAGGCCGGGTGCGTGTGGATGGGCGCGTGGTCATGGACAATCAGCATGAGGTGGATCGCTTCATGCAGGTGGAGATGGATGAAGAAATCGTGCAGCAGGCGCGTCGCGCCCTTTACCTCATGCTGCACAAGCCTGCCGGAGTCGTCAGCGCCACGCGGGATGCCGAGCATGTGACTGTCATCGACCTGATCCACGACCCTGACCGCGGCAGCCTTCACATCGCCGGGAGGCTGGATCGTGCCTCCACCGGTCTTTTGTTGCTAACCAACGATGGTCGTTGGTCGAAGCGTCTCATGGATGCTGGCTCCAAGGTTCCGAAAACTTATCTCGTCGAGGTCGATGCCGACATTCCTCCAGACGCGGTCGAACGCTTCGCGGCAGGCATGGAGTTCCAGCCCGAGGGTATCATCACCTTGCCTGCCGAACTCATCTTGCTCAGCCCACGCCAAGCCCGCGTTGTGCTGCATGAGGGCCGCCATCATCAGATCAAGCGCATGTTTGGACGTGTGGGCTGCCTTGTAACCAGCTTGCACCGCGAGAGCATCGGCGGACTGTCTTTGCCAGATGACCTCGCTCCGGGCATGTGGCGTGCTTTGACCACGGCAGAGATGGCGCAGGTCTGAGGTCCATCGGCACTGCGGCTTGCGGTGACGCGTATGCTTTTCAGTATCCGCCTCACATCACCATGCCAACCCCCGCCTTCCACTACCAGCCCCTTCTCGAACTCGGCGCCGACGACACCGAATACCGCCTGCTGACGAAGGAACACGTCCGCGTCGAAAAAATCGGCGACAAAGAGCTGCTCGCCGTCGATCCCGAGGCGCTCACGCTGCTGGCGAACCAGGCCTTCCACGACATCAATTTCTTCCTCCGTCCGAAGCACCTCAAGCAGGTCGCCGCCATCCTCGATGACCCCGAGGCGAGCGAAAACGACCGCATGGTCGCCCTCACGATGCTGAAAAACGCCGATGTGGCCTCTGCAGGCTTGCTGCCATTTTGTCAGGACACCGGCACCGCCATCATCATGGGCAAAAAAGGCCAGCAGGTCTGGACCGGCGGTGGTGATGAGGCCGCGCTCTCAAAGGGCGTCTATCTCGCCTACACGGAGAACAACCTGCGCTACTCGCAAAACGCCGCGCTGAACATGTTCGACGAAAAGAACACCGGCACCAACCTGCCCGCGCAGCTCGATTTGTATGCCACCGATGGCGACGCGTATAAGTTCCTCTTCATCGCCAAAGGCGGCGGCTCGGCGAACAAGGCCTTCCTCTATCAAGAGACTCGCGCCGTGCTCAATCCGAAGAGCATCGTGAAGTTCCTCAGCGATAAAATGACCTCGCTCGGCACCGCCGCGTGCCCGCCTTACCATCTGACCTTCGTCATCGGCGGCACCTCGGCTGAATCGACGATGAAACACGTCAAACTCGCCTCCACGAAGTATTACGACGGCCTTCCCACCACCGGCAACGAACACGGCCGCGCCTTCCGCGATGTCGAACTCGAAGCCCAAATGCTCCAGGCCGCTCGCGAGTGCGGCATCGGTGCCCAGTTTGGCGGCAAATACTTCGCGCTCGATGTACGCGTCATCCGCCTGCCGCGTCACGGCGCGTCACTGCCCATCGGCATCGGCGTTTCCTGCTCCGCCGACCGCCAGGCGAAGGGCAAGATCACGCGTGACGGCGTCTTCATCGAGAAGCTCGAAACCAACCCGCTGCAATACATCCCCGAGGAGCTGCGCCACCGCAAAGACACCAACGCCGTGCGCATCGACACGAACCGCCCCATGGCCGAGATCCGCGCCGAGCTCAGCAAGTATCCCACCACCACGCGCCTCCTCATCAACGGCCCCATCATCGTCGCCCGCGACATCGCGCACGCGAAGCTCAAGGAGATGCTCGATGCCGGCAAACCGCTGCCGGACTACTTCAAGAATCACCCCGTCTATTACGCCGGTCCCGCCAAAACACCCGCCGGCATGCCCAGCGGCAGCTTCGGCCCCACCACGGCAGGACGCATGGACAGCTACGTCGATCTCTTCCAAAGCCACGGCGGCAGCATGATCATGATCGCCAAAGGCAATCGCGGCCAGCAGGTCACCGACGCCTGCAAAAAGCACGGCGGCTTCTACCTCGGCAGCATCGGCGGCCCGGCGGCCATTTTGGCCAAAGAGAACATCAAGAAAGTCGAAGTCGTCGAGTTCCCCGAACTCGGCATGGAAGCCATCTGGAAGATCGAGGTCGAAGACTTCCCGGCGTTTATCCTGATCGATGACAAGGGGAATGACTTCTTCCAGAGCGTCGGTCCGGGGTGCTCGGTGAAGCATTGAGACAATGGATTCAGCATTCTCACACAACAGCAATCAATGGATAAGTGGCTAAATATGCCAGTGACTGGCGGAGGTTCGTGGCCCGCCAAAAAGACCAACGTTTCATTTGGTGGTCACGAGCTCATTCTCCTGCCTGCCACCAAAGATACAGAACAGTCGATACATATCAATTTGGCCAAAACTCCCAGTGCGAATGGGATCACCATCCAAACTGGAATGACGTTGATTAACCGCTTCTTGAGCCTTCTGTCGTGGTGTGACGATCAGCCGATGGAGGTGCATGGTGGTTGGGCGGGAAATCCACAGCCTACTCCCACGCCGCGACTTGCGAGATCTTGTGGCAGTTCGATCAGCTTCCCGTTTGGAAGGGAGTTGGAACCTGATCCTAAGGCGCAATTGGCGCTGGCCTTGTTTCGTGAGGCTCGCTCCATCAACAGCGTTCCGTATGCGTTTCTTGGATACTTCAAGATTCTGAACATCTTTTGGAACGACAAGAAGGATCCAAAAACAAAACAGAATCCGCTCGTCGAGGGCATCAGAGACTCCCTCGCTGTTATACAGGATCTGCTGGCCTTGGAGCGGCTACGAGAACTAAAATCAAAACATCAAGACGTGCCTTATTACCTCTACCAGTCAGGACGTTGCGCGGTGGCACACGCATTTTCATATCCGGTTGCGGATCCAGACCATTTAGAGACGAATCACCGGCTCTCGAGAGACTTGCCAATCATCAAAGCGATAGCAGAACATAAGATGATAACCGACCTGAAACTGTCTCGATCAATTATCGGATGAAGATGTATTCGAGCCGGAGGCTCGAAAGAGATTAGCCGGTGGTGAAGGTCGCGGAGCGACCGGGAACCACCGGAAACGAACCGCCCCACCATCCCCGATTCGGGCGCGATGGCGGTTTGGGGTGGTGAGGCGGGCTTCCGTTTTATTATTAGATTGCTATCAACTAATGACAAATTGATAGCAAATGGGCGAGGTATGGTTATTTTGCTATCAATTGAGAGCAAATTGAGAGCAAATTGATACCATGAGAATGCTCCGCACCCCACCACCTCTACAGGAACTGGTTCGCAAGGTAGGGCTGGATCGGTTTTGGGAGCTTTTTTCCAAAAAGCTACCCGATGACCGATACCTCCACTGGGACGAGGTTCGTCATCGTTCGCCACCCGAAGGCATGACCGTGGAGGAATGGTGGCTCAGTCTGAGGCATCATCGACAAAGCCAGTCTAAAGCTTTGCCTTTGTCTGATGCCAAAGGTGGCTCTTTTACCTGGTTTTTGACGGACCGAATGCTTCTCATTCTCCATAAGCTCGACATGGGAGCCGGGGGGACCGTTTTAATGCCAGCCCAAGTCACGAATCCTGCGACCCGTGACCAGTATTATGTCAGCAGCCTGATGGAGGAAGCGATCACCTCCAGCCAGATTGAGGGAGCGGCCACCACGCGAGAAGTCGCCCGTGACATGCTGAGAAGCCAGAGAAAGCCGAGGGACAACAGTGAGCGGATGATCCTGAACAATTATCTGACGATGCGCGAAATGGAGCGGTGGAAGAATCAAAAGCTGACCCCAGAGCTGATCTTCGACATTCACCGCAAAATCACCGAAAACACCTTGGACGACCCCACGGCGGCAGGAAGGCTACGGCGGGCTGATGAGCTCGTCGAGGTCGTGGATGAGCAAACGGAGGAAGTGCTGCATGTGCCACCACCAGCCAGCACCCTCGAAAAGCGCATGCAGGCGATGTGTGATTTTGCCAATCAATCGGATGATTCTTCTCCCTTCGTTCATCCGATCATTCGGGGTGTCATCCTTCACTTTTGGCTGGCCTATGATCATCCCTTCAAAGATGGGAATGGAAGAACGGCCAGGGCATTGTTTTACTGGCTGATGCTGAACCGTGGCTTCTGGCTGTTTCAATTTGTGTCCATCTCCCAGATTCTTTTGCGTTCGAGATCGCGCTATGGACAGGCCTTCCTGAAGACCGAAACTGATGGCAATGACCTGAACTACTTTTTGCTCCACCAGTTGGAAGTGATCGAACAGGCCATTCAATCCCTGCACGACTACATTGCGCGCAAAACAAATGAAATCAGCGAAGCCAGCAAAATGCTGAAAGCCTTGGATGAGTTCAATCATCGTCAGGAGGCTTTGTTGAATCGTGCTCTACGGCACCCTGGCACCGTGTTCACCATCGAAAGCCATCAAAACAGCCACGGGGTCAGCTATGCCACGGCCCGAGCAGATATGCTCGGACTGGTCGAGCGGGGAGTGCTCACTCAACGGAAACGTGGCAAGGCTTTCGTGTTTGAAGCCCCCTCAGATCTGGAACAACGGCTTCACTCATCGTAGTCACGACGCATCGGCAACGCGTTCACTCATCCATCGGTGGCATTTTGCGGAACATGGGTGGCATCGCACATGCGGTGGGTGGTACGGGCGGTCACCTCCACATCGCCGCCGGTCTGCGGGCGACGCATTGTCTGGCGGATGTGATGCGGGAGGTGAAGAGCGAGTCCTCACGCTGGATTCACGACGAACTGCGACTCGCGGGCTTGGCGTGGCAGGAAGGCTATGGCGCCTTCACCTTCACCGCGCCCGATTTGGAGGCGGTGCGGGCCTATGTTTTGAACCAGGAGGAGCATCATCGCGTGAAGACCTTCCAGGAAGAATACGTGGCGATGCTGAAACGCGGGATGGTGGCGTATGAGGAGCGGTTTTTGTGGTAGGCGGAGCCATAAGCCAAGATAAAATTGGCTAAATGACAATTTGATCTTGTTTTATTGCCAAGATAAAATTGGCTAATGAAGCCTCTAGATCGCTCCATCCTTGAAAAGGCCCTCCAAGCAGTCTCCGCAGTTCTCGCTCATGACAGAGCGGAACCGGAGACGGTGGTAATCTGCGGTGGGGCGGCTTTGTTGAGTCTGGGATTCATCTCCCGGCGCACGAAGGACGTGGATGTGCTGGCGGGCGTTAATCCGGTGGATGGGCTGGTCGATCCCCGGCCTTTTTCACCGGCTTTGAAGCGGGCGGTGGAGGAGGTGGCGAAGGCGCTGGGACTGCCGCCGAACTGGTTCAATGCGGGACCAGCGGATCAAGTGATGGCGGGGCTGCCAGAGGGCTTTCTCTCCCGCCTTCAACGACGTGAATATGGCAGCCACCTGACGGTGTTTTTGCCTGACCGCTATGATTTGATCCATCTGAAGCTCTTCGCCGGAGTGGACCAGGGGCCGGGCCGACACTGGTCGGACCTGAAAGCCATGAACCCAACCAAGATCGAGATGCTGGCCGCAGCCCGCTGGGTGCTGGGACAGGACGCCGGAGATGTCTTCCCCGGCGTGGTGCGTGACGCTCTCAAATTCCACGACTATGCCGACATTGCCGACCAACTTTAAAGAGGAGCTGCAAGCTGCGGTCATCGACCTGCTCTGGAGACAGTGGACCTGCCTCGGGGCTGGACTGGAGGGTCGCGCCGTCCCCGACGCGCACATCATTGATCCCGAAGCTCTGCTACTGGCGACGACGACCTTTGGGAGGCACGATCAACGCCTTTTTGATGAGGCGCTGGCCTGGCTGGTCCGCTTTGGTTCGCTGATCAATGTCCAGCGGCTGAAGAATCTGCACCAAGGTGGTAAGTTGGGTGATCCCCGTGTGCTCGGAGCCGTGGCCGCGTATGTGAAGAACCATGGAAAGCTGCCCAAATGGGGCGTGCTTGCCGAGGTGGAGCGGTCTGGCGAGAAACCGGAGCCTTTCTTCCTCACCTCAAAAGACTCGTCAGCGACCCATCGTGGAGAAAGTGATCCCGATTTTCTGGCTCATGGCTGGCTGCGCCGTGCGCCACGGAACAAGCCCCTTGCCATGCCGCCGCCGCCGGAACGCCTGGCCAATGTGCTGCTGAATTTGCGGGCTTTGATCGGTGTGTCCTCACGCTGCGAGATCATCTTATGCCTGCTCACGCGGCCCTCGGCCCGTGCGGCCGAACTGGCGCGTCTGACCGGCTATTCACCTCAGTCCATCCAAACGACCTTGGGTGAAATGCTCCTCTCCGGCAAGGTTCACTCGGATGAACCGCGCCCCGAGCACGGGCGGGGTGTGCGCGGCATGTCACGGCGCTTTTATGTGAAGCCCGCCGAATGGCGCTTCCTGTGGCCGGCTGACCATGCACCGCGCTGGATGCCCTGGGCGGCGATTTTTGCCCTATCACAGGGCGTGCATGAAGCACTGGCGACCATCCAGGATGAAACCCTGCTTTCGATCCAAGTGCGCAGGACTCTGGAAGAGCATCTACCCGACCTCAGCGAAAACACTGGGCACAGACTGTTTGGCTACAACTCCGACATGACAGGGCAACGACTGCTATCCAGCCTGGCAACTGATCTGCCGCGAATGCTGCGTGAACTGTAAGTTCTGAATGCTAGGTACGGCCCCGGCAGGCGCGACGCTAGAGACGAGGAACGAATCTTTACGTTAGATTCACGTAGAACTTGGGCTGGCGGTCTTCGCACCCTGTTTCAAATATTCCGCTTGGAATCTTTGAGGCGGCGGCGCAGGTCTGGGTGCCTCGAGTGGCTTGCCATACTCAACTAGCTGTTGAGATGAGAGCATCTGTGGTCTCGTCTTCATCCTGGGAAACGACTTCTTCCAGACCGTTGGGCCGGGGTGCTCGGTGAAGCATTGAGTTCATCGAAAGGGGCTATTCATGGACACTTCATGACTAACCAATGGATGGGCTAACACTCAATCAGTGACTGAAGAAGGCTCGTTTTTGCTGAAATGTCATCTTTTCGGGTTCGACCTCTTTTTCGGGCTTGTTGGCTGGCAGTTCAGGGGTGTCTGTTTTGTGCGAATGAGCAGTGGCAGGGTGCTTCAGCGAATCTCCGACACTCAATCTTTTGGGTTTTACCTCGATCTCTCCTTCCGCTTGAATGTCGTGACTCGAATCTGCCTTCATGTCATTCGCAGGCATGTTCTGGACCTCTGGAGAGGGGCCCTTCAACGATAGGTCTGCTGCTTTTGCATTTCCGGCGTATTTGGCGCCCGCTTCACGATACTTTTTGAGGAGTTCAGGGTCATTCCGGCGGATAGCATCAATCGTGGCGTTCTGCGGCTTGGTCCAATGACCATCAGGTCGCGTTTCGGGTTTCTCCTTGTTCATGCAGTTGTCATAACCTTGAAGCACTTGTGAAACACCAAGAAGAAATTGTCCTTTCGCCGCCTGGGCAGGGTCCTTGCTCGCTCTAAGCTGGATGATTTGGCTGCTGATGGCTGGGTTGACGACCCTGAGAACGACCTGCGCCTGCACCATTTGATCTCCCATTTCTTCCGGGGTTGCCTTGTTCTGGAGCAGCTCTGGTCTGATGCTGGCAGCATCCATCGCACCCTCCTTGACGGCTTGCATAAAGTCTTTGCCTTGGGGACTCAATTTCTCTCCGCCGTCCGCGACTTTTTGCAAGCCCAAGACTGCTAGGTCTTGATACGCTTGCTCCAAACCTTTCTGCTCTTGTGATTCGCTACTGCCTGGCTCGGGCAATTTGGATCTTTCTCCCATCATCGCCAAAGCATCTACTTTGTCCAATTCGGCAACCATGCTGTTCGCGATATCACCGGCCAAATCTTTCAGTTCTGATTGAGCAATACTGCTGAGAAATTTTTCGTAGGGACCATTGCCACGAGCTAGATCACCAATGTTGTTGGAATTGATGCACGCGACTTTCGAGGCATGTTTGGTAACGGACTGAAGCACCTTGTTTTTTTCATTCTCGGTTAGGTCATTGTTGTTTTTGATGTCCTGGATCATCTCTTGGGCTGCCGTCAGCTCCTTGGCACCATCCATGACCAATTGGGTGTCTTCCTTTGTGCATAGGACGGGAATCCTGGCCATGGCTACAGCACCGATCTTGTCCGCTCCTTGGAGGTGTTGATTTTGTTCGATCTTCTCGAGTGCCTGCCTGTTTTGCTCGGCAACATCGTTTTTATGAATGCCTTTGAGCTTGAGATCACCTTCCAGTTTCGTGACCTCCTTCTGAAGCATAGCTAATTTGGCAAGATGAGTGCTAACTTCTTCACTCGTCTTGCAGTCATTCAATTGCTCCAGAATCTCATTCATCTCCTGCCTTTTGGCGGCGTTTTGCTCCCTGAGCGGCCGCAGTTCAGCGTTTTTCGCGTCCGCGTCCCGCTTCAACAATTCCATGCCCGCTTTGGCACCTTCTGGGTGTTTGCCGCGAACGATGCTGGAAATCAATTCCTTCTGGGCTGCGGTCGGCTCAATGCCATTTGTGGATTTCACATAAGCGGCTGCTAGGGCGGCCTCTGCCTTTTGGGCTTTGTCTTCCTCACGCTTTGTTAGGCGGTCCCAAAGCGAGCCAAGACGTGCGGTGATGCCGGTTTTGGCAGAAAGGGAACGAGAGCCTCCACGAAGGGATTTCGCGCTGCTATCACCGATCTCGGCGAGTATTTCTTCCAGGCTAGGGTTTGTCTCGGTGTTGATTTTCGGCGTGGTATCTCAAGGAGTGGATGAATGAATTAGGCCATTCATCGGCAACTGTGACGTGACGGCTTGTGCTTGATGCGCCTTGATGGCTTCGACAAGGAGAGAGCGTGGGCTCCTTCCTGCGGCATCCTAGCCATCAAGGAACCTGCTCGGTGATCCGCTTCACAAGATCAAAGAAGCCCTTCTTCCGTTGGCTGGAGATGCCCCAGTTCACCGGCACGCTCTGGTAGCCGTCATTGAAGCCTTCTTTCTTCATGCGGAAGTCGAAGTAGCCCCAGGAGACGTGTTCCTTCACGGCGGCGGTGAAGTTGTTCTCAGGCTGGTCGAAGTCGAAATGATCATCCTCATTCACGACGATGGGAATTCTCCGGTCACCGCGGGCCGTTTTGACCTTGGCGATGAACTCTCGCATGGCGTCCGGACCTTTGACACCGTTGCCATGAATGAGAAGAAAGTCGGAATGCTCGATCACCTTTGGCGGGGGAACCGTGCCGCCCCCGAACGAAGTGCCTGCCAGCAGTCGGCGACCATCCACCTGGATGCTTTTCACCCGCTTGATCAACTCATGCACGCGGCCGGGCTTCAGGATGTCGTGATCATACTTGACGTTCGCCTCGTTATTCACCTCGATCATCACGTTCTGCCAGGGGTGCGCGAGAACCCATCGCGTGGTGGCCTCCACGGCGGCGATCACAGCCTGCTCGTCTTTTACCCGTTGATCTTGGCCAAAGTAAAAGATGCCCAGGATGACGACCATGCCGAGTTCATCGGCCTTGCGGATGATCTTTTCGGCGCGGGCGAGGTCCTTTTCCCGCAGGCTACCGTCTTCCTCGATGGCAGAATTGTGCCAGGGCTGATCCTTCGAGTAGCCGTAGGGAGAGCCGCCCTGAAGGTTCAGCGTGAAGCCCAGTAGGCCGTGCTTTCGCCATTCGGGCATGGCGGCGATGAATTCGCGCGTGTTGCGGTCAGCATCCCAGGTCTTGCTGTCTGGGTAGGCCCAGTTCTTCACTGTGCTTGGGTTTCGATCGTCAAAGATGCCCTGCACCATCCGTGAGTTCATCAGCAGGCCCTCAATGCGATGCCCCTGCCACTCACGCCCGGCATAGGTCGGCTTGCCGTTGAGATAAAAGTCCTCGCCCTGGATGGAAACCACCGTTTCCCCGTGGCAGACGAGGCAGAGGAAAAGAAGGCTGGGGATGAGCAAATGCATCGCCTTTCCAACGCCAGCCACGCGGCGGCATTGCGACGAAAAGGGTGATAGATGCGTCAGCTGTCGTCGATCCCCGTGCTTCGGCTCAGTTGCCGTTCGAGCAGCTTGCGATGCTTCGTCACACGGCCAGAGACGCGCTTGCGCCACATTTTGAAGCTGGAGGGCTTGAGCTCGCGTCGCATCACGGCGATCACCTCCTTTTCCGTCAGTCCGGTGCGTTCTTCGATCTCTTCAAAGCTGGTCCGGTCTTCCCAGGCGAGGCGGATGATGTGTGAGGGATCGTGTGCAGGCATGAGCGTCCTTTACGCCTCTGCCTGGCTCTGCGCTGCGGTGGATGCGCTAGGCCTCAGGCACAAAGGTGGCGCTGCCATGACTCAGGCCCGTCTCCTGAGGGATCGCGTTCGTAAAAGACATTTGAGTTCACGCACAGCTTCACCTCAGGCAGTCGAGAGCGCCTCCTGACTTCACTGCACAACTTCTTCGTATGAAAAAAGCGCTTACTTTCGCCCTTGGCTCATTGATGACTTTCGGGGCCATCGCTGCCTGTGCCACCTCACGCGCTGGTTACGAGACGGCTCCGTATCGGGTCATCCGCACGGAGGGCGCCTTTGAGATTCGTGATTACCCAGAGCTAAAGATCGCTACCACCACCCGCGCTGGGGATGATGCCAGCTTCATGAAGCTTTTTCGCTACATTGACGGCAGCAATGTCCAAAAGCAAAAGATCGCCATGACCACGCCGGTCTTCATGGTGCAGGGAAAGATGGCCTTTGTGGTGCCTGAGGCCCAAAAGACCGCACCGCCTGCTCCCGCATCGCCTGCCGTGGCGATCGATACCCTGCGTGCGCAACGCGTGGCTGTGTATCGCTTCTCCGGCACGCGCACGAAAGACAGCGAGCCGCAGGCGCTGGTTCAACTCAAAGCCTGGCTCCAGCAAAACCAACTCACCGCAGCGGGTGCCGCCTTCAGCGCCTACTACGATCCTCCTTGGACCCCAGGCTTCATGCGCCGCAACGAAGTTCTGATCCCCATCCAGCCATAATGGGCTTAGAAAGAGCTCTCGCTTTTGCACTGAACTGGTTTGAGTCGTTCTTGGGTCATGTCGGCTCACAGAATTCATGGAGCAACACGCTCCACTTGGGTCATGCCGCTTCAGGAAAATTTTCCCAATTTAGCCACCTTTGTGTTGGGAGTGTCAGTTTTCACTTTGTCTTTTCGATCTGTCTTCAGCGTGTCTTTGACCCGTTCTTTCTCTTGATTGGCATGGACACCCAGTTCGTCCGCTTTCTTGGCTGGACTGCTCTTGCTGCGCAGCTTTTCCCCCGTGGTTTGCCCGGGGATGTTTTCTGCGGGTGCGAGCGCTTGTTCGGGTTCAGTGAGATTCACGGAAGCAGCAGCTCTTAAACTGCCCGTTACATCAGCTGCGAGCTGTGGAGGCGTGAGTTGACCCTGCTCATTCAGTGATTTGAGCGCAGGTAAGTTTTGCACCAGAGCATCAAGGTTGTCGGCGATGTCGGCATTGATCGCCGTGTTTTGCTCCAGGATACCTTCATTCACCAGCAGATGCACCTTCGATGCCTGTTGCAGGTCTGCTCCGGTCAGGGTCGCTGCTTTCCAAACCTCCAGTTCTACCTCGCGCTTGAGCGCTGACTCTGCCCTGCCGACGGATCTGGCGGAGTCATCCCTCAGTTTTTGTGCTGAGGCCAGTTCCAACTGAGCTTGTGAATCACCGCTACTGGCTTTTTCCAAAGCAGCCTGATAGTTGGCTTCCAGACTGTCTTTTTCCGTCGCACGGGCCTCCTTGGCACTCAGGATAGCTTTCTCTCTCTCTTTGATTGCGGGTGTTCTTTCATAGGCTCCTTGAGCCGCGAGTTGATCTCTTTTGAAGTTGGCCCACTCAGGTGAGGCTTCCGCAATGATCTTGTTGGCAGCAAATTTTTCCTCGTTGTGCTGCTCTTTGCCAAAGAGCCTCATTTTGGGGGCCTCGGCATGCAGCCCGATCCGCAGTTCATTGGAGCTGACACCTAGCTTCGATTCATCAATCTTTCTTGCCACGATTTCTTGTCCAGACTTCATCTGAACCGCAAGACTTTGAATCATTTGGTGTCTGGCCTGATTCAATTCAGATATCGTGCTGCCTTTGCTTTGATAAACAGCGATGGGATGAGTTTGAGCCATGGTAGATGGATTGGAAAATCAACTTTACTCACCTTTGAAATCCACCGGTGCCGTTTTATGACAAAGAATTCTGTGGCAAGTGAGCTCTCCGTTTCTTTGTTTTTTTGGGAAGACACTTTTCCATCCCTTCCCCACGGCTCTCATCCTATCTGACGTTTCGAAAACGAGGTGATGAAATGCCAAGCATTTGTTCCTTGTCATGAAAAAACGGGCTTTGTGAAGCTCAAAACCTCATGGTCAGAAAACCACAGGCTTTGCGGCAGGACAAAAGGCATCCTGAAATCTCACCGTGGACTTCGTGATCCCCCAGAGTCCCAGAGGCCAATCGCCCCCAGCAACACGAGCCCATCTTTAGAACGACCCGGAGTTCCCAGGATCATAGGCCAGGACCACCAGGCAAAGCAGGCCGACAGGGTTTTCCAAGGGCCACCGGCCTAGAAAATCAGCCACATCGACCACCCCGCCCGTGCAGGGCTGAAAGCCCGACCGATGCTCCTGGCGTCTCGTGCATCGCTCGGGCCTTCAGCCCTCGAACTTGATGAGGTTGAGGGGGCTCGGGAACCTGGGGCTGATCGCCCCAGGCTGGCATGAGCCGCGCCGTTGGCGCTTAGAGAGATGGGCGTTGAGTCTTTGCTCCCTGACTTCTCGCTCTACTGGCCTTAGAGAAGATGCCGCCAATGGGCAGGATCACGCTTTTCGTGAACGACACCGATGATCCAGACGGCTTCTCGTTCGATGCGATAGATGACCAGATAAGGGAAAACCTTCATCAAGTAGCGCCGCGTGCGGGCGGAAAGCGGCTTGCCGGTGGTTGGATGGCTAGACAGGCAAGTGGTGGCAGCTTCGAGGCATTCGATGAAACGACCGGCCGCCTGCTCGGATCGTTGATGGTAATAATCAAACGCCTCCAAGGACTCAGCACGGGCTGCGGCGGTGAACAGCACCTTCATCGGCGCAAGCGGATGCGCATTTCACCGAACACATTATCACCATCATGCAGGGCCATGTCACCGCGTTGCACGGCATCGACACGCGCCTCCATCTCCGGCGCGAGGCGGGCTTCCCAGGCGGCATCGCAAGAAGCGACGATGAGGTCATCCAGAAGTGCAGCCTGCTCCGTGGCGGGCAGTTGGAAGAAGGCAGTGCGGAGAGCGGTGATTGACATGCCTCTATCATATTGAACTGCGTGGGAGACGGCAAGACTCGTTTGTAGTTATGAAGGACACTTCTGCCTGCAATGATGATGGATAGAATGCCAAGCATCTGCTCATCTGCTCACCAAGGGCCACAGGCCCGCCCGATGCCAGCCTGGGCCAACGGCCCAGGAAATCAGCCCCACCAACCACCCCGCCCGTGCAGGGCTGAAAGCCCGACCGATGCTCCTGGCGTCTCGTGCATCGCTCGGGCCTTCAGCCCTCGGTCAGGGCGGGTTTGCGGTGGCTCGCGAACCTGGGGCTGATCGCCCCAGGCTGACATGAGCCGCGCCGTTGGTGCTCACGGAATAACAAGAGGTCCGAACAGGCGGCTGACGGCAGGAGAAGAACGAACCACTCGCCGCTGAGCGATGGCACGGATGGCTGACAGCCGATGGGGCAGAAAAGGGGAGCTTGGGACGGCTTGCCAAAGATCTGAGAAAGAGAAAGCTCACTGAGCATCACTTTCGCGCTTCTTCCAAAAGTTCCGACAAGCCACGCAGACGATATTTCTCGCAAAGGCTGCTCACCTCGTTGAGGTCGGCATCTGCGTTTCGTCGCAGCAGTTCCACCACATCCGCTTTGGATTTGAAACCACCCGCATAAAGTTTGAGGGCGACGAGATGTGGCAGCGGCGCTACACGCAAAGGACTCTCCGGACGGACAGCAAGGGTCGCTTCGATGATGGCGTCCTCGATCACCGCAGGAAAGGTCTGGCCGAAGTTCACGATCTGAATCAACCCACTGCTGCACTCGACATCAATGACTCCGGAAAGCGGGTCGTCGGCATCCGGTTCGCGCAGCCTCACTTGAAAGCCTCGCGCGCGAAGAGCCTCGGCAATGGCGCGAAAGTTTTGCGGATCCGCGTTCATCCCGATATCCAGATCCTCGGTGAAACGCACATAGTGATGGGCGGCGAGGGCGACGGCGCCAATGACCACAGACTCGGTCTGAAACTCCTTCAGCACAGAAACAACGACCTCCGCCGCCGTTAAAAGAGACTCAGGACCCTCATTCATGTTTCGTCGTCAGGGATGGCTGCAGCCAGCCGAACTTCGACTTCATGCCGAGCGCGGCCAGAATGCGTTCTTCAACAGTCATCCGCCGCACGCGTTCCATTTCTGTGCGCAAAGAAGCCTTCGCGCAGGCGCTGGCGCGCATCTCCATAGGCTTGTTGTTTGTGGGCACGGCCATAATCGCTCAGTTGTTGCCAGAGTAGGCTTCTGCATGGCTGCCAGCAAGATTTAATCAGAACATCATGCGCACTCGGACCTTCCTTTGCATGACTGCACCGCATTTATGTTGAGTGCCGCCTTCTCCATCGAGTGACTGATGAATGTGTCCAGAGCGCTGCCGAATGCCGGGCCTCAGCCTTCATCGGCGACACCTCCACACGCCGAACCCAAGCCCGACGGGCTTGCGTCATGAAGCCCCAGGGTGCCGAGCCTGGGCGAGTGCTCCCCTGGGACTCGAACACCCCGCGCCCTCATTCGTCGCCGAACCTCAACGAGGTTCCGTCACGGTTCCTTGGCCCACGATACCGTCTCCACCTCCCGCGCCTTCTGACGGGACCGCGTTACGGTCCGGGATCGTGGGTGGGGGATGCCCTGTTGACCTCAGGGAGCGCTCGCCCAAGGCTCGGCACCCTGGGGCTGCATGACGGAACCGCGTCGCGGTTCGCGGCGGATCGGACACCTGGGCTGCACTGGATTCCAGGGTAGCCTGTGCTTGGGCTTGGCAACCCTTCGCTAAGATGCGGAAGCCCCTTGGCCTTCATCCAGGGCAGCCGGAAAGGTCTTGCTTGAACTCTGGGCGCAGGTGGGCGTTCTTGGGTCGTGCCTGCCACCAAAGTTCCTGCTGCCAAAATCAAGTCTGCGGCCGCCCGGCTGGTTCGTGATCTGCCGGTCTCGGCGAGTTGGGACGATCTGATGTATCAGATCTATGTGCGCCAGAAGATCGAAGCCGGTCTGGCCGACCTCAAAGCTGGCCGGAAGCATTCTCACACTTCCATCCGCAAAGCCTTCGGGCTGGAGGCATGAACATCCTAGGCCCCCAAAAAACACGGCGGTGCAGGCTGCTAGTTGATTTTTTGCACCCTGACGTCGTCCCCCTCGAACTTCGACAGGCTGCGGATCAGCTTTAGAATCTCGGGGTAGGGCACAGCGACGGAGATGACGCCTTGCAGCGCCAGGAAGGCGGTCAGGGTTAGGACGACGATCTGGACCCGGCGGGCGCTCTTGGCGAAGCCGATCCAGATGAGGACGATCAAGCCTGCGAGGATCAGGTAAAGAAGATTGGCACCCAACCAATGCTGCCATTGAATCGCGACCTGGGTCGCGAAGGAAAGCTTGGACCTGTGGCCCAGCATATCTTCAAAAAGCTGCTCTTGCCGGGAGAAGATGCCCATGAACTTGATCGCGAAGCTGAAGCCGCCGACCAAGGTCAGCATCCAGAGAAAGCGTTTGGAGCGGGTCAGCTGTGGATGGGTGGCGGGAGAACGGGAGGACATGGGGAGAGCTTGGTGGTTCGTCGGCGAGATTGCAAACCTTGAGGGCGAAGGGGGGATCAAGGGACAGACACTTGAGTCCGCGGCTCGACACCACGGAGGGGCTGACAGCAGATGGGGGCAGAAAACGGGGAGCTTGGGAGGGGCTGCCCTCCTTTTTCGGTCAGCAGGGTGAGCATGCCTCTGTGCCTCGCTGCCGCCCTGCCTTGGATCGAAGGATGACGGGTCAAAGGAGGGTTCTGCAGAGGGGTTTGCACATCTTTGACCCTCCATCCTTTTACCCTAGTTCGGGGTCAGCAGGTGGGTGTTTCAAAAACACGCCTGCAAAGTCTGTCTGTTGATTTTTTGCACCCTGCCCCCGTTCTCCCCTCCGAATAGACTGAATATTTAAGTGAGTTGATCATTTTTGCTAAAAAATGATAGCAAGAGGGCTGAGAATTTGGTTATCTTTTTGCCTTGGGCTGGGTCTGGCGTGTCTGACATTTCGGACGGGTCCGATGGCGGGGGAGGGAGGGGTTTAGGGCTCGATTTCACGGGTGCCTTTGCAATTGGGGTAGGCAGAGCAGCCCCAGAATTGTCTGGCTGTTTTGCCTCCAGTGCGGCGGCGCATCGGTTTTCCGCAGGTGGGGCATTCTGGGATGCCTTCTTGTTTGGCGCGGGCCTTCAGGCGTGTGGCATACAGGCGCTCGGTGAAACCACCGTTCTCGGCGAAATCACGTCCCAGGCTTTCAACCTGGCGTCTGATCAGGTAAGCCGCCTGATTGATGGCGCAGAGCATCGCGTTGGCTGCATACTCTGGATCTGCTTTGGCAACGAAGTCCGCTAGTCCAGCTAGACCTGTGAGGATGACTTTGCCTTTGGCTGGGCGCGGTGGATTTGGATAAACGTCGTGTTTGAGGCGCTCCCGCATGGCGAGGCATTGGCGTGAGTCTTTGTGCCAGACGCGGAGTCCTTTCTGCAAGAGGAAGCTCTTGTAGTCCTTGGCGAGTTCATCGTTCAAGCTCGCCCGGGCGACGTTGGTGAGCTTCATCTCCATTTTCTTGGAGGTGGCGGCGTTCCCGCTGCCTTCGGAGATGTTTCTCACGCCGCTGCGGGCAGCCTGCACCATCTGATCGTGGGTGCGGCTGGTTTTCTCGATGAAGCGGTCACAGAAGACAACCGTGGCGTCATAGACCGCTTCGGCGACGGCGTAGCTACGGAGATTCTCATAACCACCATGCGGCATCAGGGGACCTTCGGGGTCGTCTGGCATGGGGGTGGGTCACTGGGGTGCAATGGTAGGTTTTGTCGGACGGGTCTGACATGTCAGACCCGCCCGACTGAAGCGAGGAAGACTACTGACAAGCCTCACAAGTCCCGCCGTTCCGCATCGCTTCGAGGCTGCAGGCCTGGACTTCTTCGGCGGTGTAGTCGCGCTTGGTGCCGGCGATGACGGAGCTGCTGATTTCCTTTTTGATCTCGGCGGTGCTCTTTTCGATGTTCGAGGCGCTGCGGGTGCGGAGGTAGTAGGTGGTCTTCAGACCTTTTCTCCAGGCACCGCGATACATGTGGCTGAGGGTGCTCATTTCGGTGCCGCCGAAGAAGAGGTTCACGCTCTGGCTCTGATCAATCCATTTCTGACGACGGGCGGCGGCATCCACGAGCCAGGCCCAATCAATGCTGAAGGCGGTGGCGTAGCGGCGCTTGAGGTCCACGGGGATCTCTTCGATGGCCTCGATCTCGCCATCCATGTACTTGAGCTTGTTCTGGATCTCGTCGGTCCACAGGCCGCGCTTCTTGAGGTCGCGGATGAGGTAGGGATTCAGCACCATGAAGTCGCCGGAGAGGTTGGACTTCACGAGCATGTTGCTCATGAGGGGCTCGATGCAGGGGCTGGAGCCCATGATGTTCGAGATGGTGGCCGTGGGGGCGATGGCGAGGACGTTGCTGTTCCTCATGCCCTGCTTGGCGATCTTGGCACGCAGGCCGGACCAGTCCATTTTGCCACTGCGGGGCACGTCGATGTCTTGACCGCGCTCTTTGGCGAGCAGGTCGAGGGTGTCCTGCGGGAGGAGGCCGCGGTCCCACTTGCTGCCTTTGTAGGTGGAGTACTGGCCACGCTCGGCGGCGAGGTCGCTGGAGGCTTCGTAGGCGTAGTAGGCGATGGCTTCCATCATCTCGTCGTTGAACTCGACGGCTTCTTTGGAAGCAAACGGGATGCCTTTGCGATACAGGGCGTACTGGAGACCCATCACGCCAAGGCCGATGGGGCGGTGACGGGTGTTCGAGGTTTTGGCGGCTTCGGTGGGGTAGTAGTTGATGTCGATGACGTTGTCGAGGGCACGGACGGCGCTGCGGATGGTCTCGCGCAGGCGGGCGTGGTCGATGTTGCCGGAGTCGTCGAGGTGGTTGTCGATGAGGACGGAGCCGAGGTTGCAGACGGCGGTCTCATCGGCGGAGGTGTTCAGCGTGATCTCGGTGCAGAGGTTGGAGCTGTGGATGACGCCGACGTGGTCCTGGGGGCTGCGGACGTTGCAGGGGTCCTTGAAGGTCATCCAGGGGTGGCCGGTCTCGAAGATGGCCTTGAGCATCTTTTTCCACAGGTCGATGGCGGGGATCTCGCGGCCGAAGATCTTGCCGGTCTTGGCGAGGGCCTCGTATTCCTCGTAGCGCTTTTCAAAGGCGCTGCCGTAGAGCTCGTGGAGATCGGCGACTTCGTTGGCGCGGAAGAGGGTCCAGTTGCCACGGGACTCCATGCGCTTCATGAAGAGGTCGGGGATCCAGTTGGCGGTATTGAGGTCGTGGGTGCGGCGGCGCTCGTCACCGGTGTTCACGCGCAGCTGGAGGAAGTCTTCGATGTCGTTGTGCCAGACTTCGAGGTAGGCGCAGCCGGAGCCACGGCGCTTGCCGCCCTGGTTGACGGCGATGAGCTGGTCGTTGTGCAGCTTGAGGAAGGGGATGACGCCCTGGGATTCGCCATTGGTGCCTTTGATGTAGCCGCCCGTGCCGCGTACGGCTGTCCAGGAGCCGCCGAGGCCTCCGGCCCACTTGGAAAGGAAGGCGTTTTCGGCGATGCCGCGGTACATGATGGACTCAATGCTGTCGTCCACCTTGTAGAGGTAGCAGGAGGAGAGCTGGCTGTGCAGCGTGCCGCTGTTGAAAAGCGTGGGGGTGCTGGAGCAGAACCGACGGCCTTTGTACATGCGGTAGATGCCGATGATTTTGTCCTCAGGCGTCTCTTTTTCTGCGACATTCAGTCCCATGGCAACGCGCATCCAGAAGAGCTGCGGGGTTTCGAGGCGCTTGGAGGGTTTGATCTTCTTATCGACGATGAGGTAGCGGTCGTAGAGGGTCTGGATGCCCAGGAAGTCAAAGTCGAGGTCAGCGGTGGGGTCCAAGGCATCAGCGAGCTTGTCGAGATCAAACTGAAGCAGGCGTGGGTTGTAGCGGTCGATCTCGACGCCACGGCTTAGGTTGCGGCGGAAGGCGCGGCGGTGGTATTCCTTGAGCTGGTCGATGCCATCGCGGACGATGTCCCAGCCGAGCACTTCTTCATAGATGTAGGTGAGCAGGATGCGACCAGCGAATTTGCCAAAGTCTGCGTCACGCTGCATGAGCGTTTTTGCGTTCAGGATGACGGTTTTCTTCAGGTGGTCGAGCGTGATGTCGCTGTTGATGGAGCGGCGCAGCTCCATTTCGATTTCATTGCGTGGCAGGCAGAGGTCGAGGCCGAGGATGGCAAAGTCGATGCGTTTCTTGAGATCAGCACCATCCCAGAGGAAGGATTTGCCGTCGGGGGTTTTGACCAAGATGAGGGCCTGCTGCTGCTCGCTTTCCTGCTCGGCAGCGATAGCGGCTTCGGCTTCTTCGGTCTCGCGCATCTTGGTACGCAGGGCTCGGTACTGAATGTAGGCACGGGCCACTTTGAAGAAGCCGCCCTTCATGAGCTCTTCTTCGACAAGGTTTTGCACATCTTCGATGTGGATGAACTGCTTGTTCTCCTCGGCAATCAGTCGGCTGACGGTCTCGGCGATGCTGACGGCTGGGGAGGAATCCATTTCCAGAGACAGGAAGGCCTTGCGAACGGCGATTTCGATCTTGTTGTGGTTCCAGGGGACGAGTTGGCCGCTGCGGCGGATGACTTTGGTATTCACAATCAGGGGCTGCAGAGCTGTGGTTTCGGCAAAGGGGTCGTATTCGGCGTGGTGCTTGCGCTTTTCGGCTAGGGTGCGGGCCACATCGTGTGCGTTGTTTTTCACCAAGGCACGCTCGATGCACTGATGCAGGTCACGCGCGCTGAGGGTGATGGCCTTGGCTCCGCCTTCACCGATCTGGCTGACGACCTGACCTAGTTCTTCCGCCACGGATTGGGCGATGTTTTGCACAAAGCGGCGGTTCGCCTCATTGTACACGTCTTCTTCTTTCCGGCGAGCCAGGAAGTGATCCGTCAGTGCGCTGCCGATGGTGTCGGCGATTTCACCGATGTCGAAATCACGCTCAGCTCCGCCGACCGTGACCTTCAGGGCGGGGGCAGCATTGCGTGAACCGACGACGGAGCGCCAGTCGTGCTGGGGTTTTTGGGCCTTGGGGGCCTTGGCGACTTGGCGGAGGACTTTATCTTCCTGGAGCAGGGTGGCAATCATGGCGGGAGCGGGAGTGAGGTGAATGTTTGCTAAACCAACGCGGGTCAAAGGAGGGAGAGGAGAAAACCCGCACCGCTGGGGGAAGATTCGGCGCAGACTTTCGAAACCGAAGGCTTACAGGTCGTCGTCCGAGGTGTGGGCGAGCGCGGAAGCCTTTTGGTAGTCGGTGACTTTGCCTTCGAAGAAGTTCTGCTCCTTCCGCACGTCCATCAGGTCTGCCAGCCAGGGCAGTGGATTCGTGGCACCTGGGTTCAGCGCAGGCAGGCCGCAGCCGGCGAGTCGGCGATCGGCGATGAAGTCAATGTATTGGCAGAATTCATCAGCGCTCAGGCCCACGGCATTCACAGGCAGGCAGTCGCGGATGAATTCCTTCTCCAGAGTGACGGCCTCACGCATGGTTTCGACGAGTTCTTCACGGAATTCAGGAGTCCAGATTTCGGGGTTTTCCTCGATCAGGTCCATGAACAGGTTGCGGAAGACCTCAATGTGATTGGATTCGTCCCGCAGCGTGTAGCGGAACATCTGGCCGATGCCGGGGAATTTGTTCTGCCGATACAGGGCCAGGATCATGCCAAAGAGGCCGTAGAACTGGGTGCCTTCCATGCATTGGCCGAAAACGAAGATGTTCTTCGCGAGCAGCTTTTTGTTTTCCCCCTGGGTCAGGTCTAGGTCGCGGCGCAGGCTGTGTGAGGTGCGGGTGACGAAGTCGTTCTTGCGCACGATCGTCGGGATCTGCTCGAACATGGCTTCGCATTCGTGCGGATTGATTCCCAGGGATGAGATCATGTAGAGCAGGGAATCGGCATGAATGTTTTCTTCATGAGCATGGCGGCCGAGCACCAGCTTCAGCTCGGGCGCGGTGACCAACTCACGGACGACGTGCTGAATGTTGTCCCCGACGATACCCTCAGCGGCGGAGAAGTAGCCGATGCCCATCATGATGATCCAGCGCTCATTTTGGCTGATCTCGTTAGAGCGCCATTGTTCCACGTCCTTCTGCATCTGGATGTCTTCTGGCTCCCAGTGGTTGGCCTTCATGGTCCGATAAAGATCATAGGCCCACTGGTACTTGAGTGGGAGCAGGTTAAAGGTCATGCTCTTGCGACCATTGATGACCTTCTTGGCTGCGAAGGCAGCTTCAGCTTTCTCCTGGTCGAGGGGGAACTCACGATTGCCGATTTTGTAGGTCTTTTCCATGGTAGGGGGAGTGGGAAGAGAGTGGGTTTGTTTGTGAAAGCTAAAGATCAGCTCAACTTGGCTTTAAACACCAGATGTTGCGCGGACGGGAGGGGAGATTGCACAATATCTTGTGGGTGGTCGAGATGTTTTTACCCTACCCATTGTGTCGGGAATGTTGCACAGCCCAAAAATCAACGTTCCACAGGCGAAAAAAAATTTCGGGTGTCAAAATGGCATAATGACCCTATAATTTTGAGAAGAAAATGCGCCAAAGGTTGTCACGATGTTTTCCTGGGGAGTGTGAATAAGTGACATTTCGAATCGATCAAAAATGAGAAAAAGTCCTCTTTTTGGCGGTCTTATTCACATTTCCGTTGTCAGGAATCGAAATAATTCCCGATTCGCTGGATGCAGTTTTTTGCTGATAATTTGGTGAAATTTTGCTTGCATCGGCAGGCCATCAAACAGGCCCCACATCAGGCCACGACGTGGCGGCTCAGACCGGCTGAGAAGCGGGATGAGATCCCTTCCCTGGGCTTTCAAGCCTGCCGCTGGAGCCAGCGCCGAGCGACCCACCAGAGCAGCAGAGGCAGCAGCACGCTGAGCACCATGGCGAGCCCAGGGTTGCGGTTCCCTAGCGCGCCGATGGCTGCGAAAGCAAAGCCCACCGGCACACAGCCGCAGGCCAGTGCGGCGGTGTAAGTCCGCAGGTCCATGCGCACTAGGCCAGCGAGACAGGCGATGGCTTCAGGCAAGACGGGCATCCAGCGGGACAGTGCCACTAGCCACCCCCCATGCTGTGAGAACAGACACTCCCCACGCTGCAGAGACTGCTGGCCTGCTAGCCAGAGCGCCGCAGGCCGCCCCAACCAACGGCAGGCGGCATACGCCACCATGCCTGCCAGAAAGGAGCCCGCCGAGGCCAGCAGCCCTCCCAGCCAGACGCCATAGAGAAGCCCCAGGGCCGACATGATAAGGGTGGCTGGCACCGGCAGGATAAGATCACTCATGAGCAAAAGCATGCCCGCCAGCCAAGCCCACGACCCGTGGGAGGTGATCCATGCCTGTGTTCCCGATAGGCTAAAAACCTCATCAAAACGATCCCCCCAGATGGCGAAGGGCACCAAGATGCCTGCAAGGATGAGGGCAGAGGCGATCAGCAGAGGGTATCGTGGCATGGGGGAGATTCGGCACCAGGGTGAAAGAGACTCGCCACCTGAGCGACAGGATTTTCGGTTCGACGCCACTGCCTTTGCAGAGAAAGATGCCGCATGCCGCTGCCAGATCATCTTGCGCTCGAAAAGCGCATGAAAAAGCTAGGAATCCGCGAGGATGACCTGCAGGAAGACTTTGTCCGTGGCAGTGGGCCTGGCGGGCAGAAGATCAACAAAACATCTTCCACGGTCTTGCTGCGCCATGTGCCGAGTGGCGTGGAGGTGCGCTGCCAGCGGGAGCGATCTCAGGTCATGAACCGCCACTGGGCTCGGGTAGAGCTCTGTGATAAGCTGGAGGCTGAACGGCGGGAGCATAGGCTGGCCGAGCAAAACGAGCGTGAAAAACTCCGCCGCCAAAATCGGCCCAAACCACGAGGGGTGAAGCAGCGGATGCTCCAGGAAAAGCGCAGCCGGGGCGAGGTGAAGCGGGGCAGGGGACGGGTGCGGGACGATTGATCCTCAGCCAAGGCTGACGGGATCGACATCCCAGGTCACCAGAATGTCCGGCGGTGGTGAGAGCGTGTCCATGACAGTCTGCATGTGCCGGGCCAGCGTGCGAATGCGGTCCGTGCGCAGCAAGAGCTGGAAGCGAAATTGGCCATGTGCTTTTGCCAGTGAGGAAGGTGTCGGCTCCCCCATGACAGTGCCTTCGGGCAGACCTTGTTCGAGCCGCTTGTGCAGCGTCTGCAGCGTGAATTCCGCCTGCGCTTCGTGTTTGCCCCGGCTGCTGATCAAGACCATGTGACTGTAAGGCGGATACTGAAAAGCACGACGGTGCTCTAGCTCCTGATCGGCGAAGCCCTCGAAGTTGTTGTGCCTTGCGAACTGAATGGCTGGACTGTGGGGCGCATGAGTTTGCACAAAGACCTCGCCTTTCAGTTCGCCGCGCCCTGCTCTGCCAGCGACCTGGATCAAGAGCTGCAAGGTGCGCTCTGCCGCACGGAAGTCGGGCAGATTCAGGGCGGTGTCGGCATTCAGCACACCGACCAGCGTCACATTGGGAAAGTCGAGGCCCTTCGCGATCATTTGCGTGCCGATCAGGATGTCCAGCTTCTGCGCGCGGAAGTCGCGCAGCGTGTCGCGCAGTTGGTTCTTCCGCTGCATGGTGTCGGTGTCCACGCGGGCGATCCTGGCCTGGGGGAAAACCTCGCGCACAGCGGCCTCGACCCGTTCCGTGCCGAAGCCGCCATACTTCAGCCCTGGCTCTTTGCAGCTCGGACATTTTGTCGGAGGCACCCGCCGTGCTCCGCAGATGTGGCAGACGAGGCGGTTGTCTGCCTTGTGCAGCGTCATCGGGATCGCACAGTCCTGACATTGCACGACCTCCCCGCAAGCGTTGCAGTCGAGTGTGGTGTGAAAGCCGCGACGGTTGAGGAAAAGGATGGTTTGCTCCCGCTGCTCCAGTCTTGTGGTGATGGCTGCACGCAATCGTTCGGAGAGGATCATCGCATTGCCAATGCTCGTGCCGGTGCCTTTGCGCCGTTGCAGGCGCATGTCGATGATGCGGATGAGAGGCATGGATTTCCCATCCGTGCGTTTGGTCATGCGCAGCAGCTCATATTTGCCGGTGAGCGCATTTTGAAACGACTCCAAACTCGGGGTGGCAGAGCCCAGAAGCACCGCGCAGCGCTCGATGCGTGCCCGCAGCACAGCCAGATCTCGGGCGTGATAGCGCGGGGTGTCTTCCTGCTTGTAGCTGGGCTCGTGCTCCTCATCCACGATGATCAGTCCTAGCCGCTCCAGGGGGGCAAAGATGGCACTGCGTGCGCCGATGACGATGTCCGCCCGGCCTTCCTGCACCTTGAACCATTCGTCATGACGCTCGCCATCGCTCAAGTGGCTGTGCAGCACCGCGATGCTGTCTTTTTTCTCGGAAAAGCGTGCCTTGAAACGCTCAATGGTCTGAGGCGTCAGGCTGATCTCCGGCACGAGCACGAGAGCCGTCTGACCTGCCTTCAGCACCTCCGCAATGGCTTGGAGATAGACCTCGGTCTTGCCACTCCCCGTCACGCCATGCAGCAGCAGCGGCTTGGCCTCCGCCGGATTGGCGATGGCCTGGAGGACAGCCTCATAGGCGGCCCGTTGCTCCTCGGTCAACGCCAGCGGTTGAGACGGGAGAAAATCCTCGGTTTGAAAAGGATCGCGCGTCACGCGGATTTCGGCGCGGGTGATCCAGCCCTGCTTGAGCAAGCTTTTCAGCACCGTCGTGGCCTGCGGCAGTTCGCGGCGCAGATCGCTCAAGTTCGCCTCGCCACCTCGACGCCGCAGTTCTTCCAGCAGTCTTGCCTGCAAAGGCGCGCGGGTTTGCATCTTGTCCAGCAGCTCTAGGGCAGGCTCTTTCACCAGCTTCAGCTGGCTGTCTTTGAGAAAGGTCTCGGGCTTGTCCCGAACCGCTTGCGGCAGCATGGCCCGCAGCACCCGATGCACGGGCACGATGTAGTACTCGGAGACCCACTCTGCGAGCTTCAGCAGACCAGGAGTAAACATGGGCCGTGAGCCGACAATGCTCACGATCTCCTTCAATCGCCCGCGATGGGAAGATGCATCCAGTAGCTCAATCACCACAGCAGGAACGCGCTGGCTTTGCAGCGGCACCATCACGCGTGTGCCGATGCGGATGCGCTCCGCGAGCTTCGAGGGCACCGCGTAGTCCAGCTCCAGCGCAGCCGATCCCTCCAGCTGCACCCGCGCCACGCGCTCCACCAGGGCTTCCTGCAGAGGAGCAGGCGCATCGGTGCTGAAGAGGCTGAGCTGGTCGCTGGGCATGAGTCGAGAAACGCCCGATAACTCCTGCCAGGAGCACTGTCGAACAAACTGAGACAGAGATGAAGGCTTCTCGCATAGCGATTCCAGCGCAGCTTTGAGAGAAACAAAAGCAAGAGCGGCAGGGGCAGGTCATCCCGGCTTAAGATCAGCCTGAATGAATTTAAAGAAAAAGCTGAAATCAGGCGCCTATTTCTCGTTTTCAAGACTCCCACAATTGATTCGAAATCACGAAAATGGGTTTTTGAGCTGCCAAAACGGCTCGTGGCGCGCCGAGATTCCCGAAAATGGGAGTTCGAAAGGCTTCAAAAACAAGAAATGTCATATTCAAAACAAGAATGTAAAAAATAAATCAGAAATAATGTTTGAATTATTATAATTGATATAGAAATTGTAACCAATACCTCAAACGAGATCGTTTCACCCCTCAAGCCATGAAAATCCCTCAACGACTGACCCGAATCACCGGCGTGACTGCTACCCCGCAGGCCATTTGTCGAACTTTGTGTTCAGAGTTTGTGACGGTTTCTGCCGTCCGTGGGGCGGCTGTGGTCAACCTGGAAAGCCAGGTGACAAACTCCACAGGTCTAGGTGCTGGCGGATTCCTATTGGATTCACCGTCAGGGAACAAGAGCTGAACCCAAAGCGAGGCGTGAATAGCAAAACTGAGAAGCCAGTGAAAATCTAGTCTCAAAATTAAGAAATTTGTTGGAGGAATATCACTATGCAAACATACACTAACAAAACTACAGGATGGATTGCGCTGAGCCGTCTAACGTCTTGGCTGATCTTTCATAGCATCAGCTGGCTATGTCTGTCGGCTTCCCTTCCGATGCTTGAGGCCAAAGAAGTGAGTCAGGCCGCATCAGCGCCGGAAAAGACGAGTTCAGCCGATGCCACCGAGAGTCTGACCGTCGTGGACCCTTCCGTGCGCGGTTGGGAACGTCTGGTGGAGCGCTACCCTGGGCGTGTGCTTCTGCTTCAGCCCGGTCGAGACGCTCTCCACCAAGTGAGCGAACGCCTGAAGCAAGAGAGGGGACTGCAGCGTCTCTCCTGGGTCACTGAGGGTGAGCCTGGAGCGCTAGAACTGTCCTCAGAAAGTCTTTCTTTTGAGAGAGTCACTGCGTCTCGCGAGTCTTTGCAATCCTGGAAGCGTGCCTTTGCGCCAGGCGCTGACATGCTTCTCTATGGTTGCCGCATCGCCCAGGGAACCAGGGGCAAGCAATTTGTCCAAAACCTCGCCAGCCTGACCGGACTGGATGTTGCGGCGAGCACCGATGCCACAGGTAGCACGGCTTTGGGGGGAGACCTTCATCTGGAGTTTCATGTGGGATCCATCGAGCGCCTGGATGCAGCTCTGGAATCAGAACTGGCACAACTGCCTGCCGTTTTGGGCTACAACGACATGCCAAACGTGTCCAATCCGGGGCCACGAAGCTCACCTGAAGATACCCAGTTCGTTTTTGGCACGGCCATCACAGTTAATGAGCCTGGCAGTGACCGCATGGAGGCCGTGGTGAGACTTCTTTCAGGCAATGGAATCTTGAGTGATGGGGAAGTCTCCAACGCAGAGCTGGCTTCTCAGGGCTCACGCTCGGGTTTGAATAGCTTCTTCAACAGTTTGGCCTTTGTGCCTGCGGCCAACTGGAACGGCACAGCGCAGATTCAAGTCACGGTGACTTCCGACTTCAACAATCGCACGGCTGGAAACACCCTGAGCTTTAACTTCAATCTCACCATCACGCCGGTGAACGATGCGCCCATCGCCTCGGGCGCTTCGAGCTTACCCGTCGTCGATGAAGATACTGTCAGCCCCCCGGGAGCCACGGTCACTTCGCTCTTCAGTGCTAGGTTTGCCGATGAAACCGACAACGTCTCGGGTGGCTCCACCGCGCATTCTCTGGCAGGTGTGGCCGTCGTCGCGAATACCGTCAATGCCAGTCAGGGTCAGTGGCAGTACTACGATGGCAGCAGCTGGATCAATGTCGGCACGCGCACCGCTTCGAGCACCTTGCTTTTGCCCGTGGGCGATAGCCTGCGATTCCTTCCCGCCACAAATTGGTTTGGAACTCCCAGCGGGCTGACGCTTCGTTTGATCGATAATTCATCTGGAGCGGTGACACGTGGCGCAGGCCCCGACCTGTCTAGCGCTGCAAATTACGGAGGCTCTCGGGTCTATTCTGCGGCGACGGTGGCACTCTCCACCAGCGTGACTCCAGTGAATGATGCGCCTTTGACTTCGAATTTCACGGTAAATGGAACGAAGAACCAAGTTGCGACTTTTTCACTCAGCTCTCAGGACGCAGACACCGGAACGAACACGAGCACCGACGCTGTGGTTACGAATTATCGTGTGGTCACGATTCCTGCGAATGGCACGTTACGCACCAGCAACAACGTCATCCTCAGCGCAGCCAACACCGACATCACAGTGGCTCAAGCAACAGGCATGACCTTCACCCCCACTGCTAATTTTGAAGGTTCCAGCAGTTTCACCTTTCGCGCGATCGATGCTGCAAATGCCCTCAGCAACACCAGCACGGTCACGCTGGATATTCAGCCTTTCAATGAACCTCCTGTGGTGAGTGCACCGGCCACAGCAACCGTGGATGAAGACAGCACGCAAAGCCTCATTGGCAGCGTGTCCTTGGCAGATCCTGATGCCGGATCAGCGGTCATTCGCGCAACGATCACGGCGACTCAGGGCAATGTGACCCTAAGTCAGCTCACAGGCCTGAGAGATGCAGCCACTGGCGGTGCTGCGATCACGCAGGCCACATTCTCGAATCTGACTTTCTTCGGAACGATCTCGAACCTGAATGCCGCGATGACTGGGCTGCGTTTCACGCCCATACCCAATTACTTTGGTCCTGCCACCATCGAAGTCACGGTCAATGACTTGGCCAACACGGGCAATCCTGCCAAACAAGACAGCAAGAGCATCGCGGTTACAGTTACGAATTTGCCAGATGCCCCAGCGACGGGCTCAGGAGTTCTCGCTGCGGTGAATGAAGACACGCTATCCCCCCCTGGAGCCTCGGTGCAGTCTCTGCTGCCTCTTTACAATGACAATGACAATGACGCGATTGCAGGCATTGCCATCAGTGCCAATCCTGCAAACGCTACCACGGAAGGCCGCTGGCAGTATTCCATCAATAGTGGAGTGAGTTGGAGCAATGTGGGTGCAGTGAGTTCCAGCGCAGCGTTGCTCCTCAGTCGCAATGCACTGCTCAGGTTCCTTCCGGTCCAGCACTACTTTGGCACACCTGCAGCGCTGACAGTTCATGCGGTGGATAGCAGCAATGGGCGCACTTTCACCACACACCCCAACACACGCCTGACTTTGAATGCCAATCTGGCGGCATCCGACTTCGATAGCTTGGGTGGACAGATCAGCACGTCGATCACTTCCGTGAATGATGCATTCACAGTGGCGAATGATTACCCCCTGCTGGTGGATGAAGGCGGCACTTCGGTGCTGACCTCGGGTCTTCTTTCTGTGGTCGATGTTGAAGCCAATCCAACTCAAGTGGTTTACACGATCCTTTCGCCTGGAACACAGCTATCCGAGGGGGCTTTCCAATTCGATGTCACAGGCGCAGGTGGATGGTCGAACCTCTCCGCAGGTTCCACTTTCACTCAGGCGCACATCAATGCAGGCCGTCTGCGCTACGTGCACCAGGGCAATGAACCTGCGGTGGCGCAAACCCTCGCCTACAGTGTGACTGATCAACTGCCCGCTGCTGGCGGCACTTCCCAGACCAAAGTGCTCAATATCTTGGTGACACCTGTCAATGATGCGCCGCAGCTCTATGTGCCAGGACAAAATCCACCCGGTGATCCGGTCCCTCTGAGTGCCAACGTGGCTTATGGATCAAGCCTGACGTTTGGTACCAGCAATCTGCGTGTCTTGGATTCTGATAACCTCAATGTGCAGCTCATTTTGCGCATCGAAAGCCTGCCCACTCACGGAGATTTGTTCTTCAACTCAGCTCCGGTAGCCGTGGGCAGTGTCTTTAGTTATGCCGACTTGGGACTCTTCACCTATCAGCACGATGGAGTGGTGAGTGGTCCCGATTCTTTTGCTCTCAGTCTTCGTGATGGCGCTGGCGGCATCGTGGGTGCGCTGGGTGGCAATCCAGCTTCCCCGATTTCAGTGTCGTTGAATGTCTTGCCCTTCAACAATCCACCTTCTGTGGTCGATGCCCTGACGGAAATTCTGGAACGTGATACCAATGCTCCTCTGGCGTTCAGCGTTTCCGATGTTGAGACACTAACTCATGCCTTGACCGTTCGTCTGCTATCTCTGCCACCAGCTGCCGATGCCGTGCTCTTGTTCAATGGCTCACCAGTGACTCAAGCCATGCTGGATGCTCCTGGTGGCATGACTTTTTCAGCGAGCCAGGTTTCTCTGCTCCGTTTGAATCATGTTTCCACCAACCGACTCAATCCCCCTAACTTTAGCTTCAACATTCGTGTCACTGACGATGCGCTAGTGCCTGCTGTCACCGATGCGACTATTTCTGTAGCCGTGAGAGCGGTCGATGATGAACCCACGCTTGCGGTAAATCATTTTAATGTGAATGCGCCAGGTGGCACCTTTGTATTGACGGATAGTGAACTGAATGGCGATGACATCGACACTCCTCCGGGCACCTTGCTGTATCGTGTGGTCACCCGTCCTGTGAATGGCAACCTGCGCCTCAATGGCACACCACTCGGAGTGGGAGGAACCTTCACCCAAGCGGATGTCGATGCTGGGCGCATTACATATCGCCATCGTGGGCGTGCGACCACCACGGACTCTTTCCAAGTTACTCTGCGTGATCAGGGGTTCAACATTCGCTACAATCGCCCAGGTGGCGTTTACCCAGACGCAGTTTCGACCACGCTCACGGTGCACACGGTCAATGTCACCATTCCAGCGGGTGGCACCAATCCCGGAGGTAGCGGCACTTCGGGTAATCCGGGTGATGCGGGTCTCTACCCTGCCTTTGCCGAAACAGATTATGCAGAAACTGACAAAAACATACCTCTGGTCTTGGATGAAGCCGAACTGTTGGCCAATGACGGTGGCATTACCCCCTTCCACATCACGGCTGTGGAGATGGCACCAGGTTATGAAACTCATGGAGTTGTCAGCTTGAATCCGACTACTGCTGAAGTCACCTTTACGCCTACCCTAAACTTCTCTGGAGAGACACGTTTCCTCTACACGATGGAGGATGCCATTGGCCGGAGTGCCGAGGGTGAGGTGATCGTCACGGTCTATTTCGTGAACTATCCGCCTACCATCGCTGTGAACGATCCGCTTGTGCTTTCGGAAGGTGCCGAAGGGGTGGTGAGTGCATCACTGCTCAGGTCAGATGATGTCGATGATGCTGTAGCGAGCATCGCCTACACTCTTCTCACCGTGCCAAACAATGGCGTCCTTTATCTAGATGCAACTCCAGGCGACAGTGTTTCTGATGCTCAGGAATTGCTCGCAGGAGACTTGTTTACTCAAGACGATATCAATCAGGGGAAAATCAAATTTGTTCATGATGGCCAAGAGACCTTTGGCTCTACCTTTCGATTCCGTGTGACCGATGGTGCCAGTGCTGCTGTCCCCGTGGAGCCTGCCTTTGCAACCTTCACGATTGACGCCACGCCGATCAATGACGCGCCTGTGATCTCCACTTCGAATATCGTCTTGCAGGAGAACTCATCCATCGTGCTGACACCTGCGATGCTGAGTGCTTCCGATGTCGATGGAGTCGGTAGCGACAAAGTTGGCCAAGGATTCGCCACCATCAATAACCTGACATTCTCCATGGCGGTAATGTCTCATGCGGCTCTCCATGGCACACTGGAGAAGAATGGCGTCACGGGCTGGGCTGGTATTGGTGTGGGTGAAGATTTCACAGCGGCTGATGTTGCTGCAGGTTTGATTCGCTACGTTCACAACGGCGGTGAAAACTACGATGATCAGATCACCTTCACGGTGAATGACAATACAGGGGAGGCAAATGCGACAGCTACTGCGGTGATGAGGATCGGAATCGTCCCGGTCAATGATGATCCAGTGCTGGTGAAGAATGATCCATTGAGCCTTGATGAGGCGGCGACTGCCTTCATTACCTTTGCGGATCACCTCCAGAGCAATGATCCTGACAACACGGACACACAGCTACAGTATCGCTTAACGACAGCGACTCAGTTCGGAACTCTATGGCGTGATGGAACTGAAGCTCTGGGCGTCGGCAGCAAGTTTACACAACAAGAGGTCAAGAGCGGACGCATCAGCTATCAGCACAATGGTTCTGAAGCGACTTCGGATTCATTCCAATTCACCCTTTCTGATGGCGGTGGTGGAGTGGAAACGGCTGACACGTTCCGCCTGATGATACGTTCATTGAACGACGCACCGACCATCTCGCTGCCCTACACGTCTATTTTCGCGGTGGAATCTGATGAGACTGATGTCAGAGGCATTACGGTCGCGGATCCCGATAGCATTCATCCGGTGACTCAAGCGATTGATCCAGGATTCGGTCCGCTTGATATGGTTCTGACACTCGCCGTGAATGGCGGCACGCTGCAAGTTCGCCAAGACCTAGCACTTGTGGTGGGCAATGGCACGGGTCTCGTCACCGTCCAAGGTTTGATGGCCAACATCAATTCGACGCTCGCCAGCCTAACCTACACCGCAGGACCTGTTGCAGCGGCCACCGGCAGTGACACGCTAGTGCTTCAGTTCAATGATTTTGGCAACACAGGTGCAGGAGGTCCGCTGAGCGATACTGAAAATCTTTCGATCATCATGCTTGGCGTCAATACGCCACCGGTGGTGACAGTGCCTGCGGCGCAGTTTGTCGATGAAGAAGCCCAGCTGGTCTTCTCTTCTGCCAACGGCAATGCCATCTCCTTTGCCGATCCTGACATCGCTTTGGGCTCTGCAACAGCGACAATCTCTGCCTTGAATGGTAGCTTGAGCTTGGGTGGCGTTGCGGGTCTGACAAGTGTGAGTGGTAATAACACTTCAACCGTAACCTTCACAGGCAGTCAATCGGCCATCAATTCTGCTTTGAATGGGCTAACCTATCAGGGGCTGAATCAATATCACGGTTCAGACACCCTGACGATAACGGTCAATGACCAGGGCAATACGGGCACTTTTGGTGGGCCACTTTCGACGTCACGGGGCGTCTCAATCACGGTCAGACCTGTCAACGATGTTCCCACTGTGGCCAATGCTGATCACACCATGGATGAGGAAGGGACCCTCACTTTCTCGCTTTCCTCAGCTGAGTCTGATACAGGTCTGGATGCTGAAGACGATGCCTTGGTCACACATTACTATGTGCGTTTGAGAGCGACTGCCTCCCCGACGGTGGCGGGCTTTGTGGGTCAGCTGCGCACAAGCAACAACGTCGTGCTCGGCACTTCGAATTCAGTCACTCCTCCAGGCTTTGCGCCACTATCCAATGGTGAGCACATCATCACTGCTGCTCAGGCAACTCTGATGACTTACACTCCACCCCAGCACTTCAACAGTGATGTGGACGTGGTGGGTGCAGACTGGCGTAGTGCCTTGGAGTTTCGTGCCATTGATATTCTGGCTTCTGACTTCGCCACTAGTTCCAAGAGCTCCGCAGCAGTGGTTAATGTCGATGTCAATGCAGTCAATGACGCGCCTGTTTTGAGTGGAGGTGGAGATACGGTGGCTTACACGGAAGGCAATGGTTTGAATTTGATGGGATCAGCAACGATTCTGAATGCGGCGAACAACTTGGTTTTGACCGACATTGAGCTTACCGAGCAAGCAGAAGACGACTTTGCAGGGGTCACACTCACCGTTCGGCGTGCTTCATCGGCTGTGGCTACGGATCGATTCTTGATCGCCGAGGTCGGAGGCATCAGCCTCTCGGGATCAAACGTCGTGATAGGTGGACAAACACGCGCTGTCATCACCAACAACAGCCAGGCAGGAACCTTGGTCGTGACTTTCAATGCCAATGCCACGGCATCACACGTCACTACGCTCATGCGGAGTGTGGCCTATGCTAGTGTTGCCAATGATCTGCATGGTGACATCACCGCTTCAATGATCCTCAATGATGGCAATGACGGAGGGCAGGGAAGTGGCGCTCCGCTGAATAGCAACGCCATCACATTCACGATCCAGGTGCAAAATGTGAATGATTCGCCGTCCTTCTCTTCGAATGGAATGATTGTCGTCTCAGAAGACACTTTGGCTCCCACTGGCGCTAGCATCCAATCAATCATGGGTGGCTTTTTTGCAGATCCTGATCCTTCGAGCCTGCCAGCAGGTCAGTTCACAGGGATCGCTGTTGCAGCGGATGCGAGCAACCAAGCCACCCAGGGGCGCTGGCAATATTCGCCGAATGGGACCATATGGCTCGATGTCACACCGTTGGCCACACCACCAGATCACGTCTCTGCGACACAAGCACTTCTTTTGAATAAAGACAGCCTGCTGCGTTTCATTCCTGTCGCCAACTTCAATGATCGTTTCCAGCAACTCAACACTCCTGCAGGCGCACTGACTGTCGTTGCGGTGGATGGTAGCGGCACGCGCACCTGGACGACCGCAGCAACACGTCAGTTCACCAATACTGTGACGGGCTGGACAGATGTTTCCGACCTTGGTTCAGCCGTGCCAGCTCTGGTCCGCGCCAATGTCACTCAAGTTAACGATCAGCCGACGATCTCCAATCTGAATGACGATAGCACTTTCACAGAGGCCGTAGGGGTGAACGTGGCAGGTCCTGCAGTGCTGCTGGACGATGCGGTAAGTGGACTGGCAAGCATGGGCGACATTGACCTCACGCTACGTCAGGAGACTACCTTCAACGGTGCTCGTCTTGTGGTGCGAGCCCAGACCATCGATACCTTTGACTTCTTCCTGCCTCAAATTGCAGGTGGCATTTCTCTAAGTGGAGCCTTCACCAATCCCGGACCTGGCATCATTCTCTTCAACAATGGCTCCTTAGTGCGCTACAACAGCGTGACGATCGGCACATTGACCGACAATAGTTCAGTCACCGGTCAATTGGTCATTACGTTGAATGCCAATGCCACGCAGGCTGCGGTGAATGCCATTCTCCAGAACTTGGCATATTCAAACAACAACCCTGCTCTCGGCCTGTCGATCAAGCCCATCGACATCACCTTCCATGATGGAAACGGTTCCGCCAACAATGGTCAAGGCACGGGAGGTGAGCTGAGCACGACGGTGACAGTGAACATGAACTTGGTGCCAAGAAACGATTCACCGTTGCTTACCCAAGGAACAACAATCGTCACGAGCGAGGATGTCACTTCGACCGCAGCCACGTTCTACACTCTCTTGGGCTCTTACTTCCAAGATCCAGATGAACTTTCCATTCCAGCCTCCAATGATTTGGATGGCGTGGCGATTTCTGCATTCAACAATGCGGGTCTCGGCCAGTGGCAGATTTCATTGGATGGAAGCAGTTGGACCGCCTTGACCAGCATGGATTCCCTCATTGCAGGTGGCATTTCTTCAACGCGTGCGCTGCTTCTTACCTCAGGGACTCGTGTTCGTTTCGTGCCTAACCTTCATGCCAACACGGCAGGCTCAGTGACCAAACCAAGCCTGGCGATCCATCCTGTCGAGAGAGCAGTTCCCACAGGTGCTCACAACAGCGGAGCAGGTCAATCCGCAGGTCCCATCACATTCACGAGCGATCTTGCAGCTCCTTTGATCCACGACACGACAGCTCATCCTCTCGAATCTCGCGTCGCTGGTGCTTCCGTGGTTCTTGATGCGCAGATCAATTCGGTCAACGATGCGCCATCTTTCGGTCTTACTACCGTCTGGACAGGCACCTTGGTCGAATCGCCCGTCAATAACATCGGCACAACACCACCGCAGCAGCTGCTTAGCGGGGCGGCCGTGGTTGACGTTGACCCATCGACCACCAACCCGCTGGTGCCTACCGTCTTTGGTGCTGGTTCCGTCACAGTTTCTCTGAGTGGCGGAGTGTCAGGTGATCGTCTTTTCATTGCTGGAAATCCTGGAGGCATTTTGAGCCAAAGTGGGGGCCTCAATGGAACCAACCTCGTGGTGAACTTCAGCAACACGACCACCTTTGCTCAGGTCAATGCCATTTTGGAAGCAATCCGCTTTGAGCATACAACGGATAATCCACCGACCGCAGCACGGAGTTATTCAGTGACACTCAACGATGGCAACAACTTAGGTGCAGGTGGAGTGAATGCTGGAGGTCCCCTAGCTACAACTGCCCTTGCGACAGGTGAGATCACGATTGTTCAAGTCAATGATCCACCCTTGCTGACTGCGGCAGCGCTGAATCCATCCTATGTCGAGGACTCGGTGACTTCGGTCCTGCTTTATTCGACCTCGAATGTGAATGCCACCGGCGATGGCCAAGAGATCGTCCAGCTACGTTTGACACTTGCAGGTATTGGCAATGGTGCGGATGAGTTGTTGCGAATCGATGGTTCTGAGATTTCTCTGACGAATGGAGCTTCAACCACGACTTCAGGTCTGGGAGCAGTGATCAACGTCTCTGTCTCAGGGGCCACGGCGACCGTCACGCTCACTCACTCAGGCCTGACGGAGTCTCAGTTCAATACCATCTTGAATGGCCTTGCTTACCGCAACAGCAGCCATGCCTTTGCTGGTTCCACAAGAGTCGTGAGTCTGACTTACTTGCAGGATGATGGTGGCATCGCCAACGGCGGTGTGGACACAAATACAAGTCTGGGTGTAGCGACCTCGACCGTGACGCTACAACCTCGAAACGACGCTCCCGTTTTGGCTGCAACTTTGCTGAACCCAACGGTGACCGAGGAGCCAGGCGCACAGACTGGCACGAGTTCCGTCTCTCTCCTGGGAGCTTCTTCGGTGGCTGATGTGGACTTCACGAATTCTAGTTTCGGCGGTGGGCGCATCATTGTGAACTTTTCCACTTACGTGACGGGTGATCAGCTCTTCATTCCAAACGACACAGCCGTCGCCATTCATGCCGTTCGTGCGAATGGTTCGAATGTTCAGATCAGCTTGGATGGCACATCCTGGACAACCGTTGCAACCGTGGATGGAACCTCAAATGGCCAAGCCAGGGAGCTAGTCCTCCAACTCAACTCGTCAACGAATGAGCAAAATCTTGGCTACATTTTGGATGCCATTCGGTTCCGCAGCACTTCAGACAATCCAACAGTGAACGGAACAAGGCCGAATCGTGGTTATGCCGTCGTAGTCGTGGACGGCAACAACAATAACCTTGCCGGCGGTCCAGCGGAATTGAACTCAAACACTCTGTCGGGAGGGATCATTACGATTTCCATGCTGAATGATATGGTGATCGCAGATATCAATGGAGCGGGGGCTGGAACAAACCGTTCGACCACCTGGAATGAGGCGGCAAACGCCACTCATGTGGCCGTGTCCATGGCATCGGATACCATGGTCACAGATCCCGACAATGCGAATGTCATTCGACTGACCCTGACTGCTGCTGGTCTTTTGGATGGTAACTCGGAGGTTCTTCGGATTGCTGGCACTGACTTTGTGCTGGGAAGCAATGCCAACAATGTCGATGTAGGAGCCTTCTTGGTCACTTATCAATCGGCCACGGGTGTTTTCACCATCGTTCCTGATGGCGCTACGACCTCGACTCTCGCGGCTTATCAGACGCTTCTTCGCAGCCTGAGCTACAACAACACCACGGACAACCCAACAACAGGCCCTCGCGTCTTCAGTGTCATGCTCACGGATGCTGGACCTAATGATGACGGAGTGGATGGACTCGATGGCGGTGTCTCGAGCGTGACAGTTAACGTGGTTCCCAACAATGATCAGCCAGTGATTGGCAGTCTCACGCCTGCGGTGTTCATGGAGAATGCGATCAATGCGACCGCTGCCACGATTGATGCGGATGTGACGCTCGCTGACATCGACAGTCCTAGCTACAGTGGTGGCAGCATCACTGTGTCTGGTTTGATTTCGGGTCAGGACGTCGTTTCACTGCCGACTTCATCGGTTGCTGTCGCTGGAGCCATTCAGATAAATGGTGGCAATGTCGAGTATCATGACGGCAGTAACTGGATCGTGGTTGGAACTCATGCTGGCGGTAACGGCAGCAATTTCGTCGTAAGTCTTGTGGCGGGTTCAGATCGAGCCATCTGTGAGCGGATCTTGGAAAGTCTGACTTTCGCCAATACATCGCACAATCCGACACTGTCACGTGTCTTGACCTATACCGTCAATGATGGAGGCGCTAATCCTCCACTTCCTTCCACGCTGACAGTGACCATTCGCCTCGAGAATGATGCTCCTGTTCTTGCAGCAACTACCCTCGGTGCCGGATACACGGAGGGAACAGCTGCTGTTGCATTGATGAGCGGCACGATCGCGGTCACTGATGTGGATCAGCCTGCCAATTTCTACAACAGTGCGTCTTCGATTGGTGGGCTTGTGGTGTCACTCGTTAGCTATCAACCAGGTGATCTTCTCACCGTGGCTAATGTAGGCTCGGGTGCTGGACAGATCGGAGTTTCGGGATCGGTCATTAGCTTTGCGGGTTTGCCATTTGCTAGCTTTAGCGGGGGTAACGAAGCGGATTTGATCGTGACACTCACATCAAACTCAGCAACTCCTGCTGCGATCCAGGCTCTTTTAGGAGCTCTGCGCTATCGCAATTCGGGAGATGATCCAACCGTCAAGGGCACTGAACCAACTCGTGCTTTCGAGGTGGTCTTCAACGATGGAGCGAACACCAAAGATGCTTCTTCCACAACGACAGCACTGACAGCTTCTCTGTCTGGTTTGCTGACGCTGACGGATGTCAACGATGCTCCTGAGCTTGATTTGGATGATAACAACTCCTCCGGAGCCTTGGTGGCTGACTATCGCACAGTGTTTGTGAACGGTGGTTCTGCGGTGACGGTGGTTGACCTTGATGCGAGCCTGCTGGATCGCGATCACGCCTTGTTGCAATCGCTAACCTTGCAGCTGACCAATGCTTTGGATGGGGCTCAAGAAGGGCTTCAGGTTTCGGGTCCTTTGCCTGCTGGTATCTCCACAGGAGGTTACAATCCAGCGACGCGCACGCTTGTCTTCACTGGGCCGGCAACACCTGATGATTTCGAAGATGCACTTCGTCTTGTGCAGTATCTCAATTCCGACTCGACACCTACCCTGGGTGACCGTCGAATCGAAGTCTCTGCAAATGATGGTATCAATCACAGCAATTTGGCAGTCAGCACTGTGCGCGTCATTGACGTGACCGTAGTAACGACGACTCCGGTGAATGAAGCGTCAGCTTATGCCTTCTTTACCGTGGAAGGCACAGCAGGAGAGCCAGTGACTTTAGCTCTAGGCAACACTGCGGATGGTTCCGATCAAGATGCGACGATCGCTGGATTTACCCTTCAGTATCGAATTGGAGCTGGAGTGTGGACGGACTACACTTGGAATGGGGTCTCAGGCAATCGTCCAACTCTGCCAGGCTCTCTGGGAGCAGCGGGTCATGTTCTCGTGCGTGTAGGCATTGTCTCTGAGTCAGATGTTACCTTTGAAGGTGAAGAAACTTTCCATCTCACAGCTTCTGTGAACAATGGTGGTGGCAGATCATCAACAGCTGTCTGCTCGATCTTGGACGATGGGACGGGTGTCATTCATCAACCCGATGGCACGATCCATGCCTCTGCAATTCAGGATGATGATCGTTTGATGTCCGTGACTGGACTGACGGTCAACGAAGGTTCGCCATTTGCGGTTTTCACGGTGACTGGTGAGCCCGGCCAAAGAGCTGCTTTGAGTGTCGTCAATGAGACGACTACTGGCCTGGGAACGATCCAGTACCTCTCTGGTGGTGTTTGGACGAACTACAGCAGCGGCTGGGTGATTCTTCCAGGAACAACGATGCTGGTGCGAGTGGCTTTGACTCCCGAACAAGAGCAGGCCGTCGATCTTGGCGAAACCTTTAAGCTGGTCGCCACGAACACTGGTGGCACAGGTAGCTCGGGTGGAACCGCTGTGATCCACGATAATGCGACGGGTGACTATTACCTAGCCAACAACCTGACCTCCACGCCAAATCCTGGTCAGTTGCTGGATGATGACCGTCCCGTGACGATCACCAACCTCACAGTGAATGAAGGCTCTCCGTACGCTGTCTTCACGGCCTCAGCGGTGACAGGTCAGTGGGTGACACTCAGCATCAACAACGTGACAACGACAGGACTGACCGGAATCCAGTATCTTTCAGGCACCAACTGGATCGACTATCCGAGCGGTCTGTTGGCCTTTGCAGACAATACCATGATCTTCCGCGTGGCTCTCTCACCTGAGCAAGAAGCCTTGTTCGATGTGGGCGAAATCTTCCACTTGGTGGCGACCAATACAGGTGGTGGTGCGAGCAGTGGCGGGGTGGGAACCATCATGGATGATGAAACGGGTGATTTCTTCCGCACCACGAACACGACCACGACGCCTGATCCAGGTCAGATTCTCGACGACGATCGCCCCGTGGTCTTGAGATGGGCTAATGCTGGTGCAAACCCAACGCTCGGTCTTCTCGATAGCACCATCATTCCCAACACGACGACCTCACCTGTTCTGTATCCAGGAACCAACGGCGGGCGCTTCGATGTCCAGCTCACGACCACGGGTCTTTCGGGCAATGGTCTTGCCATGATGGGCGGTGAAGTTTGCTGGTATTTCAATGGACACAACAGTGCTACCACCTCGCGTGTTAACATGCGGTTCTATCGCCCTGGCACGACCACGCCCAAGCATCTGACGAATATCCACTTCAGCATCGAAGACTCAGAATCGTTCGAGGAGCTGTCTAGCTTCAGCTACTTTGATGCCGTCGGGAATCGAGTCTTTGTGCCATGGACGAACAGCTCGATCTTCACCTACAGCCACGCGCCCCTTTACGGCTCGTCGGGAATGACGGTGGAAAACCGTGCGCCGATTGAATCCAGAGCCCAGAGTGGAAAATGGATTCGTGTGAATCTGCGTGGCATTGCAGTCAGTGGATTTGAGTTTGGCTATCGCCGTCGTTCTGGGCTAGCTGGATCCATCATGCTGACTCACCCTGCTGGTGAGCCTGGCTCCTTGGGCTTTGCCGGTAATTTCACGCCGATTACCTTGAATACAGGAGCGAATGGCACGGCGAGCATCCCTGATTATCGCACCCAAACCACGCGTTCTGCGGGGGTCACGGGCACGATTCAGCAGATCCCAGCTCCCAACACGAACCTGAATGTGGGCGTTCATTACGTGACCCTGCAGTTGGTGTCTTCGGACAGTCGGACCGCTACCTTGGGCTTTGACCTTGTGGTCGTGGACCGCACGCCTCCTTCGATTGCAGCGCCTGCGGGAGGATTCCCACAACTGACGAGCACGCAGGCCTTCCCTGACTATGCTTCGATCGCGGTCATCACCGACAATGTGGGTGTCGCACGCGTGTCACAGTCGCCTCTGCCCGGCACCATTGTGAACACAGGAGTCAACAAGCTGACCCTGACTGCAGTTGACGTGAACGGGAATACGAATGTGCAATCCTTTGATATCCTGGCAGCTCCAGCTGCTGGGACGAATCAAGTCAATCATTCCAGCATCGTCTCCAGTGGTGCAGATGCCAGACCGTATGGTGCTCCAGAGGGTTTTGTGTTCGCATCATTCGGCCTGCCTGCGATCCATGACTCGGGTGCTGTCGCCTTCCAAGCCGTCTGCCGCAATGGCAGAGCTACGATGACGGGCATCTTCACAGGCGTGGTGCCCCAACTCGTGGTCGCCTCTGGTCAACCTGTTCCTGGTGTTCCGGGAGCGCGCTTCGTCTCCTTCTACGATCCTTGCATGAATCAGGGAGCAGACACGCAGCCGACGATAGCCTTCTTGGCGAAGATTTCGACAGGCGCCTTGGGGGTTTGGAGCAATGTGAGTGGACAATTCCAATTGGTCGCACTTAGCTCACAAGCTGCACCAGGGACACAAGGAGCGCTGTTCCGTGACTTCAGCTCGATCAGCCTTGCGGAAGGAGAGCTTCTCCTCTCAGCGACTTTGGCTGGCAGTGCCACGACAGCGAACAACCAGGGGGTATGGACCTGGAATCCTGAAGAAGGAGCAACGCTGCTCATGCGTCGGGGGCAGTCGATCACCTGTGCCTTTGGCAGTGCCAAGACAGTGTCGCGAATCGACATGCTGGGATCAGTGCCCAACACGCCTGGCCAAAGCAGGCATCATTTGGCCGCAGGAACTTACTTGGCACGTGTGGCCTGCACGGACGGCACCTTGATCAACCTCATGACGGATGAAGAGGGTCACATGGCCCCTATTGCTCAAAATCAGTGGGAGCTGATTCCCGGTCTGAAGCCAACCAGCATTGGTATCCCCGCCGGTAGTCTGCCAGGACATGTGGCCTTCCAGCAAGTGTTCGCTTCCGCTCGTGGCAATGGCGTGACTGCGGCGAACAATGCGGGCATCCTTTACTACGGTAACAATGGATGGAGCTTGCCAGTGCGCAAAGGGGCGACGGTTCCAGGGCGTCTTGGCACCACGTGGACCAGCTTGACCGATCCTGTGGTGAATGGAACTGGATGTCTTGCTTGGACGGGAACGGTGAAGCCAGCCACTGGTGCCATGGTTCCAGTGATCGGCTACTGTGCTTCTGGCGGCCTGCCTCAGGTGGTGGTTGAGCGGGGTAGCAATGCCTCAGGTGTTCCAGGAGCCACCTTTGCCAACTTCACATCCATGGCTCTTCCAGAGGGAATCGGACCGGTGTTCATCGCCTCTTTGCAGATCAAATCCAATGTCGTCACTACAGCCGATGACACTGGGGTGTGGGCTGTGGATAGCGAGGGACAGCTGAGACTGCTGCTGCGCGAAGGGCAATGGGTGGGCACGAAGAGAACACGCTCGTTCTCTCTCCTCCAAACCACGCCAGGCAGCTTGGGACAAACCCGCAGCTTCAATCGCCATGGCCAGATCATCTCCCGCCTCTTGTTTAGCGACAATACGCAATCCCTGATGCTGAGCGAAGTGCCATGATCTTCTAGTTTGTTCGGGCTGTTGATCGAACACGATCCCGGATCTTTCTCCTGCCGAGAGAGGTCCGGGATTTTTTTGTGAAATCAGGCTTAGCAACTCCCAAGAAAAACCCCGTTCCAGAGGCTGGAACGGGGTTAGGGTCAGAGAGGTCGAAGACCGCTCGGTCTGGTTTTACAAGACTTCAGCTCCAGGCACCTGAATGCCTGGGATAGCCACAGGGTAGCCTCCCTCAGCGTCAGGTTTGACAGGTGGTTCGGTCTCGGCGGTGACGATGGCGGGCATGTGCTGCACTTTGCTGTTGATGGCATCATCCCACTTGATCTCTTTGCCAGAGTAAGTGGCCATGCGACCCAAAACAGCGGTCATGGTGGACTCCGCTCCATAGTAGGCATTGTTCAGCGGCTTGTTGTCGCGAATGGCGGCTTGGAGGGTGTCATGCTCGACCTGATAAGGATCAGGATCGGTGCTACGACGGCCTTTTTTGCCTTTGGCTTCACCTTCGGCAGCAGCCGCATCGCCAGTGGGGCGATACTTCCAGATGGTGTTGCCTTTGTGATCGACAGCATAGCAGGCACCACTGTTGTTGAGGTAGATTTTGCCTTTGGTGCCGGTGAATTCTTCGCGCACGGCGTTGTAAACGCCCTGCTGGTGGCGGCACTGGCTGTTCACGCGCACGCCGTTGGCGTAGGTGAATTCGACGTAGTGATGGTCATAGATTTGGCCATACTTTTTGTCCACGCGTTGCTCACGACCGCCCATGCCTTGGGCACTTTCAGGATGGCCGCCAATGAACCAGTTGGCGACGTCGATGTTGTGAATGTGCTGTTCGTTGATGTGGTCGCCGCAAAGCCAAGTGAAGAAGTACCAGTTGTTGATCTGATACATCAGCTCGGACTGTCCGGGCTGTTTGTCACGGAACCAGATGCCACCGCCGTTCCAGTAAACTTGACCGGCCACGATGTCACCGATGATGCCCTGCTCTTTCACCTGCTTGAGGGACTCGATGTAGCAATTTTGGTAGCGTCTCTGGAGACCGACGACGACTTTCAGGTTCTTTTCGTCAGCGATTTTGGCCATTTCCATCACTTTGCGCACGCCTGGGGCGTCCACCGCCACCGGCTTTTCCATGAACACATGCTTCCCGGCATTGATGGCCGCTTCGAAGTGATAAGGACGGAATCCTGGAGGGGTGGTTAGGATGACGAGGTCGCAGCTGTCGATGACTTTCTTGTAGCCATCCAATCCAGCGAAGATGCGGCTCTCATCGACTTCGACCTTGTCGGCATGCTTGGTGCGCAGGTTGGACAGCGCTCCCTCCGCTTTTTCTTTGAAGGCATCGCACACGGCATGAAGGACGACGCCTTCCTGCTTGGTGCTGAGGGCCTGATTCGCGGCACCGGAGCCGCGGCCGCCGGAGCCAATGAGTCCGACTTTGATGCGGTCACTGCCGGCTGCCCAGGCAGATTGGGCGACGGTCAATGCACCTGCGGTGACAGCGGTTTTGCCGAGAAAGTCTCGGCGTGTGGTTGGGGTAGGGGTGGGTGGGTTCATGGGAATGGCTGGGGTCTAGACTTGAGTGAACGAATCAAGCGAGGGCTTTCTTGATGAGAGAGATGCCTTCGCTGTAAACCTGTTCGGTGCTCGGGAAGAAATCGCGCCAGACGCGTGTGGCAGCAGCCAGATCGGGCAGGGCGGAGCCAAAGGCCTCAATCGTCATCCATCCATTGTAGCCGATTTTTTTCAGGTGCTGGATCTGTTCGATGATGTTGATGTGGCCACGGCCTGGGGTGCCACGATCGTTTTCCGAGATGTGAACGTGGTTCAGTTTGCCCGTCGCAAAGACGGTGTCGATGGCGGTGAAGGGGTTCTTCTCTTCGATGTTTGCGTGGAAGGTGTCGTACATCGTACCGAAGTTGGGGTGATCGACGCGCTTCACGTAGCTGGAGGCTTGCTCCATCGTGTTCAGCAGGTGGGATTCGAATCGGTTCAGGGCTTCGATGGCACATTTCACGCCTGCGGCTTCCGCGATGGGGGCGATGGCGCGATGCACCTCGGCGGCATGATTCAGCTCCACTTCGGTGGGGAATGCACCCGTGAACTGACCCAGCACTTGGTAATAAGGTCCGCAAAGGGTCTGCACCCCGGCTTGATGCGCGCAGTCGATGACGCGCTTTAGATGATCGATGGCACCTTGGCGATTCGCAGCGACAGGAGAGATGGCGTTGTGTGCCTCATCGGGCAAAACGGTCACCGCAGTGCACTCCAGGCCATTGTCCTTCAAGACGCGGCCAAGGGTGGCAAAGTGAGCAGGCTGGCTGACATCAAAGATCGGTAGCTCGACGCCGTCGTATCCTGCGGCTTTGAGTTTTTCGAGAATGGGGAAGTTTGCTTCGGTCACGTGACCGGTCCAGAGGAGAAGATTGAAGCCAATTTTCATGAGGGTGGGGCGGCAAGCTAGGGATTGCCTCAGGAAACCGCAAGGCTGGTTTTGCGCGGATTTTCCCGCGCTGGGCCGTTGCTTCTTTCAGCCGATTTGGGGCAGTCGATGAAAAGAGGGTGTCTTGGGGGTCAGCCCATCTTGCCTTTGCGCAGGATATGGACGCCCAACATGCCAAAGGCGATCATCGCAGGCATGGCGAGGAAATGCATCCAGACGATCAGGGTATTCGCGATGTCCAACCCGGCGAAATTGGATCTTGCCCACTGGAGGACGATCCAGCCGATGACGAGACAGATGGCTCCGATGAGCGTGACGAGCTGGAAAAACAGCACGCCTTCGTCCATCTCGATCAACTTGCGGGTGATGCTGCGAGGCGATTCGCTTTTTTGCAAAAACATGGCCGCCGAGAGCATGTAAACCTGCGTGCCTACTAGGCCTGCAAGCATGAGCAGCACTTGGCTATGAACGTCGAAGATGTTGAGGGGGCCCAGCTTCACCGGGCCTGTGTAGGCGGCGATGGCCTGCAACAGACTCGTGAAGATGATGGTCAGCAGCCCTGCTAGTTCAAACAGACGCGGCCGCTCGGATAGGATGAAAAGCAGATGCCTCATGCCATCCCGCCAGGTGCGCAGATGTGGGGTTCTTTCGACGGGGGGTGGGCGTAGGCCGGAGGGGATCTCCACCGTGCTGGCCGAGTTTTTGAGCGCTTTGATCAGCAGTTCTGATGCGAACTCCATGCCGCTGGCACGAATGCCCCAAGTGTCGTAAGCGGTCTTTTTCAGGCAGCGAAAGCCAGAGTTGCAATCGCTGAGGCGACCTTTGAAGAGCAGATTGATCAGGGTGGTCAGCACCGGCGTGCCAAGGTGACGATGCAGTGGCGGCATGGCCCCGGCCTCGATCTTGCCCTTCATGCGCGAGGCGATGCCCATGTCAGCATCGGCCGCTGAGGTAGTGCGGTAGAGCTCCAGCGCGTGCTCGTAGCAGTAGGTTCCGTCTGCATCTGCGAACATGACGTAGCGACCCGCTGCAGCTTCGATCCCGCCGCGCAGCGCGGCTCCGTAGCCACGCTGGGGCACTGGGACGACACGCGCGCCGTGCTGGGTGGCGATTTTTTGGGAGCCATCATGGCTGCCATTGTCTGCGACGACAATTTCATAGCGGAGGTTTGGATCAGCACCCAAGGAACGCTGCACTGCCTCAATGCATAAGGCGATGGTGCGGCACTCGTTGAGGCAGGGAAAAACAAACGTGAGGTCCATGTTCGGGAGAGGTGGACAGTACTTTAGCAAAGGGCGCGTGCGACGACTCAGTGAGCAAGCAACGCTTTCGCTGCTTTTTCGATCTCAGGCAGCAGGTGGGAGGGAAGCTCGGTCAGCAGGGGCAGCACGGGGCCTGTTTGGGCGATACCCGCTAGGGCGACTGCGTGATGCAGCACCAGAATTGGGCTGTGGGCGTTGCGTAGATCTTCGAGCGGGCGGAAAATCGTGCGGATCTCTTCGGCCTTCGCGATGTCTCCAGACTGAATGGCGGACAACATTGCTGTGCTGAGGTCTGGGCGGATGCACACGCAGCCAGCAGTGAAGCCAGTGATGCCAAAGTCGCGCAGATGCACGATGGCAGGCTGCTCGCCGATGCCAGAGACGATGAGGTCGGTGCTAACCTGTGCGGTCAGTTTGCTCAGGTAGGAATCTTGGGCGGGATCGTCTTTCACCACTGCGTATTTGATCCAGGAGATCAGTCCATCCTTCACCAGAGCAGCGGCCAATTCAGGGGTAATGTAGGCTTCGTCTTTGATGTAGAGCACGGCCTTGATGCCTGACTTTTCCACGAAGTGACGGATGGCAGTGGCGACGCCTTCTGGCTTTGCAGGGAAGAGTGTCGGCAAAAGCATCGCCGTCGGGAACTCGTGGTCGCGCAAGATCGCTGCTTGATCCATCGCCGTGCCATACATGGGGCCTACGCTCGGGACCATCCACAAGTCAGCGGGGGAAATCTCCCGCAGCATCTGCAGCAGCTGCGCATACTCAGAAACGGCGATGTGATAGAGGTTCGCATTGCCTCCATAGAGCAGGGTGCGGATGCCACCTGCATAGAGGTGATTCACCAGCTTCTGGTTTTCTTCACGGCTCAGGCTGAGATCAGCGTTCCGGCACAGGGGCGGAACGGCAATGACGGAGCTGCGTAAGTCGGCGGGTGCTTGAACTGGCGTGGTCTTCATGCGGGCCCTCAGTGAAAGGGAGGGCAGCGCTTTGGGCAAACACTAAATCCGCTCTCCTGGGAAGACATCCCGCCCTGCTCGTCAGGCCGTGGCCTTGGCGATGGCTTTGGCCTTTTCCACTACCGCGCGGTGGCGGTCATAGGCCTCAATGATGCGCTGAACGACAGCTAAGCGCACCACATCCTTGCTCAGGAAGTTCACAAAGCGCACCCCTGGCACGTCTTGCAGCACTTCGACGGCCTCCCGCAGGCCAGACTTCACGTGGCGGCGCAGATCCACCTGAGAGGGGTCTCCGGTGATCACACAGCGGGCTCCTTCCCCGAGGCGGGTCAGAAACATCAGCATCTGTTCGGTCGTGGTGTTTTGGGCTTCATCCAGAATGATGAAGGCATTCTTCAGCGTGCGTCCCCGCATGTAGGCGAGCGGGGCGATCTCGACAGCACCGCGTTCGATCATGCGCTCGGCTTCGTCGGGCTCGAGCATCTCATACAGTGCATCATAGAGAGGGCGCAGGTAGGGGAAGATTTTTTCCTTCAGATCTCCCGGCAAAAAGCCAAGGGCTTCCCCGGCCTCCACAGCTGGTCGGGTCAAGACGAGGCGCTGGACCTGTTTTTCACGCAACAGATGCAATCCCTGCGCCATCGCTAGGTAGGTTTTGCCAGTGCCTGCAGGGCCGATCCCGAAGACGACTTCGTGATCCTTCATCGCCTGCACATAGCCGATCTGACCCCGTGTCTTGGCCAGCACGGGCGGCTTTTTGCTGGAGGTGGTTAGCTTCAGGGCATGGATCTTTTCGGCGGGTTCATCCCCCAGTTCGGCGATCACACTTTCGGCGACGAGACGGATCATGGCCGCTGTGATCTCCCCGCCATTTCGGCGCACTTTTTCCAGCTGGATGAAAACCTCACGCGTGGCGGATACAGCCGTTTCCGGGCCCTCAATGCGCACCCAGCTTTCGCGGGAGGTCACTTGGGAACCGCACAGTTCCGCAATGATGCGCAGCCCTGCTAAATCGTGGCCAAGTAGCTTTTGAAGGAATTGAGGGGTTTCGTAAGTCAGGGTCTCAATCATGGACGTTGGCAGAGAATTCAGTCAGCCCCCATGCTTGGAGGCTGAGACAGTGGGTGCATTCGTGGTCTTGATGATCGCTGAGGATCAACGGTAGCCGTAGGCCAGGGCCCAGTAGAGTCCTTTTTCCTTCTTCGAGGTCAGGGAAAAGACGATCGTGTAGGTGCCGGTTCGGGGTGGGTTCACCCGCGCGGAAGCAAACATTTTGTCGCTTTTGGCAGCGATGGTGATCTCCTTGCCCTTCTCATCGTAAACCTTCAGCTCGAATTCCACGTCTTCGTTCGCGGTGCCAAGCCAAAAGGCATATTCGTTGCCCTTGAACATCTGGTGCTTGATCATCAGGCCCTGGCCACTGGCGACTTCGCCATTCCAGTATTCCTCGCGAACGATGAACCCTTGTTCGACAAAAGGCACAGCCCCTTCCATGGCGAAGCTGTGAGCATCATCCACGGTTGCAAAGGCAGGCATCGCGATCAGGGCGATCAGGGCAAAGGTGACAGGGCGCAGGCAGGAAAGAAGTCGCATGGCAGGGTGTCGGGTTGAATGGACCAGATGCAGAGGCGCTCACTTTGCCGCCTGGATACCTTCGAGCAGGGAATCACAAACTTTGCCAATGTCCCGCACGGAATCTTTGGTGAAGCCATCGACGGCCCCTTCCATTTTAGCCATGATGTCCTTTAGCCCACGGGAAATGTCGCTGATGATGACGTGATCCTTCACACTGGAGCCCATTTTGTCGATGCTGCTGATGAAATGCTCGACCAGCATCGGTTGATTCATCAGCTCTGCGCTATCCGCGGAGAAGTTTTTCACCACCACGGAGGTCACACTGGAGGTGCCGCGTAGCCAGCCGCCCAAGCTCACGCATTGGGAGAGGTCTGCGTCTTTCATCTGCTCCATCGTGTCGCGAACGGTCTTCTGGGTCAGGTCAAATTCACGCCGGATGGAGGACCAATCCTTTTTGTCCGCAGCATCGAGAATGGCCTGTGCGTGAGGACGTACGGACTTGATCAAACCTAATGCCGTGGCGAGGTCGATGACATCCTTACCGATCTCTTTCACAGACTCTTTGTCCTCCGCTTGCACGGCGACAAAGCCTTCGGCAACGGTCATGCCGAACTGAAGAGCCAGTTTGGTGCGATCTACGGTCTTGGGCAGTTCCACTTTGCGGATTTCGTGTTGCCAGTTGGGCTCACCCAGCTTGTCCAAGACGCTAAAGACCTCACTCGGCACCGGCACGACGACGTCATCGACCACCTGACCAGGGAAGGCCCGTGGATCGAACTCCTGCACCCCTGCGCTGGCAGCCTGCGCGCGCAGCGTGTGAATGGAAACGAGGCCAGACGTGATGGCGAGCACCGTCAGCAGATGAAGGGGGAAGCGTTTCATGGTAGGTCGAAGAAAGCGCCGATTCAGGGGCTAGGCAACCGGTTTGACGGCGGCGAAACATACGGCCTTTCTGCACCGTTCATGCCCGCCCATGCTGCCCGAACTCACCGAAACTGACCGCGCCCTCTACGAGTGGCAGATGTGGGTGCCTGGCGTGGGGGAGGAAGGTCAGCGGAAGCTAAAAGCGGCCTCGGTGCTGATCTCCCGCGTGGGCGGGCTCGGTGGCTTGGTGGCGCTGGAGCTGGCTGCTGCGGGCGTGGGACGGCTCATTCTCGCCCATGGCGGCGCGTTGAAGCTTTCGGACCTGAATCGGCAGCTTTTGCAAACCCGCCATCACATTGGCCAGCCGCGCATGGACTCGATTGTGCGTCGCTTGCATGACTTGAATCCAGACTGCGAGGTCGTGGGTGTGCCTGACAATGTCTCAGAGGTGAATGTGGACGCGTTGGTGGCTCAGGCAGACATCGTGGTGGACGCAGCGCCCCTTTTTCAGGAGCGCTTGGCGATGAATGCTGCGGCCCGGCGTGCTGGCAAACCCATGGTGGAATGCGCGATGCATGGCCTTGAGGCCACGGTCACGACCTTCATCCCAGGCCGCACCGGTTGCCTGGCCTGTTACGTCCCGCAGCCACCGCCGAGCTGGAAGCGACAGTTTCCCGTCTTTGGCGCGGTGTCTGGCACGGCGGCCTGTGTGGGAGCCATGGAGGTCATCAAATGGGTCACGGGCATCGGCCAGCTTTTGAGCGGAGAGCTTCTCTGCATGGACCTCTCTAGTCTGCATTTTCGTCGGCTAAAGCTCCCGCATCGCAGCGATTGTGCCGTTTGTGGCACGGGGGCGGCCTTGATCGAGTCGAGCGCTTGACCTCGCCGCTCATGACCTTCACTTCTGGCGTTGATGGGCCGCTGCTTGCAGCTTTTCCGCTGCGACCTACGTTGCTCTTTATCCTTTTATGAAACGCCTTCTCACAGTGACCTTGTGTGCTCTTTCCTTACCTCTTCTGGCAGACATCATTGAAAAACCTGTGAGCTACAAAGCAGGTAGCCTCGAGTTTGAAGGCTGGTCCGCCTACGATGATCAGCAGCCAGGTCGGCGACCAGGTGTGCTCATCGTTCATCAGTGGACAGGGGTCAGTGAGAATGAAAAAATGCGCGCTCGGATGCTTGCGGAGCTGGGCTACAACGTCTTTTGCGTTGACGTCTATGGCAAAGGCATTCGTCCTCAGCCGCCCGCCTCGGGCGTCGAGGCTGGAAAATACAAAAAGGATCGTGCCCTGTTGCGTGAGCGTGTGACCTTGGGCCTACAGCAGCTTCTCAAAGACGCGCGCACGGATGTGTCTCGCGTGGCCTGCATTGGCTACTGCTTTGGAGGAACAGCCGCCATTGAGCTAGGGCGCAGCGGGGCTGCGGTGAAAGGTGTGGTCAGCTTCCATGGAGGCCTGGATAGCCCCAACCCGGCCGATGGCAGGAACATCAAGGGCAAACTCCTGGCTCTGCATGGGGCGGATGATCCCTTTGTGCCAGCTGCTGACATTGCTGCCTTTGAAAAAGAGATGAAGGAAGCTGGGGTCGATTACCAACTGGTGTCTTACCCCGGTGCGGTTCATGCGTTTACTCAAAAAGCCGCAGGCCATGACAACAGCAAAGGCGCCGCCTACAACGAAGCTGCTGACCAAGCCTCTTGGGAAGAGATGCAGAAGTTTTTCGCAAAGATCTTCGCTCCATAAGCCATGCTCCAGTGCTGGATCTTGACCTGCTTCTCTGTTGGTGTGCTTCTTCTCCACGGGCAGGCCCAGACCGTGCCCACGGCAGCGCCAGTTCCACCGGTGGAAGCGACGGATTTCATCCGCTTTGTCGAAACGGACGAAGGGGATTCCCTGCAAACGGCCCTGGTCGAGTATGTCAATGATCGTTGCATCTCGGTCGATCTGATCGGTGCAGTTCACATTGCTGACCGTCGTTATTTTGAGGCCCTGAATGCACGCTTCAAGACTTACGAGGCAGTGCTTTACGAACTGGTGGGCCGACCTGTGGAGCAGCGGCAGACACTGAAGTCAGGAGATGGTTCCGACAAGCTCCGCTGGTTGGGAGTCATGCAGGAAAAAATGCGCCAAACCCTGAAGCTAGAAAGCCAACTGCAGTGCATTGATTACAAGGCACCCAACTTTGTTCATGCCGATTTAAGCACAGAGGGTTTCTTTGCCACCCAGGCAGAAAAGAAGGAGACCTTTCTGAACCTCTGGATGAAGGCCGCTTTGGCCAAAGCGGCGACGTCAGACAGTCAGCAGCCTGCGTCTGACCTTTCGCTGATCATGACCCTGATGATCAGTCAGGACAGCGCCACGGATTTGAAACGCCTGATCGGCAAGGAATTTGACCGGGTTGAGCAGCTCATGGCTGGCATCGAGTCAGGCGATGGCACCGCCATCATCGGATCCCGCAACCAGCACGCATTGGAAATTTTGCAGAAGCAGATGGCTGCTGGTCGCAAGCGCCTGGGCATTTTCTATGGTGCTGCGCACTTTCCCGACATGGAGCAGCGGCTGATTTCCATGGGTTTCAAGAAGCGCCGTGTCGAGTGGCTGAAGGCCTGGGATATCGATGCTGACGAATGAAGCCGACTGACGAATCTGACATTGCAGCGCTGCTGGGCTAGCGCAGAATCACACGCAGCTGTCTCTCTTCCACCATGAAACGTTGGCGCATCGCAGGCATTAATTTCGACCATTTCCACATGGGGGATCTGCTGCGGCAGACTCATCAGCACCCCGCCGCAGAGATCGTGGCGATCTGCGATGAGCAGCCCTCACGGATGAGTGCTGCTGCGGCGCAATTCCATCTGCGAGAGAATCAGGTCTTCACCGATGTGGATGCCTGCCTCCGCCAGACGAAGCCCGACCTGGTGATCCTGTGCCCAGCTGCCTCGAAACACGGAGACTGGGTAGAAAAGGTTGCCCCCTACGGTGCTCACCTTTTGATGGAAAAACCGTTCGCGGGAAGCTTAGCGGAGGCAGATCGCATGGTCGCTGCCATGAAAAAAACGGGCAAGCTGCTCGCCATCAACTGGCCGCTCGTCTGGGATGCAGGGCAGCAGACTGCCCATCGTCTGATCCAGGAAGGCTGGATCGGCGAGCCGCTGGAGTTTCAGCATTACGGCGGCAATCGAGGCCCACTTTACCACGGTGCTGACAAAATCGAATGCGAGCCCACAGCTGCGCAAAAGGCAGCGAGCTGGTTCTATCGTGCCGATCAGGGCGGCGGTGCGCTTTTGGACTACATGGGCTACGGCACGACGCTCGGGACCTGGCATCTCGGGGCCAAAGTGCCCGAGGAGGTGACCTGTGCCTGGCATGGTTCCTCAGGGCTAGAGGTCGATGAGCACGCCATTGCCATCATTCGCTATCCTCATGGGTTGAGCCGTAGCGAGACACGCTGGGGCACTTTTACTGATCCCTGGACGCATCAGCCTCAGCCAAAGTGTGGCTTTGTCATTCGTGGCAGCGAGGGCACGCTGTCCTGCTACGACTACGAGCCGGTCATTCGTCTCCAGACGCGAGCCGCGCCAGCCGTGCAGGAGATCCCGGTGGACCCCATTGCGGCTCCCAATCGCAACCCGATCGAGCACGTCATCCATCATCTCGAGACGGGAAGTCCGTTGATCGGCCCGCTCACCATCGAGATCAGCCGCATCGGTCAGCAGATCGTGGACACGGCCTTTCAGAGTGCTCGGGAGAAAAAGACGCTGCCGCTGCTTCGCTAGTCGCGGACAAACAAACCCCTTGCGCTCCTGGGGGTGGCGTCTATGCTCAATCCCCTTTTTCCGAACCCTATCCCCCATCAGTCATGTCCCAGCATCGCAGTCTCAAGAATTCCGGCGGCTCCGTCGGCACCAAGCGCAGCGTCCTGAAACGCGGTGAGCGCATCAAACTGATGAAAGCCCGTGGCCAGTGGTCCGAAGGCCGTCTGCCGACAGGCCTGCCGAAGACCAAGTCTGAGTAACCCTTTACCCCAAATGCCCGGCGGCACGTCCCGCCGGGTTTTGATTGTGCGCTTAAATCGCTACCTCAGCCAGTGTGGCCTGGGCTCCCGCCGAGGGTGTGAGCAAATCATTCTCGAAGGTCGAGTCGTCATCAATGGCCATGGAGTGCGTGAATTAGGCACCCTGGTGAAGCCAGATGACAAAATCACCGTCGATGGCAAGCCAGTCCGCGCGGAGGTGTCCATCGTCATCGCGCTGAACAAGCCCAAGGGCTACATCTGCACCCGCAGTGATGAGCGTGAGCGCATGACCATCTACGATTTGTTGCCTCGTCAATTTCAGACCCTGCATCACGTGGGACGTCTGGACAAAGAGAGCGAAGGTTTGCTGCTGTTGACGAATCGTGGAGACCTGTCTCATCACCTCATTCATCCCAGCAAGGGTGCGGAAAAAGAATACGAAGTCATCGTCGATAAGCCGCTCGATCAGGCGGTGATGGCCAAGCTAGTCAAAGGCATGATGACCGAGGAAGGTCACGCCAAGGCAGAGCGTAGCTGGATGATCACCGAGTATCGTTGCCACGTCGTGCTGAAGCAGGGCCTGAAGCGCCAGATCCGTCTTATGTTTTATCAGCTCGGCTTTGAGGTCGAGCGCCTGACCCGCACGCGGATTGGTTGGCTGGAAGTCAAAGGCCTGCCGAAGGGTGGCTGGAAGCAGCTCTCCGAGACGGAAGTGCAGCGCTTTTTCACTGAAGCTGGCACCACAGGTCGTGAAAAACCTATTGTCGCGCGCAAGTCCGCGAAGCCGGTGATTGCCGATGCTAATGATGACTCTGACGAAATGCCTGCCCGTCGCCCACGCGGCAAAGGACCTGCGATGAAATCAGGAGCAGAGAAGCGCAGCCGTCATAGCAAGCCGACAGGGGGCAAAAAATTCTCCGCACGTTCCTCAAAAGCAAAAGACGGCAACGATGACGCACGACCCAGTCGCAGCCCACGAGGCAAAAGCCTGGGTGGAAAATCACGTCCTCAGCGCAGCTTCGGCAAACCTTCGAGTGGTCAAAAGTTTTCACTTCGACCTGTGGCCGCCTTTGAAGCTGGCGACGACGAGTTTTCTGAGCGCGGAGCGCGTGGCCCACGAGCTGGTGGTAAGCCGAGTCGCTCGCGCGGCAGTCGTTTTGGCAAGCCTGCCTCCTCGGAGGACCGCCCACGTTCCGCTTACGGATCAGGCTCACGCGGTGGCAAGCCAAGTGGCGAACGCTTTTCTTCCAGTTCTGGCCGCTCGGACTCCAAGCCTTCCTCTGGTCGTGGCGGTGGCTTTGCCAAAAAGCAGCCCTCAAACCGCCGCAGCGGTCCGCGTGCTCGCTGAGTTCCGTTGTTCTGACAGCGACTCATAGACGAGCGACCTGTCGCAGCGGATAGATGGACACATCCACCGCATCTGCCATCAGCAGGGAGCAGGCAGGTCCCTGAAGTTCAAAACCAGCGAGCCGTGCTGGGGTCACATTTACCTCTGGCGCATGAGCTGCCTGGATTTGATACGGGCTGTGATGAACGCGGCCCTCCATCAGCTTGCCACCAGTTCCTTCGGTAAACAGGGCATAGCGCTCCACCAGAAAGAACTCCAGCGAGCCTGGTTTGGCGGGCATGGCCGTGGTTTTGGGCTGCAAAGGCTGCCAGTCATAGCGCCAGCTTGGGCCGATATGCCCACGGCGCAGGCATTTGTAACGGATGCGTGAGCCCGACTGCTGGGCTGACATGCGCGCGTGATGGTAGGGCAGCTTGAAGACGCTGCGTGCGATCTGTACGGCGACGGGTTGATCACAATCCAGGGAGTAAAAATAGACGCCAGGGCGACCCGCCTCGTCATGCACGTAGGTGCGCACGTTCAGTTCGAGAAACCATGACAGCCAAGGCACGGGCGGGAGCCAGGCGGGGCGGATGCGCTGCATGTAAAATGGCACGATGCCGAGGTAGGCATGGTTTTGAAAAACATCGACATGCAGCCCTGCGGGTAGCGTGGCCTGCACCTGCTGTGGATCGACCTGCCAGTGGGCAAAGAGCAGATGATTCCAGCGCTGATAGCCGACTGCGCACGCGCTGGGGCGCTGACGCATGGCCAAGCGTTGTTCAGGCGAAGGAGCAGTCGGTGTCGTCATGGGCAGAGGCTACGTGCCTCAGCCACGTTCGGCGACGGCTTGGTCGAAGGCTTCGTGCAGGACAGCGATGCCTTCCTCCAGGGCGTCTTTCGGCATGGTTAGCGGTGGGCAGATTTTCACCGTCTGCCCCCAGGCCCCTACTGGGGCGAACATGAGCAATCCTTTTTGATAGCACAGCTCCACCACCCGATGAGCGAGATCATGATCAGGCTGCTTCGTACCGCGTTTCACCGTCTGGATGCCGGCCACATAACCTGCGCAGGTTACATTGCCGATGAGGTCGGGATACTTGCGCTGCACAGCCAGGCAACCTTCGTGCAAGATGGGGCCGAGCCTTGCGGCATTGCCGGTTAGGTCTTCATCCAGAATCTTGCGGATGTTTGCTAGGGCAGCCGCGCAGCAAACAGGATTGCCCGTGTGCGTGCTGGTCATCGATCCTGGTGGGAACTGATCCATGATGTCCTGGCGCCCAATCACGGCGCTGAGCGGCATCGACGATGAGATGCCCTTGCCGCAGCAGATGAGGTCTGGCACGACGCCGTAATGCTCAAAGGCCCAGAATTTGCCGGTGCGGCCAAAGCCGGACTGCACTTCATCAAAAGTCAGCACCACATCATGCTCAGTGCACCAGGCGCGTAATTTTTGAATGTATTCCACCGGTGCAAAGTCAGGGCCGACACCTTGATAACTCTCCATGATGACACCTGCGATTTGGTGCGGCTTCATGCCTGCTTTTTCGATCGCCTGTAGGAAGCCATCGAAGCTGCTGTCGTCTTCCCAGTAACCATCGGGGAAGGGCGCATTGATGATGGCTGGGTCCAGATTCACGATCCACGCTTTTTGTCCGGCCATGCCGCCTGCTTGCTGGCTGGCCATCGTGCGGCCGTGGTAGCCACGGTCGAAGCCGATGATGCCGATTTTTTCCCGCCCGCCGACGCTGATGCCGTGAGCGCGGCTGAGTTTGATGGCGCACTCGGTCGCCTCGCTGCCTGAGCTGAGCAGGAAGACTTTCTTCAAAGGATCGGGTGACACGCTGGCGATGAGTTCAGCCAACGCGGGGCGTTCTTCACTGGGGAAGACGTAATTGTGGACGAGCCCGCTGTTGATCTGGTCGATCATGGCCTGACGCACCTCGGGCACACCGTGGCCGCAGTTGGTCACTAGCACGCCGCTGCTCCAGTCCAGCCAGCGATTGCCATATTTGTCGAAGACATGGATGTTCTCCGCACGATCCCAAACGATGGGAGGCATGCCACGCATGGAAAGAGGCTCAAACTGGCGACTGCGCTCAATGTGCGGCAATGAGTCCGGGTGAGGCACTGGGGTGCAAATGGTGCGGTATTGCGTGGCGACGTGTGGGACAGTCTGCGGAGTGGTGTCGAATTCTTTGCCCATGATTGGACGATAAGATTGTCCAGTGTCGAAGCGGTCCGCTACGCGCAAACCAGCGGCTCTGTGTGCTTTTGTGATAAGGCTTCGCAAAGTGGTGTGAATCGGCTTTGCGAGCGCTGATTTCACACGCAGGCGTTGGCTCCAGGTGCCTTCCATCAAGGTAATGGCCATTCCAGAAAGCAGGCGCATAGAGCAGAACAGGGTCAGTCGCCCTGCTGAAGATCATCCAAAAACTCCGACGCGGGTTCGACGCTGGTGATCAGCAGGCGGTCTCGGGCTCGGGTGCAGGCGACGTAGAGGAGCTGGCGTTCGGTGTCATAGACCTCTTTGAGATCGGCATCATCGCCCACCGTTTCGATGCGTTCTTGCAGCGGGATGATTTCATCGTCGCAGGCCATGACGGCGACGGCGCGGAACTCCAGGCCTTTGGCCAGGTGCATGGTGGAGAGGGACACATGCCCGGGTTCGGTTTCCACGTGGGAGTCCAGCACCTTGAAGGCGATCCCGGCGGCTTCACACGCTTCCTTGGCACGGTCCAGTTGGGCTTCGGAGCGGACAAACACGCCGGTTTCATGCGGCTGCACGCCCGCTTCGATCTGGGCCTTCAGCCAGGCAGACACCGCCTGACATTCCGCCTTCTCCGTTTTGAAGGCTTTCACCTGAGGCACGGGACCGTTGAAGACGGACACCGTGTCGGCGCGACTTTCGATGTTGCCATCAATGTCCGCCACTTCGGGGCCGAGCAGACGGTCGGCAGCCATGCGGATCTGGTGGGAGGTCCGGTAGTTCACGCGCAGCGTGCGGGAGCGGCCACGGATGTCCACGCCGAGGGACTTCCATGAGAAAGGCTGCTGGAAGATCCGCTGGCCGAGGTCTCCGGCGAAGAACAGACCGTTGGGAGCATCTCCGGCCAGAGCGGCAAAGAAACGCAGGTGGGGCACGGCCACGTCCTGTGCCTCATCCACCACCACAAAGTCAAAAGGCCGCTTTTTCGATGCAGCAAGGTGGGTGGCGAGCTGGGTGAACAGCGTCGCCACCGTCAGCAGTTTCCGCTCGGCCAGGCTGGCCTTCACTTTGGCAAAGATCGCCCAAAGGACGCTGCGCTGGGCTTCGGGCAGGCGTGTCTTGCGTCCGAGGCGGGCCACGTCCCGGTAGTCTTCCCAGCTTTGGAGCTGCCACGCGTCCACGATCTGCTCCCATTCCGTGACGAGGAAATGAAGGGTGAACTTGTGCCCGCTCACCTCTTTCGAGGCGGATTGCAGCAAGTCACGAATCACATCACGACTCGCCAGCTTCACCGGACCCGCGTGTGCTTTGTAGAGACGCTGCGCGATGGCGTTGAAGGAGTGAATGTCGATGCGCTCGCCCAATCGAGGCTCGTTCCAGACGAGATGGCGGAACTTCGTCCGCAGGGCATTGGCGAGCGTGTCGGAGAAGGTGGTGAGCAGCACGCGGGCATCGGGATGGGAACGGGCCAGATGCACCGCACGATGCAGCGCGACCACGGTCTTGCCGGTGCCAGCAGAACCTGCCACGCGGGCCGGGCCGGAGTAGTCTCGGGCCACCCATTGCTTCTGCTCGGGATGCAGGAAGACCGTCCACTTCTCCCAAGGGGCATCGAGAGCACGTTCGAGTTCCTCCACGTTTGTCATTACCCGGAAGCGGCGCTGCGCATCGGGGTGATCGAAGGGATTGGTGGTCGGTGTCGCAGGCTCGGCTTTCCGTGGCTTGCCCCCGGTGGCGATCTCCAGCAGGGCTTCCGCGGCCTCCGAGGGCAAATGATCCGCCAGCGCCAGATAACTGTCCTCCGTGGCCTCCCGGACATCCTTGAGCCATTCTTCAGGCACTCCGTAGCTAAGCAGTTCATCCTCGGGGAGATGAGCAAACGGCTGCGCTGCCCGATCCACTCGGCTCTGGAGAGCCAAGCTACGGGGCTCCGCCTGCACATACCCAGCTTGTGAAAGCTCATCCCCGGACTCGCCGGGTTCATCTGGAGATCAAAAGCCGTCGTCTTCACGGCTTTTTGCTCGTTTCCGGTGAGGCGGGCAAGGCTGTCGGTGAAGGTGTCGGCGATGCGGAAGTCCATGGGCTTTGTCAATCTCTCCAATCATCGCGTGGCATCACTCGTTTCATGAACTCATCGAAGAGCGGCACGGTGAATGCAGTGTCACCGTGACTGGGGCTCCAGATCATGCCTTTGGCGACAAGTTTATTCCGCACTGGACCAAGCGAGGTTACATCCCGATGAATCACTTCGGCTACGTCACCGGAACGATGAGGGCCTGGGCCCAGTTCGGCCATCGCTCTAAGGTAGCGTTTCTCCAATGGAGTCAGTCGGTCGAACCGCACGCGAAAGAAGCTGTCGTCCAGCGCAGCCACCGCCGTGATTGCGGCCATCGCTACATCAGCTACACGGATCGGCGACTGCTTCGCAGCATCCCAGGAGTGCTTCCCCCACTCTTGGAGAAAATAGGCGTAACCATGCGTCTGCTGGTAGATCAGGGCGAGCGCGCCGTCCTCGATCTTCATCCCCTGGGACTCCACCGGGCGGGCGATGGCCTGATAGGCTGCTTCTTGCGAGAGGGGTCCAATCACCGGGAAATCAAACAGCCTCTCCGCATAAGACTTTGCCCTTCCCATCTGCCCGGGGATTTGCGGCAAGCCCGCGCCGATCATCAGCACCGGAAGCTGGCGCTGGGCCATGCGGTGCAGTGTGGTGATCAGAGCCGCGAGTTCCTTTTCTTTGATGTATTGCACCTCGTCGATGAACATGACGGCTGCCGTTTCCGCCTTCACTGCTGCTTGTCCCACGGCCTCCATCAGCATTTGCAAATCCTGCTCCAGGTCTCCGTTATCGGCCAGTCCCGCTTCCGGCTCCAGGTCCAGTCCCACCTCAATGTCGTCATACTTCAGCTTCATTCCCTTGGCAAAACCAGCCAAGGCCCGCAGCGCCCGTTCTGCCAATGACTTTGCTTGTTCGATGCGGGACATGCGGAGCAAGGCCTGACGCAACTCGGGCAACAGAATGGCCGGCAAAGAGCGATCTTCGGGGGCTTCCACACGCAAGGTTTGGATGCCCGCATCTTCGGCATCCAACCGCACGCGATCCAGAAGCACCGTTTTCCCCACACCACGCAGGCCCGTCATAACAGCACACTTGGCTGAAAGCCGACGCCTGGTACGCTCCATGGCGATACTCAGGGCTTGGCGCAGATCATCCCTGCCCGCCAGCTCGGGAGGTTGGGTGCCCGCTCCTGGCGAAAAGGGGTTGTTCAAAGGACTCATGTGCTAATTTTATCGAATTTACCTCAGTTTATCGAAAATTGATAAACCAGGATAAACTCATTCAAATTTTCGTCAAGCCATCAATGATACTGAGTTTACCTCAGTTTATCAAAAATCGCTAAACTTGGGTAAATTCATTCAAACCCGAAACACCTTCATCACCTCATCGCCAAGATGATTGATCACCTTCACGGCGATGCGGCCGTTTTTCGGCTTCTCGAAGGGGCGTGAGGTGTCGCTGTGGAGGGTGGCCCAGGCTTCGGGGTCGATTTCGGCTTTGAGGGTGGTCTTCAGGGCGGTGTAGGGGTCGTTTTGGCCGAGGAAGTAGGCGTGGCGGACGAAGAAGCTTTCTTCGTTGTAGTCGGTGTCGAGGAACCAGCAGGCGATGCCGTCGGCGTTGCAGGATTCCACCTCGCCGGTCTGGGGTTTGAAGACATCCACGCCATGTACGGTGGTCGGTGGTCAGGGCCAACGGAAAGTCCGCCTCGCTCAGACCTTGGAGCGCAGCGAGCGTTTGAGTCCGTTGAGCATTCGACCAACGGTGCCCGCCTGCTCCAAGGCCGGATGGATTTCCGCTTCCGGCACCAGTCCCAGCCGTGATGCCAGAATCAGAAACGTCTCCGTCTCCGCCAGCGATCCGCTGGCGATTCCCAGAAACTGGAGAAACTCCTTCGTTCCCTCCCGCTCCGCTCCCTCCGCGATGTTCGCCGGCACCGAGGCTGCCGCCCGTCGCACCTGACTGGTTAGGCCGAACTTTTCCTCCGCCGGAAACTTTGCCGAGAGTCGATAGACCCGCTCGGCCAGCTCGATTGATCTCTGCCAAACTTCCAAGTCCTGATAGCTCTTTAACGTGTTCATAATTCGCAAGAAGTCTGAAAAGGGATAACGCGCGCCCATGATGCGGGCACGGGCCAGCGCCAGCGCCACGCGCGAGGTGTCGATCGTGATCCAGCGGCGGCCCCATTGCTCGGCGACGGTGGCGGTGGTGCCGGAACCGCAGGTTGGATCGAGTACGGGGTCGGTGGCCATGAGGAGGCACCGTTCGATGACCTTGGTTGAAGTCTGAACGACATATACCTTTCCAGTAGCTCCGCCAACATCGCTCCAATATCCACCCATTGCGACGACTGGATAATCATCCCAAAAATAGCGAAGCCTTATTTGAGTTTGCTGCCGAAGAATGCGTCCCGCACGGCCTGCTCTCTCCTGGGTGAAAAGATTGCCCTTCAAAGTCAAATTTCACGGTCGTCGTTTCACGAAAGTCATCAGAAGTCAGAGGGTATGCGCCGAAGTCGCTACGCTCTATAGTTGCGAGCTTCATTGTCTCTTTGTCCGGCTTCCCTTCACGCTCCACAAATGGCTGACGATACTTCGCCGTATCTTTCTTCTTCGCATACCATACTATGAAGTCAGTATTCGATTGAATGAACTCGCCGGTAACAGTGCCGGTTTTCTGAGCGACAATTACGGTGATGCAGTTGTCCTCCCCAAACACCTTATCGACGAGATCGCTCCAGTCCTGCTCATCCTTGCCGCGCCAGACCAGCTGGGGATCGAGGTCGGTATTACGCGGGTATTTGATCTTCTTCGGCGCCTCGTGCTCCTTTTGCAGGATGGACTGCTGCTCGGCGGAGGGGATGAGTTTGCGCTTGTCCTCCGGATGCTTGAGGGCCTCGACGGACTTGGATGGCTTTGCCATAAAATTGAAAATAGTGAAGGGTGAATGGTGAATGGTGAAAGTCTGAAACCAAAGTGCTTGGGCGGGCTATTGAGGGCGGCTTTCACTATTCCTCATTCCCAATTTACTATTTTTGACGATTGTTGTGAGAATTGCGACTAGCTGGTTGGATTCGTCGGTGAGGTCTGCGAGGCGTGAGGCGGGCATGATTTCGGCGGCGGCGAGGAGGCGGAGCCAGTATTGGGTTTCACGGGCTTCCTTGCAGGCGATGGAGATTTTACTGAGGAAGGCCGCGCGACTTTGCCCTGCTTGAGCTTCTTCGCAGTTCGCACCGATGGATGTCCCAGCGCGCAGCAACTGATTTGCCAAATTCCGGCTCACGCCTGGGGTCTGATCCAGCAACTGACACAGCTTTACGATCCGCCGGGCAAACTCAAAAGTCCGCTCCGGCAGATCGCGCCGTGGTTGTTCATTTTCGCTATTCTTCATTCACCATTCAAAATTTCCAGACAGCGGGTATAGGTGTAAAAGCGTCCGTACTTTTTTCCGGTGCCTTCGGTGACGATGCCGAGGGGCTGGAGAGCAGCGAAGACGCGTTGGGCGGTATGAAAAGACATGCCGGTGGCAGAGGAAACGGCGGCAGATGTGGTGACCGGATGGCGTTGCAGGTGGTCCATGACCCGCAGGGCGGAGCTGGTAAGCCGCCCAAGGGTGCGCATCTGCTGCTGATGCTCCTGAAACAGGGCGAGCAACTGCATGACCGTGCTGGCGGCCTGCTCGGCAACGATGATGACGCCTTCAAGAAAGAAGGTGAGCCACTCCTCCCAGTCACCCTCGGTGCGGATGGATTGGAGCAGCTCGTAATAGTAGCTGCGGTGTTGTTTGAAGTAGAGGGAAAGGTAAAGCAGCGGCTGACTGAGCACCCCCTCCGAATGAAGCAGCAAGGTGATGAGCAGGCGTCCGACACGGCCATTGCCATCCAGGAAAGGGTGAATGGTCTCAAACTGGACGTGAGCCAGGGCAGCTCGGATGAGGACGGGCATGGCTACAGGCTGGCCATGGAGGAAGTTTTCCAGAGCCCCCATGCAGTCGATGACGGCATCCGGTGGCGGTGGCACATGGCGGGCATTTCCGGGGCGGGTGCCGCCGATCCAGTTCTGACTGCGCCGGAACTCGCCCGGCTGCTTGGTGGCACCGCGTCCGTCTCGCAGCAGGACGCCATGCACCTCGCGGATGAGACGTAGGGAGAGCGGCAGGCCTTCGCGGAGCCGCTGGATACCATGTTCGAGGGCAGCGACGCAGTTGGAGACCTCACGCACGTCATCCACAGGAACACCAGGGCTGCTCTCTGCCTCGTAAAGGAGAAGGTCCGAAAGGGAGGACTGGGTGCCCTCAATCTGGGAGGAAAGCACGGCCTCTTTCCGAATGTAAGAGTAGAGCAGGTGATGCGGCTCCGGCAGCAGCATGGAAATGCCATCCAGCCGCCCAACGGCCAGCGAAGCCCGCTGGGCGAGGTCTTGGAGCTTTTCGTCCATGAGGAGGCCCGGATCAGGTGGCAGCGGAGCCGGAATGAAGGCACGACAGGTCTCCCCAAGAGTGGTGATGGGGAAGAAGTGTCCTGTAGGTCCGCGTTTCATGGTCGAAGTTGCAATTTGGCAGCGCCTAAATTGCATATTTCAATCCAAAATACAATTTCAGAGTGCTAAATGAACGAAACTGCAATTTGGCCGAAGCTCGTGCATACCAAACGCGCGTTTTGTATGCATGAAGGTGAGGACGTGTGAACAAATGAAGCATGTTTGATTCATGAGTCAGCAGAGGCGGTGAGGGCAGTTTCGATCATCTTTCCAAACTGCGCTTCCACCTTGGCGGCGAAGTCGGCCTGGATTTCATAGACATCGCAGAACTCGGCGAAGGCCCAGCGGCCGTGGGTTTTGAGGTGGTTCACGCCGGGGACCCAGTAGGTGGTCATGGTCTCCGCCTTGGCGACAGCATCCTGGCCGCGATAACCTTTGATCTCGACGATGAGGTGGAGCAGATCCTCCGGGCCATGACCGTCATCGACGAGGACGATGAAGTCCGGCAGGTAGCGGCGCATCTCTCCGCCGAAGTGGTAGGGCACCTCCAGGCCGAGGTTGTGGTTCTTGACGTAAGCGACGACCTTTGGGTGCTGCTCGGCCACACGGCAGAACTCGCTCTCCCAATCACTATCGAGGATGACCCAGTTGATGTGTGATTTCTCGGAGCTGGTCTGCCAGCGCAGCGTCTTGGAGGTGGTGAATCGGACGTGCTTGGTGGACCCGGCGGGATTGTAGGGATCCAGCAGGGCGGTGATGGGCCGTTCGTTCTTGAAATGGCGGGTGATGGCAGCGGCGATCTTTTCGGCGGCCAGATTGGCGAGCACCTTGTATTTGAGCTGGGCGGGATAGGTGCCGCCTTTGCAGTGCAGGTAACCCTCCAGCCACTGTTTGGCGATGCGCTTGATCTGGCCGAAGAGCTGGAGCTGCGGTGACTCGTTCGCAGCTCGCCACTTGTGCAGGATGATGTGGGAGGTCAGCTCATAGAGCACCTGCGAGGGGCGGACATCGCCGGTGTGGATGAGATTCATCTCCACTGGTTCGCCGATGATGCCGGAGTTCAGCACCTCGGAGGAGCCGACCTGCTCCGGGGTGATCTCCATGTGGGAGTCGTCGGTGAAACTGGCCTCCAGGCGTTCATCCGGCAGCTCGACGCGATAGCCGGAGACGCGGGGGAAACGGATCTCCAAATGATCCCGCTCGGGGCGCATGGCTTTGACCGAGATAGTCTCGCGCGGCTTCTGCACCGGGGCCTCCACAGATTGTGCCGTGAAGTCAAAGGGGATGCCAAAGACATCCGCATACTCGACGCTGAACTTCCCTTGGTCGGGTCCGTCCTCGTTGATCTCGTAGGACAAGCGGCGCAGGGCACGCCCAAGCACCTGCTCACAAAGGAGCAGGGTGCCGAAAGCACGGACGCCAAGCACATGGGTAACGTTGTTGGCATCCCAGCCCTCCGTGAGCATGGCGACGGAGACCACGCAGCGGATGTGCCCGCCAAGCTGGCCTTCTTTGCCGACGGTGTTCATGACCTCGCGGAGAATGTCTTGATCGGTGAGGTTCGCGGCATCCTTGGCATTGCCGGTGCGCTCGACAATGGCCCGGCGGAACCGCTCCAGCTCATCGGCGGCGGCTTCTTTGAACTGGTCATCGAGGGCCTCGCCCGCCTCCAACTGCTGGCTATCGATCAGCAGGGTATTGGGCTTGGGAAGAGGATTGCCGTGCTCATCAAAATTACGGAACAAGGGCAGGCGTCCGTCATTAAACTCGCTGCTGCCGTCCTCTTTCGGCGTGCGCCAGCCAGAGATGTAATCATAGACGAGCTTTGAGGAGGCGGTGTTGTTGCACACCACGATGAAGCAGGGCGGGACAGCGGTGTTTTGTGCTTCCCACGTCTCGAAGGTCTTCTTGTAGTGCCCGTAGAGTGCTTCGAGAGCCGTCATGAGCTGCGGCGGCAGTGAGAGCGGGTCGAGTCGTCCCGATTTCTTTGCTCCAGACTTCGGCATATTCTTGCCGATGTGCTTCCACAGGTCGCGGAACATGGGCTGGTCCACGTTGGGCAGGTTGTCCGCGATGGGCACGCGGGGCAGCTTCACGATGCCGCACTCATGGTCCAGTGGAGGATCACGTCATCTTTTACCGCCCACTGGGGGAAGCAGGCATTGAGGTGGTGTGCATCCTGCATTCCTCCCGCGATATTTTGCCCAACCATTTTAAAGGATAGGTGCCTTCTGGATCGACCGCTGAAGGTCTCATGGTTTCTGAAGGATTAGGATTTCAAGGCCCGCAGCACATCCGCGATAAGACCCGGGCCGCGATAGATGAGGCCGGAATAGACCTGCACGAGGGATGCGCCTGCGTTCAGTTTTTCCACGGCATGGGCTCCGCTAAGAATGCCGCCGACTCCGATGACGGGAATGTCGGCACCAAGCAACGTGCGGAAGGCTTGAATGACGAGGGTGGAGCGTTCACGCACTGGGGCTCCGCTGAGACCGCCAGCCTCTTTTTCCAGGGCATGACCTGCGACGGCCTCCCGGCTGATGGTGGTGTTGGTGGCGATGACGCCATCCACGGCCAGTTCGTTAAAGACACGCGCCAGCGCCTCGATCTGCGCACCGTCCAGGTCCGGGGCGATCTTCACCAGTACGGGCACTTGTTTCCCATGCTGGTTTTCCTGGGAGGCCTGCTCCTTCTTCAGCGCGGCCAGCAGCTGGCGGATGCTTTCTTCCGCCTGGAGATCCCGCAGGCCCTTGGTGTTCGGGGAGGAAATGTTCACGGCGATGTAGTCTGCTACTGGGTAGGCGGCCTTGAGACAGGCTAGGTAGTCATCCACGGCCTTTTCGTTCGGGGTGTCGAAGTTTTTGCCGATGTTCACGCCCACCACGGCAGAGGTTCGGCGCTTGGCCAGACGACTCACGGCCGCGTGGATGCCCGGATTGTTGAAGCCCATGCGGTTGATCAGCGCTTCGTGCTCCGGCAGGCGGAAGAGACGCGGTTTGGGGTTCCCAGGCTGGGGCCGTGGAGTCAGGGTGCCGACCTCGACAAAACCAAAGCCGAGGGCACCCCAGGCCTCGACGGCAGAGGCGGACTTGTCCATGCCGGCCGCGAGGCCTAGCACATTGGGAAAGCGCAGCCCGAGGCAATCCACGGCTTTCATGGGCGGCAGTGCATCGGGCTTCAGCAGCCCCAGCGCGTGGCTGATGCGCATCATGCGCGTGGTCCACTCATGCGCGCGTTCGGCGTCCATTTTGAAAAGCCAGGGTTTCAGCGCGGGGTAGAGGGCAGAGGCGAGCGACATGCCCCCCCCGAAACGCGGCGCAGGCAGGGTGTCAAGCCGACGCGCTTGCCACGCTGCCGAGTGCATGAGATAAAGCGCGCCCTTGCGGCGTTGTTTTAGCCCCTTTGTTACCTACCCTCATGAACCGTATCCTGACCACCAGCGTGCTTTTTGCCCTGTCTTTCACCGGCCTGACCCAGGCTGAATCTGTCTTCACTGGCCGCTGGGCTCTGACCCTTCCGGGCGGCGGTGCAGGTTGGCTGGGTGTGGAGGAAAAAGAGGGTGCCTTCAGCTCGAGCATCCTGTGGGGAGGCGGCAGCGTGGTGCCGACTCAGGCCACCCGCGTGGAGGGCGACACGCTCCTCGTCACGCGCGAGCAGAAAAACAAAGAGGGCAAGGTCACGATCGAGACCATTACCGCCAAGGCGGAAGGCGATGCCCTGAAGCTGACGACCACCAAAAAGAACGCTGAGGGCAAGGAGGTCGGCAAGCTCGCCGAATTCACTGGCAAGCGCATCCCTGCCATCCCGGCAAAGCCCGATCTCGCCCAGGTCAAATACGGCGCACCGATCGCGCTGCTGAATGGCAAAGACCTCACGGGTTGGAAGCTCATGAATCCAAAAGCCGACAATGGGTGGAGTGTGGTGGACGGCGTGCTGCAAAACCGCGTGGTCAAGGCCAAGGACAAGCACTTTGGCAATCTGCGCACGGAGGCAGAATTCGAAGACTTTAACCTGAAGACTGAAGTCCGCACCCAAGAGGGCAGCAACAGTGGCATCTACCTGCGTGGCATTTATGAGGTGCAGGTCATGGAAAGCTTTGGCAAGCCGCTCGACTCGCATCACATGGGCGCGCTTTACAGCCGCATCACCCCCAGCGTGAATGCGGAGAAGCCCATCGGTGAATGGCAGACGCTGGACATCACGCTGGTGGATCGCCACCTCACCGTCATCCTGAATGGCAAGACCATCATCGACAATCAGCCCGTGCTCGGCTGCACTGGCGGTGCGATGTCGAGTGATGAGTTCAAGCCCGGCCCCATTTACCTCCAGGGCGATCACACCAACGTGGACTACCGCCACATGGTGCTCACACCGGTGGTGAAGTGATGCTTTCCAGTCCAGCCAGTGCGGTGGAGTAAAACTCAGCCGCGCTGGCAGCTCCAGCTTCATAAAAAATCGGCATCTGCCGCCCCGAGAACAAGGCAGGACGCTCGTGGTGCGTGTGGGCGATGAGGACACGCTTTCCATGCATCTGGGCCAGTCGCAGGCGATACTGTAGCAGTTGCTCGCTCGCGCAGGCGTGGGACTCGGCGGTGAGGTGAATGAGATTCAGCGGCGCGAAAGTCGGCGCGGGGCGGCTGTGATGACTGACGCGGTGCAGGATGATGGTGTCGATGCTCGGATCCTCCAGCCAAGGATCGATCGGCGTCTCGTGAGCGATGCCACCGTCAAAGCAGGTCATGCCGGCGTGAACCAGCGGCTGAAAAAAGGTCGGCACACAGCAGCTGGCCACCATGGCACGGGCGAGCGAGCCTTGGGTCAAAAAGTGCGTTTGGTGAGTCGTCAGATCGCTCACGGCAGCCATGAAGCGCGTGGCTAGAGACTCGATTTGCAGATCCCCCCAGATCGACTCCAGGTAGTTGACGGCACCTTCCAGCTTGAACAAACCTGGATTTGGATCGGCAAAGGTGCAGCGCAGGTATTGCGTGAGCCATGGAGTGCGGCGGATGAAGGAGCGGCGAAATCGCCACGAGGTCACCACCTGACGCACCTTTTCCGCAGGCAGCCCAGAGGCATAGAGCCCTGCTGCGATGGCCCCTGCTGAAGAACCGCCGACCGCCACCGGCCGCACGCCTAGCTCATGCAGCCGAGCCAGAAAACCCGCATGAGTGGCGAAACCCAGGAAGGAGGCACCGAGAGAGATGGCGACGCGAGGGGCAGGCATGGCAGAGCGCAGCGGTCGATCAATTTTCCACAGCCAGGGCCACCGCTGCAGGTTCCCTGGAAGATCCCCGCAGGAAGAGGAGACCCCCTAGCAGGCCCCAGGCCACGCCCATGAGCCAGCCCACGAGCGAGGCCGAGACTGCCGTGGCCTCAGGCAGCCCCGTCAGACCATGCATCAGCGTTTCAAAGGTCTTTTCCCGCACGCCTAGTCCCGAGACAGAGATGGGCAGACCCGCCACGGCATCCACGATCGGCATCGCGGCCAATACATCGCGCAGCGGGGCCAGCCCGCCGACGGCGTGCACCGCGCAGTAAAAGCTGGTGAAGTGCGTCAAAAACAGCAACACCGAAAGCCCACCAGCCACCAGCGATCCGCGCCAGTTCCGCCGCAGGGCATCGCAGGCCGTGGCGAAGTCCTTTAGCGGCGCGTAGCCGAGCAGCCAGGGCCACTTTCCCTCTCCCCACTGGTAAAGTCGGGGGGTGAAGGAGATGGCGGAAAGCACGATGAACACCACACTCCCTGCCATGAACATCTCAAAGCCCTCCACCAGCGTGCGCACCTCAGAGCCCATGGACTGCAGCCGCCCCCCATAGACCGAGCGGCAGGACAAAAACAGCACCGCCATGCCGATCATGCCCAGCAGATGATCCAGCATCACAGACACAAGGAGGGGCAGCTGGCGCAGGCCAGGGCGCTGCATCAGGGCTAGCACCCGGTAGGCATCTCCGCCCACCACGCCCACGGAGGTGATGTTGAAAAAATGGCTCACCACGGTCACCCTTAGCACTTCAGCCATCGGCACCGCCTGTCCCTGGCCGCGTAGCAGCACTTGCCAGCGCAGCGCGCCTAGGCCGATGGAAAGCCCGGTCGCTGCCAGTCCAGCAGGCACCCATCCCCAGTTCAGACCGAGTGCGCGCAGGTGCGGCAGGATGCTCTCGGTGAACCGATGTTCGCGGAAAATCCACACCAGCAGGCCCGTCGTCACGGCTAGCTTCAGCAGGATGGGCAGCGCCTTTTTCATCGGCAGTCCGACCCAGCTCACGCAAGGCCCGCTTCTTCGATGGCTTTGGCGATGGTTTCCACGCTATGCAGGACGGCCCGAGCCTTGTCCTGGTCACCGATCTTCAGCTTGAAGTGTTTTTCAATCGCCACCACCAGCTGCAGCGCATCCACACTGTCCAGCCCGATGCCATTCGGGCCGAAGAGCGGCGCGTCATCGCCGATTTCATCGACTCCGACCTCCAGCATCAGCTCACTGGCCATCACTTCTTTGATACGCTGGCGTAAATTCATCAGAGGGTCGGAAAAGGGCAGGGGAAACAGGGTCAGACAAGGCCCCCATCGAGCTTGAGAGCAGCGCCAGTCATATAGCTCGCCTCCGGGCTGGCAAGGAAGAAAACCACCGCCGCGATCTCCTCCGGTCGGGCAAAGCGACGCATCGGCGTCTCTCGCCGCACCGCCTTCACCTGTTCCTCGCTCCATCCTGCTGGCAGAGCGCCCTCAATGTGGCCAGGGCAGATCGCATTCACCGTGATGCCCAGGCGCGCCGTTTCTTTCGCGAGACTCTGCGTCAGCCCCAGCACACCAGCCTTGGCGGCCGCGTAGTTCGTCTGCCCCGCAGGCGAATGCAGTGCACTCAGCGATGCCACGTTCACGATCCGGCCCCAGCGCTGGCCCATCATCGGCCGCAGTACCGCCTGACAGCCATGGAAGACCGCGTCCAGGTTTGCCTCCAGCACCCCACGCCACTGGGGCAGACTCATGGAGGCCAGCAGCGCGTCATCGTGACAGCCTGCATTGTTCACCAGCACGTTCAGCGGTCCGGATCGAGCCTCGATCTCCGCCAGCGCACGCGTCCAAGCTTCAGGCTCAGTCACTTCCAGGGGGCAGAGGTGCGCCCGGCCGGCAAACTCATGCAGCAGTGCTTCCGCATGATCCCGCCGCTCGCGCACGCCGAGATGCACTTGGCAGCTTGCATCGCGCTCTAGGAAATAACGGGCGGTGGCATGACCGAGCACGCCATTCGCACCCGTGATCAGGACATTTCGAGCCGGGGAAGCCATCGCAAACATCCCGCTGTCTGCACCTTCCCCCGCTCGAGGTCAATCCGTGGCTGCTTTCTCACGGTCTTTCTAGGGTGAACTGGCCGCTCTCCGGGTCCAGATCGCCCACACGGTTGCTGATGTAGAAGCCCCAGCCAAGACGCGCCTCACCACGCGTGACCAGCACCCCACGGAACGTCGGCTTGGTGGCGGCAGGGTTTGTCCAGTCTGGGGTGAAGGTGCCGCGTATAGATTGTCAGATCACCAAATAAATGAAGCGATGTAGGATGAAGTGACCGCAAGCGGTTAAATCAGCTCTTTTTCTTCATCTGCGGAAACGAGTTCTGGGGTGCCAGTGATGCGTCTCGTTTCATCACTTTGAGGGTTCGGTCTTGGCCGCCAAGAGTGTCCTCAGCTTGGACTTTGCCTCCGCTTTGTTGCTTGGACATCATGACTGCGAGCTTTTCGTTCTCAGAGAGCGTTTGCTGGAGCCGCTGCGTCGTGTCCGATAGCTTTTGGGAAAGCACGCCACTCAGATTGTAGAGAAGCCTCATGGCAATCTCTGGCATGGCTTTCATGGCCCGCTGGAGAAACTCTTTCGAGATTACCAGCACTTTCAGATGGGTGACCGCCTCGACACTCATGGTGCGCTTGCAGCGGCTCACGAGGGCCACCTCGCCAAAGGCGTCTCCTTTCCCGGCAAGGCCTGCCTGCCATTCGGAGCCGTTCTCCTTGCGCCGGGTGAAGCGTGCCATGCCTTCCAGAATGAGAAACATTTCATGCCCAGCCTCGCCCTCTCGCAGCAAGATGTCGCCTGCTTTGCATTCCAATACAGTGCCCGCCTGAAGTAGGGTGCGCACCTGTTCTTCCGTCATGCCCTCCAGCACCGCCACGGTGCGGCTGTCGAGGGCGGCGGACCATTCCTGCCAAAATTTATCAGGAGAGGTGCTTTTGATGCCTGCTTGGGCGCGAACGCACGGAAAGCGAGTTTCGAACCAGAGTGCCGTTTCTGAGCTGGGAAGGTGTGCCCGGCAGATCTTTTGAAAGGGGGACTTGAGCCTTTGCAGATGCTCCAGGTCTTCGTTCAGCATCACCATCGGAGTCCCGATGCCAGACACTTCATCCACAATATTGTCTTTGTAGCGGATGAAGCCCAGCCGCTCATAAAGCTCCACCAGTCGAGGGCGACAGAAGCAGAAGCTGAACCTCACACCATGTTTCCAGCCGTCGTCATAAGCCTTCATCAGCATACGTGGCACAATCGATGACCCACGATGCTCAGGCAGGCACACCAGCCTGCCACTGAAGCTGAAAACATGGTCTGGATACTCCGAGAATGAGCCCAGCGCATAACACGCATGCCAGGAATCCGGAATGGTAAAGCTGTCGCCAAAGTGCAGACGGTAGGCGGCCACGACCTGCCCTTGGCTGTCCTGCGCAAAGTAATGGTAGGCGGCGGCGTCCTCCGCATCTTGGATTTCTTCCTGCCCCTCGGGAAGGTCGTAGCCCCACCCGAGTTCCTCCACATACACTTTGTGACGCAGTTGGTAGATGAGACGCTTTTCCTCTTCCGTGCTGGCGATGCGTATTTCCATGAGAGTGATCAGATGCTCCAAGTGGGTTTGTCGAACCAAGTCATGCCGTGATCTTTGGCAAAATCGTAAAAATCCATCTCCTGACTGCTTTGTGGGGCCTCCCCGGATCGGAGTTGAAACCTCAAACACCCATCAGTGTTGGCGAGATGTCCGGTTCTACGGTTCCACTGAGCGGAGGACCAGCTTTGCAGTTCATCCCACACCCTTTGAGAAACTCGTTTTTCACCGGGTTGAATGAAGTAGAGCCCGTTCTCCAAACGTGCACGGTCCCCAGCATCCCAGTGCTGTCTTTTCGTGTTTAGAGTTTTGGAGAAGCCAAGAAGTCCACCTTGGAGAGAAACTTCGACATCAGGATCCACCAGACGGTAAGCCACCTCGCCAGAATGTTGCCGGGTTCCGAGGAGGCAGGCAAAGCCGACCTCGGCCATGCCATAACCATGCAGAATCACAGAGCCCTGTGGCAGAAGGCTCATCAGAAACTTCTCCAGCCCCCAAGGACATGCATATCCGCCCATCGCCACGATCAGCGGTTTGGTATGCAGCCGGACTGCGGCAGCACATCGCTGAAGCAGATCGGCGATGATCAGAGGTTGGGATACAAGAACAGGTGCCAAATTCTCGTTCGCAGCCAACCGGAGTGCCCGCTCAAACAGCGACGGTCTCAGATAAGTGTCCACAAAAACAGAAGAGGGGAAAAAGCCCAGAAATGTCGGATAGCAACCAACGATGAGAGGCAAGCGCTCCGCAATGACGCCTTCTAGCGTTGAGTTTTTGCTGACCACCTGCATGATTTTATCAGCCGCACTATCTACAACCCGGCATGACAATGTGTCATTCTCTGGATTGCCTGCTGAAAAGGAAAGAATGCTTCCAACTTTGAGGGTCATTAGCCTTTCATTTCCTCCTCTTTAACAACTTTGATCAGCTTTTGGGTGACTGGGTGATAGGTGCAGACACTCCCAGGTGGCTCATTGAGTGTGGACGTATGCGATCCATCACAAAATGGGCGATTTTGGCTGAGGCCACATTGGCATAACCATACGCTGCGTTTCTGCGGCTTTAGTTCGAAGGGGGTTGTCGCCTCAAATTTTACGATTCTCGCCATGACTTATGAGCACGATTGATGATTTGCCAGAGCGCGCTGGTAGGCGGCATTCCACACAGGATGCGGATACACCACTCTGAAGGTATTGAAGCCGTGGATGATAGCTTCCGCAGCCCCTTCGTAACGTTCCTCACATTCGTCAATCACATTTCCGAGCATGTCTGAATGACGAACATCTTCCACAGCATGTAAGCGCATGAATTCAAGACGGTCATTTGGATAACCTGCCCGAGCGAGGGCGGGAAGAACCTTCTCCGTCATGATCGTGGTGAACCTCTCAAAAAAGTACATGTAACCAAGATGGCAAAGGGGATGTTCCCTCTCCCCTAGAACTCGCACGACTCCTATCACTGCCTGTGCCTGAGGAGATGGCCTCCGGTTTACCGCAAAGTCCCGATCCCCACCGAGGCTGACATAGTCTTGCAAAGCCAATGCTCCATGCCCGACTTCCTCAATCTGAACTGCGATCATGGAGCGCACTAACGCCTGCTCACTGATGTCTTTGCCTGCTCTTCCGACAGCTGTGAACACAGCTTCGTCCACCATCTTTTGATAGGACCAGACTTCCAGCATCACCTCGCGCATGATTGCCAAAACAAAAGCAGGTGGCGTATCGGGGCTGGTAAGTTGTTTCCAGTATGCTTGAGATTCGACTTCAGCCTCAATAACTTTGAGTTCTTGTTCGAAGAAATCAATGACACGTGTTTTGCGATTGCACATACCTAATGAAAAGAAAAAATGATCAAATGTCGTTCAATCCAGTATGCATTTGAAGCATCTTGGTTGTCGCCACTGTTGGGTAAGGTTGAAATGCGCCTTTTGGAATCATTACATGGCCATGTCCCGCGACAAATCCGATAAGCGCTGGGCATTCGTGCCACGTGACATTTTTGCCTTATTCCAACCGTCTGCGTAGTTCGGTCTACCTATTCTTACAGCTCCGCTTCCGAATGTCGTTCCCATCGGAACAAGCATTCCATGCTCGTTGAGAATGTAGCTCTCTCGCTGCATAGCACTGGCATCAGGCTGTCGGCCTGTTCTAGCATCAATGAAGCCACTCATGAATTCGCGACGCCAAGTTCTGTCATATTCTTCATTCCCTGGATATGCTTCCTGTGCTGCATCTGCGGCTTCTTGAAAGAGAGTGTTTGAGTTGGAAGACAATGGCGTGGGTGAACTGGCATATTGGGAAGATGTTGGTGCCAAGTAGGTCTCCGAAGTTGAGCAGGCTGGTTGGATGAATGCGATAAGAAGCGCAACTGCCAAGTTGAGATGCTGTTTGTGGCTTGTCTTCATAGTATGTTTTTTTTGAGGGGCGGCTTTGGTTTGTGAGGTAGGTGCTTCCAAGTTCTTGGTTCTGATTGTGTGAAGCAGCCTGCGCTCACGGTGTTTCGGGGGACTCTTTTACCACGGCCCCCAGCCGCTTGGCGGCTTTGGTTGCAGCGGCACCTGTGGCAAAAACTCGGGCGGCGCTGACGCCCATGTTATCACCTCCTTTGGTTGTCAGCCCGAACGAAGCAAAAACAGAGTCTGTTTCGGTCCGCTCCGCTTCGGTTTCACGGACAACGAGGGCAAAGCTCTCGTTGCTGTAGCCGACATTCATCCGGGCAGCCTGCTCGGGAACGGAGCCTTTGATGGAGACGCTCAATTCATTGCGGTCCGTGAAGACGACATGCGGGCGATCCAAGGAGGTGCAACAAGCGAGACTGCAGGCACATGCTCTAGCGATGAGGAGTTGTCGGGTATGTTTCATGATGTTGTTTGGTGTTTAGGGTGGAGAAACTTGCTAGGGCCTGCGGGAGCGGCTTGGAATGCCACCCTTGGCAGGGAAAACGACGGAGACGTTGTCTCCCATGTCCACGACTCCCCGCACATGATGCCAGCCGAGGGTGAATTCGCGGTTGCTGACCAACGCACCGATGCCCTGGCTTTCAAAAGCCATGCCCTTGCCTGCAGGAGGTGCAATCATGACGATGCCAAAGCTGCGTTTCACGGTCACCTCGGCATCATCTGGGCCTTGCACCTTGACCACGGTGCATTGCGTCTGGCAGAGGACGACACAGAAAAATCCAACTAGCTTGAGCATGAGTTGAAGGCTTTGTTTCACAGGTCTGGTCAAAAAGAATTTGATGCCGCCGAAGGAATGATGAGCTCTTACTGAGTCCGCCCGAGATCAATCACACGAGTATTGATGCCGCTGGCGGGAGCCGGGTAGGTGATGATGATGTCATTCCTGTCCTTGTATTCCTGGGCTGTGATGTCCTTGCCAGAGTCTCTGAGCGATATTCCCTCGGACAAGCGACAGCAGATGACCTTCTTCCAAGAGTAGCCTGCGTTGTAAATGACATCGCAGCAGGTTTCACCCTTTTGAGACGAAGCAGCCGACATTCCTCCGCTTTTCTGGGCCTGCATGGCCTGCACGGCGGTGACGGTCTGGCCGATCTGCTGCTTCAACATCCCCGTATGGGCGCTCCACATGCCAGAATTCAGGCCGTCCTGACCGGGCGGGCTGATGGCGTGGTTTTTGTAGTAGCTCGGCATTGGCACAGACGGTCCTATTTGGGTGTCTGGGATCGTGGCAGCGATGTCTTGATGGTTTTTCACGCCGAACACAACGTCCGCAGCACGGAACACCCGCTGGTCGCTCTTGGCGGCAGGGATGCGGGCGACGATCTCCGATGTGTGGCAGCGCGCACCGTCCGGCATGACGCGGCCGAAGCCAAAGACGCTCTTTTTCAGCACGGCAAAGTCCGGGAAGCCGAGTTCCAAGGCTTTTTCGGCAGCCCGGCGCAAGGCTCCGTTGGAGGCCACCTGCTTCTCCGTATAGACATTGGCTCCAAAAACGAAGACGAACTGGCCGTCGCCGAGTGCCTGCTCCAGATAGCCGCCTTGCATTCCATGCTTCTGGTAGGGTGTCGGACCCACGCAGGAAACGACCAGGATGGCCACGAGTGTGACGAAACTGAAACGTGCCGTGCAGTGCACGGCAGCAAGGGCAGGTGTGAGGAATGAGAAAACCATGACTTCACCCTCCCGATACCCAACTCACCTTCCTCGCGTCACAAACTTTTTTCGGCTATGGCTGGCATAAGACTTGCCGCCTAGTCATTTGACCGGATTTATCCTCGAAAACGCGTCCATGGAAGACCTCGAACCCACGCAGCCAGTGCCGAAACGCGGCACTTCCTCATCGGAGCACGTGACGGATTCTCAAATGCGCAATCTACACGCCTTGGCGAAGGGTGCTTTTGAGACTCGTCACAGCGTTTCCCGAGGCACCTGGGAGCCACCCACCCTGGAGGAAATGCAACGGCAACTGCCGCAATACGAGGTGACGGCCTTCCTCGCCAGAGGAGGCATGGGGGCCGTTTACCGAGCCATCCAGCGAACGCTGAAGCGGGAGGTTGCCATCAAGGTGCTGCCGCCAGGCATTGAGGATGGTGACATGCAGTTTGCCGAGCGCTTCAAGCAGGAGGCGCAGGCGATGGCACGGCTCAGCCACCCGAACATTGTAGCGGTACATGACGCCGGAGAAACCGCCGATGGCCTGCTGTATTTTGTCATGGAATACATTGAGGGCACCGATGTGGCGCGCCTGATTGCCAGCGAGGGGAAGATCGCCCCGGCACAGGCGGTGCCGATCATCACCGCCGTGTGCGAGGCGCTGGCCTTTGCGCATGAGGAGGGGATCATCCACCGGGACATCAAGCCCTCCAACATCATGCTTGACCGCAAGGGCCGGGTGAAGGTAGCGGACTTTGGCCTAGCGAAGGCGGTGAACGTGGAAACGAGCCTGATGACCCGCAGCGATGTGGCCATGGGCACGCCGGACTTTATCGCACCCGAGGCCTTGATCACAGGGATGAAGGTGGACGGGCGGGCGGACATCTACGCGGTGGGGGTGATGCTCTACCAAATGCTGACAGGTCAGGTGCCCAGGGGGCGATTTGATCCTCCCAGCGAACTCGTGCCGCAGGTGGACGCTGCCTTTGACGACATCGTGGACAAGGCGATGCAGACCGACCGGGAGCGGCGATACTCCACTGCCACGGATATGAAACGCGACGTGGAAAGCGTGGCGCTGGAGAAAAACACAGCTTCAAAAGCCACGGCAACACACTTGGACGAAGCCAGAACACCATCCGTCAACGCACACGATAGGCATCCGCAGAGAGTGCTTTTCATCGCGGCAGCGGTTGCTATCGGAATAGGTGGGTTCCTATGGATGCAGCGCCAGTCAGAAGCCCCCACTTCGACACCCAGCTCTCAGATTTTGGGAAACCACCCTGCCTGGCAAAAACTCTACACGCTTCCTGAAGACTTGGTTCCTTTTCATCACCGTCCAACCATGATGGTTTCTAAGGACGATCAGCGTGCCCGCATCCTGGAAAATCCAAAGGCAGCCCTACGCATGGAGTATGGATGGGTGGTCCCGGCTTCTGGCCTCGAAATCAAACTACCGCTGCCAATCTACATGAACATGGGCGTGCGTCTTCGAGCACGCCGCATCGCAGGCGGATCCATGGACACGGCGAGCATCTGGCTGAGAACGAATGGACAATCAGGAGGTTTGGCCGCTGGGTGGCGCGGCATCACGCTTTACCCAGGCAAGGCGGGGGGAAAGGCTGAGCCGCTGCTGTATCGGAAGAACTTGGTGCCCGTGCAGATTGGTGAGGAATTCAGCCTGGACTTTTACTGCATCGGCAACCGCTTCTTCAGCCGCTATCAAGGAGAATTGGTCGAGGCACGCCATGATGCCATGATGCAGACGAACGCTTACCTGCTGGTGGGACAACCCGTGACCTCTGTCGAAGTGATCAAACTCGACGGCCTTTCTGAAGCCGAGGCGCTCAAACTGGTGGAGTTGAGCGATTCAAGCCCCAGCGTTGAACATAAGCCAAAGCGCCCTACATGGCAGAAGTTTTACACACGTGTTGAAGAACTGACTCCTTTGTTCAAAAGGCCGGGCGATCTCTACATCTACATCAAGGAACGACCTGAACTGTTTCAAAATCCACAGGCTGGCCTGCGGATTGAAAATGGATGGCTGGTTCCAACAGTGACGGCCAAGATACCACTCCCAACAGCTAAGAACGCAGGTTTAAGAATGCGCGCCAAGCGTGTCGCTGGAACAACCGGCCGGATCACTTTATGCCTGCGGACCGATGAAGCCGGACGTGAGTATCAGTCAACCTGGGCGGGCATCGTGCGGCAAAATGGCAAGGCTAGCGAATCGCCCATTCGGCTTGGCAAGCATGAAAGCGCGCAAGAAGCTGTGCCCGGCGAAGAATTTATTGTGGAGTTTTATGCCATCGGCAACCGCCTCATTTCCCGCTACAAAGACAACACGCTTACCGCAGTGGATCACAGCTTGCAGAATCCACAGGTACATTTCACGACAGAAATTCCTGTGACCGACATTGAATTCATCAACCTGGATGATCTTGGCGAAACCGAAGCAATGAAGCTGGCCGGGGTGAGCGAAGCGGACTTCAAACAATGACTGATGAGACAGACATCATGATGTCATCAGGCTCACCAGATTCAAAGCCTAAAGGCATCATGCCCACCACCCAGTGGACTTTGATCCGGAGGCTCCAGCATGCAGACGAGAAGCAGTCACGCGCCGCCCTGGATGAGCTTTGCCGAGCTTATCACTACCCGCTCTACTGCCATTTGCGCCGTCGGGGCCTGGAGCATCATGATGCGGAGGATGTGCTGCATGATTTTCTGGCGAAGCTGCTGCGGCACGAAAGCTTTGGCCTAGCCAACGCGGAGAAGGGCAGGCTCCGCACTTATCTTCTGAGCGCGCTGAAGCGTTTCATCGCCAACTGGAAACGCGACCATGAGAGGCAGAGAGAACGGGAAATAAGCACCGAGGCGATGGCGGCTATTGCCGGAGCGGAACGGCGGTTTGCACTCGATGAAGCAGCCCACCACGAATCTCCAGACCGCCTCTATGACAAACAGTGGGCGCATGAACTGATGAACCGTGTGCTCTTTCGCTTGCGAGAAAGTTATGAGGCAAAAGGGCGCGGCGTTTTTTTTGACGCCCTGCGTCCGGTGCTCGTCAGTGGAGGGAGTCTAATGGATCATGACAGCGAAGCCCTGGCCAAGAGCCTGAGCGTCCGCCCTGGAACCTTGCGAATGATTTTACACCGAATGCTAGAGGACTATCGAGAGGCTCTGCGGTTGGAAATTTTAAAGACTGTTGAAACACAAGAATTAGCTAGGCAGGAGTTGATCGTGCTCATGGAAGCTTTTGAAATTGTCTGATTGTTAGGTTGAGCTCTGTTTTTATCATACCCTTTTGATTACCGAACCGATTTAAAGCCTATGCTTCTTTGAATGGCTGAATCTCCGCGAATCACAGGATTAAGAGGTCAAAAATTTCCGGGCGCGGGTTGTGGGCGCTGGGCAGCTTCTTGCTGCTGACGCTGCATTTCCATCTGGCGCTGACGCTCGGCTTCTTCTTGGCGGGCGCGCATTTCGGCTTCCTGTTGGGCACGCATGGCGGCTTCTTGCTGCTGGCGCTGCATTTCCATCTGGCGCTGACGCTCGGCTTCTTCTTGGCGGGCGCGCATTTCGGCTTCTTGTTGGGCACGCATGGCGGCTTCTTGCTGCTGACGCTGGATTTCCATCTGGCGCTGACGCTCGGCTTCTTCTTGTTGGGCACGCATGGCGGCTTCGCGTTGCTGAGCTTCTGCCATGGCTTGGCGTTCGGCGGCTTCTTGTTCAGCTCGCATCTGAGCCTCGCGTTGCTGGGCAGCGGCCATTTCGGCGGCTTTGGCAGCTTCGGCTTCCTGTTGGGCGCGCATGGCAGTGGCTTGCTTTTCTTGTTCTTCGATTTGTTGACGCATGGCCTCGGCCTCAGCTTGCTTACGGGCCAGTTCTTGCTGCTGGGCGATCATTTCGGCCTCTTGTTTCTCGCGCTGGGCAGCCGCTTCCTTGGCGCTCATTTCGGCCGCTTCTTTTTCTTGGGCTTCAGCAGCGCGCTTTTCCTGCTCGGCGATCATTTTCTTCTGCATGGCTTCTGCTTCGGCCTGCTGGCGGGCGAGCTCTTCTTTCTTCGTCAAAAGCTGACGCTCCAGCTCTGCGGCTTTGCCATCGTCCATGCTAACGGTAGGGCCGTTGACTCCACGGAAGTCAGGGTGGTTGTCGGGGAGTTCTGGGGCAGGCTCTTTTGGCTGACCCACGAGGGCAGGTGGGTTTTCTGTGAGCAGGCCAGTCGGCTGTTTCGGTGTGGTCAGGACAGGAGTGTCGGCCAGGATGAGTTGAGGGGCGGGCTGGCGAGATTGGCGCTCAATGACCTCACGCAGGCCGGCTTGTTGGTCCTTGGGCACCTCTTTCCACCCATCAAGGAGCACGGGTTGCTGGATACGCTCAGCAATGACGGGTGTGTGGCGCGGGCCGTCCTTCACTGCCAAAGGCACGGGGGCGGCGACAAAGCTAGGCTGGTCACGGTCGGCGCGTGGGCCTAGCGGCATGGGGCGATCCGCGAGCCTCACCGTGGCGCGTGGTACGCGGGTGCGGCACTGCTTTTCCACCCAATCGATGGCAGGACCGCCGCGCTGGATGCAGGTGTTTTGCTGGGCCACATAAACGATGCTGGTGACATTCACCGTCTGCTGAAAGACGGTGGTGACGCGGGTGGTGGGCAGGCCGCAGTTCACGTAGCTGCTGCGACCAAAGTCGGTGGCGCTGATGAAGGTGTAGGAGGTTGGTGATAGGCGGTAGCGTGCATCGCAGTCGTGGCCGATGCCGCCCTGGGCACTGACACCGGGAGGCAAGGGTGCCCAGCCAACGAAATCGCGACCGTGACGCCAGGAGACCCAGGCAGGAGCCCACTCGCGGCCAGGAGTCCAGATCCAGCCATGGCGGGAGACGCGTGTCCAGCGCCCGTAGTGATAGCAGGCCCAGCCAAAAGGCTCCTGTGTGGACCAAGTCCAGCCACGATCGGTCCAGACCCAACGGCCATCGATGTAGGGCCGCCAGCTCGGGCGGTCAGCCTGGCTAGGGCGGAAGGCGTAGCCGTAGCCACTGACCTCTAGCCATCGGCCATGCGGACGCAGCGAGTCGTAAAACATGGAGTAGTCGGCCGCTGGGTCTGACCCGGGGTGCTCAAACCGAGGCGCGGGGGCTGGAAGCGGCGCAGGCGGAACATAGGGAGTGGCTCTGGGCACGGGCTGGCTGGCGAGCTCATCGCGCAATTGCTGGCTTTTCCGGCGCGCTTCGTCGGCATCGGCCATGAGCTTGGCGTTTTCCTTTTCGATCGCTTCCAGCTTGGCGCGCAGTTCGGCGTTCTCTTTGTCACGCATGGCGCGCTCTAGATCGGCCAGCTGGCGTTGGAGGTCCTCGCTGCGGCGCTGCATGTCGGCGGCCTGCTGCTCGTAGGCGGCGCGGGTTTTTTCCATCTCTTGCCGCGCGGTTTCGGGTTCGGTGGAGGGTTTGCACGCAGGCAGCAGCGCGATCAAGGGCAGGAGGAGGGGGTGCAGTTTCATGACAAAAGAGGGACGCCTTCTTTCGGACGTGCGTCGCGCTGGGTTGTTCATGCCATTTATGCAGAAGCTGGGCCGGATGGCGATAAAGAATCCTAACGATGCGTTTAGGCAGCCGTTCTGTCTTGCCGCCTGCGCGGCATCCTGTCAGTTTCGTTTCTTTTTTCTTCCTCATGACTCGCACGCTTCCGTCTCCGGCCCTTTTGCTCCTGGCGCTCTGTCTTGCCGCCTGTGATCCCCAACCCGCCGGGAAGCCTGCTGCCCAAGCACCCGCGGCTCAGGAAAAGAAACCGTCTGCGGCTCCTGTGGTGGCAGAGCCTGCCAAGCCTGCGCCAGCTCCTGCTCAGCCTGATCCAGCGCAACTGGTGGACATGAGCGAATTCGGCAGCCTGGAGCCCATGGACCGGCCAAACATGCCCGATCGTGGCATCCTTCGTTTTGGCCCCGAGAGCTACCAGCACGCCAATCAAGCGCACTGGGAGACCTACACCTGGACGGGGTTCAAAGCGAAGCGCTGGGGGCGCTACCATGTTCGCCTGACCTACCTGCTGGGCCGTGCAGCGCTTGGCATGCAGTTCCGCATCGGGGATCTGACCGTGAAGCGTTCGCTGAAGTCCTCGCCGAATCCGACCAAGGTTTACCTTGGCGAGGTCTATGTGCCGCAGCCGGGAGACGTGCCCTTCATGATGCTGACCCCACCGACGGAAGATGGCGGTTTCAAGGTCCTGGAGGTGGCGCTCATCCCGGCACCCGAAGGTCCCGTGCCTGCTGCAGGGGGCGATGGCACGATCACACTGCCTGCTGGCTCTGCCACCACATGGTCTGAAGCCATGCGCTATGAGCCAAAGCCCGAGAAAAACTGCCTGGGCTACTGGACGGACGAGAATGATTTCGCCGAATGGGAATTTCAGTCCGAAAAGCCAGGTCGCTACAAGGTGACCGTGAGCTACGGCTGTGGCGGTGGCAATCATGGCAGTGAGGTGGAGCTGAAGCTGAATGGTCAGACGCTCAAGTGGACGACGCAGGACACGGGTGGCTTCCAAAAATGGCAAGACGTGACCCTGGGTGAGATCGAGGTCAGTAAAAATGGCCCACAGCGGCTCGTCATCGACCCCGTGAACAAGGTGAAGTCTGCGGTTTTGGATGTGCAGAAGGTCGTGCTGACCCCTGCGGGCTGACCTGCCACCATGCTCGCGCGTGCTTGCTGGATGCTTGGCTGGACGGCCCTAGGGCTAGGTCTTTTGATGCAGGCGCTACTGCGCGATCACTATCCTGGCTTGGCACTGCTGTTTTACGCCATGCCACGCCCTTGCTTGGCGGTGCTTGCCTTGGCACTCGCCTTTTTTCCGAATGTCAACCGCGTCGGCCGTGTCTTGGCTCTGGGTTTTGCTCTGGGAATCTTTGGGCAATGGTTGAGCACATCCTGGCAGTCGCGTCTGATGCCGATCGAGGCATCGTCCCCACCTCATGGCGCAGGAAGCCATGCACCAGAATTCAGCCTGCTGTTCTGGAATCTCTGCCGCCCTAGCGGGCTGGATGCTCAGGCCATTCAGCTCATCCAGGAACTGAGGCCTGACATCGCTGCCTTTGTCGAGCCGGGACCTGCGGTGGGGCGGCTGCTCCCTGAATATGAATCACGTCTGCCTGGGTATCAGGTCGCTTGGATGCCGCGAGGCATTCTCTGGCTCTCCCGGCTGCCATCTCGCTATCGCGATCGTGGCAAGCTGGATGGTGCGGGAGCTTACGCCCGATTTGAAGTCAAGGGCCTGGGGGAAGCTTTTCCCATCGTCGTTGCGGATGTGCATCCGCATGTTTTCCGCCCGCGCAAAGCCCAGCTGGAGGAGCTGTTGGCACAGGCCCAGGGTCGGGTCGATGCCATCATCGTGGGTGACCTGAATACACCGTTAGAGTCGGTGCATTTTGACCCCTGGCGGCTGCATTTTCAAAATGCACTGGAGAGCCGTGTGGGTCGGCTGCATGAGACCTGGCCGTGCGGTCTGCCGCTGCTCAGCCTGGATCAGGCCTGGGTCGGCGTGGGTTGGAAAATCGTGGACGTGCAAAAGCTCTGGCGGCTGACCGGCAGCGACCACGCAGCGCTTTTTTTACGCCTGAAGCGCCGCTGACCCGAGTTTCCCCGGGGTCATTTCCTGAACTGGATTTTACAGGCCGGACTTTGCCGCTTTCTCAAAAAGTGGTTAATTTTCACAGATTCACCCATAACCGGCATGTCTAAAATCATCTCCCTCTGCGCCATCGGCTGCCTGGCACTGACCTCTCTGGCTCAGTCTCAAGTGACGGGCGTCCTGCGCGAAGTCTGGACCAACCTTGATGGTACCGACACGGCCGATTTGACACTCTCTAGCGAGTATCCCAGCCATCCGGTTCTGCGGGTGGTGGATGCCTCTTTCTCGGCACCTTCGAACTGGTCAGAGCGTTATGGCGTGCGGATGCGCGCCCTGCTGACCCCAAGCACCACGGGCAATTACACATTCTGGGTCAGCGGTGACGACAGCTGCGAGCTATGGCTGAGCACGGATGCCACTCCCGCGCGCAAGGTTCGCATCGCTTCTGTTCCTGGGTGGACGAACGTCCTGCAGTGGAACAAGTTTACGGAGCAGCGCTCGGTGCCGATTTCTCTAACAGCAGGCCAACGCTATTACATTGAGGCATTGATGAAAGAAGGCTTTGGGGGTGATCATCTCGCGGTGGGATGGGCGACCTCTCCCGATGCTGCCCCGCAGGTCATCCCAGGGGCAAATTTAACGCCGTTTGAGACACCTGGCCCCGCTCCAACAGGGATCGTAGTGGAGGCTGGGCGCCCCATGATTCAGCACGCGCCAAACCTCGATATCCAAGTGCAGGCGCAGGCACTGAATCTGAATCAGCCTGGCACCCCACCCACCCTGCAGTGGACTCAAGTCAGCGGACGCACGGCAGTGATCGCCACGCCAGAGTTGTCTGCCACCCGCATCACCCTGCCAGCAGCGGGCACTTATGTGTTCCGTGTCACGGCCACGGCAGGCCCCACTTCAGGCTCCGATGACATCACGGTGACGATTGCTCCAGCACTGGCAGCAGATGCAGGTCGTGCCTTGGCGGAATATTGGTTCGGCGTGAATGGCACATCCGTGACATCGCTCACCGACAGCATGGACTACCCCGCCTTTCCTCATGCGCACCGCATGCTGACCACGCTCAGCGGCAGGGTCTCCATCGCGGAGCAATACGGCGAGCGCATCCGTGGGTTCTTGCTAGTGCCGACGACAGGCAGCTACCGGTTCTTTTTGTCTGCCGATGAGACGGCCGAATTTCGCCTGAGCACAAGTGCGAGTCCTGATGGCCTTCGCAGATTGGCCGCTGTCACGACCCGGACGGGCGTGGATAACTTCGCGAATGAAGCCGGTCAGGCGAGTGAAGCTGTCACGCTCACGGCAGGTCAGCGCTATGCTTTTGAAATCCTGCACAAAGAGCTGTGGAGTGCAGATCATTGCATGCTCATGTGGCAGCAACCAGGGCAGGATTTCATGAGTGAGATCACGGGTGAGTTTCTGGCACCGCCTGCCGATACCGCGGCTGTGACTGCGATTGCTCAAGAATTCAGACTAACCCAGGACTATAACCTGAACGCTGGGCGTGATGCCACACTCTACTGGCCGCGCAATACGCTCAATCTTTCCGCTTTTGAATCTCGCCGCATCTGGGGCAGCGACACACCATCGCGGCGCTGGTCCATGGTCAGTGGTCCTGGCACTGTGCTTTTTTCCTCAGCCGACAGCGCGCAGAGTCTAGCCACCTTTCCCGCTGTGGGCACTTACGTGCTGCGCTACACCGTCACCACAGTGAACAATGCCAGCACGGATGAACTGACCGTGCGCGTGCTGAATCCCATCAATCCCAATGTCGGTGGTCTGACCCGCCAAGTCTGGTGGAATCGGAATTACAACACCTTGGCTGATTTTCGTGCAGATCCTGCTTTTCCGAACTCGCCTGACATCACGGATGTGATTCCAGATCTGCGCCAGTCTGACGATTGGGCGGATCTCTACGGCACACGTGTCACGGGCATTTTGAACGTGCCAGCGGGTGGGACGACACCAGTGGCTTATGTTTTTTCTGTGTCCGGGGATGACGAGGCAGAATTTTCGATCAGCACTGACGCCACTCCGGCGAACTTGCGCAAGGTTTGCTTCACCACACGATTCACAGGCCGAGAAGAATGGACGCGGGATGCCTCGCAGACTTCCGAGCCCATCTTGCTGAGGCCGGGTAGCCGTTACTTCATCGAACTCGTCCACAAGGCCACCTGGGGGGCTGATCACTTCGCGGTCTCTTACACGCGTCAGGGGGACAAGCGTCGCTATTTGCTCGAAGGCAGTCTGGTCGAGCCTGCCATCCGTGCGCCTGCCTTTGACCGAACGCAGATTTTCTTTGCCAATGCAGGTCGGGACCGGACCTACTGGTGGCCGCATGACCGCATTCAGCTGCAAGGTTCAGTTATCCTGCGCCAGACCAGCACCGAGCCTATCACGACGCTTTGGAGACAAGTCTCTGGACCTACCGCACGCATTGCTAACCCAGCCAGCCCCACCTCAGAGGCTGTGCTGACTGCGGTCGGCACCTATGTCTTTGAGCTCGCGGCCACGGCAGGCACCCGCACTCATCGTGACACAGTCAGTGTCGTCGTGAATCGAGCGTTCACGACGGGTTCAGGAGCTCTCACGCGCTCGGTGTGGCTGGATGTGGAAGGTGGCACCTTGGCGGATCTGACTGCCTACGATCCGCAGTTGGCCTATCCGCATTTTGAAGATCTCTTGCCCGGAGTGGAGCCGCCTGTGAATTGGGCAGACTACTATGGCCAGCGTCTCCAGGGCACGCTGACGGTGCCTGTCGGTGGAGCCCACACGTTCTGGGTTGCTTCAGATCACGCTTCTGACTTCCAGATCGATCTCAAGGATGGTTTGGGCCTCCGGCGTCTGGCTTTCCTGGATCATGAAGGGCATCAACCTCGGGCTTGGGACGACCACACGACGCAGAAATCCGTGGCCGTGCAATTGCAGGCAAACGTGGCCTATCCTATCCAAATCTTACACAAAGAGCGCACAGGGATGGATCACCTGTCGCTGGCCATGAGTGGTCCAGCCACGAATGGTCGTGAAGTGGTTTCAAATGCCTTCCTGAAGCCGGAGCGGAATGCGCCTGCCTTCAATCCTGAAATCACCGTCACTTTGGGGCGTGATCGCACGCTGCTGTGGCCACAAAGCCAGCTCGCGCTGGCGGCTCTGGTTTATGATCTCAAGGAAGGTCCTCGCCCGCTGACCTACCAATGGCGAAGCAGCTCCCGAGCGGTCAGCTTTGACAACACGACAGGTCCAGTCGCTGTCGCAACCTTCACAGGACCGGGTTTGTACGAGATCACGCTGTCTGCCACCGATGGACAAAACACATCGAGTGACACGCTGCTCGTCACTGTGCAGTCGCCACTCATGCCACGCGCAGGTGGGCTTCTCCGCGAAGTGTGGACGGGCATCTCTGGTTCTTCCATCAGCAATCTGACCAGTGCTTCGGCTTATGCAGGAAGACCGAACTTCAGTGACATCGTGCCCAATCTGGAAACGCCAGCGAACTGGGGAGACAACTATGGCCAGCGCCTTTCGGGTTTCCTCCAGGTGCCTGTGGCAGGAGATTATGTTTTCTTGATTGCGAGTGATGACCAAAGCGAACTTTGGCTGAATGCGAACGGTGAAACTGCCGCAGGTGCGGTTCGGATTTGCTCGGCGCCATGGGCGACAGGTCGCTACAACTGGAATGCGAACGCTGCGCAAAAGTCAGCAGCCATTCGCTTGGTGCCCGGTCGCCGCTATTACATCCAGGCTTTGCAAAAAGAAGGCGGAGGCGATGACTACTTGGCCGTGGCTTATCGGCTTGCGACTCAGATGGATGCCGAGGCCCAAGTCATTCCCGGAGTGCTGCTGAGCCCACCGGATGGGGTGAATGCGACGGCGCTGGATAGCGAGATGACCGTGCGTGCTGGCGAACCCCAGACCAGCTACTGGCCCAAGGCACGCTACACGCTCTCGGGCTCTGCCCTCGATTATGTCCCTGGCCCCCAGGCGCTGGCTTATCGCTGGACTTTGCAAACGGGACCCTCCGGCGCAGCGACACGCACGGTATTTGATTCCCCCACAGCGCCTTCGACTTCGGTGGAGCTTCCGATGGCAGGCACCTATCAGTTCTTGCTCACGGTGACAGATGGCCGAAACACGCGCACGGCGACGACTTCGATCACCGTGCTGCCAGCCCTGGGTGCGGGCACAGGGTCCATTTTGGCGGAAGTCTTCAACGGCATCACTGGATCATGGGTCACTGACCTCACGCGCAATGCCAAGTTCCCAGGCAGCCCAGACGCTCGCTTCCAACTGCGCTCGGTCGAGATTCCTTCAAATCGTGGAGACAACTACGGCATGCTCATTCGTGGCTATCTTTTTGCTCCTGCCACCGGGGTGTATCGCTTCAATCTCGCCTCAGATGAATGGAGCGAGGCCTACCTGAGCACAGATCGCACGCCAGAGAAAAAGGAGATGCTCTGCTTCGTGCCTGCTGCGACGGATTTCTATGAGTGGCGCCGATTCCCCGACTACCAGCTCAGCCGTCCGATCTCGCTAGTGAAAGGCCAGAGCTACTACATCGAGATTCGCTACAAAGAGAGCGGCTGGCGGGATCACTTGGCTCTCGCTTGGTTGCAGCCTGGAAAGACGGCCTTTGAGGTCGTGGATGGGCCTTTCCTGGCTCCATTTCAGCTCGCTGATCGCACGGCTCCTGTGGTGACCTTGACCGGCGGTGATGTGACGCTGCAGGTGGGGGGCACTTTCACCGATCCTGGTTTCAGCGCTGTCGATGGTGCCGATGGTGATCTCTCGGGCTCCGTGCGTGTCGAAGGCACCGTGGACAGTTCAACCCCGGGGACTTACGTATTGCGCTACATCGTCGCAGATCGTGCTGGCAATGAAAGCGTGGCTGCGGTGCGGCGCGTGACCGTCGCGGTGGCTGCTGGAACGGAGCCGACTTATCCGGCAGATACGAGTGCCGCGCATCCCATCACAGCCTGGACACCCCCTGCGAGCCTCACGGACAATGAAGCGGCGCGTTTCCTCATGCAGGCCAGCTTTGGCCCAACCGAGAGTGAAATCGCACGTGTGAAGCAGCTGGGATTCTCTCGTTGGATTGACGAGCAACTCGCACTGCCAGCCAGCAGCCATCTGGATCACCTGGATCGCATGGCCCTCTATGAAAACGCCCAGGAGAAGTTGCTAGAACTCGCTCGTGAGGCCAATACCCTCGGCCTTCCCGGAGCGATGATGCCGCTGGCACGCACCCCCGTGAATACAGAGGACCGCCTCTACAGCTGGTGGACTCTCGCGATGAATTCGCCTGACCAACTGCGTCAGCGTGTGGCTCTGGCCTTGAGTGAGATCATTGTGATCTCCGACCGTTCCGGTTCTGCATTGCGCAACTATCCGCGCGGCTGCACGAACTTTTATGACCTTCTTGTGAAAAGCATCGGCGCAGGCAAAACCTACCGTCAGCTGCTGGAAGAAGTGACGCTGAACCCGATGATGGGCACCTGGCTGACCATGGTGCGTAGCTCCAAGGCGAAGCCCGATGAAAACTATGCCCGTGAGATCATGCAGCTGTTCAGCATCGGTCTAGAGCATCTGAACAAAGATGGAACCTTCAAACGCAATGCTTTAGGCAATACCATTCCGACTTATGGTCAGGAGGAAATCCGTGAGCTTTCTCGTGCCTTCACGGGCTGGACGTATGCAAATTCGCGCAGCTTCACATGGACGAGCAGTCCAGATGAAGTGAACCCAATGATGGCTTTCGAAGATCAACACGACCGTGGGCAGAAAGTCATCGTTGGGGGGGCCACCGTGCCAGCCGGTCAGACTGCGATTCAGGATGTGCGTCGCTGCGTGGATGTGCTCGCCGCGCATCCAAACGTCGGACCTTTCATCGCCAAGCGCTTGATCCAGCGTCTGGTGATGAGCAATCCAAGTCCAGCATACATCTTCCGGGTTTCGCGGACTTGGGATGACAATGGCCGTGGCGTACGTGGGGACATTGGTGCGGTGGTGAAAGCGATCTTGCTCGACCGTGAAGCACGCACCGTCGGCACTACGTTGCGAGATGGTAAGCTCAGTGAGCCCATGGTTCGTCTTGCACGTGTCATGCGTGCGTTTGCCCGTCCACCGAGCAGCAATCCACCCCTGCTGGGGCGTTACTTCATGTGGAATGCTTTGGATGAAATTGGCCAATGGCCGATGCAAGCCCCAACGGTCTTCAATTTCTTCACGCCCAATTATGCGCCTGCGGGCCCAATCTTGGAGGCTGGAATCGCAGCGCCTGAGTTTGAAATCACCACCGAGCTCACCGCAACTGACACAGCCAATTACTTCTTTGAGGGCGTGAGCAATGGTTTCTACACGGACGCAAACAGTCGCATCACGCTTGATCTCGCGCCTTTGACGCAACTTTGGTCAACGCCTGCCGCTCTGGTTACGAAGATGGAGACGCTTCTGCTAGCTCGCCCTATGTCCACCAGCCTTCGCAGTAGCTTGATGAGCATACATGCCCTTTATCCGACCAATCCCAACGCAGGGGTGCGTGTGATGCTGCAGCTGCTGACAGCTTCTCCTGAATTTGTCACGGAAAAGTAAGGGACTTGTCATGAGATTTTAGGGTAAGGTTTTTGGATTTTGTCATACTTTTGAGTCGGCGAAATAGATTCCTGCAGAATGTTTTCCAAAATCAGAGGCAAGGCATCGAAAAGCGTCAACACTCTAACGCTAAGCCATCTCGTGCGTCCATGGCTTACTCACCTATCCGACCATGCGCACGAGACTTCTGTTTGGCGTTTTTATTGCAGCGACGATCCCTGTCGTGCTGTGGCTTTTCCATTCTAAATTAGATGTCGGAAAGCCGGCGGTTGTATTCAAAGGTGCAAGTTCAGCTTCCTCGACCGACCTTCAGACGCTGAAGACGAGCCATACTCCTAATTCAAAAGCAAACCATGAATCGAGAGATGCTTTGGCATCCTTTGACTCCTGGCTCATGGAGTATTTGAAGGACCCGCAGGGCACACGGATCGAAGAAGGCAAAAGCATGGCACGTGAGCGGAGACCTGCCTTTCGGCAGCTCATTCAGACCGATCCCAGACAGGCGCTGAACCGTGCCGTACCGATGGTGACTCGACAGAAGCTACCTCGCGAAATCGTGGCTTTGCTGGAGGAGCGAGTCGCGGCCAAAGGTGAACTTCGTGTTTACGCAGCCAGCCCAGACTCCAAGCTGAGGGGGGAGAAGCCCTATCTGCGCTACGCTGCAACGCGTGACGGGCGGACGTATGAGGCCAATGTGTATGGCAGAAGAGAGACTATTCTTCAGACCCAGGAGGATGTGCATTTGATTGGGGTCGCGATGGACGAACAAATCGCAATCAGCGAGTCACCGGGGCGTCGCTTGGAGCCAGGTGAGTATGTGCCCAAGGGCAAAAAGCAGGTCGAGGTCTGCCCGATCTCGGGTGAGAGCACGGAACGTGAGGCCGAAAAATCCAGTGAGGCTGTGCCGGAACTTTTGGCCGTGGTCGAGACAGGTGACGAAGTGGTGTATTTGTGCGATGGAGCGCATTTCCAGCCCTACATCAATGGGCTGATCATGGCTGAGGCTGGCACAGGCGGAGCCCAAAGCTTCACGGGTCAGATGCCCTCGGCCTCGGTGCCCTCTGTGGGGGTGGTGAAGGTGCTTTATGTGCCTGTGATGTTCGCCGACCAGGGGCAGGTTCCTGCCAGTGAGGCCACCATGCAGGACGGTCTGCGGCAGGTGGCCGAGTTTTATCAGACGCAATCCTATGGTCGCCTGACCCTTGTGGCCACGGTGACGCCTCCTGTGCGTTTACCGCGTAGCCAAGCGTGGTATGTGGGCAAGGATGTACAAAGTGGTCATATCCGAGAGGTGGATGGATTGTCTGCGGAGATGAATCATGCCAAAGAGGCTGCACGCGCTGCGGGTTACGATTGGCAGGATTACCACTGTTTCTGTGTTCGGTCGAATGGTGGTGCCCGTCATCCAACGAGTTATGGGGGTGGTAGCAGTAGTGGGGGTGGTAATGTTTGGATGCGCACGGATAGCGTTGGCACGATTGCTCATGAGATAGGACATGCGTTTGGCCTTGGTCACGCGAATTTTTGGCTAACCAATGGTGCCAGTGTAGCGGGGCCTGGTGGCAATGAGGAGTATCGCAATATCTTTGACAACATGGGCACTGCTCAGCCTCCGTCAGGCCACTACAATGCTCAGGCAAAAAACCAAATTCGTTGGATGCCGCCGGAGTATGCTCCGCCGATCACAGCGAGCGGTCAGTACCGCATTTTTGCCTTTGACACGCCTCGGTTGGTGCCTGGACAACTTTATGGTCTTCAAATTCGCAAAGATGCGGAACGAACTTACTGGGGAGAGTTCCGCACCTTGTTTCCAGGCAACGTGTGGGCTTCGAATGGGCTGATCCTTGGTTGGAAATGGCCATCCAATGGAGGTGGGAATATTCAACTGCTAGATACCACGCCAGGCTCTATCAGTGGCAGGGCGGACTGCCCTCTTGTGCCCGGTAGCACTTTTTCGGATAGGGATAGTGGTATTCACATCACCACGCTAGCGGTCAATGCAAACAGCGCACCCCCGAGTCTGGACGTGCAGGTGAACTTGGGAGACTTTCCTGGCAACCAAGCACCCACGTTAGGCCTGACCCCTGCTGCTCCCGTGGTGCCCACGAATGTTAATGTGACATTTATCGCTACGGCAAACGATCCTGATGGGGATACCCTTTCTTATTCCTGGCGTTGGCATGATGATGTGGTTTCTCCCAACAGTCCGATGGTGACGCGTAGCTTTGCTATGGCTGGGATTTACACCTTAAGCTGTGTGGTTTCAGACATGAAGGGCGGCATCGCGGTGAGGAATGCCGTGATCACGGTAGGCCATGGCAACGGGCGTTTTGTCATTCGTGGTCGGATCACCCTGGATGGAGTGGGTATGCCTGGAATCAATGTGACAACCACTGGCAGCAATGGCACACTGACGGACAACGACGGTCATTACGCGATCTCCAATCTTGCAGCAGGCACCTACTTGATCACACCTGCTGGTCATGGTTGGCGCTTTAACGAAAGGTTCAACAACACGGTGACGGTGGGGCCGAGCTTTACAGGGGCCGATTTCACCATGGAGCCTTTGCCGATTGTTTCCTTGACGACACCTGTGCCTGCGACTCAGGAAGCTGCGAACCCCACGCCTGCTCAATTTCGCCTGAGCCGAACGGGTCCAATCAATTTTCCGCTCACGGTTTATACTCTTGCAGTGCGCGGCACAGCTACAGCTGGGTCGGATTACAGCTTCTCGCCCGACTACACGGCCATCAGCAGCACACCTTATTTTTCGTTCACCATTCCGGCCAATAGCAGCTTCTTGGACATTTCGGTCAATCCAATGAATGATAGCGGTCAAGAAGGCGATGAAAATGTCGAGCTGATCCTGGGTCTGGATGCGAACTACTTGAATGGAAAGCCAGCGAGCGCACAAATCACCGTTCAGGACAATGACACGGCGCTGCCAAGGGTGTCCTTGACCTCGAATGTGAGCCAAGTGGTCGAAGGCAGTGGCCAATCCATCACATGCACGGTAACACGAACGGGAGCTACCACCGCAGCGCTGGTCGTGCCCTACACCGTGGACGCTTTCGGCACAGCGACGAATAGCGTGGATTACTCCACGCTGAGTGGTTCGGTGACGATCCCCATCGGTGCTTCGAGTGCTAGTTTTTCAGTCACTCCGCTGGAGGACAGTTTGGCTGAGGCCGTGGAAACGGTGCGGCTTTCGATTGCTTCGGGAGTTGTTTTCATCGCCGATGCAGTCGCCAGCAGTCTCTCGCTGGCCTTGGTGGATAATGATGGGCAGGAAGTCATGGTGAGTGTATCTGACGCGATGGCTCGCGAGACAGACCGGAGCCAAGCTGGGGCCATTCCCGATCCGGGTGTTTTCCTGCTGACCCGCACGGGCAATAGCACCGTGTCGTTGACAGTCTTTTACAGCGTGACGGGCACCGCGCTGCATGGAACTGACTACGAGGCTCTTCCAGGTTCGGTGACGTTTCCAGCAGGTGAAACGCAGCAGCTGGTGACGATCATGCCACGCTACGATGGCTTTGGCGAGGGCGCGGAGACGGTGCTGCTTTCCATCGCGGATGGGAATGCGGCCTACCGCTCGTCTTCCACCACCAGCAGCGGCATTGTGACGATCAATGACCATGCGAATGATAAGCCATTGGTGGAGGTCACAGCCATTGGCAGTATTGCGGCAGAGCCTTCGACAAACGGTCAGTTCCGTCTGACGGCAAGAGGTGGCAGTGGTTCTCTCACGGTGAATTACACCATCACCGGCACGGCGACCTCAGGCACAGACTACTCGATGGTTGGGCTCAACACGACGACGCTCACTGGCAGCACGACTCTTACACTAACAGGTGGCACAGTGACGCGAAACCTTGATGTTGTGGTGCTGGATGATAACACTTTGGAAGACCTAGAGAACATCGTCCTCACTCTCACTTCGAGTCCAGATTATACCTTGTGGGATCAGAGCAAGACGGCGACGCATCTGCTGCGAGATGATGATCAGCCAACGGTCTTTGTCGATCCGCAAATCAGCACAGGGGCGGTTCATTCTGTTTCGGAGAGCAGCACCAACATGACTTTGGATTTTTATTTCTCCCGCACGGGCATAACCTCGAATCCTTTGACTGTGAACTATACGCTGGCAGGCACCGCCACGAATGGAACCGATTACACCCAGCTCAGCGGCACAGTGACGATCCCAGCCGGGGCTCCGGGAGTGGATGTGAACTTTAACACCATCAGCGATACGCTCTTTGAGGGCACAGAAACGGTGACGGTGCAGTTGGCACCAGGTGATTATGCGCGTGGTCCAGATGCGACTCTGTACATCTTGGATGATGACGCGGGTGCTCAGGTGGTTAGCTTTGCCTCCAGTGGCAGTAGTTCGGTCGAAAGCGTGAGCAACATCAACATCCCGGTCGTCTTGTCGGCACCTGCTACCTCACCCGTGAGTGTCGATTACCTGTTGGAGTCGGGGCCGCGAACACCCACGATGCTATCGGGCATGTGGGTTCGGGTGATTCGTGCGGGCAATAGCTATTCGGCTTGGTCTTCCTATGATGGAGTGAACTTCGTTCAGCGCGGCACGACCCTAACTTTGACAGGAATGCCGACCAGCGGATACCTCGCAGGTATCTACGTCACTTCTGGGGCGAGTAGCACCTTAGCGAATGTGGGGGTGGATAGCTTCACCGTGACGGGTTTAGACGGCGGCGGTAGCGTCGGCTCGGTGCTTACCGCAGCGATTGGCTCCGAGAGCCCTAGAGGTGGCTTCACCCAAGGAGAAAATGGATATAACATCATCTGCGGTGGGCCTGACTTGAGTGCAAGTGGAAGCACGGATGGAGGGCGCATGATCTATGTGCCCATCACCAGTTCTGCGAATTGCATCGTGACGGCTCGTGTGTTGGGCTTTACGGGCAGCAGTAGCTCGATGAAAGCGGGAGTCTGCATCCGGGAGGGCACCGCCAACAATGCCCGCCACATGAGCATGATGACGGATGTGAATGTGGCTCAGCAGCAAGCGATCTGGCGTCTCACATCAGGTGGTAATGCCGCCCAATCCGCCGCGCAGGCAACGTATGCGAAACCTCGTTGGCTGCGTCTTCAGCGCAGTGCGGGGGTGTTCACTGCTTCAGTCTCCGCAGATGGCAACGCTTGGACGGTGACTGGTGTGGCTCCAGCGGTGCCGTTGGGTTCACTCAGCCTCGTGGGATTGGCAGCCTCGGCACGCAACGATAATCTTCAAATGCAGGCGATTTTCGACAATGTCACTCTTAGCACAGGCCATGCCTTCACGGGGCGAACGATCGGCTTTGTGAATCAGCCGGGTAGTGTGGCTCAGGGCTCAGGGACATGGCAGATCACATCTTCTGGTGCGGGTTTCATGCAAAATCAGAATTCTACCGAAGATGAAGGGCATATGGCGGGTGCGTCCGTCTCGGGGGATTTTACCCTCACGGCGCGTTTGGTCAGTGTCACGGGCGGAGCCGCGAATGCCCAGGCAGGTTTGATGGTTCGGGAGTCTGCCAATCATCAGGCACGTGCCTTGTGGTTTGGTCTGACGGGCAGCGGCACATCGGCCCCCGAGTTTCGGGCACGTCTTTCTTCCACCAGTTCGGGGGAGGGGATGACGGTGGATTATCACCTGCTGCCAGGCACGCTTACCTTTGGGATCGGAGAGCAGACGAAAAACATCGTTCTGAATGTCACGAACGACACCATTTCGGAACCCATTGAGTTTGTGAATGTGCTACTGCGCTATCCAAACGCAGCCATGCTTGGCACGCCCAGCGCCTACACTCATGCCCTTTTGGATGATGATGCGGTCAATGCTTTTCTTCCGGTGGTGGGTTTTGCGGGCAGTGCCTCCAGTGGATCGGAGGCTGCCTCGCCCGTTTCTATACCCATCACGCTCAGTGCCCCATCCAGTGTGCCGGTGACGGTAAACTTTGACGTTACTCCAGGTGGATCAGCTACGGGCGGTGGTGTGGATTTTACCTCGATCACTGGCACGCTCACCTTTGCCCCCGGCGAGATTTTGAAACACCTGCTGCTTCCGATTGCCAATGATGCTTTGCTAGAGAATTCCGAGACTGTTGAGCTAGCCCTGAGTTCGGCGACCCATGCGGTGCTTAGCACGACCTCGAGGCATACTTTCACGATTCAGGATGACGATACGCCTTCGGTCAGCATTACCGCCAGCACACCCGTGGCCAGTGAAGGTGGGGCTTCTGGGGCGTTTACGGTGTCGCGAACGGGAAGCACAGCTTCGGCGCTGACAGTCAATTTCACGCGCACAGGCACCGCCACCAGTGGCACGGATTTCATAGCCTTTGCACCGTTGACCTCCATTAGCATTCCAGCTGGGCAAAGCAGTGTGGAGCTGCCCGTGGTGACGCTGCAGGATGTTTCAGCTGAATCTTCAGAGACGGTGATTGTCACGATTGATGATAATGTTGGTTACTCCAAGGGCATTTCTTCCAGCGCCACGGTCACGATCATGGATGATGATCTGAACACAGTCACCCTCACAGCCACAGATGGGATAGCGACGGAGGCAGGTGATCCGGGCCAATTTACGCTGACACGCACTGGATCGCTGGATGCCAGCCTGACCGTCAATTATGTGGTCACAGGCACAACCACGAACGGAACAGATCACAACAACATCACAACGAGCCGCACTTTTGGCATTGGCGTTTCCTCGCAAACCATCGCGGTGATACCGACTCCCGATGTTCAGTCTGAAGGTCATGAAGAGCTGGTCATTTCCCTGGAACCAAGAGCGAACTATGTTTTGGGCAGTCCCTCTGTCGCAAATGTGACGCTGCTGGATGATGATTTGCCACCCACTGTTTTCATCAGCAGTCCCAAAGGAAAAAGCACCATCATCCCTACGAACCAGGGGCTCATGCTTGAGGCAGAAGGCTTGGATGATGGGCTGCCGGGCCCGCTGTCCTATGCCTGGAGTCAGCTTTTTGGTCCGGGTCAAACCTTGTTCGGTAGCCCTGCCTCCTCGACCACGAGCGCGACTTTTCCAGTGCCTGGGGTCTATGGACTGCGGGTCACTGTTTCGGATGGTCAATTGACCGCGAGCGATACCATCTTTGTGCAATCGGGAGGCTTTGCGTATGCGAACTGGGTCGGTATCGACCAAGGCCCGCCAGGAGTTCGAGGCATCAGCGGTGAGTCGAGTGGAGGTGTCTTCACGCTGATTGGCAGCGGCATAGGCTATAGCGGCACGAATGACAGTGGGCACCTGATGTTTCGACAGCTTTTAGGAGGCACGGGAGATTGTTCCATCACAGCACGATTGGTTAGCGCGGAGGGTGCCTCGACACGGCTGGCGGGCATCACACTGCGTGACACTTCATGGAAGGGGGCTCGACGAGCCAACTTAGTGATCAATGGCGCAGGCGTTCTTCAGTTTCGCGCACGCAGTGCGGCCAACTCGGCTGACACGGCCAGCACGATCACAGGTCTCGCCACGCCACGTTGGCTGAGATTGGAGCGTGTGGGGAACAGTATCACAGCCAGTCATGCGCCTGATGTGAATGGTAACGCTGGCGCATGGACGCAGGTGGGCACTAGCACCGCCATCCAAATGGGGGCAAATGTGGTGGTCGGTATGGTGGTGAGTGCAGGGACGCAGACACCTCTCACAGCCACTGCAGCAGCTCGGTTTGACCAAGTGACGGTCACTCCTGCCTTTGCAGGGGCTGCCTTGCATTCCGAAGATTTAGGCAACTACACGATCCCAGGTAGTTCGAGTGTCTCTTCCGGCACGACCACTGTCACGGGGTTTGGTTCCCATGATAGCTCTGGAGGCCATTTTCGGTATCAACAGGTCTGGGGGGACTGTGTTATCACTGCACGTCTGATGAATCATAGCGGTACCACGAGAAGCGCGCAAAGTGGTATCGTCCTCAGAGACACGACTGACAACGGTGCTTTCTGCTTCTATGGCGATACTAGTGTGGATGGATTCCAAGTCGATTGTCGCAGTGTTCCTGCTGGCAGTCCTACTAAATTGGAAACGGGGGGCAGTTTGGGCAACTGGATCCGGCTGGTGCGCCGTGGAAGCATTGTGGCTGCCTTTCGAGCTGCGAATGTCAATGGAGCTCCTGGGCAGTGGACTCAGGTCTCAGGGGATCTGCCGTTGTCTCTCTCCGCGCCGCTTTTGGTTGGCCTGCTGACGGATAGTGAAAGTAGCTCAGCTGCCATTGGCACTTACACCAACTTCACCGTTGAGCCGCTTAACACGGTCCCCGTGGTGAACCCAGGCATAGTCTCTTCCTTTGCGCCCTTTGCTCTGACGGCCACGGTAACGGATGATGGACTTCCAGCTTTACCCGGCATGGTCGCGGTGCAGTGGTCACGTGTCTCTGGGCCTGGCAACGCTGTTTTTGCAAACCCTGACGCCACCAGCACCCTGCTCACGCTGAGTCAAAGCGGCCAGCACAGGCTGCGGCTAACGGCCGATGATGGTAACACCAAGAGCTTCTCTGATCTGGTCTTTTCTGGCTACCTGAATGGCTACGATCAGTGGCATGATCTGTCCTTTGTCGGTGGGTTGACGAACCCAGCAGGAGCCTTGTTGGAAGACCCTGATCAGGATGGAATGCGCAACCTGATGGAGTATGCGTTTGGCCTGACGCCCACCAGCGCTGCGGCGAGTCCGATCGTGACCGACAGGGTCGTCGTCGGTCAGGACTCGTTCCTGAGAATCGATGTGCCACGCAGTGCCAGTGCCACCGGGCTGAGCTGGATTGTCGAGGCCACCAGCGATCTAACCAACCCAGCTAGCTGGTCCTCGGACGGTTTGGTGGTGGAAGTGAACACGCCGACACGGCTGCGCGTGCGTGACTTTGTGCCTGCGGCTCCTGGGGTGCGGCGCTTCATGCGCGTCAGGGTGCTGCGATTGTAAGCCTTTTGGGAGGTTCCTGGACATTTCCGCTTTCGGGGTTTCATTATTCCAGTGCAGGCATGGCGAGCGCCTTTCCTGGACGATTTCATCAAGCTGCCATGAATCCAGGAAACTTGCCCACCCTGCTGACACGCCGCACCTTCCTCGGTCGGAGTGCTTGTTCGGCGATGTCCACGACCTGCCTGCTGAATTCCATCCTGACCCTGCGGCATGTGAATGCGCAGGCGGCTGATGTGCTCGCCCCAGGCACGCCTTACAAGGCGCTGGTCTGTGTCTTCCTTTACGGGGGCAATGATGCCAACAACACGGTCGTGCCCCGGGAAAGCAGCGCTCACGCCAAGTATGCCAGCAGCCGCACGGTGCTGACCCTGCCGCAGGCGAACCTATTGGGGCTGAACACACTCAACGACGATGGCCTGCAGCTCGGGTTGCATCCCTCCATGACCGGCATGAGAGATCTGTACAATGTAGGCAAAGCAGCCCTGCTGGTGAACGTGGGCACGCTCATCGCGCCTGCGACCATGGCGGACTATCGCAACCGCACTGCTGCCATCCCGGATAACCTTTACAGCCATAGTGACCAGCAGATGCAGTGGCAGACGAGCGCGGCGACGATGAATGCGGCCTACACGCAGACGGGCTGGGGGGCACGCATCGCGGAGGCTTTGGTCGCAGGTCAGCAGCGCACCAGTGTGTCGATGCTGGTCAGTCTGAGCGGCACGAATTTCTTCCAGGTGGGACGCACCATGTTCCCCTTCCGCCCAGGTCCTGGCGGCACGCCTGTATTCCGCCTGGGACAGGGCAGCAGCAGTCAAGATGTGACACGCTACACGGCCTTCCGCAACATCCTGAACGCTGAGTATGCGAACCTCATGGAAGACGCATTTGCCGATCTATCCAATAAATCGATCATTGAGGCAGACACGATCAATGAAGCCCTGCGTGGCACGGGCACTTTCCCCACGATTCCGAACAGTGGTCTCGGTGAGCAGCTGCGCACCGTGGCGAAGCTGATCCAGGCGCAGGGTGCGCTCGGCATTACCCGTCAGATCTTCTTTGTCGCCACAGGTGGCTTCGATACGCATGGACCTCAGCTCGCCGATCATGCGAATCTACTCAATGGCGTCAGCTCAGCGATGAAGGGATTCCAAGACGCGCTGGAGACCATCGGCATGGGAGACAAGGTCACCACCTTCACCGCCAGCGACTTCAATCGCACAGGCGACAGCAATGGTCGTGGCTCCGATCACGGTTGGGGTAGCCACCACCTCGTCATGGGCGGGGCGCTGAATGGACAGCGTGTTTATGGTGCCTTCCCCGATCCTGACATCAATCTGCCGGGGCACCCACTGAACACAGGGCGTGGCAACTGGATCCCGACCACCAGTGTCGATCAATACGCGGCCACTATGGCCAAGTGGTTTGGCCTCAGCAATACACAGATCCGTGAGGTGTTCCCCAACATCGTAAACTTCGATGCAGACCTCGGTTTCATGAAGGCGGCCTGACGAAAAAAGCCAGGCGCGCCTGCAACAGTGGCTTCTTTTTACAAAGGCAGGCCCATGAGCCGGCGCCGCAGCATGTCGAGTGCAGCTTGGCTGGCCAACAGCTTAAAGCGATCTCGCGTGCCAGGGTAAAAGAAGCGCTTCACCACCGTCTCTGCTCCTTGGGAGGCTAGACCGATGAAAACGGTGCCCACCGGCTTGGCATCGCTGCCGCCCGAAGGTCCAGCGATGCCAGTCAGTGCTAGGGCATGATCAGCAGCGGAGACCCGGAGCGCGCCTTCAGCCATCGCTTGGGCGACGGGTTCACTCACCGCACCGTGTTGCTCGATCCAGTCGGCAGGCACGCCTAGGTGCTGTTGCTTGGCTGCATTCGCGTAGGTGACAAAGCCGTGCCCAAAGACCCCAGAGGAACCGCTCACGTCGGTGATCCGACTGGCGAGGAATCCGCCTGTGCAGGACTCCGCCGTGGCCAGCCACTGTCCACGTTCGGCCAGGGTCTGCACCACCACCTGTTCGATCAGCCGACGATCCGTGGAGACGATGTGCTCGCCCAAATGCTCACGCACGATGGCCTCTCCCTGGGCCACAGGGCCAGGCTGGCCAGACAGCCGCACATCCACGTCTCCCTGACGGATGCAGTAGCCCAAAATAAGGTCAGGCACGGCTTCTAGCTTCTTTTCCACGCGTTCGACGATGTCGGATTCACCCAGGCCCGTGACCTTGAAGTAACGGATCGTTCGGCTAGCACCGTCGGGCAGCAGAGCCCGCAGGCGTGGCTCCACATGCGTTTCCATCATGGGCTTCAGCTCCCGTGGAGGTCCTGGCATCAGGAAAAAGTGCGTGTTCCAGCCGCGTGCATGGCTCAGTTCTGCTGGGAAATAAAGGCCGGGTGCCGTGCCGAAGGGATTGTCCATCACCAACGCTCCCCGTGGCACCATCGCCTGCCTCAGGTTTGAAGAGGACATCGCCCGGTTGCGTTTGGCAAAGAAAGCTTCCAGCTGCGCTTTCAGCCTTTCATCCAGCTCCATCGGGAGTCCCAGCAATTCTGCGATGGAGTCGCGCGTCAGATCGTCATTGGTCGGCCCGAGACCGCCCGAGACCAGAACCACGTCTGAGCGCGAGGCAGCCTCGGCCATCGCCTCTTTGATCACTGCCCCGTCTGATACCACCAGATGACGGGAAACGACCAGCCCAAGCGCTGCGATCTGCTGGCCCAGCCAAGCAGCGTTCGTGTTGATAGTATCGCCGAGCAGCAGCTCGTCGCCGGTATTGACTAATTCAATGCGCATGGGGGAAGAATGTGTAGTGAAACGACCCTGCACCCGGCAGAGACGCGGGGGAAGCAGGAAGTCCGTCGATGCTTTCCAGGGCAAGAAGGGCAAAAAACTGGTTGCTGGATTGGCGAAAGGTGCCAAGATCACGCCCCCTGCCGCCCGGGCACTTGTTCTACAGGCTCTGCGGCTCTTCTCATTCCCCTCAGAAGTCACAGTTTATGGCATACGCAATCATCAAAACCGGCGGCAAGCAGTACAAAGTCTCCGTGGGCGACAAGCTCAACGTCGAGAAGCTCGAAGTAGCTGAGGGTGAAACCGCATCTTTCGACCAAGTTTTGGCTGCTGGCGAAGGCGCTGAACTGAAAGTCGGTGCTCCTACCCTTGCGGGTGCTACTGTCGAGGCCAAAGTGATTAGCCAATTCAAGGGTGAGAAGGTCACTGCCTTCAAATTCAAGAAGCGCAAAGGCTACCACAAGACCAAAGGTCATCGTCAGCCCCTGACTCGCGTTCAGGTGACCGCCATCAAGGCTTAATTTTTCTGTTCAACCCCCCAACCGCACTCTCAGGAGGACACACTCATGGCTCACAAAAAAGGTCAAGGTTCCGTCAAAAACGGCCGCGATAGCAACAGCAAACGCCTCGGCGTGAAAAAGTATGGCGGTGAGGCCGTCATCGCTGGCAACATCATCATCCGCCAGCGTGGCACCAAGTGGACCCCCGGTCGCAACGTTGGCATCGGCAAGGATCACACCATCTTTTCTTTGGTCGAAGGGCGCGTTCGCTTCGATCAAGATGGTCGCCGCGTGAATGTCGATGAAGCTGCTCTTCAGGCTTAATCGATTCCATTGATTACTCTTCTCAGCGGGCTCGGTTTTCCGAGCCCGTTTTTTGTGGCCTGAACCTTCTACCTGACAGCGCCATGCCATCACCTCGCACCGGACTCGCGCGTGCTCTTTCCAAACTGGGCTACTGCTCTCGCAGTCAGGCTGCTGAAATCATCCGCGCGGGCCGTGTCAGCCTGCGGGGCCGAATTTGTCGCGATCCCGAGACGCCTGTGCTCCTCGGTCATGATGCGATCGAAATCGCAGGTGAAACTCTGGCGGAGACCAAGCGCATTTACTTGATGCTCAACAAACCGCGTGGGTTGATCACCACTGCGAAGGATGAGCAGGGGCGTGGCACCGTTTTCGACTGCCTGACCGACTTTCAGCACAAGCATCTGTCGCCAGTGGGCAGACTGGACAAAGCCAGCGAAGGCCTGCTGCTGCTCACCAATGACAACGCCTGGGCCAATCACATCACCGCACCAGAGAGCCATTTGCCAAAGACCTATCACGTCCAGATTGCTGCTCAGGTGGAGGCGTCTTTTGTGCCTCAGCTCGAAGCTGGCGTTGTCGATCGAGGGGAAAGATTGCGTCTTCAGCAGGTCAGTTTTTTGCGTCAGGGCAGCAAAAACACTTGGCTGGAGATCACCCTGGATGAGGGGCGCAATCGCCACATCCGCCGGGTCATGGAAGCGCAGGGTTGGGAGGTGCTGCGGCTCATCCGAGTCGCCATCGGTTCGCTGCCCCTCGGTCCGTTGGCGAAGGGGACTTGGCGTGAGCTCACGGCCAGCGAGATTGCAGCCCTGGCCCCTCCTTCTGCCTAACGAACTAGGCCTTAGCCCGAATGCCGAAGTTCAGTGGAGCAAGGATGCCCCGCTAACGGAGAACTTTTGAATCTGGTCTTAGCGCAGATCCAGGCAGACGACACTGCCTTCGTTGTTTTTGCACAGCAGTCGGCGGTGGCTCAGGACGGGCTGGACCCAGCATTTGCCGTTCAGGACTTGGCTGCGCTGCAAAATGTCGAGCTTGTCGGCCAGCACGCGGGCCAGAACTAGCTCACCTTTGCTCGTCAGCAGCAGGGCATGACCATCGGCGGTGATGAGGCCCGTGCCTTTGTCGATCTCAGTGTTTTTCCAGAGGGTCTCGCCGGTTTTCAGATTCAGCAGACGGAGGTCATTGGCTCCACGAACTTGGTCATTGAAGACGAGCAGCCTTTCTGCGCCGATAGGCAGCCCGCTGTGAAAGAGCAGGCCGATGCTGCGGTCGCTCCACAGTTCCGTCAGAGCCTTTTCATCGGCTTTCAGGGCACGAGCGCCCATGTTGCCTGTGTGTGAGATGAAAAGGGTATCGCCGCGCAGCACAGGCGTGGCGCAGTTGCAGAAATCCCGTGTTTCCGTGGCGTGCCGGGCGATCAGGTCTCCATCGCTGGCTGCACGCAGTTCCAGGCCTTGGCCTTTGAAGAGGACGAGCGTGGTTTGGCCGTTTAGCTGGGCTGGAAAAGGAGTCGCGTAGCCCGCTTCACCATCGCCCGTTTTCCACAGGACTTTTCCGGTCGCGGCATCCAGGCAGAGGGTCGAGCTGCCGCTGCCACCAGCATCGAGGTAAAGTCGGCCTTCGTGGATGCTGGGACTGCTGCTGAAGCCATACACGGGGCGCTTGCCGCCGAAGTCATCAATGAGATGCTTTTGCCAGATCACCTCGCCGCTTTCTGCCTTTAGGCAGAGTACGTGACCATCACGGCTGATGAACCAGGCTTTGTCACCGATGATGGTGGGCGTGGAGGCGGGGCCATACGGTACGATGGACATCTCGTGGCACTTCGTGGGCACGGCGTAGGTGTGCTTCCACAGGGGCTTGCCAGTATCGAGATCGAGACAGACGAGGGTGTCTTTGTCAGCCCCATCATTGCCAGCGCTGTAGGCACGTTTTCCCACAACCGCAAAAGAGCCGAGCCCTTTGCCGAGCTCGGCTTTCCATAGGATGGGTGGCCCATCGGCGGGCCACTGCGTGTTCCAGCCGACTTCCGGCGTGGTGCAGTCCCCCGCAGGCCCCTGGTAGCGGGGCCAATCGGATTCTGTCGGTGGCAGTGAGCTGGGCCACAGGGAGGGTGTCGCCTGACTGGTCGCGGGCTTGGGTGCCGCAGGTTCTTCCGCCAGTGGCGGAGCATCGGCAGCGGGCAGTTCGATGATTTCTGGTGAGGTTTTTTTGCCTTCCTTGCTTTCACCGCCGAGGGCGAAGAGCTTGCCCGTACCGCCACTGACGAGGCGGTGAAAGTAGCGCGGATGCTTGAGCTTTACCAGCGGCACCCAGCCTGTGCTACGCAGCTCCAGCAGCACGCCAGCGGCTCCGCTGGCGAAAAGTCGTCCCTCATGCGACACTGCGGCGAAACCAAAGCCGCCGAGTTGATCTGAAGGCAGCTTCGGCCCCTCGCTCCACTGACCCGTCGTGGTATCGAGCACAGACACGAGCGTGACGATGTCCTCATCACTGTCCATGCCACCGATGGCGTAAAGCTTTGTCCCGATGGCATGCACGGCCAGCGCGCGGCGCTCGAAGGGTTGCTTGTGGCTCTGCCATGTTGCCTCAGCTTTGGCTAGGTCCAGCGTGAGATAAGTGTCGTGCCATTTCAAATCGGACCCACCCATCAATGCCCAGCCACCGATGACGTAGAGGGTATCGCCGATGACAATGCTGTCATGGCTGGATCGGCGCTCAGGCAGTTTGGGCAGCGGATGCCACTTTTTGTCAGTCACGTCATAGCGTGCAGCCGTCTCGCTAGACCAGAGGTCCTGCTTGTCCCCCTTGGCGTTCTTGGCCGCCATGCCGCCGATGCGTAGCACACCTTTGGCTGTCGCGATCAGTGAGGCACCCTGAGCGGGCTCATCCTTGGCCAGGGTTTCCCAGGCCTTCTGTCCAGCCTGCCAGTGGAAAAAATCCCCGTGCACATCCTCGCGGTTGTAGCGATGTCTTGCCCCGCTGTGGCCGCCATAGATGTACACGCTGCCGGACTCAGTCGCCGCCGCGCCAAAGCTGGCCACGGGCAAGGGGAGCTCAGGCGGTGCCTCAGCTAGAGCGGCCGTGGCGAGGGAGAGGAGGAAAAGGAAACGTGTCATGGAAGGGGGAAGTCCAGGTGGCGCAGACACACTACGTCTGCTGCCGGTCGTTTGCGCGGATGTGTCGCCGAAGTGACATGCAGCGCCTCCCTGCCCCGTAGTGGAAAAAGAGGCAGGGCAGAGGAAATCCTGGCCGTCGTGGAGAAATAGATTTCGGCACTGAGGCAGACTCTGGTAGCTTGATCGTTGTTATGTCTTCCTTTGCCGCTCGCCGCCTTGCGTTGTTTGGGTCATGCCTTGTTCTGCTCGCCGAGCCAAGCCTAGCACAACAGGTGCCCCCCGCGTTGCAGGACTGGAAGGACTGGGCCACGTGGTCAGAGACGCGTGCAGACTCGCGCCCGAGCCGTCATGACGATGCGGGGCAAAAAATGCCACTGTGGTATTCCGCGTTGGAGATCGAGGCGGGAGCACAGGGCGCACGTTTTTCCTTTTCCGTCGAAGCACGCGGCCCAGGGTTGGCGATGCTGCCGGGCGATGCGAACTGCTGGCCTCAGGAGGTGCGGGTGGAGGGGCAAGCGGTGCCGGTGCTGGGGCATCCCGATCATCCCTGCGTGGCTTTGCCAGCGGGCAGTGGGGCCGAGATTCAGGGCATCTTCCGTTGGTCAGAGATGCCTCAGAGCCTGCGTGTGCCGGACGCGGTCGGCATTTTGCGCCTGAAGCTGAATGAGCAGGAGGTGGAGCTGCCTGTGCGCGATGAGGAAAATCGGCTGTGGCTGCAGCGCACAGGCACAGAGCCGGCAGATCGTGATTTCCTGAGCGCGAAGGTCTATCGCCTGATCGAGGATAGCTCGCCCCAGTGGCTGCGCACCCAGGTGGAGCTCAGCGTTGCGGGGAAAAGCCGAGAAGAGGCCCTGGGTCATGCGCTGCCGCAGGGCTGGCAGCTCTCTTGGGTGGAGTCGCCACTGCCTTGCGCGGTCGATGACGCGGGTCGGCTGAAGGTGCAGGTGCGTGCAGGACGGTGGGTGGTGAAGCTGTCCGCCTTTCGCACCCAGCCGGCGTCCACGGTGGCCTATGCTGAAAAGACCCAACCCCTGGCTGCTGAGGAATGGGTGGGACTCCAGCAAGACACGGCTCTGCGCGTGGTGGAGCTGGATGGCATCCCAGCGGTGGATGTGGCGCAGACGACCTACCCGGAGGAGTGGCGGCAGTACCCGGTGCATCTGTGGACCACGGCACAGCCTTTTCAGATCGTGGAAAAGATGCGTGGCATGGGCAGTCGAAAGCCGCCTGGCATCACCCTGCAACGCAGCTTTTGGCTCGACGAAGAGGGGGGCGGGCTGACCTACCGCGATCAGCTTTCGGGCCGTGGTCAGCAGACTTGGCGGCTGGATGCGGCAGAGCGTCATCAGCTCGGTGCGGTGAAGATTGCGGGCCAGGGTCAGCTCATCACGAAAAACCCAGCGACAGGAGCTGTGGGGGTGGAGGTGCGGGATCGGAACTTGGACCTGCAGGCCGTGGGAAGGCTCGAGGGCCGCGGCCCCATTCCTGCCACGGGATGGCAGATGGACGCAGAGAGCCTGAATGCAGAGCTGCAATTGCCGCCCGGTTGGCGCTTGTTGGCCGTTTTTGGACCCGACTGGAGTCAGGGCGACTGGTTGACCGATTGGACGTTGTTGGATGTGTTCATGCTGCTCATTTCTACCCTTGCGCTCTGGCGTTTGTGGGGATGGAAGACGGCCCTCCTGGGGCTGCTGGCCTTTCTACTCAGCTATCAAGAGCTGGGTGCGCCACGGCTCTGTGGGTGGCTGCTCATTGCAGGCATGGCCGCAGCAAAGCTGTTGCAGGGACGAGTCGCGGAGAAATGGGCGCTGTTGTTCCGCTCAGCGGCATTGGCGATCTTTGCCCTTGGTTCCCTCACGTTTTTCCTCCAGCAAGTGCAGCAGGCGCTTTACCCGCAGCTCGAGGTCGGCGTGAACCCAGGTTTGATCGATGAAAACGAGAGGGTGAATGCCAGCACCTTGGCATCGACCGCAGGGGTGGATGCGGTCGCAGGCAGTCCAGTGCCAGCGACAGAGTCGATGTCTCGGCTGCGCAAGGTCATGTCTCCCCTTGAGAGCTACGCAGTCTCATCTCCCAAGCCAGGCCTGAGCGCACAGATCACCAGCAATCTGCTGCAAGACGCGAAGGCGCGCATTCAGACCGGACCTGCTGTGCCACAATGGACTTGGCGCAGCGTGAGCTTTGGCTGGCGTGGACCCGTGGCTGCTGGGGAGCATATTTCGCTCTGGCTCATTCCCTGTGGCGTGGAGCGCGTGCTTTCTGTGCTGCGCGTGGCCTTCTTGCTGGCCTTGGCCTGGCTGCTGGCTCGCCCTTCAGGTGGCAAGCGCGGGCCGAGGCCCTCCCTGGGCGCGGCCCTACATCCGGCGGTGCTTTTGCTTTGCTTCGCAGCTTCGGGTTCGGCCCATGGCCAGACGGAGACGCCTGCGCCTGAGCGTGTCGCACCGCCCTCGGGGCAGGCTTTGCCGACCCCTGAGATGCTGGATGTGCTGCGCCAGCGACTGCGTGAGGACGCGGAGACACTGCGTACTCAGAACCGCGCTGAGCTGCCGCACGTGCGTCTGCAACTGCAAGGGCGCAAGCTGACCATGGAGGCAGAGATCCATGCCTCGGCCCTGGTGGCAGTGCCGCTGCCTGGTAGGCTGCCCTCCTGGAGCCCGATCCAACTCGAAGGAGGCCTGCCTAGCCTTCGGCATGAGGGCTACCTTTGGGTGCTCGTCGCCCCTGGCGTCAGTCATGTGAAGGTCACGGGATTGCTGCCGCCCGGGCCAGAATGGCAGTGGAGCTTTCTTTTGAAACCGCGCCAAGTCAGCATCGACGCCCCAGGCTGGACTGTGACCGGCCTGAAACCGCAGGGAGTGCCGGAGAACCAAGTTTTTTTCGTCGAACAAAACCGCAGCACAGGGGCAGAGGCGGCCTACGACCAGAAAAACTATCAGCCTGTCGTGCGCATCGAGCGCGAGATTGAACTCGGTCTGGTCTGGCAGGTACGGACCCGTGTGCAGCGGCTATCCCAGACTGGCAAAGCCGTGTCTCTGAGCCTGCCCCTGCTGCCCGGTGAGCGTGTCATGTCACCTGGCATGACGGCCAGTGCGGGCCGGATCGAGGTGCGGCTGGGCGTATCAGACACCGAAACGTCTTGGCAGGGAGAGCTCACGCCCACAGAGCGGCTGGAGCTGAAAGCAGACGCCAATCCGGCAGGCTGGGTGGAGCACTGGACGCTGCATACCTCTCCCGTCTGGCATGTGCAGGTGCAGGGCCTGGAGCCCATCTATGAAACCACCATGACCGAGCTGATGCCGGTCTGGCGGCCCTGGCCAGGAGAGACCACCACGCTGGCAGTGACGCGCCCTGAGGCGGTGCAGGGCACGACCACCACGGTGCTCTCAGCCCAGCAGACGACGCAGCTCGGTGATCGCCACCACACCACGCGGCTCACCCTGGAGGTACAGGCGAGTTTGGGGGAAGATTTCCGCGTGCAGTTGCCTGAAGGGGCAGAGATTTCCAGCCTGATCGTGGGAGGGCGCGAGCAGCCCGTGAGGAAGGAGAAAAACGCCGTGATCATCCCCGTCCAGCCCGGAGATCAGCGACTTGAACTGACCTGGAAGACGCGTGCGCCTCTCGGCCTGCTGACCCGGCCTGATCCGGTGCTGCTGCCAGTGCCTGCTTCGAACATTCAGCTCGAGGTCAGCCTGCCTGCCTCTCGTTGGCTGCTATGGGCTGGCGGCCCACAGCGGGGTCCTGCGGTTCGCTTCTGGGGCATGGCCTTGGTCGCCGTGCTGGTGGGCGTCTTGCTGGCTCGACTGCCGCGTTCGCCACTGCGGTCGCATGAGTGGGCGCTGCTCACGCTTGGCTTTCTGCAATTGCATTGGATCATCGGCACAGCCGTGGTGCTCTGGTTCTTGCTGATGGCCTGGCGGGGCTTTCCCGGAGGCTTGCTTCAGCAGCTCCCTCGGCATCAGCACAATCTGATGCAGGTGATCCTTCTCGGCGGCTCGGGGATCGTGCTGCTGTGCATGCTGGCGGTGGTGAATGAGGGCCTGCTCGGTCGGCCAGACATGTTGGTTAGCGGCAATGGCTCCACCTCCTTCCTGCTGCGTTGGTTCCAAGACCGAATGACCGACGGCACACTGCCTCAGCCTTTGATCTTCACCACTTCCATCTGGGTTTACCGAGCTCTGATGCTGCTTTGGTCTCTTTGGCTTGCCTATTCCATCCTGCGCTGGATTCCCTGGAGCTGGCAGCAGCTCAGTGCGGGGCATTTTTGGAAAAAGGCACCCCCGCCCACTGCCGCAGTGCCCCCACCGCTGCCCTGAGCCATTCGGCGCTGGTCACGCTGGCGCTTCCTTCGTCCGGCTATCTTGCATTTCACCTTGAGCAGGGCATGGAGATCACAACATGCCTCGCGCCCCCTTCCGCCTCCTTTTCGTCTGCCTGGGAAACATCTGCCGCTCTCCCGCAGCGCATGCAGTGATGCGTTCCGTGGTGGAAAAAGCGGGCCTCACGGCGCAGATCGAGATTGATTCCGCAGGCACCGCCAGCTGGCACACCGGCAAGCTGCCGGACGATCGCATGCGCCTCGCAGGCCAGGCTCGCGGTTACACCCTCGATCATCCGGCCCGCCAGATCCAGGCAGCGGACTTGGCGAAGCACGATCTCGTGCTCGCCATGGATCGTGAGAATCTGCGCAACATCCTCGCCCTGGATCGTGACCGTCGTTTTGCTGACAAAGTGCGGTTGTTCTGTGAATTCTGCACCGGTCACGAGGAGCAGGAAGTACCTGACCCCTACTACGGAGGACCGGAGGGCTTTGAGCACGTGCTCGATCTCATGGAGGATGGCTGCCAGGGCATCCTGCGCGAGATTCAAGCAAAGCTCTGAACACCTGACGGTGACATTCGGCTGGCAGCCTGACGAAAGCGGAGTATGCCCATGATCCCACGACCATGGTTTTGAAAATCGTCCGCTACCCCACCCCCGTGCTCCGCGCTCAATGCCGTCCTGTGACGGAAGTCACCCCAGAGATCCGACAGCTCGCGCAGGACATGATCGAGACGATGCGCGATGCGAATGGCGTGGGTCTTGCCGCACCCCAAGTGGCGCAGGACGTGCAGCTGGCGGTCATTGATGTTTCGCACAATCCACAGTGCATCAGCTACTTGCGCATCAATGGTGAAGCGGCGGATATGATGGCCCACATGCCCGTCATTTTCCTGAATCCCAAGCTGGAGCTGGGCAAGGACAAGGAGAGCGATGAAGAGGGCTGCCTCAGCTTCCCCAGCCTGCGTGGCCAGATCCGCCGCAGCACCGGGGTGAAAGTGACCTTTCAAAAACTCGATGGCAGCACCGAGACTTGGGAGACGGATGGCCTGCTAGCCCGTGCCTTCCAGCATGAGATCGACCACCTGAACGGCGTGCTCTTCATCGACCGCATGTCCGCCACGGCCAAGGTCACGCTGAAGAGCAAGCTGGCCCGCCTGATGCGTGAATGGGAAGAGGACGACGAGGCCTGAGCCGCAACCCTGACCTGACGCCATGTCCTTCCTCCTGGCCCCGCACCCTTTGCTGCCGGAGGTCTCCCAGCCCTGCGAGGCGCAGGAGCTGCTGGCGCATGGCAAGCGGCGGGATGCTGCCTTTTATGAGACATGCCACCGTCGGGCTCAGTCGCTCTGGCGGCAGGGTTTTCCGGCCCAGTCCATCCTGGCGCTGAATCGCGCGCTGAGCTGCGCTTTGCCCGCGGATGATCCCGTGCTGCGCCGTCTGCCACTGCCCTACCTACCCCTGGCCTGGATGCTGGTGCATCGCCCGGCAGCTGAGTTTTTCCTGGGCAATCCGCGTCGGCACTGGCAGCACTTGGCCACCCGCATGGTGCCGCCCCACGCTGATCTGCGCACCTGGCGCGCCTGGGCTTGCTGGTATCTGGCGAAGGAAGCGCTGCCTGAGGCAGAGTTCCCACCCGACCTCCAACAAATCCGCCAGGAAGGCATCTGCGAGCCCCGGCATTCAGACATCGCTCAGCATCTGGCCGATCTCTCTCCGGCGGATGACCTGGCCCGCTGGCAGGCGGCGCTGGACTGGCTGCGCGCAGAGCTGGGGCAAAGGTCCAAGACCGCCGTGGAACACCGCATCCGCCGCATCGGCCCTGAGGAACTGCCGGTGGTGGAAAAGCTAGCCCGCCAGATCTGGCCCGCCGTTTACCCCGGCATCATCAGCCACGCGCAGATCGACTACATGCTCACCGTCTGGTATCCGCCCTCCGCCATGGCGCGGGAGATGGAGCTGCGCGGCACCTGGTTCGCGCTGATCGAGGTCAGCGGCCACGGCCCGGTGGGCTATGTCTCGGTGGAGCCGCATGCCGAGGGCGTCTGCTTCATCAACAAGCTCTACCTCCTGCCTGAGTGGCATGGCCATGGCCTCGGTGCCTCCGCGCTGGAGTGGACCCGCAGGGCTGCCCGCCAGATGGGTTGCACACGCCTGCAACTGCGCGTGAACAAGGCCAACGCCCCTGCCATCCGCGCCTACCGCCGTGCCGGTTTTGTCTTTGTCGAAGACGTCTGCACCGACATCGGCAGCGGCTTTGTGATGGATGATTACCGCCTGGAGCGCTCTGTGTGAGGCAGCCCCGCAGCACCGCAGCTTTCTTCAGCCCACGAGTTCCTGACGCGTGAAGGCGGCGACGACGGGCTGGTCGGGGGTAAAGTTGCCCTCGATGCGCTTGCCGCGTCCGTGGTCCTTGCCTTCGAGCATCGGCCAAAGGCCTCGAAGAGCTTGCGACTGCTTTAGCGTCCATCCTGCTCAATGCGCTTTATGTAGGCCCAGATTGTTTTGGCATCGGGGATGTCATCGTCGATGTGCAGACCAAGGAAGACTTTGAAGCTGGTGCGGTCAAAGATTTGCTCCTCGGTGGCGTCGTCGTTGAGGCCATGGAACCGGTGCAAAACGAGGACTTTGGACATGAGCACGGGGTCAAAAGGGGGCTTGCCGCCCTTGGTCCAGTCGCGTGAGGCGTAGCCGGTGAGATCTTCGAGCGGCGGGCGGAAGCACTCCCAGGGGGATAGGGGGATGACATCTCGCAGCTTGAGGATGCCGACGGTTTTGGCGGTGACGGCCTGCTCGTGTTCGATGGTACTAAAGAGTCCGCCACCTTGCCCCTTTCCTGCGGTAGGGCTTCATGCACCCCTTCATGCTCCGTGTTTGCTGTCTGTGAAAGTCTTGCCTGGAGAAATGAGATTTCCAGAGGTGGCCTAATAAAAAATATTGAAAAGTAAATGTTTTTACATGCATTTTATTATTGGGTATAGCATCAATAATAAATTCGATTTATTTACTTATTGTTTTTTTGAGTAACGAAGAACCTAATCCGCCGTAGTCATCAAACTCTGATTAGCCGACATGATTTCACAGTATTTTCACCTCTTGCTTTGCCTTCAGACGCTGCTGCCATGTCTCGCATTGTCAGCCTTTGATGTAGTCATTGATGCAACTCAAGGGCATGCTTCACTCAATAATCCAGTCATTCTCACGGTTGTTGAGCCTTTAGATGATGGCACGCAGAGTTGCCAGTGGCTGAAGAACGGGAGGGTTATTCCTGGGCAAACGGGTTTCACTTTGGAGATCCCCGAAGCTCGTCCTCAAGATGCGGGTTACTATCAAGCCCGAGTCACGGATGCTGAAGGCAACAGCGGAATCAGCATGAAAAAACCCGTCGTAATTATGGAAGGTCAGGAGCAAAAGGTTACTGGTGCGTATAGCTATCCTGTCGTGTTGCAACCGCGTTTTTGGGGGCCAGTGGACCGCATCTTTTGGGTGAAGGAATTTAGTTATGCTCAACCAGAGATACTGAAGGACACTTGGTGGGTTCGCGGAACACAGACATCACGTTTGCGCCTGCTATCCCGCTTAATGTTTCTCGAAAGTGTGAGTTGTATGGCCATGGTAGGCGAATCAACAGTATTGCTTGGAAGCTTTAGATTTGATCAATTCGGTTTAGAGCCTAGAAAACCGCGTTTTCAAGCGGCTCCCACGGATGTTGATGCCGTCATAGGTCAGAGTATCGACCAACCTTTTTTGTATCATGAAGGTGGGACAATAGCAGTGAGTGGCTTACCCCCTGGAGTTGAGTTTGGTGTAGATAATTTGTGGGGTATACCCACGAAGGCAGGCAACTATCGCTTGCAGTGGAAACTGATGAATTCAGCGGGTAGAGTGACAGATAGTTCTCAAAGCTGGATATTCGTCCGTGATCCTATCAATCCAGCACCGGCTGTCATTCCTGGCCTTTGGGCTGGTAGTATGAGTGGCAGCTTTGGTGAAGTTGTTGGGCGCGATTTATCACATGGCATAATTGAGATCCTCACCTCTTCACGTGGTGTTTTCTCGGGCTCGTTTCGGGCAGGGCATCTTCGTTGGCCTTTAGCAGGTGCACTGCGCTGGGATGGCGAGTACTTCAAAAGCAAGATCGCGCTCGCACCTCCTTACGGATTTAAGAGTTTTATTTGCATTTTGTATGCCCACGCAATGAGTTCTGACCTGCACGTTTCGTTTGAAGTCGAGTTTAAGAAGCCTTGGAGTGATTATAATCCATTTTGGGAGCTAAGCGGGGAGCTTATGAAACCCCGCTCTCCAGATTCTGCGGATGTAATGAGGCCGACAAGCAATTGGCGCCTCTCTTCACTCCTTCAAACAGAGAACTATGATGGATATGCGCTTGGCCATGGGTTCATCACAGCCGTTTCAGCACAAAGGATTCAGAGGATGAACTTCACGGGCACGCTACCGGACGGTAGCGGCATCATGGGTTCGATGCCTGTGGTTTCTCAACTGCCTCTCTCGGTCATCTTTTACCAACCGCTCCAGAAGAGTGGCGAAAACCTGTGGGGTGACCTATATTTTATTGGTTTACCCCAGGACGACCGTGAAGTGCCCGTTTTGCAGGGCTCCCTGAACTGGCAGCGCAAGCCTGTCGAAGGCAAAGGATGGCTTGCAGGAAGAGCCACATATTACGGGCTGAATGTCACCGGAGAGATGTTTTTCCGGCCAGATAGCGGCCCTCTTTTACCTTCCACCCTGCCGGGAACAGAAACCTTCATCCGACTAAATGGAGGTAGCGTCTTTGATGAGTTCATCCCCAAAGACAAATTTCCCTTCGATCTAAAGCCAAATCATCAGGCGGTGTTTCCGATTCCTGATCCCCGTAGCTTCAAGCTCGACATCTTTGCAGCTACCGGCTTTTTTAGTGGCAGTTTCAAGCTTATAGAAGGCAGTGAAGGTGCACTGCAAAAGTCCCGAACGATTCACTTCCGTGGCCTCATGATTCCCGGGCTCAGCCGTGGAGGCGGTTTCTTCCACTTCAAATCGCCCTCTCCAAGTATTGAGGACGCCTCCGTCTTTTACTCGGGTGCTGTTGATATATTCCGACCCGATGATGATCTTGCGTTCTGATATACGACTCTCACATCTCCCCAAAATATTCCATAAATGCACGAATCAAAAATGTCACTAAACTGACTTATTCCTCACGTTTTTATTTTTTTAAGTAGAATATTATTAATCAAATCTTATGAATCTTAAAAGAATAATTTGTTTTTTGATTTTAATCCATGCATCTACCCTTGAAGTAAGGTGTGAACACTTGTTTTCGATGGGAGGGACATTTCAAATTTATAGAGATATTGATCATTATAAGAGATCGGTCGAGGCGTCTTTGGACGACTTAAAGTGCTTAAGATGCGAGAAGATTGGAAAGTATTACTGTGGTCTTTTTTTTTCAATCAAGCATCGTGTCATTCTGGTCTCTGATGCACCATGTGAAACATACTGGATTCCAGAATATAGACCATCCTACAAAGCGACCGTCCGGCTAACCTTGAACAATGTAGAGGTTGAAAAAAGACCAGGAGATGCTTCAATACAGGGTTTCAGTCAAATTAATACTATGATTAGTAGGCCAGAGAGTTCTGCAGTGAATACTTGGCCATTAGGACAGGCTTGTGCTTTTCAAGGTGAAATCGATAAGATAATCGTTGATTAGGATTCCAAAAAATCATGGATTTTTAATCTAGAAAGTAAAGAAAATGATTATTATTTTGAGATTTTGATAATTTTTGTCCTTATATCCCTGTTTGTTAGCATAAGTATCATACGCCACAGGCAAGCGAAGTGACGATTTCAAATAGCACAACACATCTTAGGTTATAATTATAATACACAGCATGTCTGCTTGCTGTGTCATATATTTAGTTTCTGCGCTTTTGGTATGGTGGCTCCCTCTTTCCTGGACGAGTTCGAAGTGCGGCTATCTGAAGCTTTTTCGTCCGCCGTCTGCTTCCAGCACGCAGTGCTGGGTTGTTCTCAATGAAAGAAAATGGTTGGAATCAGTACTTAGTTTTGGTGAGGAACCACCAGGATGGCTCACAACTAGTGGGAAATGCACCACTTTCCGACAGAATGACCGTAGCGGGAGTCAATCCCGTAGAGCCATGATGGAGGCAAATCCCTGGGGAGTGGCTTTCACAGTCCACCTTAGCAGGGCACCGAAACCACCTGGATCGGCTGGTGCCTATGCTGCGCCGTAGTCCTGACGCCGAGGCCATCTGGGGTAGGCTGGCACAGTTCATCGCCCTCAGAGTTGCTAAAAGCGCGCCTGAATGGGGGCCGGTTTCCGAGGTGCGTGTGATGAACAGCAACTGACCCACGCATTTGAGCGAGATGACGCACCCTCAGGGGCACTGGCAGATTCCACCTTTTGCAGAGATACCAGAAGCCAGACTGTCTGAAATGGTGCTGATCAAGCTCAATGGAGATCAGGTGGCGGAGATGCGCCTGGGCAGCTCGGCCCGCCCAAAAAAGGCCAAAACCCCAGAGCCCAAAAAGGGGAATCCGATCTCCATTTCCCCCAAGGCATCACCCATAGTCCCCGGCCAGGACGCGCCGCTCATGCGTCGGCAAATGCTGAGAATACAGGGAAGTTCTCCGCCCTCGGGTAGTACCTCAACGATACCATGGCAAACATCGCGCTGCATGTCATGTGTCCAGGGGAAGTGTGCGCATCCGGCGGCGGGCAAGTCTCCCGACATAAAGCCGGTAGGGATTCCGCAAACGAGAACGGAGACTAGCGCGCCATGAATGGGGAGCCCGAAACTGGCATAAAGCCTGGAGAGGCCGGTTCCGAAACTTCACCGCACCCGCCTCAACTAGCGGCTTGGTGGCAGCGTGCGGAAGCGTTTTTGACAGGTCCCTTGGACGCCCTGCCGCTGCGGCTTTTTGAGATGGCGTTCACTTTAAGCTTCCTTCTGCGCCTGACGCGGAATTTCCCCCTTTCTGAATGGCTGACGGAGGATGGCTTTCACCTGACTTCTGCGGAATGGGTTCGTCTTGGCTACCCGCCAAGCATGCCTCTGCTGACGCTTTGGGGAGCTTGGTGCTGGTTTGCAGCCACGGTGGGCGGCGCAGGCTGCCTTCTGTTGGGGGGAGTCTGGCGCAGGCCTGCGCTGGGGCTGTTGTTTTTGAGCGCGGTCTATGCCCAGGGCGTGGATTATCTTTCTGCATCGTCCTCGAACAAGATCTACATCGCTGTCTATGCGATCTTGACGACCGGCCCTGGCCTGTGGAGGGATCCTGGGTGCGGCGGTTGGAAGGTGTCAGCCGCCCCGGTGCGGGTGCTACAGGCCACGTTGCTGGTGATTTATTTCAGCGCAGGATGGGCAAAAGCCTTCGCCGGCGACTGGTTGAAACATTCCGACGTGCTTTTCACCCAGGTGCAGGGCATCCACCGCACTGATCTGGCGGCCTGGGCGCTGCGGACGCTGCCGGCCTGGGCCTGGACGGGGCAGCAGCACCTTGCCCTTTTTTTTGAACTTACCGCACCCGTCCTGATGGGCTGGCGGCGGCTGCGCCCTCTGCGCCCTCTGGGTTTCCTCCTGGGGGGTCGGCATGCATTTTATGATCGCCCTGTTGATGGAAAACCTCATCTATTTCAGCGTGCAGATGTGGACATTTTACCTGCTTTTCATTCCCAGCAGTTTTTGGCAGCGTCTGGTGTCGGTCCGCGCGCTCAACCGACAAGTTCCTGGCGGGTGAAGGCGGCGACGACGGGGTAGCCTTTGCTTTCGATGTTTTCCCGACCGCCTTCCTGGCGGTCCACCAGGATGAGGGCAAAGGCGACCTTGCCGCCTTCTTCTTCGATGGCCTGGATGGCCTTCAGCGTGGAGTCGCCGGTGGTGATGACGTCATCGACGACGACGACGGGCTGGTCAGGGGTAAAGTTGCCCTCGATGCGCTTGCCGCGTCCGTGGCCTTTGGCTTCCTTGCGCACGACAAAGGCCTGCACCGGCGGCTGGTCGCCTGCCAGGCTGGAAGCGATGGCGACGCCTAGTGTGATGGGATCTGCGCCTAGCGTGAGGCCGCCCAGGCTACCAATCTTCAGGCCACGGGCGGCTTCCTCGCGCCGCAGCAGGTCATGCAGCACACGACCGACGAGCACCGCACCGCGCGCGTCCAGGGTGGTGACGCGGCAGTCCACGTAAAGGTCGCTTTCCTTGCCGGAGGCGAGGGTGAATTTGCCGGTTTTGACGGATTTTTGGCGGAGGATGGCGGCCAGCTCCTGGCGGTCGGATTCGAGGGACATGCCGGGCATGTAGCGGAGACGCGGGGGGACGCAAGCGGGCGTTCAAGCCGAGGCATGCGTTGCTAGGTTTCACGATGCGGTTCGAGGAGCTCTTCTCATTTCAGGCTTCCCACGCGTTGTGGCTTCGCGCTAAAAGCATCACGCCATGAATACCCCTGACCTCTTCCTTCCGCTTAGCCGCCGTCGTTTTTTCCAACAAAGCACTCAGGCCCTCGCGGCTGGGATGCTGGGGCAGGCCCTGGCAGAGCCTGTGGCGGCGCGCCCTGCCTCGGAGACACTGGTGCAGCAGCTCTATGGCAGCCTGGATGAGACGCAGCGCACTGCCATCTGCCTGCCTTGGGAGCACCCACTGCGGCTGAAGGTGGACAACAACTGGCACATCCGCCCGCAGCGCCTGCGGGAGGTGATGAGGCCCGACCAGCAGGATCTGGTACGGCAGATTTTCGACAAGCTGCACAGCGAGGAATACAAGAAGGAAGTCTGGCGTCAGTTTGACCACGACAACCAGGGCGATGGTGGTTTTGGCAGTGCCTCGGTGGCGATCTTTGGCGAGCCGGGCAGCGGCAAGTTCGAGTTCGTGCTGACGGGTCGTCACTGCACACGCCGTTGCGATGGGGACAGCGAGGCGGGCACGGCCTTTGGCGGCCCCATTTTCTATGGCCATGCGGCGAAGAGCTTCAACGAAAAGGCCGACCACGAGGGCAATGCCTACTGGTTCCAGGCCAAACGGGCGAATGAGGTCTTTCAAGCGCTGGACGGACGTCAGCGCGAGATGGCACTGTGTGACACGAGTCGCGACGAAGATGGCAACGAGACGGTGAAGCTCACCGGCAAAACACGCGGCCTGGACGGCATCCCGATGACAGAGCTGAGCTCTGACCAAAAGGGGCTGGTGCGTGCGGTGCTAAAGGACCTGCTGGCCCCCTTCCGCGCGGAAGATGCGACGGAGTCGATGAGCTACATCGAAGCGGGCGGCTTCGACAACCTGCACCTCGCTTATTACAAGAATCAAGACATCGGCAAAGACGGTGTCTGGGACGTGTGGCAGATCGAGGGGCCGAACATGGTTTGGTTTTTCCGGGGTGAGCCGCATGTCCACTGCTGGGCGCACATCAAGCAAAAGGCCTGAGTTTTTGCTTCCACACACCTCAACTTCAATCCGCGATAACGAGCGCCGCCTAGGTCGTCTGAGCCTGTGCGGCACGCCTGATGCAAGACCATGCTCAAGGCGAAAAACAGCGGGTGAAGGTGCTGTGTGCAGGACAGTCGATTGAGCTACAGTTGCCGATGCAGTGATGCAGCGCGGAGCGGCCTGCTCAAAAAAACTCCCACAGGTCGCGGGACCTGTGGGAGTGGATCTTCCTGACTGATCAATCCAGCGGTGAGCCGAGCGTGACTCGACCGCTTTCTGGATCGGTATCGCCAGAGCGATTGCTGATGAAGTAGCCGTAACCGCCCCGTGAAGTGCCTTTTTGCAGCAGAACACCTCGAAAGGTAGGACGCGCGCTGGCAGGGGCTGTCCAGTTGGGCGTGAAGGTGCCGGAGAAAGCACCGCTGGAAGCCGTCGCGGTCAGGGTAAAGCTGGTGTTCGTGGCAGGGATGCGGCTCACCGTATTGCCCAAAATCTGCAAAGCCTGAATCACAACCGGTGAACTGAGTTTGCCCTGCGTGAGCAGAAGCTCTGCGTTTGACGTGCCTGCTGGCGTGGAGGTCAGCCCTAGGCTGCTTTGCACCGTCTCGGTGTCCGAATAGCGCGCGCCGATGGCATCCAGGCGAATGCCGGCAGGCCAACCCGCGGTGTAGGTCTGTGTGACGATGGCCGCTGCGGTGCTGCGCGTGTTTTCCGTGGCAATCGCGCTGCGAATCCAAAGCAGACCCATGCCCGTGACATCACTGTTGGGCTGGCTGGCATCGAAGTCCAAAGTGCCACTGAAGGCACCGAGCCCGAAGAGCGAACCTGGGATCAGCGGCGTGCCGAAGAAGGGAGCACTGTCACCTGTGACAAGAGCCGTGCTGGTGGTGAAGCTGCTGCCATCTGCCAAGCTCGCCGTCAGGGCGATGGCACCCGTGCTAGACACTGTGAAGCTGGCGGTGCTGTCTCCCTGCGGATAGCTGCTCACATCGCGCGTGGGGCTCTGCGTCAGGGCCGGCATGGCGAGGGTGTAGCTGCCAATCATGGGGGGTCCTGCGGGCAGAGTCGAGCTGTGCTTCGCTCGACGTGCCGTGCCTGCCTGGATGTCATCGATGAAAAGGCGGATCTGACCTGCCACGTAGGCAAACGAATATTGCCTGCCTGCGAGGCTCAGGCGGCTGCTCCGGTTGCCATTTTCCACGATGACGGAACTTCCATCTCCGAAGAAGTTCGCGACGAGACGAGTGATGTTGCCGTTGACGAAAAGCTGACCGCTAAAGGCTCCGCTGCTTGGCACCAAGGTTCCAGTGAAGTAACCTGTGGTCGCTAGGCTGGACTGCGCTGGATCTACAGGGCCAAAGGTGCCGTGGAAGGTATTGCCTTCGCCCGTGCTGGAAACAAGCGGGCTTTCCACAAAGGTCGCTGTGACAAGCACATCCTGCGCTGGCATGACGAAGGTGGCTGTGTTGGCCAGCACGGTGCTTCCTGGCGGTAGGCCTTGCCAATCGTTGAAAACATGGCCCGGCTGGGCATTGGCCGTCAGCGTGATTTCAGTGCCTGGACGCACGCTGCGCAAAATCGGATTTTCATGAGGTGCTGGCCTAACTAGCTTCGAGACACCAAACTTCATCGCCACGGAGTGTGACAGCACGATGCTGCCGGCCTGATCCAGCGACTGACCCGCCGGAGCCACGCGTGCCATGGAGAGGTTCTGCCAGCGTGCAAAGGTGAAGGTGCGTGTGACCTGACGAAGGTTTCCACGCAGGTCGATGGCGCTCACCACCAGCGTGTTGAGCCCTTCCAGCGGTTGGATGTTGGCATTCCATGGCATGGAAGATGGATTGCTGGTGTCAGGAAAGTTCGGTTGAATCGGAGCCCCGCCATTCAGCACCAAGGTCACGGTGTCGATGCCGCGAATGTCTCCTGCGACGCCATTGACCAGATATGGGGTGGTGGAGCTGATGCTGCTGGCTGTGACGGATGGATTCAGCACGGTCAGTGTCGGTGCCAGTGTGTCATTCGCCAAAATGCGGACCTCAGCGCTGCTGATCGCACCCAGGGTAGCTCCTGAGGTGGGGGTTCCCAGAGAGACGACAAAGCGTCGATTCGGCTGGTTGCTGCCTGTCTTGGGATGAAGTGTGACCGTCAGGGTGCGAGTCATTTCGCCTTCAGCAAAGGCCACGAGACCGCTCGCACTCGTGAGCGGCACGTAGTCAGCGCTGGCAGGTGCTGTGCCACCGAGCGCAGGTGAGAGTGGCGGGTTCGCGGTCTGCGCGCTGCCGTTCGCAGCGCTGGCCAAGACGGTAAAGGCTGAGGTGCCACCGCTGCGTGTCAGGGTCAGTGTCACGGAGGTCGCCCCTTGATTCACCGAGTAGAGTGTCTCGGCCAGCGTCACAGTTCCTGCGACGGTGCTGCCTGTGCCTTCCAACGTGAGGGTGAAGGGATTTTCATCCGGGTCATTGCTCGACACAGTGATGGAGCTCTGTCTCAGCCCTCCCATCTGAGGCTCAAAGGTCACGGTGAAGGTGGTTGTTTCATTCGGGGCCAAAGTGGTGAGTAGCGAACTTGAATTCACGGTGAAGTCGGCATTGCCTCCTGCCACCGAAAGGCCGGCTAGCGTTGCTTCTCCGGCGTTTCTCACGGTGAATACACGGCTCACGGAGCTGCCTACAGAACTAGAGCCAAAGTCATGGGTGCTGCCCGTGTTGAGCGAAAGCGAGTTCACGCTGACATCTATGTCGGGATTCAGCGCCAGGGTGGTGAAGGTGCCTACGCTGGTGTAGCGGGTCCCCGCTGCGTTTGTCACGAACGCTTTGAAGCTGTAAGGGGTCGCTGCCATGAGTGAACTCACCGCCACGGTGAAGGGACCTGTGGTGCCTGAGGTCGTTGCGCTCATCACGTTCAGGTCACCCAACTCGGGATCTGCATCCAGGGCTGTCGGGGCAAAGACAACGCCACGCTGTGTGATCGCTGTGCCACTGTCAGAGACGACCTCCCCACCCAGCACGGCACTCGTCGCTGTGACGGTAGCGGAGGTCGGCGTCTGAATCACCGCAGGTTCGGCGATATCCGTCAAGTTCACGGTCACGGTCTCGGGATTAGAGGTATTCACCCCGTCGCTCACCACCAGCGTGAGCGTGTAGGATGAGCGGCTTTCGAAATCAATCGCTGAGGGGTGAGTCACGCGCAGTTGACCACTGCTGGGGTCTAGAGAAAAAGCAGAGCCCACATTCCCCAGCAGAAGGGTCCAGGAAGAGAAGGTCGTCGCGCTCACATCGCTATCAGAGGCAGTCAGCGTGCCTACCAGAGTATTCGCGGCGCTATGTTCGGCGATGCTAAAGGTTTGGCCTGCTGTGATGATCGGCATTACATCATTGCGATCTTGGATGGTGATGGTCAGGGCTTTTTCAAAGGTCAGGCTGCCAGCTCCGCTGTCTGTTGCCCGAACACGGATGCTGTAGCTGCTGCGTGCTTCACGGTCGGCAAGCGTTTGAATTTGCAACTGCCCACCTGCACCGAGGGTAAAGCTGGAGTTGTCGGTGCTGCCTGCCCCACTCACGAGCATGAAGGTGTGGGTGTCGCTGACATTCGGATCCGTCGCAGTGAGTGTGCCTACGACAGCGCCGAGGCTATTGTTTTCCTGCAAGCTGGAAGGGGTTAGCGTGATGTCCGTCGGTGCCTGATTGCTGACACTTGGAATGCTGATGACCACACGTCCATGACCGCCTACGGTGACGCTAGGGCTGGAGGCACCGCCTCGTCCGACTCCTGCCACATAGTCTGCATCACTCGATCCGCCTGGCAGTGAGCCTGAAGCACTGCCCACGGCACCATCTGCACCGACAAAGGAGGTTAGATTGGCTGTCCAAGAAGAGCCGCCACCTCCGCCACCTGTTGCATTATCAGAGCCGCCACCCCCGCCCCCGAAGTAGCCCGAGCCACCCCCACCCCCGCCGGAGAAGGTGGGTCCTGTGTGGCCATTGCCGCCAAAGAAAGCTCCTCCCGCCGTGGCGGTGGTGGAACCTGGGGCACCTGCACCGCCTGCGCTCTGCGTGCCTGGGCGACCGACGGACGAAAAGCTCGAGACGCTGACCCCTGTCAGGAGGCCGCCGCCACCCGCCATGTTGCTCCCTACGCCATGCCCTCCGCCGCCAGCGCCTGCGGTTACAAGCTCAGTGCTGCCGCGCCGGATGGCAGAGCGCCCACCCCCGCCACCTGGGGGACCGAAAAAGTCATCTCCACCGGCGCGCCCACCGCCGCCGTAGGCAGCGCTGGACAGCACGCGAGGGGTGGGCCCCAGGGTGCCGCCACCGCCCACGATGATGGTCAGGGTCTCCCCTGGCGTCACGGACAGCAGCCCTGACACAAAAGCACCGCTGCCCCCCTGTGAACCACCACCGGCACCCCATAGCTTCACCTGGACGGAGGTGACGCCCGCTGGAACCACATAGGTCTGGTCTGCTCCGGTGTGAGAGAAAGCGGTGCTCTGCGCCTGGGCACTGCTTTTTCCCAGGAAAAGCAACACGAGGAGAGGCAAGGCATAGCCGGTGCAGAAGGAGAATCGGGATGAAAACGACGGTCGTGTGAAGAGGTGAAGAATAGGCATCACCTCGGAGTAATCGGCTGCTCAGATTGCGTTACGCATTCTGCGGTGAAAACCGAAATGGCCTTAGGTCTTGGTGATGAGCCTCACAGCAAGCTCAGTGGATTCACGCGGGTCTTCAGCGGCAGGGTCACTTCAGCGCTGCCGAGGCGGTGGGACTCAAAAACAGCACTGATCATTTCCACCGTTTCGCGGCCTTGCGCAGCATCGCAAAGCGGCGTGTGGTCTTGCTCAATCGCGGAGATCAAATCCCTCGCGGCCACCTGATGATTGAAGACCTGATCTCTCAGATCTTGGATTGGCTCAGGCTGGCCGATCCCTGCCGTGGTGATGGGCACCCAGGCCCGTGGCGATCGCGTTGGTTGAAAGGGATTCCCAGCGAGCAGATGAGCCAATGGATCACGGTCCATGCGCAGATCGATGATGCCTTGAGTTCCGATCACCTGGAGGCCAAAGCCTGCCTCGGCGACACCCGCGTCTTTCATCGAATCAAAGCTGAAGGTGATGCCATTGGCCAGCCGATAGCGGGCATGCACTTCATCCCCGGCCAGCAGGCCGATGCCCTCTGCGCCCTCGCGCACCTGAGCGCGTGACAGGCGCTGTCCGCCTAGCCGCACTTCTGCGGTGCAAGCCTGCGCACTACCGCCCAGGTAGGTGGCGATGTTCAGCACGTGAGAGCCGAGCACCCAGAGGTCCAGCGCTCCACCACGATGGTCTTCTTTGCCACGTCCGCGCATCTCCAGCACACGCCCGATGGCACCTTCTTTCAGCAGCTTGGCCACCACGGGCAGCCCTGGGTGGTGGCGATTTCGGTGCGCTAGACACAGCTTCATCCCGGTCTTTTCACAGGCGCTGACGATCTCGTCGGCCTCTTGGGGGGTTCGGCAAAAAGGCTTTTCCATGTAAATGCCAAGCACTCCCGCCTCGGCACAGGCCAGGGCCATGTCGCGGTGCTCATCGATGTAGCGGGGGCAGATGGCCACGATGTCTGGACGTGTCTGCTTCAGCATCTGGTGGTAATCGGCGTAACCTTGGGCCAAGCCCAGTCGCTTCAGGGCACTGGCGCGTCCTGCTTCATCAGCATCTGCCACGGCAACGATCTGCGCCTCAGGCACTTGCTGCCACATCGTGTCTAGACCATGACCATACTGCCCGCGTCCGGTGTGGCCGATGACTGCGACGCGCCACTTTTGGCCAGAGGCAGTCACGGGCCGCTTTTTTTCCACACCCCAGCTTGGGGTGGCAAGGGCAGCAGAGAGCGAGAGCAGCAAATGACGACGGTGCATGGCAAAGTGGAGCAAACCCAAACGTGCCCACCTCCTGGCCTCTCATGCTTTTTGCCAGAAATCTCGCGGCTACCGTCGCTGAAAAGTGTGTGAGACGTCGTTGACGCGCCGCTTCAGGCGGGGCACTCAAGCGCCCCGCCATGTCTAGCCAGCCCCGATACGACCTGCTCTCCCTCGGTGAAGTCCTCTTGCGTCTCGATCCCGGAGAGGGACGTGTGCGCACCTCCCGCCAGTTCACGGTCTGGGAGGGCGGTGGTGAATACAACGTGGCCCGCGGCGCGCGGCGTTGCTTTGGTCTGCGCACCGGCATCCTCACGGCTTTTGCGGATAATGAAATCGGACGCCTCCTGGAAGACCTCATCCTACAGGGGGGAGTCGATGCCTCCTGGATCAAATGGGTGCCCTACGACGGCATGGGCAAGCGCGTGCGCAACCCCATCAACTTCACGGAGCGTGGCTTTGGCGTGCGTGGGGCCAAAGGCAGTGTGGATCGCGGCTGGAGCGCGGCCTCCCAGCTGAAGCCGGGCGACTTTGATTTCGACCACCTCTTCGGCACCCTGGGCTGCCGCTGGCTCCACACGGGCGGTATTTTTGCCGGACTGTCAGAAAGCACCGCCGAGCTCACCATCCAAGCCTGCGAGGCCGCGAAGCGTCATGGTGTGACCGTGAGCTATGACCTGAACTACCGCCCCAGTCTCTGGCAGGAGCGCGGCGGCTTTCCCGCAGCTCAGGCCCTGAATCGCCGATTGGCTCCCTTTGTCGATGTCATGATCGGCGTGCTCTGCGATGAGCCGCCGAGTGCTGCGCCTGTGCCTATCGGCAGCGAAGACCTCTTCGCCGCTGAAGACGCTGCGCTGCGCCCGCTGATCGAGCGTCTCACGGCCGAGTTTCCGAATCTGCAAACCATCGCCGCGACTCTGCGTCGTGTGCACACTGCCTCCATCAATGACTGGGGGGCGCTCTGCTGGCACCAGGGCCGCTACTACCGCAGCCGGAACTACCCGCGCTTTGACATCCTGGATCGCATCGGCGCTGGTGATAGCTTTGTCGCCGGGCTTGTCCATGGATTGCTCGTGGAAAAAGATCCCCAGAAGGCCATCGATCTCGGTGCCGCTCACGGTGCCCTCGCCATGACCACCCCTGGTGACACCAGCATGGCCACTCTGCCCGAGGTAGAAAAGCTAGCCAGCGGTGGTGATGCGAAGGTGCAGCGCTGAGTCCATCGGCACTGGAACCAGCTTTCTCTGTCGAAAACCAAGCTCGCCAGGAGCCATCTCAAGGGCTGTCGCTTGGCTTTTTCCGTGACAACAGCGCGATTTTTTCGGTAAATGAGGGGGCTTAAGGAAAATTTCCTGAGCGTCCATCCTTCCTCCTCCCATCTCCATCTCATGAAGCAAACCTCCCTCCGCCTGCTCGTTCTTTTGTCCATGCTCGGCAGTCCTTTGCTAGCCGATGACGTCATCGAAGAAGCGATGAAAAAATTCCACAAAGCGCCTGATGGCGTGGATACCATCAGCAAGAAGGTATCGAACAAGGAAGCTTCTCCGCAGGAATTGGCAGACATTTTGAAATCCTACGAAGCCATGGCGACGGTCACGCCGCCCCGTGGACCCAAGAGCAGCTGGGATGAAAAGTGCCAAGCTCTCATCTCGGCCGTGAAGAAAATCCAAGCTGGGGATGCCACAGGCGTCAGTGCCTACAAGAAAGCCGTGAACTGCAAGGCCTGCCACACGCTGCATAAGCCGAACTGAACCTTTTCTTCTTCCATCACTCCAGCCACCAACCCTGGGGGTGTCGGTCTAAAGCCGACACCCCTCTTGCTTTACACGGTTCGTGTGATTCGCTTCCAGAAGAAATCCAGCTCGCGCGCAAGGGTGCTGATGATCTGCGCAGGCTCTGCCTTGAGCACACCTGACTCAGACTCTTTGATCAGTCGCTGCATGGCGTAGAGCGCAGCGGCAGCATCGACATCCAGATGCACGATGTCCGTCAGCTCACGCACGGCTTGAGGGAAAAATTGGCTCTGAAGCACGCTCTGCCAGGCGAGCTGATCGCGCTCCGTTTTGAACCCGACCATCTTGAACGGTGTGACGGGGCGTTGTTCACTCTCAGCTTGGGTCGCTAGCTCGGCCAGTCGTCCTGCGGCAAAAGCGCTCATCGTCTGCCAGTAGGTCGTGTCCGTGGGTGGGGCGAGTCCGAAGAGCACCTCAATGCCTTGCATGGCCCAGTAGAGGGCGTGCCTGCCCGAGAGGCCAGGCAGTTCGTGCTCGCTGAATCTTACCAAAGGAAAGCGCCTGCCTGCGAGGCGGATAACTTCTGCGAGACGCCCATGATCCAGCGACTGAGCCAAGGCCTCGGCCTGATGCTGGAGCCGGAGGGCCAAGAAGCGTCCCTGCAATTGATCCACCGCAGGTGCAGGAGGATGGACCCGACTAGGAGCCGTCGCCGGAGGAGCGCCACTGGGCTCGGCATTCGCGGCGGCGGCTGGGGCTGTTGCTGCGATGGCGGCTGCCGCCGCGACACCACTGGGCTGGCGCAGGCGGGAGAGCATGTCCCGCAGTTTGACAAAGGCATCCGCTGTCGGAGTCGCGTCCACTCCGACTTCAGCAGGCGTGCTGCCATTCGCGCTAGCTTTCCAATCAGCGGCTGAGGCTTCGTCGGCATCGGGGGGGGCAGCCACCAGGAGAGCAGGTGGTGGGGCGATGTCGGGCATCGCCTCCGGTGGGGGGGGATCCACGGGGCGCGTGGTCGCACTTGGCTCATCCTGCGGCAGGGCAGGGGTCGGCTCACTCAGGCTCCCTGCCATCAGCTGCACCGCACCAGCCGTCTCTTCATCAAAGACGGAGGGTAGATTCACCGGAGTAGCGTCTTCCAGAACCGTTTCCGTCAGCAAGGGCACATCCAGTTCAGCTGGACCTGTTGAGGACAAAGGCGAGACCGGGATGGACAAACGGGTCGCTGGGGTGTGGTGGTAAACTTCCCACTGACGTGCGCAGTGACGCAGGAATGCCCTAGCTGACACGCTGCCCACCGGACGCCCCAGGAAGTGCTGCCGCACGTGGATGAATTTTTCAAAATCGTCTCTCTCCGTCGCGCTCAGGCCCGCGCGCTCTAGCCGCAGCCTGAGCAGCGCGGTGGCATCTGCCTCACTCAGCCCACGCAGCAGCACTTGGCTAGCCGTCAGTCGATCTTCCAGTGCGCCTGGCAAATGATGACCAAAAGTGGCCTGCCATACATCTTGATTCAGGCTCAGCACCACATGCATTTGATGGTTATCCACCAGATCGAGCATGAGCGTGGCGATCTTTACCCCAGCTTCTGGATTTCGATAAAAACCATCCAGGTGATCCACCAAAATCACCACGGGTCTCCACAGCCCGAGCAGGCTCAGCCAAGCTGGCACACTCGTGTCTTGATCCGCAGAGCAGAGGTCCTGCATCTCAGCCACCCCTGCCAGGCCGCCCTCCAGGCACTGCTCCAGCAGAGCTGTCATCCAGCCATGCAGCAGCTCGGCACGCAGGGGCAGCTGCCGCGCTGCGAGGGCAGCGAGAGAGCTGGAGAAACCTTCACGATGCGCAGCCAACCAATCGCCGATCCGGCGTGCCTGACCTTGGCTGTCAAAAATGGCGCGTGCAGGCCCGTGGAGCAGATCCAGAGCTTGTCCCGGATTGGCACAAGAGAGCCGACCTTGCTCAATCAATTGTCGGACGAGCAGCATCACGACCTGGGCACTTGCCTCGCGCAGACGACTCCAGCCTGGAGCATCCAGGTCACTTTCTAGCAAGGAATCGATCCCACGGCGGCTGACCGTCGTCAGAGACAGGGTATCTCCAGAGCGAAACGAAACTGGCACAATCACCGCCTGCTGATCCACCTGCTCGGCGATTCGTCCCAAAAGGTGAGTTTTTCCATAACCAGCACGAGGCGCTGTCAGCAGCATCAAAGGACCACCGCGTTGGCCTTCCAGGGTGTCCAGCACTTCATCCAGCACGTCTGCTTGCAGGCCTTCGACCGAGTTTTCGACCTGCCAGGGCGTGCGGCAGACATCTTCGAGGAACGGATTTGCCCGTGGCGTGGCGGATTCACCCCCTTCAGCTGACAGGGTGGATGGGGAAGGATGATCAGCACTAGCCACAGCGATTAGAGGATTTCTGTCAGAAGGGTTTAACTATTGAAATTATTCTGCTGTTATAAAATTTAAAGCCTGGATTTCGACGATTTGCGAAAATTTTCAGATTCGAACTCCGAGAATTCTCGAAAATGATCATTCGGGAAGCGCGGGTCGTTCATGTCCAGCTGCCTCCGGTGGTTTCAAACCGGAGCCCGAAGTTCTTGGTAACCGCAGCATTCCCACCCCGCTCAACTTCGGAATACGGGTTCAACCTCTCTCTCATGGCTTCATTCTCAGATCCTTGCGCCTGAAAAAGGTAGGGGCGGGTCTTGCGACCCGCCCCTGATCTATCGAGGAATACCAACAGCCATGTAGGATACCCAGAGAAAGTGGTGATAATGATGACCAGCCTCAGCGATCTTCATATCTATGGTCATTATGGCGCAATTCTCGACCTTGGCGTCAGTATCCCGTGAGCACCTTGTAAGAGGTTTGTCAGGACTCGAAACGTCGTCCGGCAGGATAAACTCCTGCGATTCGCACGCCGACGCCTTCCGCACGAGCTTTGGCTAGCGCTGAGGTGACCGCAGGCTGTTCCGGGATGCCTTCCACTTCGATGAAAAAGCGATAGGTGTTCGGGTGCCCGCGAATCGGGCGCGACTCCAGTCGCTTCATGTTGATGCCTGAGTCACTCAGGGGTGTCAAAAAGCGACATAAGCTCCCAGGACGATCCGGCAGATCAATGATCAAGGCCGTGCGCTGACAGCGCTGCTGATCCGCCAGCGGTCTAGCCGCCAGGACATAAAACTGGGTGATGTTGGGTAGCTCTGGAGCGATGGGGTAATGCAGCAGATCCAACTGATGAGCAGCTGCATTTTGCCGTGGGCCGATCGCCGCTGCTCCTGGGAGTTGGGCAGCCTTCTCGGCCGCCTTGGCTGTGCTGCTCTCCACGATTCGTTTCGCCTGTGGGTAAGTCGCTTTCAGCCACTCGTCGGCATGATAAAAGGGCATGGCGTGGGAATGGATGGTCTCGACGCTCTGCCCGGCGTGACCGAGCAGAGCCAGCTTCACATCGAGGGTGAGCTCCTCTATGATGTGGAGCCCACAGCGCTCATCGATCAGCCGATCGACGGTGTCGATGATGAAGCCACCCGAGGAATTCTCAATCGGCACGAGTCCGAGAGCTTCCGGGTGAGCCGCCAAGTGATCGAACACTTCACCGATGGTGGGCATGAGCCGCACGGGAACTGCTGGGAAGCGCTGACCAACCAGCAGATGAGAAAAACTACCCTCGGGGCCCAGGCAAGCCACGGCGGAGCATGGCGCTGGCTCACAGGAATTCATTTCGGTGGCCATCAGGGTCGTCTGGGGCGAGCGATGCCTTACATCAGATCCGAAGCGAGCACCGAGTGGGCTGCGCGCATGGCCAGATCTTTGGCCTGAGCCACCACGCGCAGGGCAGTCGTGTCGAACAAGTATCCGTGGCAGCTCGGGCAGGTCACCGCACGTGAGGCCACGATGGAGCCGCAGCCTTCGCAGACCTTGTACTGTTCAGGGTGGGTGGTGATTTTTTCCGCCTGTTTCAGGCGGTGGTCGCCAGTGGATTCGGGGGCGCTCATGGATTTAGATTAGTTCGCGTTTAATGCTGGTTTACGAATGCCGCAAGCCTTGGCTTGACCCTTCTTTGCGTAAAAAGGATGCAGATGCCGTGCCACCTCCGCGCATCCTGCCTTGGCAAAGAGGCGGCTTTGGCTAGCTTGAACGCATGGCCCAATACACCGTCCAGCCTGGCGACAATCCCAGCAAGATCGCAAAAAAATTCGGCATGACCTTGCCGCAGTTTCAGAAGCTCAATCCCAGCTTGGTCGAGTGGGGCACTGGCAACTGGAAGGTGCTTTTTCCTGGCCAAATCGTGAATGTGAATGGCACCGTGACGGGGCGCGTGCCGGAGACTGCCAACGCGCCAACCAGCTTTGCTGCACCGCCACCTTGGATGCAGATCGCGATCATGGAGCAGGGGGGTCAAGAGTGGGCACAGGGAGACAATCCACGTATTTTGGAGTACCTGAAAAGTTGCGGTCTTGCAGGAAACTTGCTGAAAGATGAGACGGCTTGGTGTGCCGCCTTTGTGAACTGGTGCATCGCCCGTGCAGGATACAAGCCCCAAGGCAGCGCGCGCGTGTCCGATTGGTGGGGCTGGGGAAAGCCCGTGGCGGCCACTTACGGAGCCATTTGCATCCTACAGCCTCTCACCATCGACCAAGCTGGCAGCGGCCACATTGGTTTCCTACATGCCATGGATGAAACCAATGTCTGGCTGCTCAGCGGCAACTCGAAAAACCAAGTCCGCATCGCGCCCTATCCGAAGAACAAACTGATCCACAATGCTCCCTACCGCTGGGCTTTTTGAACGAGAATCTTTTTGCGCATGAGCCAAGTGCCCTCTCGCCGCGACTGTCTGCGCCTGCTTGCGGGGGTGGGTTCAGCCCTGACTCTGCCAGCCTGCGTCAGTCGTGGCGGTGCACTCTTGGATGGCGGGGCTCGGCGCAATCTCGCCCAATGGGAATTTCAGCGTCGCTTTTTGGCTTCTGGAGCGCGCTTTCGCTACCATCCCTACGGTGGGCAGGGGAGACCCTGGACGTCCGCTTTGGATCAACGGTATCGCTCTCACCGCACTGACCCTCGTGTTGGCTACGCGGTCAAAAATCTGCACACAGGTCAATACTTGGCAGAGCATCAGGCAGACCGTCTTTTTGTCGGTGGCTCCATGCCAAAGCCACCCCTAGCAGCCCTGCTTTTGGAAAAAAGGCAAGGTGCGTGCAGCTACGAAGAGTTCATGCACATTGTCTATGTCTGCGACAAAAGTCTGAACTCATCCTGGATGGTATTGCACTCGCTGCTGAATGGAAGCGACGAGGCCGCCTTTCGCTGGAAGTATCAGCTGCCGACATCCCATCTGCTGGCGAACCAACTTTCGCCTCGCTTTTACACCGAGTTCTTCGAGCGCTGCGTGAACTATCGCTTCGATCATGGAGCCGAGTTGCTGCTCGAAGCCATGCGCCGGGATCAATATGGCTTTGGTCGTCTTTACCTGCCGCGTCACATTGCCTATGCAGGAGGGAAGACCGGTAACTATGGGGAGTGGGATCATGAAGCCCTGTTCTTCTATGAGGGCTCTACCCCTTACGCGATCAGCCTTTTCACGCGAGGTGATTTCTCACCCGGCAAAATGAACCTTCCCCTCGGTGCCATGATGGGCGGACTTTACCGCGAGTATGTGGCAGAAGGCTAGGTGTCGTTGGCATCCTCTGTCTGCGATCCTGCCAGACGTCGGAGCGGCGGTGTTCATCAACACTACAGATACCGTCACCAGATCCTCCATGACTGACTTCACCTCGCCGCCACGCCCGCCTTCCGAATCTTCATGAGAATCGGAAAGCTCGTCTGTAGTCCAGCGCTGTCGTGTTCGTTTCTCGCGCTGCTGATGGCACCGTGGCAGAGTTTGTCCTGGTCCTGCACCCAGTTCGCGGCGCGGAAGAAGATGGGGCGCTCGTTTTCACCGGCGCGAATCTGCACGCCGTTGAGGCCGATGTCGTCGATGATGACGCCGTGCGGCAACCCATGTACGTCGAGGCTGAGGAGGTCTTTGTTGTTCTCGCGAATGGCCCGCAGCCAAGCCTTCACGGTCTGACCAGGCGCGAGGGTGAGCTCGAGCGGCTTGGTCTCTGCAGCGGGATCGCGCATGGCGGGCTTCCCGCCGACATCGGGCTCCAAAACAATGATGAACTTCGGCTTCGGGCCGAGCGTGACCTTGCCCAAGGTGCCGGCATCGTGCGTGATTTCGGAGAGAGGAGCGCGGGCACTCCTGCCCGCAGTTTGATGAATCGATCTGGCAGTGATCTTGAGTTTGGACCAGTCGGCATCTTTTGCGGCATCGGGCATGGCATGAAGTGAGCCGCTGATGAGGTCGTGACCGGCCTCGATGATGAGGGGCGAGGTGGCCCAGTAACCGGCGGGCAGGCCGGTGATGTCGATCTGGATGGGATCGTCGAAATTGTCCGTGCGCTCGGCGCGGAAGGAGAAGCCCACGGAGGCGCCGGGCATGACGGTGGGGTTCATGCCGGCGAGTTTGACGCTGAAGTCGGGCTTCGGCTCGCGGATGGCGAGGGAATAGACAAAGCGCTCGCCGCCCCAGCCGCGGGTGTCGGTGACTTTGACGACGAATCGGCCATCGGCAGGCGCGGTGAAGGTCAGGCGCGAGTCGCGGCCGATTTTGCGGTCGCCGCTGTCGTCGTTTTGATAGTTCACGGTGAAAATAGGCAGGCCGTTCGCGGCGATGCTGCTGCCGAGCGGATAGGGCTGCACGACGTAGCAGGGCTCGTCGAGCGAGTGCGAGGTGGCGCTGGTGTCGAAGTAAGCGCGGCGTTTGCCATCGCTGACGTAGAAGAAGCAGCCGGCATCCGGGCCGCGTGGCATGCGGAAGATCTTCATCACATCGCCATTGAACCAGACATACTCATTGAGCTCCATCTCCTCCCAGTTTTGCAGACGGATGTCCGGATTGTTGGCATCGACACTACGGAAGTTGTTGTAGCTGTCCCGCACGGCCTGCATGAGCAAACGGGCGACGGGTTTGCCATCCGTGTGGAGCACTTCGAGCTTCGTATCGGCGGGCGAGCCGGATTGCGCGGCGCGCGTCTCGATGATCCACGTCTGGCCTTTCTTCGCATCGAAGGCGAAGTGGTCGGTGTCGTAGAACGAGTTTTCCAACTCGTTCCCCGTCGCGCCGGAGCCTGAACGAGTTGGAAAACTCGTTCTACGAAGCGCCGCGTTCACATTCACGGGCGCACTCACCACCTGCGCCTTCGCGAGGTCATCATTTTCTTCGACCTCGCTGACTTGCGCCAACGCACTCACGCGCAGCGAGGGCATCGTGCGAAAACGCAGGGCTTTGGCATCGAGCGGCACATTCGCCATGCCTTCGGTCGCCGGTTTCATCGTCACAGTGGCATTGTCGCCGAGGTGATGCCCGATGAGTTTCACCTCTGTTTCCTTCCCAACTCGCGCAGTCAGCGGTGACCAACCCGTCACATACGGCAAAGCGCCGACGGTGAGTCGATACGCATGATTCGCGCTGCCATCCATCGTCGTGTTGCTCACGAGCACGACGTAGTCACCATCTGCGGGCGCTTTCCACGCGAGGAAGGGATCGCTGCCGCTATCGAGGCCGCGATTTACCGCGAGCACAGTGCGATTCAGGTCGATGATCTCCAGCGTGGGCGATTTCGCCGCGCTGCCGATCTGTGCCACGGCGAGATCGAGCACGAGTTCCTCACCTGCCTTCGCGGTGATGAGATAGGCGTCATGCTGGCCGGTTTCTGACAAGGTGCCCCAAAGGCTTGCCGGCAGCTTCGCCACCTTCACCGGTGCTTCTTTGAAGTCGGCGGCCTTTGTCACGCTCGGCTGAAGTTCATCAGCATACACTTTGAGCCGTGCGGACTCGCCGGCGGCATTCTTCAACCACACGTCGTAAGCCCCGCGCGGCACCTCCACGCCCGCCGTGATGCGCAAACGTGCGCTGGTGGCTTTGACGCTCTCTTTGGCCACCTGCACCTTCAGCCCCGGATGCGAGGCCATCGGTTGCATGTCCTCGGTGAAGTTTTTGCCCGCCACCGTCACGAGCAGTTCGCCGCCAATGTGTGCCGCACGCGGCGTGAGGCTCGTCAGCTCGACTTTCACGGCCTTCGCAGGCTTTGGAGTCATGGCTGGCTTCGCGGCATCTGTCGTGGCTTTCGGCGTCTGAGCGATGGAAAGGCCGTTAAGGCTCAAAATCGAAAGGAGGATCAAACTGGCGTTTTTCATGATGGGGAAGATTTAAATCGGCAGTTACCAAGGGACGATGAGCGGAATCACCTGACGGCCAAAACGGCGGTAAACGACAAAATCCGAGTCGGTGGTGAAGACCTGGCTCTCGGCGAACATCTCTGACATGCGGACGAGGCAGGCATCCGCTAAGCTCATCGGTGTGTCGTGGTAACGGCGCATGAGGGAAAGCGTCTCCTGTTTGGAATCCGCAAAATCAAAGGCCACGCGAATCACGCCGCGTTCGAGAAGCAGGGAGAGCTTCTCCTTCCCTTCCTTGGCACCCTCCAGAAGGAAGAAACACTCGGACACGACCGCCTCGCAGGTCAGGCAGGGCTCGATCAAGCCCGACCACTGCTGGCGAGCCCAGGCGTGATGCTTGTCGCGGGATCGCAGCGCGGCCACGATCGCGCCGCTGTCAGCGAGTACGGTTCTGGCCATATTTCTTCAGGTGGGCTTTGTTGGCGGAGAGATCCTTCGGCAGCGTGTCATCATGAATGACCAGATCCTCCATCTGGTCCCAGAGCGATGCCTTGGTGGGCGTTTTGGCCGACAGACGGTCGCGAATCACCTCCGAGCGCGTCACCTTGCGCCGCGAAGCCTCGCGGCTGATGTCGAGGAAGAGATTCTCAGGGATTTTGACGGAAAGAACCTTCATAGGTGGCAGGGTAATACGCTTCTGTCAGGTCTTCAATACCGGCTTCGATGGCCAATCGAAGCTACTTCGTCGCCTCATAGAGCTGCCACGAGCCATCCACGCGTCCCGCGATGAGCTGCGCTTTGTCGGTGAAAGTGAGCGAGGAGGTCCAGTCGGGTTGTTTTTCGAGGAGGAGCTTTTCGGTGAGATCGGCGGTGTTCCAGAGTTTGAGCGTTTTGTCGGTGGCGGTCGAGGCGAGCCGTTTGCCATCGGCGGAGAGCGCGAGATTCAAGATGCCGCCTTCATGCGCGAAGCGGCTGGTGAGGATTTTGTTCGTGCCTTCCTTCGCGGCGGCGCTGATCGCCCACACGCGGATGCGGTTGTCGCCACCGGCGGCGAAGAGCGTTTTGCCATCGGCACTGAAAACGACGCTCGTTTGCTCCTTCGTCGGCTGCGAGAGGGTGTCGAGCCGCTGGCCTGTCGGGATGCTCCACAGCTTCACCGTGCGATCCGCACTGGCGCTGGCGAGCACTTTGCCATCGGGGCGGAACGAGAGGCCGTTCACCGCGCCGTTGTGGCCTTTGAGCAGGGCGATCTCCTTGCCCGTCGCGGTGTCCCAAAGACGGATTTTTTGATCGTAGGCTCCCGTGGCAATCCATTTTCCATCCGGTGACACCGCAAGCGCATACGCGGCATCGGTGTGACCTTCAAATGAGCGCAAAGAGCTGCCATCGCTCGTTTTCCAGCTCCGCACGATGCCCACGATGCCCGCCTCGCCACCGGCGGCATAGACCGTTTCGCCATCGGGCGAGAACGCGACGGCGTTCACCTTGCCGGTGAAGCCGGTTAGTTTCCGAACGGTGACTTGATTGACCGGATTGAGGAGTTCCACCTCGCCGTAGCGTCCCGCCGCGATGAGCTGGGCCTTCGGCGAAAACGCCACCGCTTGGATCGAACGCTTCGGCGGCACCGTCGGCGCGATTTTTGGCGTGATGACCTCCTTGGGCATCGGCTTCGTCTCCGTGACGAGCGGGCCTTTGGCGCCTGAGTTGATCCACGCCTTGATGAGTGCGATCTCTTCCGCCTTCAGCTTCTCGCGCTTGCCCGGTGGCATGAATTCATTCTTCCCGCCGCGACCCGAGCGCCCTTCAAGAAACTTCACCAGCAGCGACTCCTCCGCCTTCCCCGCCACAATGGCAGCGCCTTCCTCGCCGCCTTTCATGAGCGCCGCAAAGGTATCCAACGCGAACTCCCCATCCGCGTCGTCCGCGCTGTGGCAGTCGATGCAGTAGGTGTCCCACAGCGGCACAATTTGCTTATCGTAGTCCACGACTTGTTGTGCGTGCGCGAGACAGGCGAGGCTAAAGAAGATCAGCGGGAAAAGGGCCAAAACGGATCGGTGCATGGTGACGTGAGACACCAAGTTATTACGCAAGTTCTGCGCTGATCTAAATGGACGATGCCGCCTTGTGACTTGCTAGATTAAGAGCAGCGCGTGCACAAAGCGCTGGCATCTGCGCGTCGTTCTACCCATGGTTTCAGGTATGTTCGTCTGGTCCAAACTTTCTTCTGAAAAATGGTCGGATGCTTGGGAAGAGCGTTTCTCTGGCAATCCCGCGCTGAATCTCGTCATCACCACCTTTCCCGCCAAGACCACGATTCGCGTGGAAGTCTATGCCGACAAAAAGAAAGACGTGATCGCCATCCAGAAGGAATGGGGCGGCAGTGTGCGCGAGGTGAAGCAGCAAAACTGGGCTGCACTTTCGAAGGAGCCGATGCCATCCATTGCCGTGAGGGATCGTTTGGTCATCGTCAGCGCGCGCACGGAGGCCGAAGTGAAAAAGGAGCAAAAGACACATCCTGGCCGTGAGGTGATCGCCATTCCTGCGGACATGGCGTTTGGCACGGGCCATCATGCCACCACGGCGACCGTGCTGCGCATGATGGTGGATGCGGCGGATGCTCTTGCAGGCCAAAGGTGGAGCATGGCCGACCTGGGCTGCGGCAGCGGCATCCTGGCCATCGCCGCGCGCAGGCTAGGTGCGGCGAAGGTGTGGGGGTGTGATTTTGACCCCAAAGCCGTGTCCGTCGCCAAGGAGAACGCGGAGCGCAATGCCACGCTGGGCATCAAGTTCACCAAACTCGACGTGCTGACCTGGGAACCGAAGGAACAGTGGGACATCGTGGCCGCAAACATCTTTGCGGATATCCTGGAACAGGGTTTTCCTCAAATCGTGCGTTCGGTGAAGCCGGGGGGTGTGCTGCTCGCGTCTGGTATTTTGAAGACCCAGGCACCCGCCTGCCTGAAGGTCGCTGAGCGATGTGGCATCCACTGGGATCGGGTGCTGACCAAAGGCAAATGGACGACGGCGATGGGCAGGCGCGTGTGATCCGCAGGGGGCTGACAAAGCGTCTTGTCAGCGCCGTGGCGATATGAAGAATCGTCGTTGCCATGAAATATCTCCTCTCACTCGACCAAGGGACGACCAGCAGTCGCAGCATCCTTTTTGACACGAATGGAAAAGTCGTCGCGGTGGCGCAGCGGGAATTTACCCAGCACTATCCGCAGCCAGGATGGGTGGAGCATGATGCGGAGGAAATCTGGACCACGCAGCTGCGAACGGCGCAGGAGGTGCTGAAGAAGGCAAAGCTGACCGCGAAGGACATCGCTGCCATCGGCATCACGAACCAGCGCGAGACCACCGTGGCCTGGGACAAGCGCACGGGCAAAGCCATCGCGAACGCCATCGTGTGGCAGGACCGGCGCACGGCGAAGTTTTGCGACAAGCTGAAGGCAAAGGGTGAGGCCAAGAACATCGGTGCCAAGACGGGCCTGGTCGTGGATGCGTACTTTTCCGCCACGAAAATGCACTGGTTCCTGCAAAACGTGCCTGAGGCGAAGGTGCTGGCCAAGGCCGGACAGCTCGCTTTTGGTACCATCGACTCCTGGCTGCTTTGGCGGCTGACGGAAGGCAAGGTCCACGCCACGGATGTCAGCAACGCCTCGCGCACGATGCTCTACAACATCGGCACGGGGAAGTGGGATGCGGAGTTGCTGAAGCTCTTCGGGGTGCCTGCCTCAACGCTGCCGCAGGTGCGGCCCTCCAGCGGCCTGTTCGGCGAGACCACGCTGCTGGGCGGTAGCATCCCCATAGCAGGCATCGCGGGAGACCAGCAGTCGGCCTTGTTCGGCCAGGTCTGCACGCAGCCTGGCATGGTGAAGAACACCTATGGCACGGGCTGCTTCATGCTGATGCACACGGGCACGAAGCGCATCGTCTCCACGAACCACCTGCTGACCACGGTGGCCTGGCAGCTCGACGGTGGGCCGATGGAGTATGCCGTGGAGGGCAGCATCTTCATCGCCGGAGCGGTGGTGCAGTGGCTGCGTGACGGACTGGGCATCATCCAGAAATCCTCCGAGGTGGAGGCCCTGGCTGCCAGCGTGCCGGACACGGGCGGCGTGCATCTGGTGCCTGCCTTTGCGGGGCTGGGTGCGCCGCACTGGGACCCACATGCGCGGGCGCTGATCTGTGGCATGACCCGTGGCACGACGAAGGCGCACCTGGCCCGTGCTGCCTTGGAAGGCATCGCCTATCAGGTGGCGGACATCCTGCAGGCCATGCAGGCGGACGCCGGCGTAAAGCTGCGCGAGCTGCGCGTGGATGGCGGTGCCAGCAACAACAACCTGATGATGCAGTTCCAGGCTGATCTTCTCGGGGTGCCTGTGGTGCGCCCGGTGGTTACAGAAACGACCGCCCTAGGCGCGGCCTACCTGGCAGGGCTGGGCGTGGGTCTGTGGAAGAGCCCGGCGGAAATCGCCAGCCAGTGGCAGGCGGAGCGCCGCTTCAAACCGGCCATGACCGCCGCGAAGCGGAAGACCTTGATGTCCGGCTGGGCACGTGCGCTGGAGCGGGTTCGAGGCGAGTGATTGGCTCCTGGCTTGCTGCTTCTGCCAGCTGCGTGTATGCGGCGGCTGTCATGAAGACTGTTCTTTGTTTTGGCGATTCCAACACCTGGGGCTTTGACCCTGCGTACCTCACCTCCGCTTATCCGCGCCGTTTCCCGGCCGACAAGCGCTGGACGGGCGTGCTGGCACGCGAGTTGGGGTCGGATTTCAAGATCATTGAGGAAGGTCAAAATGGCCGTACCACGGTGCATGACGACCCGCTGAATGAAGCCAGGAATGGCAAGGCCTACCTTCCTGCGTGCTTGGAGAGTCACAAGCCGCTGGACCTGGTGGTGCTGATGCTGGGCACGAACGACCTGAAGTGCTTTTTCAATGCGCCCCCCCAGGAGATTGCCAACGGCGCGGGCATCCTCGGGCGCATGATTTTGAGCAGCAACGCAGGCCCCGACAACCAGCCGCCCCGTTTGCTGCTGATGTGCCCACCGCGCGTGGGTGATCTTTCACATCTGCCTGAGGTCGCGGCAAAAATGCCTGACGCGCAGGCGCGCTCAGCTCTTTTTCCCCGCTACTACCGCGCTCAGGCAGCGGGTCTGCACTGCGAGTTCTTGAACACTCAGGACCTCATCGAGCCGAGCCCTGTGGACGGCATTCACCTGGACCTGGAGTCGCATGACACGCTAGGCAAAGCGGTCGCGGCAAAGGTTCGTGACATGCTGGGCTGAGGCCGTCGAGCGATTGGCTACTTGGAGCGTGTTCGCTCGGCGATTTCGATGATCGCTAGGATCACCTCCATGATGACTCGGGCGCTGATCATGTAGAGCAGAAAGGCAACTGGGCCGGTCACGAAGGTGAAGAGACCGTAGAGCACATTGCCACCGGCAAAGCCGCTGAACATCCAGCCCAGGGCAGCCAGCACAGCGGCACCGAGACTCAGGGCGTAGAGCAGGCGAATGAGCTGTGGCGTGACATAACGCTGGAAAGAAAAATCCAGCAGCAGGTCCAGTAGCGCGCGCAAGGTGGAGCGGAGCCAAACCCAGGTGGCAGCAGCAGGCGGTGGGGTGGGATCACTCATGGCGCTTGGTTTTAGAGAAGACGGAGGGCAAAGGGGTAACGATAGGCGATGCCATCGTTTGCCCGGACGGCACCGAGAACCATCAGGATGACCACCGCGAGAACGAAGGCACCAGCGATGGCGATGGGAATGAGCAGCCACCAGGTCAAGGCCAAGAGCAAGCCGCCGACGAAGGCGAGGATGCTGACGGTGATTTGAAAGTTCATCACCTCTCGGCCCTGACGATCCAGAAAGGGAAGGCCATCCTTTTTGATCAGCCAAAGCAAAAGCGGTGCGATGAAATTCAGAACTGGGAAATGCGGCATCAAAAAGCCTAGCAAAGGCAGCAGGTGGCAGATCATCGCCATCGTGCGCTCCTCTTTTGAGATGCTGGACGGTTCGCCGAGGGGAGGGGGGATGCTTTCCATGACGAGTCTGAAGGTGCCGCACGGCCTGAGCGACGCAACTCAGGAATCCAGAACCGTGCTGGCAAGCTAGACATCCTGTGCCAGCATAACCGGCCCATGACCCCCAACGCACCCTTTTACAAACGCATCGAAGTCTGGCTGCTGATCCTGCTCAGCGGGGGAGCAGCGCTGTGGGTGATGAAGGACCGCCCTGCGGCTGAGGGAGACTCCGAGGCCATCGAAGCAAGCGAGACAGAGGCGAGTGCGGAAGCTCTGGTCATCCACCGCTGCACTCTGGAGCGCGACTACGGCAATGCGCGTCTGGATCTTGAGCTGCGTTACCGCAATGCCAGTCCGCGCCCGCTCGTCTTGCAGCCACCGGATGTGCGTCTGCTGACCTCATCTGGAACGGAGGTGCCGCCCTACATTCTGCCTACGGAGCCCCCACCCCAGGTGCCAGCCCGCACGGCCCAGAGTGTGCGCCTGCGCTTCTGGCTGGAAGAGAAGCACCTGCAGTCAGGCCTAGCCTTGGACATCCGTGGCAGCAGGGCCGAAGTGAAAGCGGAAGCTCCGCTGAATTTGAAAGACCTGCCGAATCAGCAGCCGAAATCCTGGCCTGGCAGCATCCGCTGAGGCGGTGAGTGGGGCGTCTGCGCAGCCTCAGCTAGCGTTTGCTTCCCAGCTCCAACCGGGCACTATCCCGACGCTTTGACCCTCGCCCGCGACAGGTATTTCCAGACAGGACTCGCAGGATCCTTTGTGATCCATGCGCTGGCCCTGCTGTTGTTTGCAGGCCTCTTTCACACCGAGGCAGGTCGCAGTCTCTTGGGCATCGCAGAGCTCACGCCCCCGGCCAAGCCAGAACCCGAGCCGGAGAAGGAGGTCACGATGATCTTTCCCGACCAGATCATCACCGTGCCCGTGCCGCCAAAACCAAAGGCCTACATTCGCACCACGCAAAATGAAGCAGCAACGGTGAAGCCCGCGAACGCTGCCTTTGAATCCGACCGCAACACGCTTGCCGCCAGTCGCTTACCGCCCAAGGCAGATGCCACGCTGATGATGCCCACGACGACGGGTGACTCCCCCACCCGGCAGGAATTGGCGAATCGGGATTATCGTGACGGGCAGATCAAAAACGATGCCGTGGCCGTGATGCCACCGGGCGCCGCTGCTGCCCCCTCGGCCGCCGTTCCGCCCCAGCCACCTGCTCCTGAGAGGGTCCCGAAGTCGCCTCTGGACCCAATCACCAAGCCGGAACCGACCCCGCCGCCACCCGCGCCTGCCGTGCCGGTGGCGCCGCCGGTGCAGGTGGCCAAGCTCACCCCTGCGGACACGTCTCAGCTTACCAAAATGATGGAGGAGATGGACAAAGAAGCTCCACGCCTGGAGACCGATCGCCTGCCGCTAGAGGTCCGCAAGCCACAACCCCTGACCCCCCAGGACACCCCGCCGCCAGCTGCGCCTGCGGCCCCGCTGCCCCAGGTGCGTGCGCCTCAGGATGCACCCCCGCCAATGCCAGTGGCCAAGGCCGTGCCTGTGCCGGATGACGTGCAGGCCACGGCGGGCAAGCCTGAAAAAGACGCCTTCAGCCCCTTCACCCGCATGGGCAAGAACGAGGGAGCCATCAGCCGTGAAGGTGACAACGCGGTGGATGCCGCTGCGACTCCGCGTGGCATCTACATGCGTCAGGTCACGGGTGCGGTGGAGAAAAAGTGGCACCTCTACGTGCGGCTGGCGCGGGACTCGGTGAATTTCGGCCGCGTGCGGTTCCGCTTCTTTGTGGATCAGCGGGGCGTGCCGCAGGACCTGAAAATCCTATCCGATGCCCGCGATGCTGACCCGCGCATGAGGGAGCTGACTCTGCGGGCGATTTTGGACGCCGACATTCCCCCCATCCCTGCGGAACTGATTCCTGAACTGGAGGGAGGTCGTCTCCCCATCGAATACGAGGCGATCGTTTACTGACCTCACCAGCCCTTTTCCCCCTTCGCGACCTTCGTGCGTGTTCATACCCTGGATCTTCATTTTCAAGACACCCCTGGCCTCATCGCGGCTTATGTCATCGAGTCCCACGAAGGGTTGGTGCTGATCGAGACAGGCCCAGGTTCCACCCTGCCCACTCTGCGCTCAGGATTGCACGCGCTGGGCTTTGCCGAAAAGGACGTCCGCCATGTGCTGGTCACCCACATTCACTTGGATCACGCCGGTGCTGCGGGCTGGTGGGCACAGCAGGGCGCTCAGGTGTATTGCCATGCGAATGCTGCCCGGCATCTCATGGATCCGGTTAAGCTCATCGCTAGCGCCCGAATGGTTTATCAGGAGCAGATGGATGCCCTGTGGGGGCCGATGCTGCCCGCTCCAGCGGATCGCGTCACCATTTTGAATGACGGAGATCGTCTTTCACTCGGCGCAGGTATGGAACTCATCGCCTGGGACACGCCCGGTCATGCACGGCATCACTTGGCCTATCTTCTGGGTGGCAGTGGCTTCACAGGCGATGTGGCCGGCATGCGTCTCCAGGGTAGCGATTACCTGTCCGTGACGACTGCCCCGCCGCAGTTTGAGCCTGGGCCTTACATGGCTTCGGTCGATCGCCTTGCCGCCGCAGGGCTGGAGCGACTTTACCTGACGCACTTCGGCGAGGTTAGCGACGCCGCGCAGCATCTTGCGCGCTACCGCGAGCGCATTCGTGACGTTCATGAGTCCGTGCGCGCGGACATGGCGGCTGGGCAAGATGCCGCTGTCGTGCGGGCGAATCATGCAGCGCGTGAGCACGCCCTGGCCACCTCACTCGGCGTTAGCGCAGCCGATTGGCAGCGACTGGAAATGTCCAACGGCACAGCCATGTGCGCCGATGGCATACGGCTCTGCATCGAGAAAGCCCGTTCCTGAAGCGATGGCAAACGTAGCCCTGCCACTCATGCGCACGCTTTTGATCCCCATCCTGCTCGTCCTGACCGCTGCGGTAGCGAGTCTTTCGGCCGCAGATTGGCCGCAGTTTCTCGGGCCGACTCGCAATGGCATCGCTGCGGCAGACGAGCCTGCTTTGCCTGAGACTTTGCCGTCGGATCTGAAACCAATTTGGGAAAAGTCAGCAGGGTCAGGCTTCGCAGGCCCTGTCGTGAGTGGTGGCAAGGTCATCCTCTTCCACCGGGAAGGCAGCGACATGACCACGGAGGCGCTGGAGGCGGCAACGGGGCGTGTGCTCTGGCGCAGCACTTACGTCACCGATTACGTGGATAGCTTCGGCTTTGACAATGGCCCACGCGCGGTCCCTGCCGTGGCCGAGGGCCGGGTTTTTACCTTTGGGCCTGAGGGGCGTGTCACAGCGCTGGATTTGGGGAGTGGTCGTGAGCTTTGGAGCTATGACACTGCGGCTGCGCTCACCTCGCCCCAGGGTTACTTTGGCCATGCTCCATCTCCTCTGGTGCTCGGGGGGCGTGTCATCATCGCATCAGGCGGCAGTCAGGATGGCAAAGCCGCAGGTCTCGTGGCGCTCGACGCCAGCACGGGCAAGGTCGCCTGGATGTCGGTGGACGATGAGGCGGGTTATGCCTCGCCTGTGATCGCAGGAGAAACGCAGATCTTGGCCTGGATGCGTAACCAACTTTGGCTAGTGAATGCTGCGGATGGCTCCATCGCGGCGAATGCACGGCTGCGCTCCAGCATGGATGCCAGCGTGAATGCTGCCACGCCGATCGCTTGTGGTCAGGATCGCTGGCTGCTCTCTGCAGGGTATGGCGTTGGTGCGCATGTGTTCATTCGTAAACCTACGGCTTTGGAAACAGGCTGGAGCCGCGACCGCCTGCTGGATTGCCACTACGCCACGCCTGTGTTCCTGGCAGGTCACGTGTTCGGCTTTCACGGCAGGCAAGAGACAGGCATGAACCTGCGCTGCATCAGCGCGGAGGGAGAGCTCGCCTGGGAATCGTCGGAGCGTCTGCCTGGCGGCACCTTGCTCGCCGTGGGAAACAAACTGCTCCTGCTCACCGAAGATGGCGAACTGCGTGTGCTGCGTGCAGACCCAGGCCGCTACGATCTGCTGGCCAGTTGGCAAATCTTGCGCGCAGGGCATCGCAGCCATGCTGCCTTTGCCGATGGCCTCTTTTTCGCGCGTGATAGCGAGCGCCTTGTGGCCTGCCGCTTGCGGTGAGATTCAGCAGAAGCTGTTGAAGGATTGGCTCTGGGGATGTCGTTCCGCCTGACCATGCGTTTCCTCGTCCTGCTCTCGTCTCTTTTGTTCCTGCATTCGTCGTTTTCGGCACCGACGAACTTTGTGCTCTTCCTCGCGGATGACCTGGGCTATGGCGACCTCGGCTGTTTTGGCCATCCGATCATTCAGTCACCTCATCTGGATGCCTTTGCCAAACAAGGTGTCCGGCTCACTCAGTGCTACTCTGGCAGCGCCGTGTGCAGTCCCTCGCGCTCCGCTTTGCTGACAGGTCGCACGCCGCACCGAAATGGCGTTTACACCTGGATCGCAGAGGGGTCGGAGGTCCATCTGAGCCGCAGCGAGGTGACACTGCCCTCCTTGCTGAAAAAGGCGGGCTACAGCACCTGCCACAGCGGGAAATGGCACCTCAATGGTTTTTTCAACAAGCCCACTCAACCGCAACCTGGAGACCACGGCTACGACTGGTGGCTGGCCACGCAAAACAACGCTGCGCCCACCCACGAAAATCCAGACAACTTCGCCCGCAATGGCCAGCCTGTCGGCCCCATGCAGGGCTACTCTGCACCTCTGGTCGTGACCGAGGCCATCAACTGGCTCAAGGAAAAGCGGGATGCATCGAAGCCTTTCTTTCTCGCCGTGTGGACGCATGAGCCGCATTACCCGATCAAATCGGATCCGAAGTTCAAAGCGCTCTACCCCAACCTTACCGATGACATTCAGCGAGAACATCACGCGAATGTGACGCAGATGGATCATGCCTTCGGGATGCTCATGAAAGCGCTTGAGGAGCAAAAGCTAGCGGACAGCACCTTCGTCTTTTTTACTTCTGACAACGGCCCGGAGGGCGATGGGATCAAGTCGGCGGGCCGTGGCTCCAGCGGTGGTCTTCGCGGTCGCAAACGCGATCTGCATGAGGGCGGCATCCGCGTGCCTGGTCTGGCCCGCTGGCCCGGCCAAATCAAAGCCGGCACCACGAGTGATGTGCCGGTGATCGGCAGTGATGTGTTTTCCACGATGCTCAACATCGCAGGCGTCGAGCTGCCGAAGGATCGTACGCTTGATGGCGTGAACGCCCTAGGCGCTTTGGATGGCAGCGCCACGAAGCTCGAACGTCCACAACCGCTCTTTTGGCGGCTGCACATGGCTCCCAATGCCAAAATCGCCATGCGGGTCGATGAATGGAAGATCCTCGCGAATGCCGAGCTCACGGAGTTTGAACTCTACGATCTCAACAATGATCCGAAAGAGAGCACTGACCTGAAGGATAAAGAAACCCAGCGCTTTGAGGAGATGAAAGCTCGGCTCATCGCTCACAATGCGCAGGTGGATGCCGAAGGTCCCGACTGGTGGAGGCGCCTCAGCCCTAGCGGTGGCACAGACCCTAAAAAAGCGGCAGGGAAGAAGAAAAAGAAGGCGGAGTGAGTAACGCTGATCCGTGACGTGCTTTTGGTGTGGCTAACTCATGTCACGGGCTTGTTTGTATCTCCGCCTCGCTCTGGGTTCGTAAGGTGAAGACATGCCAGAACTTCCTGCTGATCCTTCCCGCGACTTTGTCATTTTGCTGCATGGACTGGGGCGTTCGGTGCATAGCCTTTGGCCATTCGGTTGGTCCTTGCGATCTCGTGGCTGGCGTGTGCGTGCGGTGGGATATCCCTCGCACCATGTCACGATTGCCGAGGCCGCTGACCTTCACTTGAGGCCAGTCTTGGAGTCATTGGATCTGCCCGAGGGCGGCAGGGTCCATTTTGTCACGCATTCACTGGGTGGGCTGATTTTCCGGAGCTGGGCAGCTTCTCGACCTCAGGCCTTTCCTTTGGGGCGCTCGGTGCTGCTCGTGCCACCGAACCAAGGCAGCGAGATCATTGACCTGCTGCGCCCCTTGCGCTGGCCACGCTGGTTGCTCGGTCCTGTGGTCGATGAGCTGGGCACGCGGGCTGAGGACACAGCTCAGCGTTTGGGGCCCGTTCCGCCTGGAACCGGTGTCTTGATGGGCAATCGGGTCATCTTTCCTCTCTTCGCGCATGTTCTCGGGTCAGAAAACGATGGCCTCGTGACGGTGCAGGGAGGTCGAGCGGAAGGTCTGGCGGATTTCACGGTCCTGCCCGTGGATCACTTCACCGTGCTTTTTCACCCACGTGTCTGGAGGGCAGCGCACCGGTTTCTCAGCGAAGGTCGTTTTTAGCTCTAGCACCCTGATCTGGCATTCCTGGCTGCTTTTCAGGAAAAGCTGGCACAGTTCATGGCAGGCCTGCTATTTACCGCAGAGCTTCTGCCTCGAATGTCTGAACCTGCCCTCGATTCTTCATCTCCTCCATCTCCCGCGCCTGATCCTGGACCGGAGCTAGAGTTTCCGTCGTTGGAGGAGTTGGCTGCGCTGCTGCCTCAGTATGAAATGCACGGCATTGTGGGCATCGGAGGCATGGGGGCGGTCTATCGGGCACGTCAGGTTTCGCTCGATCGCTGGGTCGCCATCAAGGTGCTGCCCGCCAGCTCTGCGCAGCGACCGGAGGACGTGCAGCGTTTCATCAAGGAAGCACGCTCCATGGCGCGACTCGTGCATCCGCACATCGTGGCAGTCTTTGACTTCGGTCAAACGAGCGCGGGTCATCTGTTCCTCGTCATGGAGTTTGTCGATGGTACCGATTTGCATCAGCTGACTCGTCGTGGAGAAATCTCACCTGAGCGCGCGCGCCGCATCGTCAGTGAGCTCTGCGAGGCCTTGCAATTCGCCCATGATCGCGGTGTCGCGCATCGTGACATCAAGCCAGCTAACATCCTCATCACGCAAGATTTGCACGTGAAGGTGGCTGACTTTGGTCTCGCCCGTGAGGCCAGTGCCCAGACCGTGGCGGATGAGATTGAATACGGCACACCTGATTACACCGCCCCGGAGCGACTGATCATCGGGGCCAGTGTGGATCACCGAGCCGATATCTATTCCTTGGGCGTCGTCATGCACGAGATGTTGACAGGGCAGACGCCCACAGCCGCCGGTGCCCAGATCCAGCAAGGCCTACCCGAGAACTTCGCGGCGATCATTGCCAAATGCCTGCAACCGGAGCCTGAGGCGCGTTTTCAAAAAGCTGCCGAAGTTCGTGCAGCGCTCTATGCTGCACCTGCATCGACGTTGTCGATGCTTCTGCCAGCGGCAGGTGCCAGTGATCGACCTGCCGCCACGGCGGACTTTGCCCCCCAGCCAGCGGTCAGTCACCCACAGGTCCATGCCCCGCAGATTCATCAGGAATCGCCTGAACTTTACACGAACTATCGACCATCCCTGCTTGCCAAGTTTCTGCGTCAGCTGTCGCCCATCGGCTGGGGCTTTGCCTGTGTTTTGCTGGTTCTGGGCTTCGCCGGACTCCTGCTGAAGGATCGACTTCGCTTCCAAGATCCCCAGCCCAAGGCCGCGCCAGTGGGGCCTAAGCCAGCAGTCGCCGACATCAGCCCCGAGACGCCGCAGGTGACTCCTGTGCCTAAGCCCGCCCCGCCCAAGCCTCCCACTCCCGCCCCCCCTGCTGCCCCTGCCGTCGCACCCAAGGTCGCGCCGCCTGCGCCGCGCCCGCTTTTGACCGAACGGTTGAAAGTCCCCGATGGGAAGCCTTTCGACCCCATCCCGCTGGATGGGCCAGTCGGTGAGGTTGCTCGCTTCTCCGGCCATCAAGGGGCTGTCTATGCCGTGAAATTGATCCAAGGCGGCAGGCGTGTGCTTTCGGTCAGCCAAGACCAGACGCTGCGGATGTGGGACACCGCGAGCCAGAAGCAGTCTGGCTCGATCCATCCAGAGATCGGAGACATCATGCGTCTGCAAGTCACGCCAGATGAAAAGCAGGCGCTCCTCTACAGCAACGCTTCGGACAAAGTCGCTCTGGTCGATCTCACTCGTGGCAAGCGCCTCCATCAAGTGGCCTTTCCCAACAATCGCCTCTTTACGGCGGTTTACCTGCCCGCGCATGAACTGGTGTTGGCGGGAGCTTCGCCCGAAAAAGACACGGATGACTGGTTCCAGACGCTGTTTGTTTGGAAAGTCGGTCAGGAGAATGGATTCCAACCTCTGGAGACCTTCAAAAATCGTCTCTATGCCATGACATTGATGCCTGACGCCATGAGTGTGCTGCTGACCAGCTCAGAGCGCATTCCTGGAGAAAAGCGGCAGTTCCGGCCTGCCCTGGCACGGCTGGAGGTGAGCACGATGACTTTCCAAGATTTGCCGGTGAAGCAGCTCGGCTACCTGACGCGCTTCATGGGACATCCTGGCTCAGCGATGACGTTTGTTTCCAGCAGTTCTCCAAAGCTGCTAAGACTGCCTGAACTCGATGTCCTGGCCACCTTGCCCCAACTGATCCGTGGCCAACCCACGCCACAGGCTGGCCTGCCTGTGGATGGCGGACGGCTGCTGCTGACGAGCTGGACGGATGCCACCCTGCGCCTCTACGAAAGTGCCACTGCCGAGGAACTTTGGCGTCAGGAAACCTCATGCATCATCACCGACATGACACTGGGTGAAGGCGAGCGCTGGGCTGTGTTTTCGGGTCGTCGCAAGGATCCTCGTCTGGCCCAGCCTAGCGACAATGACTTGGTTCTATGGCGCTTGCCTCTGTGGTCCGGTTTTTTGGGCAAAGAAGCCCTGCTGGCCCGTCTGCGTGATCAGATGCAGCACCTGGAGCAGCACGATCCAGAGCTTGCCGCGCTTTTGAAACAGCTTCGTGAACAGAACTCGCCCACCTCAGCTCAAGCCATGGAGCAGCAGCGGCAAACTCTGGATGCTCAGTATGTTTCTGCCTTGAAGCGTGACCTGCCCTTCGCGGCTCCGCGAGAGCAGTTGTCCTATCGTGCGGAGATCGATCGAGTCTTGAAGCATGAGGCCTTGCCAGAAGTGGATGAGACGCTGATTCCGCCGCTTCGGAAGCTGCGCAGCATTTACGCGCAGCAGTTGACCAAACTGGAGCAGCAGCAGCGCGAGGCGATCCTCGCGAATCAAAAGGCCGCCGAAGAAGCGCTGCGTCCCCTCCAGGCCAATCGTGAAAAACTGGGGGATCCGTTGGGCGCTCTGCGTGTCAAGACGGCCTTGGAACAGTGGCAATCCCAGAACAACCCTTGAACCTTCCCCACGCGGCTCCGCTTTTTTGTCCGGTTTTGTTGCCTGGGGTGGAAATGCCTGGACGACCATCGTCGTCTTAGTTCAGCATCCACGATCCCAACCCACGACCCCCATGCTACGCCGTTTCTTGCTCTCCACCCTTCTCACCGCGCCTCTTGCTCCTGTTTGGGCAGAGGATCTTTTCGTCACTTATGAGCCTTCGGGACAGGCCCAGGGCAAACACATCGTGCTTCTTGCCGGTGACGAAGAATACCGCAGTGAGGAAGCCATGCCCCAGCTCGGAAAGATCCTAAGTCAGCGCCATGGCTTCAAATGCACCGTGCTTTTTTCCGCTGAGGCAGATGGCACCATCAACCCCGATAAAGGTGATAGCCTGACCAACCCCGCGGCGCTGGATAGTGCCGATGCGATTGTCATGTTGATCCGTTTCCGCCGGTGGAATGAAGAGGCACTGGCCAAGTTCGAAGCCGCCGTGAATCGGGGTGTGCCCATCATCGCCATGCGCACGAGCACTCATGCCTTTTCGGGTATCCCGAAGGAGAGCAAGTATGCGGCTTGGAACTGGAACAACGCAGGTGGCTGGGGACGCCAAGTTCTCGGCGAGACCTGGGTCAGCCACTGGGGCAAGCACAAGTTTGAGGCCACCCGCGCGGTGGTTGAATCGGCAAACGCCAGCGATGCACTGCTGCGAGGGGTCGCAGATGTCTTTGGCACCACCGACGTTTATGAGGCTGCACCTCCTGCGGATGCCAAGATTCTGCTGCGCGGCCAGGTCTTGTCAGGCATGACGCCAGACTCCCCCCCTGCCATGACCAAAAAGAAAACGGTGGCCAAAGTCGAGCAAGCTCTCAATGAGCCGATGATGCCCGTCGCTTGGACACGCCTGGTGAAAAACCAAGCAGGTGGTGAAAACAAAGTGCTCTGCACCACCATGGGTTCAGCCACCGACTTGACCAATGAAGGCCTGCGTCGCCTCATCGTGAATGCTGTGTATTGGGGTCTAGGTTTGGATGTGCCAGCCCTGGCTGACGTCGCTCTAGTGGGGGAATACCAGCCCAGTGCTTACGGCTTCAAAGGTTATCAAAAAAACATCAAGGTCAGCAGCCATGCACTGCGCTGATTCTTGATTGCTTTTGATCTTCATTCGCTTCAGGCGGCAGATGAAACTCTGCCGCCTTTTTAGTGCTGACGTGGGTTTTCTGCCAAGTAATCCCGTAGCGTGCGTCCCAGGCCAGCACCGATGTTCGAGTAACCTTCCACGGACATGAGTGGGCTGTTCCAGCCGGTTTCAAGCGTCACTGAAATCGTGAAATCGCCCGTGTGATTCCGCACCCAGCCGCTGCTCATGCGGCCGCGCTCTTCCTCGGTAGTCACGTAGTTGGCGTAGCGATACTTCGGCTCCACCGGACGCGGTGTGGTGATGTGCGCAGAGGCAAGCTCCAACCAGCGGCTGTAGTTGCGCTGCTGGATGCCACTCATTCGCTCAAAGGCAAAGGGGCCAAAGAAGAACACTGGATCGTTCGCGCCGGGATTGTGAAGGTCGATGTAGGCATCGAGTCCACGTTTTCTGTGGATATCGCTGATCATTCCCTGTGCGGCAGCGACCTCGGGATAGATCGGCACATCAGCCCAGTCACGATTGTGATCGCGTGGCTCGGCTTCCTTGCCGCCAGCACCGAGCACCACGTTGTCCACATCCATGATGGGAATGTAGTGGAGGCAAGTTTGGTTGCGCAGCGCTTTGGCCTCCTCACTGGCATACCAACGGATAAAACCACGTCCCACTTGGCTGCCACCTGTCTCCCACGCATGATGTCGCGCACCGATCCAGACTTGGTGTGGTGCGTTTGCATCGCCGATGCGGATGCCGTTCACCGCATGGCCATGGCGCGTCTTAGCAAGCTCAAATCGCTGGGACTCCGGCAGCCTCTTGGCGATTTCAGCGAGCAGTCTCTCCGCATCCGCAGGAACAAAGGGTGGTCCCCACGCCACACGCATTTGCGGGGCAGCAACTTGGATCTGGTAAATCATCACTTTGTCCTTCGTGCGAGTGCCTTCATCGCTGGGCGACCAGGTTTCGCCATCCGTGCTGAGCCACGCATGTTTGGGCTGGCACCAAGCCGCAGCAAGCACCTGCTTTTCGCGAAAAGGCTTGGTCTGGGCTTCCACTTCGAGCGTGATCCTTTCGCCGAGTTGAAGTCCATCGAGCTGGAAATACCACCAGCAGGGCCAGCCGCGCCCTTCATGCAGCTCTGGACGAATGCGCAGGGTTTTCGTCGTCTGATTGAGCTTCACGACTTCCGCATTGCCACCCTCGAAATCCGTCGAAACACTCATGTCGGCATGCAGTGATAGGCAAAGGCTGGCGAGGAGGCAAAGCAGACGTTTCATCAGCAGCATGAACGCGGCTGGCATGAAAGTTCGTGCACAAGGCCGAAGACAAAGGGCAGTTTCCTCGCCTGGGGGCATGATGCCTTGTTTGGAAAAGTAGATTGGAAGCGAGACTGACTTCTGAAGGAGGAGATGCTCTTCTTGCTTGCCTTGTGGATTCCGCCTAGCCTACTTCCCATTCATTTGCCCGATTCTCACTGCATGAATTCTCCGTGGTCCATCCGGCTCGTTAGGGCTCTCTTCTTTCCGGTCTTTGTTTTTATCGGAATTACCATCGCGCTTGGATTCGACCAACCGGCCTGGATCGGCGCAGTCACGGGTGCGACCGTGATGGGGCTGCTGCTCGTCCTAGACACGATGCTCGCCAGGGTCACGCTCCGCGACTTTTCTCATGCCACCTTTGGTCTTGGCATCGGCTTGTTTTGCGCGTGGTTGGTCACTCGCATCGGTATCTTCCAGCTGGACTATTTCCAGACCAAACCTGGAGCAGAAGCTTTGCAAAATTTGGTGCAAATCATCATTTACGCCTCGCTCGCTTTTTTTGGGGTCTCTGTCGCTCTGCGCAGTGATCGCGATCAATTCGCTTTCATCATCCCCTATGTTCAGTTCAGACGGGAAGGTGCGGAAGGGGAGCCTTTGCTTTTGGACACAAACATCATCATTGATGGACGCATCCTGAAGCTGGCACAGACCGGTTTTTTGAGCGGTCCCTTGGTGGTTCCCAGGTTTGTCTTGGATGAATTGCAGCGCCTGACGGAGTCTGGCGATGGCCAAAAAAACTTGAGAGGCAAAAGAGGTCTCGAAGTCATGGAAAAGCTGCGTGCGATTGAAGGCGTGCGTTTGTCGGTCTTCGAACCCGAAACGTGGGAAAAGAGAGATGACCTTTCCGTCGATGCTCGCCTTGCTCATTTGGCACGCCAATTGAATGCGAGGCTTTTGACCAACGACGAAGATTTGGCGAAAGTCGCCAAGCTGCGCGGCGTCGGCGTTTTGAGCCTGAATGAGTTGGTCATCGCCCTGCAACCTTCCTTGAATCCAGGCGATGAAATTCAGCTCAATCTGCTGAAGCCAGGGAAGGACAAGCACCAAGCGGTGGGATATCTGGCTGATGGCACCATGATCGTCGTCAATCAGGCCTCTGCTTTCATTGGGCAAACAGTTGATGTCGTCATTGGGGGTGCTTTGCCCACCACGGCGGGACGACTGGTTTTTGCTGAGCTCAAGACACGCCAAAGCCGAGCGGTAGCGTCCGATCTGTCCTAAAAATTGTCGTTTCGAAAAAAGCCTCGAACGGATAAAGACAGCATTGAAAGCACACCTTTATGCCCAAGAAAAAGCTCAACATAGCCGTCGTCGGTCTCGGATTTGGCGCTGAATTCATTCCCATCTGGCAGCGTCACCCAGAAACTCATTGTTACGCGATTTGCCAACGCGATCCCAAAAAGCTCAAGACCATCGGAGATGCTTTTGGAGTCGAAGTGCGATACACGGATTTTCGTGAAATGCTGAAGGATCCGAAGGTTGACGCTGTGCACATCAACAGCCCCATCCCGGATCATGGCTGGATGTCGATCGAAGCCCTCAAGGCAGGCAAGCATGTCGCCTGTACGGTGCCCATGGCCACGAGCATTGAGGACTGCAAAAAGATCTGCGATCTCGTGAAAAAGACCGGTCTCAAGTACATGATGATGGAGACGGTGGTCTATGCTCGTGAGTTCCTGTTCATGAAGGAACAGTATCAGAAGGGTAAGTTAGGTAAGCTGCAGTTTCTTCAATCGAGCCATCAGCAGGACATGGACGGCTGGCCGAATTATTGGCCAGGTCTGCCTCCCATGTGGTATGCCACTCACTGCGTCGGGCCCGTGGCTGCTCTGGCGGGAACGCCTGCTGAATACGTCAGCTGCTTTGGTTCTGGCACCATTCGCCCAGAGTTGGTGAAGCACTACGGTAGTCCTTTTGCTGTGGAGACAGCCCATGTGAAATTCAAGGATAGCGATCTGAGTGCACGAATCATCCGAAGTCTGTTCGACACGGCGCGTCAGTATCGCGAGAGCATTGACGTTTATGGTGACAAAGCCGCCATCGAATGGCCATTGATCGAACATGAACCTCTCGTGATGCACACGGCCAAGCTGCCGGAGCACAAAATTCCCAAGTTGGTCAAAGCGCCGGACTACGCCAAACTTTTGCCCAAGAGCATCCGCGATTTCACCACCAAAGGCGTTTATGATCTCGCGAAAAAAACACACCTGAGCTTCACTCAAGGCAGCGGTCATGGCGGCAGTCACCCTCACTTAGCACATGAGTTCGCGATGGCTCTTGCTGAAAACCGTGATCCTTTTCCGAACGCGAAACAGTCAGCCAACTGGACCTGCGTCGGCTTGTGCGCCCACGAATCGGCCATGTCGGGTGGAAAAATTGTGAAGCTTCCTGCCTTCACTGTCTGAGCCAAAATCTCATCGGATCAATCCCAAGCCGCCTATCTCTGAGATGGGCGGCTTTTTTCTGGATGAGATCTTGGCGGTGACCTTCAGCTTTGTGAAAGCTTCATCATGCTTGGTTGCGCTCGTAATGCACGATTTCGAATCCATGCTTATGATTCTGATCTGCAAGGTGTCTTTGCCGATGCGTGGGCCGCCAAATCGACGATTGGATGATCGGAAATGGCACGCCTTCATGAAGCTGATGATCGACATGAGTGACGATGAGTCGGTCAGCCAGAGGAATCGCTGATGCATAAACCAAACCACCGCCACAGCAGACAAGTTCGGTTGCACCTGCTTCTTTGGTGAGATGGATAGCCTGCTCAATCGTCTGGACTGTTCGGCCCGGGTTGGCCATGAAGTCGGCATCGCGAGTTAGCACCAGAGGCTGGTGGCAGGGCTGAAACCAGCCCTGCATTTCTTGATACGTTTTTCGCCCAATCAACAGCCACCGCCCCAGGGTGTAGGTGCGGAAATGCTTTCGATCCAGGGGCAGGTCCCAGGGAACTCCAGTGCCTCTGGAGATGAATCCATCGCCAGAAACGGCAGCGATGAGCGTGAGCCTGGTTTTCATCTTTGCGGGAGACGATCGACCCTATAGCTCAGAAAGCAGAAAGCAGGGCCGTGTTGGTCATGGCTATTCAGCGGGTTCCATGGTGGCTCGCATGGAGCCTTTGCTTTCCGTCATGCGCGGATCTGGCCCGTAGGTTTCGATCTGTTCCACCCGCAGTTCAGCGAGCTCTTTGTGACACGTCGCCACGACGACTTTGCCATGTTCATCCACCGTGCATGCCATCTGATAGGCGACGGGAAAATCATACCCAAAAATAGCCGCCAGCATTTCGATGACATAGTCATAGGTGTGGGTGTCATCATCGTGCAAAATGACATGATACGGCGGCTCGTGCTCCGTTTGTGGCAGGATGCTTGGCTTCGCGATTTCAGGCATCACCAAGGGAGCTCCTGCCAGAGTCGGTCGGTTCAAGCTTGGGCGTGTTCGCGTCTGTGTCATGATGGATGAATGCACCCGAAGCTAGAGCGGCTCAAGATTGGCTCCAAAAAAACGAGGCGGTCCCGTTGGAACCGCCTCAGGAGGTGAGTCTTTCGATTTGCGATCAGATCGGATCTTTTTTGGGTGCGTCTTGCTCCAATTCAGGCCTTGGGCGACCCTCGCCGCCTTCTTGTTGCGGAGGTCGGCGGAAGCCACCCTCACCTTCTCCGGGGGGGCGGCGGAAGCCACCCTCAGGACCGCCTTCTCCAGGACGACGGAAGCCACCGGCTCCACCTGGTGGGCCACCAGGCCCGCCACGCATCATGTTCCGCATCCGCTCGATCCCGGCGCTCAGTTCTTCTTCCGTCACTTTGCCATCGGTGTTTTGATCCATGCGTGCAAAGCGCCCCTCGATTTCTTGTTTGGAGAATTCCAGGTATTCCTCTTTGTCCACGCTGCCATCTGCATTCTTGTCCATGCGACCAAAGATTTCCTTGGGGTTGATGGCAGGTCCTCCGGGGCCTCCTGGAGGCATCGGGCGGTCTCCTTCGGGCCGTGGTTCGGGGCGATCTCCTTCCGCTCTTGGGGATCCCTCCGGTTTATCTCCGGGGGGGCGACGAAATCCGCCCTCGCCAGCTTCTGCGCTGGGTCGGCGAAAGCCTCCTGAGCGACCTTCTTCTCCTCCGACACGTCTCATGCCATCGCGGAGTTTTGCAGCAGCTTTTTCGATCTCAGCTGAATCCACGTAGCCATCGGCGTTGGCGTCCATTTTGGCAAAGCGATCGCCATTGTCGCGCTTCGAGAATTCACCGAACTCCTCCTGGCTGATTTTGCCATCTTGGTTCGCGTCAGCACGCTTGATGAATTCTGCCAAGCGGCTGCCGGCTTCAGGTTTCCCGGCTCCTTCTTGAGCCAAAGTCAGGCCTGTGCCGAGGAGCAATGCCCCCAGATGAATGAATATGGACGGTTTGTGGTTCATGGTGGTTTGATGGGTGGAAATGACAGCGGTGTAACCTTGGCCTCAGCGAGGGGTTGCGAAAAAAAGTCATCGTCTTCAGCCGTCAGTGTTTTCTTGGGTTCATGTTTTTGCCTTCAAGTCGAACATCACGATGGGGAAGAGAATCCAAACCATCCAACGTGGCTGGCATGACCGCTGCTATCTGAAACTCTTGAACTGGATTTACCCATGATCACACGATTCCCTCGTCCTGGTTGCTGGCATCGGTTTTCAAACGCCGACTGGCAGTTCATCTCTGAAGCTTTGGCGATGAATCAGCGACACCGAGAGGGATTGGTGTCTTTGCTGGAGGATCAAGACGCGGTGCGCATGATCCTCGATCATCCGAAGCTTTTTGAGGCAATGGTGATGAGTTCCAAAGCTGCAATGCTATCTCCTGAACTCTTCTTTTTCGTGCTCGTTCGACACACGCTGAAGCACGCGGGTGTCGATGATATGGAGGTGGCTGACTACATCGCAGTCGTCTGTGCTGATTTCGGGCTGCCGGCCACGGCAGATCAGCTCATTCCCTCCCACCGATTGGAAAGCCTCTACAGCATCGATTACATCGAAGCATTGGAAAATGCTCGTCCGCACGAGCGCTTTTTCATTCATGTGCAGTGCGCGAACCAGTTTTTGGTTCTGACCTGTCTTTATCCTGACTTCCTGCACCGCAGAGCTGCCCGCCGCGGTGCTCCCGATGTCGATTTTTATGAAAAAGTCGTCGTCAGCCACCTGGAGGCTGCGGGCAAGCACGCTTTGGCAGAAGAGTTTGAGCTGGATGACACCCTTTCGGAGGTGGCAGCCGCTTTTCCGCCTGCTCGACGTGCCATGAATCACACCGTTCGGGAGTATCTGAGTCTGGGTGCTTGAGGAGGATGTCTTGCAGGTCGGGATGGCATGGCTATGACTCAGCCTGACCATGCCCACCCCTATCCTTCAGACAGACACCGGACCTCTCATGCACAAAGCTGTGGAGGAGGCTGCTCGTTTGCTGCGCGCAGGTGAGATCGTGGCTCTGCCGACAGAGACCGTCTATGGATTGGCTGCCGATGCCCTGAATCCCCAGGCCGTGGCCAAGGTTTTTGAAGCCAAGGAAAGGCCGAGCTTCGATCCTCTGATCGTTCATCTGCCCAGCAAAAAAATGCTCGATGAAGTGGCTGAGGTGCCAGCTTCCATCCAGCTGATCGTCCAAAAGCTTACTGAAAAGATGTGGCCAGGGCCATTGACCCTCGTCTTGCCGAAAAAAAGCTGTGTTCCCGACATTGTCACCGCAGGGCTGCCCACTGTGGCGGTTCGAGTCAGCAAAAATGCGGTGTTCCGGCGCGTCGCGGAATCTCTGGGGCGTCCGATCGCTGCCCCTAGTGCTAATCGATTTGGTTCGATCAGCCCGACTTCGGCAGGTGCGGTGGTCGCAGAACTGGATGACCGCATTCCATTGATCGTCGATGGCGGAGCTTGCCTCTGCGGGCTCGAAAGCACCATCATCAAGGTCGAGCCTGGATCGCCCAAACCCATCATCACAATCTTGCGTCCAGGCCCCATCACGCCCGAAGACCTGAAGCTGTATGGCAAAGTGAAGCACCTGACACGATCCGTGGTCGATGAGGCGACGGAAGCTCCTGGTCAGCTTGCCAGTCATTATGCGCCGCGCACCCCACTGCGCCTCCTGTCAAAGCCAAGCGATTTTACTCCCATACCCGGAAAGAAATACGCACTGCTCAGCTATCGCGGTGATTCGAGTGATGGCTACACGCAGCTCACCGATTGGGTGCATGTGCAAATCTTGAGCCCTGGCAAAGGCAAACTTCCTGAGGCAGCCGTGCGTTTCTTCTACGTGCTTAGAGAACTCGATAAACTGGGAGTCGATGAGATCATCGCTGAGCCGATGCACGAGCATGGCATGGGCATCGCGATGATGGACAAACTGCGCCGCGCGTCAGTGAAACAGGTAGCTTGATCTGTCATGAGCGATTCTTCTCCCGAAGCGGGTTCTCAGGCAAAAAGCACGGGCATCGTGTCCATCGCGATTTTGTGCAGTCGAGTTTTAGGGTTGGTGCGAGATCAAATGCTGAATGGCCTCTTCGGGGCACATTTTACCGGCATCTTTACGGCAGCCTTTCGCACGCCAAACATGCTACGTGATCTTTTTGCTGAAGGTGCTTTGTCCACGGCCTTTGTGACGACCTTCACCAAGAAGATCAAAAATGAGGGGGATGAGGCTGCCTGGCAGTTAGGGCGGAAAATGCTCGCTCTCTCCATTTGCTTCATGAGCATGGTTTCGCTGGCAGGCATCGCCATCGCTCCCTGGCTGGTTCGTCTTTTGAACCCAGGCTGGGACAATGCCGCGAGCATCGAGCTATGCGCTGCTCTTGTGCGCATCATGTATCCTTTCATCACGATTGTTTCGGTCACTGCGTTGGTCATGGGCATGCTGAACTCCAAAAAAGTCTTCTTCATCCCGGCTGTGGCCTCCGCTTTCTTCAACCTGGGCTGCATCGTCGGCGGCATCGCCGTGGCCTGGCTCATTGATCCAGGCTTCCGTGCTGGGTCCATCACGGAGAAGGGCCTCATCGGCTTCGCCATCGGCACCCTTATCGGTGGAGCCATGCAGCTTGGCATTCAAATCCCGTCCTTGCGCCGCGTGGGCTTCCGTTTTGGCCTGGATTTCCGGTGGAAGGACAAGGGCGTCAGCGAGGTGCTACACCTCATGTGGCCCTCGCTAATCGCGGCGGGCGGCACGCAGATTGGTGTGTTCCTGAATTCGATCTTCGCCTCCTTCACCCCCGGCAAGGAAGCGGCGAACGCCTGGCTGGCCAATGCCCAGCGCCTTCAGCAGTTGCCCCTGGGTCTGTTCGGCGTCGCCGTCGCCACGGTCACTCTGCCCATGCTCTCCCGGCTAGCGACCGAGGGCGTCACGCCGGCCTTTCGTGGCGCGCTGGCAAAGGGGCTGCGGCTGGTGCTCTTCCTCACCTTGCCCAGTGCTGTCGGCCTGTCCCTGCTCGCGCATGAGATCGTCTCCATCCTTTTTGAGCATGGTAAATTCACCGCTGCCGATGTGGCTGCCACGGCTGGGCCGCTCCAAGCTTATGCTTTCGGCCTCGTCTTTTATTCCGCCATCAAGGTGCTACAGCCCGCTTTTTACACCGTCGGCAGACGCTTTGTGCCCATGGTGGTCAGCATCAGCGTCATCGCCTTCACGGCCAGCGTGAACGCCTTCACGGTCTTTGTCCTGCGCTGGGACCACACGGCGCTAGCCTGGGCGACAGCCGCAGGGCTGCTGCTAAATTTCGCGGCCCTCTACCTGTCCATGCGCAAGGTGGCCGGTGGCCTGGAGACGGTGGCGCTCACTCGCTCCTTGGCCAGGCTAGCGGTGGGCGTGGCCTGCATGGCGGCCGTCTGCCTCGCTTCCAGGCTGAGCTTGCTGTCGGGCTGGGAAAAGATGGGATTCCTCACGCAGGCTGCCTCGCTCGCCGGCACGGTCGGCTGCGCGGCCATGGTCTATTTTTTCGTCACCCAGAAGCTCCGTGTCGAGGAGGCGGGTGAGTTCATCGGCATCGTCACCCGACGTTTCAAACGCTGACCATCATGTTTTTAAACCGCATCTGGATCATCGCAGGGCTGCTGCTGGCCGCCATCTGGACCGGCGTCGCCATCGTCATGCATCAGACCGATGACCTCGTCTCCTGGCCTGGCAAGGTGCAGGATCGGTTGGAGCAGGCACCGTGGCTGATGGGAGAAAAGGCCAGCGAAGAAGCCCGCCGCAGTTATCTGGCTTTACTCATTCGCGACTACAATCGGCTGGACAACTCCCAGCGGAAAAAACTGCGTGAAGATGCCCAGGAGTCACTCGACAAATTCTTCGCCTCCCTAACGGATCAGGAAAAAAAGCTCTACGTGGACAGCACCATCGAGCCCCTGTTTGAGACCATCGAAAAGGGGCTGAAGGTCATGCCCGCTGAGGAGCGCAAGCGCCTCATCGGCCGCATGAGGGGCGATGTGAAAAACCTGCGCGGCAGCAATGCCGAGGGCGATCGGCTGGCCGAGCAGGACCGCAAGTTCATGGAGGACCTCATGGCCGACGAGCCCATGCTCTTCCTGCGCGGGGCCAGCACTACCCAGAAGCTCGAACTGGCTCCCATCCTGGAGGACATGCAGAGCCGAGTGCAGGGGCTGCGTGGGCGGTAGCATACCTTCGCTCTGGGTTGATCTGTAGATCGGTAGGGTAAGGCTGCATGGAAGAATATTCATCATGCGCATGATTTGGTGATGAACTTGGACAACAAGCCTTATGCCTAACAAATAAAAAATAAGGATACGTGAAGCCAGCTGAAATTGTCCATGTTGTTCATCGGCAGAATGGCTTCGAGTGAGAAAGGTAAGGATGGCAGAATGGGTCGTTTTTAACGGTGCAACGCATCTGAGAAAAGCTTCAGCAAACAGATTATCTACCTTCATTCATTGGACGAAAAACGTCGAGCAAACCAAAAGGTGGGAATGAAATCTTCTGGCATGAGCGGTGCTTTTTTTGCGGGGGCCTTGGTTATACCTCCTCTAGCCAGGGCATAACATCCCCAAGCATAACAAAAATGAAAAAGCATAAGAAGACACTGACATCACTGCTCTCCATTCAGCTTGCCTGCGTGCTCGGCTGCATTCCTTTGCAGTCCACCCTGGCTGGCACTGACACCCCTGCCAGTGCGCCCATGGCGACGGACCCAACCGTCCCGTTCGGTGCCACTGTAACGCTTAATTCTGACACGTTCTTTGGCTTTGTCCCCGCATTCACGGGCTATTACAATCTAACGCCAAACCTGGACCTTACTGCATACGGGAACTTCTGGAGTGCAGGCACTTTGGATTCAGGTTTCGGCAATTGGAATGAGTTTGGCCTTGGTCTGAACTTCAAGCTGACGGACTATCTCACCTTTAATCCGCAGGTTGGTTTTGTCAGCGGAGGACTCCTCAGCGGTGGTGGTGCCCGCAGTGAAATCAATGATGGTTGGGTGCCTAACTTCACGCTGAATCTCTCCTCCGCCAAATGGGAGGGACAGGTTTACTTTGGAGCCTACCTGCCAATAGGGGATTATGGAGCTTCCTCATTTAGCTTTCTCCATTACTGGGGGAATATCGGATACCGTCTCAACAATGTTTTCTCTTTTGGGCTTCATGCGGAGCAACTCTCTGGCGGACAGGATCTCACCACTGATATCGGAGATGCCATTTACACATGGTTCGGTCCTTACATCCAGTTCAGGAATTCAAACAAGGGTTTGTTTGTGCGCTTCACCGGAGGTGTGGATGCATCTGGGGGGGTGAATAGCTCCTTCTACAAAATGGCCGTGGGATTCACTTTCTGAGCCCACGTTGGTTGATCGTGTTGATGTGTTGATGAGAGGTTCCCCTCCAAAGTTGGTCTTGGAGGGGAACCCATTTTTGCGCAATCAGCACTGCCGTGAAGAGTCACGTCATAGGCTATCATAGCAGCCCAGTTACGTGCCGAGTCAGAGCTGATGCTTTGTAGCACTCCAACGACTCTAGCTTCTCATTTGACCAAGGCGGATTGGGCAGCATTGATGCCTCACTCTGACTTTCCACGTCATCAGGGCATTCCTGCCCGTAGAAAAGCAGAACCCGGGTTGATCCGGCCTTCTTGGCTGCTGATGCCTGGCTTGAAACCCTCCCCCAAAACCTCTATGGAAATGCCTACTACCCCCGTCTCCGTCGGTGCCGTCGTGCCTGACTTTGAAATGGAAACCTATGAGCCAGGTCATGCCGACTTCGGCAAGGTGACGCTCGCCGACCTCAAAAAGGAAGGCAAATGGACCATTTTGGTCTTCTACCCTGCTGACTTTACCTTCGTCTGCCCCACCGAGTTGGCGGACCTCGCCGATCAGCAGGAAAAGTTAGCATCCCTGGGAGCCCATGTCATCGGCGTCTCTACAGATACCAAATTTGCTCACATGGTCTGGCGTAACACAGAAGGTCTGTTGAAGAATGTGAAATACACGCTCGCGGCTGATCCGACGGGCAAAGTGAGCCGCCTCTTCGGCGTCTATGATGCCACGACTGGTTTAGCGTTGCGTGGCACTTTCATCATCAACCCCGAAGGCAAGCTGGTTTCTTCCGAGATCAATTTCTACAACGTCGGTCGCAATGCCGCCGAGTTGGTTAGAAAAATGGAAGCCAATGTGCATCTCATGGCAAATCCAAGTGAGGCATGTCCCGCCAAGTGGACTCCAGGATCGAAGACGCTGAAGCCCGGCAAGGACATCGTCGGCAACGTCGCCTCGGCCATGGCTTCCTGATTCAATCGACATTCCAATAGCAAGCGCCATGAGAGTTCTGCCTCTCATGGCGTTTCTTTTGAGTGAAACAGAGTCCGAAAGCTCAATCTCCCGTCAGATGTTCATTTTGTCTCCGTAATCTCGTTCTCATGATCAAACCCTTTTTTTTTCTACTTGGTTTCGCCTTCCATGCCGCAGTTTATGCGGACACGGTGCCGCTTTTTGACGGCAAAACCTTCACCGGCTGGGAGGGCGATATCGGCAGTGTCTGGCGTATCGAAGACGCAGCGCTCGTCGCCGGTTCTATGGAGAAAAAGCAGGAAAAGAACAACTTCCTCGCCACCACCAAGACCTACGGCGACTTTGAGCTCACGCTGAAATGGAAGCTCGAAGGCACCGAAGGCTTCGTGAACGGCGGCGTGCAGTTCCGCACCGAGCGTATCCCGAACCACCATGAAGTTTCTGGCTACCAGGCGGATCTCGGCAAGGGCTACGACGGTGCCTTGTATGACGAGAGCCGACGCAAGAAGATGCTCGCGCAACCTTCGCCCGAAGTCCTTGCCAAGGCACAAAAGCCACTCGGTGAGTGGAACGACTATCGCATCCGTGCGGAGGGAAATCGCATTCAGATCTGGCTGAATGGCGTGCAGACAGTCGATTACACCGAGACGGAACCGAACATCGCTCTCACCGGCATCATCGCCGTTCAGATCCACGGCGGTGCCACCTCCATCGTGCGCTACAAGGATCTCATCATTGAGGAGTTGGCTGCCAAAAAGTAATCGGATCTCTTTATGCGCCTCCTTTGTGTTTTGTGGCTCGTTTGCAGCACGGGCTATGCTGCTGCCCAATCTTTTGAACTCAAGCCCAACGATGTCATCGCGCTCACCGGCGGCTCAAACATGGAGCGGACGCGCTTCAACGGCTACCTGCAAACTAGCCTCATCGCGTCGAAGCCTGAGCTGAAGATCAAAGTGCGCAATTTCGGCTGGGAAGGCGACACCGTTTTCGAGCAATGGCGCGATGGCGGGCAGACTGAAAAACTCGACCCGAAACGAGCGGCCGCCGAGAGGCGAATCCAAGCCGAAACCGGCACCGATAGCTGGCGGCAGCAACGAGACTGGCGTCAGCAGCTCAAAGAAGTCGGCGCGACCGTGGTGATCGCGCAGTTTGGGCAGATGGAGTCGCTCAATGGCATTGAGAAGCTGCCGCAGTTCATTGAGGCGTATGAAAGGCTGATCGAGGAGTTTGCAGATGAGGGGCGGCGGGTGGTGCTGGTGACACCCGTGCCGTTTGAAGGGGGGCCCCATGGAGAGAACCCCAATTTGAAATTGGTGGCCTACTCAACAGCGATCAAGACATTGGCGAAACGTTTGGGGATCCACTGCATCGACCTGTCACCATGGATTATTGCTACGATGCCCCAAAGGACTGAGAATGGCTATCAGCTCAACGATGCGGGGCACCACATGGCCGCGCACAGCATAGCTGAAGGTGTTGGAATAAAGCCCGTCACCAACGAAGCCGTGCGCGCCCAAGTCCTCGAATTCGAGCGCCTGTGGTTCGACTACTGGCGCCCTATGAACTGGGCTTTCCTCATGGGCGACCGCACCAACGTGCCTTACTCGAAGGACTGGAAGGACTCGACGAGGCGCATCTTCCCGCAGGAGATGGAGGATTTTCGTCCGTTGCTCGATCAAGCCGAGAAAAACATCTGGGCGGCCATTGAAGGCAAACCGGTTACGCCGATTGGCGTGCGTTCGTCGATACCGGTCGAGCCGCCGACAGCGAAACCGCAATCGCCGGAAGAAGAACTGGCATCGTTTCAGATCATGGATGGCTTTGCGGTGAATCTCTTTGCCAGCGAGGCCGACGGCATCGTGAAGCCGATCCAGATGCGCTGGGATGAACGCGGTCGCCTTTGGGTGGCCTGCGCGGTGAGTTATCCGCAGATCAAACCGGGCGAAAAAGCCAACGATTACGTGCTCGTGTGCGAGGACACCGATGGCGACGGCAAAGCGGATAAGTTTCACAAGTTCGTCGAAGGCCTGTTCATGCCCGCGGGCCTCGAACTCGGCGATGGCGGCCTGTATGTGGCGCAGGGCACGGAGTTGCTGCATTTCAAGGACACCGATGGCGATGACAAAGCGGACACGAAGCGCATCGTGCTCGGCGGTTTCGGCACCGCGGACTCGCATCAGATGATCAACTGCATCAACTGGGGCTTCGGCGGCGAACTATGGTTCACGCAGGGGCATCACATCTACTCGCGAGTCGAGACGCCGTATGGCGTGGAGACGCTGAACCGCGCGGGCGTGTGGCGCTACCGGCCGCGAACGGGGCATCTCGATCCCTTTTTCCAATGGTCGAGCGCCGGAGCGAACTGCTGGGGCGTCACCACCACCGAATACGGCCAGGCCTTCCACAAAAGCGGCGCGAACATCGGCAGTTGGTTCACCACGCCGGGCATGGTGCGCTCGGATCTTGCCGTGAACGCGCAGGCGATGAACCTCTGCCTCGCGCCGATCAAGCAGGTGGGGCAGGAGTTCCTGCACAGCAGCATGTTTCCAAAAGAGATGCAGGGCCGCATCATCATCGGCGGCTACTACGCGAACCTGCTCGAATGGCACGAACTGAAGTTCGAGAACGGCATGTTCAGCACCACGCGGTTGCCAAACATCATCGAGACGAAAAACAACGTCTTCCGCCCCGTCGAAGTGCGCATGGGCCCGGATGGCGGCATCTATGTGGCGGATTGGTATAACCCGATCATCGGCCACTATCAGGCCAGCTACCGCCATCCCGACCGCGACAAAGAACACGGCCGCATCTGGCGCGTGACGTGGAAGACCGGTCAAGTGGTCAAGCCGGTCAATCTCTTCAAACAGAGCGTTCCTGAGCTGCTGGAGCAGCTCGATTCCAAAGAACGCTGGGCGTGGTATCAGGCGAAACGCTTGCTGATTGAGCGAGAAAGCAAAGAAGTCATCACCGCGCTCGATGCGTGGACACCAAAGCAAGACGCCTATCGCCAACTCCAAGCTCTCTCGCTTTATGAGGCGCATGAAACGCAGCGCCCGGAGTTGCTGAAAGCGCTGCTGAGATCAGCAGATGCCCGCATTCGCGCCTACGCCACCCGCGTGATCGGCACTTGGGCACGCGATGGCAAGCTGGCGGATGCTTTGACGCTGCTCGAAGCCCAAATCGCTGACGAAGACGCCCTCGTGCGACTCGAAGCTATCGTCGCAGCGAGCTACATCTCCGACGAACGCTCCGCCGTGGTCGCCGCACGGGCACTCGACAAAGAATTCAACGGTTACCACCTGCACGCGCTCACGAAGACGCTGCATGTGCTGAACCCGCTGTGGTCAGCCAAACCGGCCTTCGAGAAAGACGAGCACCTCATCTTTGCGCTGCAAAACGGCTGGGTGGAGAACAACCCGAACGACCTCAAAAACCTCAGCGGTGCCGCCATCGGCTACACGCCGAACGCGAACGCCAAAGCCGCTGCCATCATGCGCGAGCAGATCGCGAAGCATGAGGGCGATGCCGAACGCCAGACGAAGTGGCTCAAAGCGCTCGCCGGAACTGCAAGCGGTGACGACGTGGCCTTCATCTTCGAACGCGCCGGCCAAAACGCCGCCGTGCTCGCCGCGTTGAAGGCTGCGAAGCCGGAGAATGCCGAAAAGCTGCTCGCACCGTTGTTTGAATCCCAAAATGCCGCAGTGCGTGCGCAGGGCATCCGGCTCGCAGGCGCGTGGAAAGTCGGTTCCTTCACCGAAAGCATCCGAAAGCTCGCTTTGGAGCAAAACATGCCGCAGGCACTCGCTGCGCTCATCAGCCTGAAACCGGATGAAGTGGCTGCTTTGGCTCTCGAAGACACCACGAAGCTCGCCGCGCTCGTTTCGCGTGCCGAAGGTCATGCGGCGCTGATGCGTGCTTTGCAGAAGAAGGACGCGCTGGATGCTGCGCAGGCCAAAATGGTACTCACCACGCTCAACAACCTCGGTAAGAACGACGCGAAGCTCTCGCCGCTGCTCATGAAGCTCGCGGGGATCAATTCAGCGCTGCCGACCTACACGAAGGAATACATCGCCAACATCGTGAAGGGCGCGAACACCTTCGGAAACGCCGCCGAGGGCAAAAAGATCTACGAAGCCGCCGGTTGCATCGCCTGCCACATCCCCGGAGTCGCGCAGAGCAAGATCGGCCCCGACTTGAGCGCCATCGCGAGAGGTCTGCCCATCGACATGATCGTCACCGAGGTCGTCTGGCCGGCGCTGAACGTCAAAGAAGGTTACGAAGCAGCGACGGCGACTCTGAAAGACGGACGAGTTGTGACTGGCTTCAAGCAGACAGATACCGTGGAAACCCTCACCCTTCGTGACCTAACGGGGGCTATGGTTGCTCTGAAAAAGACTGACCTTCAAAGCATTCAATTCGGTGGCTCTTTGATGCCCGATGGCCTCACCGCTGGGCTTAACGAACGACAACTCGCCCATTTGATTCGATACCTCAGTGAGTTGGGGAAGTGAGCGAAGGTGTTTAGTGGAGGTGTCTTTAACCTCAGTCCATTCGCATCAGTGGATTGCTTTTTTGCTCTTTCCCTTGCCTTTGACTTTTGGTTGTTCAGCCATTGTTTGTTTGGCTAAGGCAGTAAAGGCGTCGGTCTGCTTTTGCCAGAGGGAAGCTAGCTCTTGAACCTTATCTGGCATCTTGGCAGCGAGGTTGTGCTGTTCGGCCCGATCCGTTTTGAGATCGTAAAGTGCCCAGGCTTCGTCTTTGGCGGCAACGAGCTTCCAATCGCCGACGCGGATGGCTTTGTTGCCTTCGTGCAGCCACCAAAGTGAATCGCGAGCGATGGTTTCGTTCTTCGAAAAGGCAGGCAAAAGACTCTTGCCGGGTGCTTCGGGAATGGGTTCACCGTTCCAGTGTTTCGGCTTCTCGATATCGAGTAGATCCAGCACGGTAGGCACAAAATCGATCACGTGTGAGGGAGTGGTACGCAGCTCCCCTTTTGCAGCAATGCCTGCGGGCCAATGCACGATCAATGGCGTGCTGATGCCGCCTTCATGCACCCAGGTTTTGTGGCGACGGTGAGGTGTGTTGGCTGCACTGGAAAAACCTGGCCCAAGGCATAGGTAAGTTTCAGCACTGCCGGGTGGTGCAGCGGGATCGTGGCCACCATGGCGCACCATGATCTCGGCACTCGCGCCATTGTCAGAGGCAAAGAAAATCAGGGTATTTTCGAACGTACCCATGCTTCGGATTTGTGCGAGAATGCGACCAATCTCCTGATCCATGCGATCAATCATGGCGGCATGAATCGCCATCTTCGTTGCTTGAAAGCGACGTTGTTCGTCCTTGAGTTCGTTCCATGGCAGCGGACGGTTGACCTCTCCCGAGCCGAGTTTTTGCATGGCATCAGGGAAGGCGTAGGGCGGCCCAACTTCACGTTCCAGAGATGATAAGCTCGTTTGGGTCAGGCCCATCTCTTTTTGACGTGCAAATCGGACTTCGCGCAGCTTGTCCCAGCCTTCGAGATAGTGGTCGCGATACTTGGCGATATCCTCTGGCAGAGCCTGCAATGGGAAGTGCGGTGCGATGAAAGGGATGTAGTGGAAGAAGGGTCTGTCGGCATGGTTAGCAGCGTGATCCTTGAGGCAGTCGATGGCGTGGTCAGCCGTTGCGATGGTGGCGTAGTAGCCTGTCTCATCCGCAGATGGAGTCACGGGCACGTCGTCGATCGAGTTGCCTTTGGCCGTGAAAAAGTTGCCTTGATTTTGCATATCGAGCGAACGGTCAAAACCTCCAGCAAGCACTTTGCCGTCGATGTGCCATTTGCCACTGTGATAGCAGCGATAACCTAAAGGTTTGAGGAAATGAGGGAGCAGAGGAGCCCACTTTTGGCGCAAGCCCTGACCTCCTCCGCCGACCTCTGGCAGTTCATCACGATGAATCTGTTGAGCATAATAACCACTCATCAGTGCGCTCCTCGTGGGCCAGCAACGGGCTGTATTGTAGAATTGCGTGAAACGTAGGCCATTTTTGGCCAGCGAGTCCAAGTTTGGCGTTGCGATTTCACTGCCGTAACAGCCTAGATCTGAGTATCCCAGATCATCCGCAAGGATGAAAACGATGTTGGGTTTCGCCCCAATCAGCGACGAACACGCAAAGAGGGCAAAGCCAAGAGAGATGAAATGAGCTTTCATGATAACAGCCCATCGCCTATAGAAACAAAAGATGGGAAGGGAGGAACTGAGACCTGCGCGTGATCTTTCAGCCCGGATTCAGAAGTTCTCTTCAAGCGGTCCATTCTTGCCCCGCTGAACTTCAGCATCCGGGTTCAGTGCATCGAGAGGCCTGGGTTTCCGATGACAAAAATGCCGCTGACGAATTCGTCAGCGGCTGGTGGTCTTGTTCTTGTTCGAGGAGGCAGAATCACTCCGCCTTTTCTTTTTTCTTGGGAGTCGTGGATTCCTTCTTGGCCTTCGAGGCACCGGTCTTGCCAGGGCTTTTCTTCTGCTTCACACCGACATTGATCTTGGTGACAAAATCATTGCCGCCATCGGTCGCTTTTTTCACGGACCCTCCGACCCATTGGCCAATTTTAACATCCTCGATCGTCGCGGGTTTATCGCCATTGACCACCTGAGTGGATGACCCTATCGAATACTTGGCTTCTTTGGCTTCCTCGTTTTCACTACGAACGACTGTGAGGGTTCGTGAGGTGACAGTCACGACTTTGCCATAAAGAGGATAAGTATCTTCCTTTGCTTTTGGCTCAGTCTTCGCGGCCGGTTTCTCGCTAGCTTTCGCCTTCGGCTTATCTGCTGCTAGCAGGGGAAGACTGAATGTGATGATGAGTAGAATCGTGACTTTGTGGATCAATGCAGTTTTCATCGCTTGTTTCGAGTGTTTGTATTTCGATCACCTTGCTTAGGCGAAAGGTGATTTCACTTAAATACTTAAGTTTAGTGGTTTTGATCAAGTTAAAAGTGTAGTTCAAGCGACCTTCATGTTTTGGGTGCTCTTTTGATGCTTCAACACGTTCATGAGTTTTTCCAGTCATGGCACTGACAATGACTTGCCGTTGTCAGCATGGCTTAGGTTGATCAAAAAGGGCACGGCTGACTTCGCCCAAGCTGTTGCCTTGGGAAAACTGGAGGCTTCGTCTCCAAAGCAACTTCTTAGCATGTCGGTGTCGATGATTCCTGGGTTCAGTGGCACGATGGCGACTTTACCCTCGGTTTCTTGTGCGACCGATTGGGAGAGACCCTCAATGGCGAACTTGCTGGCACAGTAGCCTGCGACTTCGGGCGCAGTGGATCGACCCCAGCCCGAGGAAAAATTCACCGCGACACCACGACGGCGCTTGAGCATGGAGGGCAAAAGATGCCGCATGATGTTGGCAGGGCCTTCGATGTTTACCTCCATCACTTTTTTGAATTCTTCTGCGGATATTTGCCAGAGAGGTGCATTGGCATGAATGATGGCTGCATTGTTTAACACTAGGTCTGGAGTGCCACAGCGCTCCAGGGTGTTTCTGCAAAAGGCTGACACTTGAGCATCATCCCGGACATCGCAGACCTGAAAATGATGCGGTGAACTGTGCGCTTTGGCCCATGCCTGGATGGCCATTGAGTCACGACCGCAGCCTGAAACAATCCATCCCTGCCTAATGAATTCCACGGTCATGGCTTGACCGAGGCCTCGTGTGCATCCTGTGATAACGACGACTTTGGGTGAGGGAGGAGAGTCTGTTTCTGACATGCTGGTTAGCTGGATGCTTTATTTTTCAAAAAAGAAAAGCGCGCCCGCGATCCTTGGATGTTCCGTAAAAACGGCTACCCGAAACCCAAATCACTCCTCTATGATGACAGCCACCATGCCCACCGTTCAGACAGCAGCCAATGGCCGCAAGTTCCCCAAGTTCGATCTCTATCGACTTCTGCACACTGTGTTCCAGCCAACCTTTGGCTGCAAAATTTGTATTCTGATCGATCTGCCCGACTTGGCTGAGGCCAAGGACATGGCTTTCCTTCACAATCCTCAACGTGCGATCCAGCGGCGCGCGCATCAATACTTCTATCAAGGTTTGCACAACGGTGTGATGGATGAGTTGGCTTTGAAAGGTGGCGAAATGTTCGCTTACGTTCAGACTGGCGGAAGCAACCTCGATCTACCCGATGAATGCGTGGATATGGAAGGCAACCGCTTGAGTCTCGAAGAAGATATCTACACGAATTACGACATCATTCTGGCCATCACGACTTACTCAGCCACGGCACCTTTGACGGCATTCGCCAAGCAGTATGGATTCCGTGGTGCTACTTTGCATGGACTGAATGAGATCATTCTGAACAGTGGTCTTGCTGTTGATTATGAAGAAGTCAGCCGTGATGCCGAGAAACTTCGTCTGGCCATGACTGGTGCGGACACCGTTGAGATTGATTTCGGCTTAGAAAATGGAGAAGTTTTGACTGCTAAGCTCGAACTCGGAGGGCAAGAAGCCCAGAAATCTCATGGCTTATGCCGTGGCAACACGCCAGACGTGGCCAATCTGCCTGCGGGCGAAGTTTACTTTGTGCCAACGAGTGCCGAAGGACACTTTCCCATGAAGTATGAGGATGGAACACTGGGTCGATTGACCGTCACTGGAGGACGCATCATTCGCAGCGATCTCATCGCAGGCAATCAGGCGACGATTGATGCTCACAATGCGCGTCTGCTCGACGATCCGATGACGGGTGTCTTGGGTGAGCTTGGCTTCGGGACCCAAGTGCTACCGGTCTCGGGTTCTGACATTCAAGACGAGAAAGTCCTCGGCACTTGCCATTTGGCAACGGGTCGCGATGATCATTTGGGAGGTCACATCACGCCGGATCAGTTCAAGCGTCGTCAAAACGCAACGCACGATGACATCCTCTTTGCTCCGCACAAGACGCCAAACTTCGACATCAAGCAGGTTCGTATGATTCGTGGCGCTCAGCGAGAAGTGCTCATCGAGCATTTCCAACCCGCCAAGTATCTTCTCGATGCACTCGCTCAATGAAGTTTGATTGACGGAATCCATGTTATTCCTTCTAGCGGTATCTCTTCGCGGAGATACCGCTTTTTGATGGGGTTGAATCTTGATGCGGGCTGAGTCAGCCAAGATTCGAAGCTAAATTGTTACTTCACACGCCCGTGTGATGGCTGAAGCAAGTGTTGCAGAAAGAGTCGCAGCTTAACACTCAAAAGACCTTCCGGAGGTTGGCGGTAGGGGCTAGCTTGTGGTTTCATGAGTTGGAAGAGCGACCAAGAAAAACAGACAAGCGCGTCTGGGAAGAAGTTCAGAGGTGCTGTCGCTTTATTGAAAAACTAGGGCCGATGCCTCCTCAGAAGAGCGAAGAATGCTCCGACTAGGACAAGCAGCATTCGTGAGGGCTCTGGCACGATAGCGATTTGAACCACGCCATTCGAGTAAAGTTGGCTCCAGTCCCAGGCAAGTCCGAGACTGCTGAGGTCTGGAAAGTGCTCGGGGTTGCCCAGTTGCAGGCCACTGTTGGGAAGGTTGCTAAAGTTCCCCGTGATGCCTGCCCAATCGAAAAGCTTCCAGGATGATCCCTCAACCCAGGTGCCAGGTGTCACCGGTAGGTTTGACTGAATCTTCAAGGTGGGACTCGATAGAGTGGGGTTCGTTCCTTGAAAAACAATCTGGTCGTGATGGTTTGCCTGAGCGTTCAGCACTCCGCTGAAACTTCCGTTGAGAATGTCCAATTCAACCGTGCCTTGAAGTGTGATGCTGGTGGCAGACTGAATCCGTAGTGTTTGCGCATCCAAGACTCCATTTTGTCCTGCAAAAAGCACCCCACCCGGGTTCAGGGTGACCGTTGCTCCTGCAGTGAGAGAACCCATGACACCTTGCCCACCGATTTTGGCGGTATTTTCGATGACAACAGAGCCGGTGCCCGTGCCTGAACCACTGTTGTTGTTGATGATCAGGGTGCCCGCCAAGACGGAGGTGCCGCCGGTGTAAGTGTTGGCACCTTCCAAGATCCAAGTGCCTGAGTCTTGCTTCACTAAGCTCACGGTGGGATTCAGGCTTTGGGAGTTGTTGCTGAGGATGCCCTGGATGGTGTTGGCACCCGCATGGGTTCCACCCAGGGTGAGGGTGCGGCCTGTGCCAGCGCTTCCTGTGCCTGTGTTGGTTGGGCTGTTGAAGAGTGGTGCCGTGAAGATCAGCGCGCCTGTGCCGTTGTTCAGTAGGGTGGCTCCACCTGTGTGGGTGGCACTGCCGCCTCCGCCAATCTGAATGCGGCGGTTGCTGCTTTCCCCCACACCTAGGTATTCCAGCGTGCCGGTGGAGGCTTGAAAACCAAGACGGATGATGCCTGCGTTCGCGTTGAGGTCTCCAGTGCCTAAGGAGCCAGCGCTGCCTGTGTTTCCTAGCGTGCTGATTTGAATGATGCCAGCATTGAGGAAGGTCTGACCTGAGTATGTATTCAGGCCAGTCAGTCGCAGCGTGCCAGCATTCGTTTTGGCTAAGCTGAAGCCGCCACTGATGCGACCTGGGATCGTCAGATCCACAGCTGCGGCGCTGCTGTTGTTGATCATGAAAACACTGTCACCACCCAGAATCAGATGGGTCAAGATGGAGGCTGGCCCATTTTCAAATCCGACCGATCCTGCATGGTAGGTCAGACCTGCGTTGAGGGTGAGGCTGCCTGCCGCTGTGTCTTCGGAGAGGGTTGCGCTCAGTCCACCGAGGGTCGTGGTGGCAGCTCCCAAGGTTAGCGTTCCCGCAAAGTTTGCAGCGATTCCACTTACATCGACCGTGGCTCCATGAATCGTGAGATTGCTGGTGCTCGCCAAGGCATTCGCGTGGGCTACTTGCAGCCTGCCTGCATTGACCTGTGTGACGCCTGTGTAAGTGTTCGCGGCAGAGAGTGTCAGCCTGCCGGTGCCTGAATAAACTAGACCATTGTTGAATAGGTTGCCATTGCTGATCGGTTGGTTGATTTCGATTTCAGCATTGCCTTGGATGGTGCGATTTCTTCCTGTATTGTCCGTGTTGGTGTTGAGCTGGAAGCCACCTAAGATCAATTTTCCTGAGCCACTGACTCCTTGGTTCACAGTAAGCACACGAGCGCCATTCACTGAATTCCACCTGAGCTCTCCAAACGAAAGGATGGATGAGCCATTCAGGGTGATGACTCGATTGGAATTTCCCAAGGTCACCACGCCGGTGCCGAAGCTCAAGTCGTTCGTTCCCCCAAAGGCAAAGTCGCCATTCCAGTTCACGGCATTGCTGGTGCTGAGTTGGATTGCCGCGCCACTGGTGTTGTCGAGAGTTCCGCCAGAGATGGTGAAAGTGCCGGTGCCAATCGCGGAGGAAGTGCCCCCGAGTCCTGCTTGATTGAGAAGTAGGGTTCCTGCCTGCAAGGTCGTGCCACCTGTGTATTCGTTGGCCGCAGTGAGCGCCCAGGTGCCTTCGCCCGCCTTGGTCAGTGAAATCACTCCACCTCCAGAGCCATTGCTGATCACACTCTGAAATTGGTTCACGTCGGTATTGCTCCCTCCTAGCGTAAACACCTTGCTGCCGCTTGTGCCTAGATTGCTAAAGTTTCCGCTAAAGAGGATGGGGCCGCTGCCATTGCTTTGGAGAGTGCCTCCACCGGTTCCCGTCGAGATGAGGGTGATCGCTCGATTCGTGCTTGTGGAGACGCCTGTGTATGAAAGTGTGCCCGTGTTGACGCCACTGCCAAAACGTAGGGTGTCGCCTGCGCCGAGTGAACTGGGCAATCCTGAATCGTTGAGGTTAGTTATGGAAAGAGTTCCATGGTTGATGGTGACATGACCCGTGAAGGTGTTTCCAGGGTTGGAGAGTGTCCAACTGCCAGCGTCAGCTTTTGTAAAAGCAATTACCCCTCCCTGGCCACCATCGCTGATGAGACTTTGAAAATCATTGGCAGCGGTGTTCGCGCCCCCGAGTTGAAACGTCTTGGTGCCTGTCGTTCCTTGATTGGTGAAGGTTCCAGAAAAGACCAAAGCACCAGTGCCATTGTTCGTGATGATGCCCGAGCCAGTGTTTGCGCCCACGATCAATAGAATGTCACGGTCAGTGGTCGCCCCAGTTCCTGTGTAGTTGAGAGTTCCAGTTTGTGCTCCCGTGCCGAAGATCAAGGTCTCACCGGCCCCCGCCGCGCTCGGCACACCTTTGGCCGCTAAGCTTGAGACCCTGACGGCGCCACGCTGAATGGTCAGCGATCCCTTGAAGGCATTTCCGTCATTGGAGAGATACCAAGACGAGGTGTTGTTGCCTTTCAGCACATTGAGAATGGCAGAGCCTTCGCCATTTTGAATCAACCCCTGAATCTCATTGTTGGCGGCAGTGCCGGTCAACGTGAGTGTTTTTGTGCCCGAGGTGGCTGCATTGGTGATGGGGCCGGTGAGTGTCAATGGACCGCTTCCGCTGGAGTCGATCACGCCTCCGCCAATGCCTGTGGAGGCGAGATGAAGGGTGCGATTCGTTGAGCCTTGCGGGCCGGTGTAAAGCCATGTTCCCGTTTGATTGCCTCCTCCAAGCTGAAGGATGCTGCCGGCTCCCAGGGAACTGGCCACCCCGCTGTCTGCGATGCTGTTCGAGGAGAGAATGCCTTGAACAATGTTGGTGATGCCAGTGTAAGTGTTGTTCCCGCTCAGCACCCACGTGCCAGCATTGGTTTTGGTGATGGAGAGGCTGCCGCCTGCGTTGCCATTCGTGAGGTTGCTGCGCACTTCATTGAGGGCTGTGCTGGTGCCTCCCAGGGTGAGTATTTTTTGACCCGTCCCTGCATTGGTAAACTCACCCGTCAGGATCCATGCGCCGGTTCCGTTGCTCAGCAGGCTGCCCCCACCGGTGGTCGTGGCAGCGAGATGCACGGTGCGATTCGTTGAATGACCTGTTCCCGTGTAAGTCAGATTGCCTCCGGTCATCGCGCCACTGCCCAGTTGAATGAGGCTGCCAGCACCCAGCGCACTGGCGATGCCACTATCAGCAACGCTACTGACCGACACCGTACCTTGATTGATCAAGAGATTGCCTGTGAAGGAGTTTGTCCCGGTTAGCACCAGAGTTCCCTGGCCAGTCTTCGTCAGTCCGTGCACGCCGCCTAACTCGCTGATGTTGCCGTTCACCGCGATGGTGGTGTTTAGCACGGCGGTCACGGTGCGGGTTCCATTCAGGATCAGATCGAGGTTCAGGGCATGAAGATGAGTTCCTAAGGTGCCTGAAGAGTTGATGTTGCCTCCGAGGGTGAGGGCATTGCCAGAGAGGGTGAAACCTGTGTCGGTGTTGCTATCGTTGGTGAAGAGGATGGCATTGGTGCCACCCAAGACGAGACCGTTGAGGTTATTGATCGACGTGAGGTTCAAGACACCCGGTTCGGTCAGATTGAAAATCAAGCTGTCCTCGTTTTGGGGAATCAACTGACCTGTCCAGTTGGTGTTTGTTCCCACGCTGCCAGTGGACCAAAAACCATCCAGATCTCCCTGCCAAGTGAGGGTGGCAGCCTCTGAGCCCAGGCTCAGGGAGAGCAGGATCGCCGCGCCAAGCGCGGCGCGCATCGGGGAAACGAGAATTGGGTAAAGAGAGGGGAGAGGGAAGGACATTGCGGCGGGGAATCCTTGGCTCCGGGTTGGGGGTCGCCTTGGGGAAGGATGGGTAGCTTCCGCAGTGACGGGTCGCTGAATCTCAGCCCAGACAGCAATGTCTAGAGTGAAATTAAATATACTGAGAAGGTATGAATTAAATCCAAAATCCTATTCGTCAAATAGGATTATTGGGCGATGCATCCCCGGTGTTCGGAGATCTTTCAGGTTCAGAGCTTTCCGTTCTTCAAAAGAGCCAGGAATCCATCCGCTGGGTCAGCATGTCTGGATTTGGAGGGTTTTTTCACCGCTTTTTTCTTGGGGGGGTCGAGTTCTTGTTTCCTCAAGGTGACATCCACCACGTCGTGCAGGGTGTATTTGTCCAAGATGTTAGCGATGGCATTGCGCACATCAATCATGAGCATGCGCAGGCCGCAGTGTTCCTCATCGGGGCAAGAGCATTTTTCATACTCAGTCTCACTGGCACAGCCGATGGGAGCCAACTTGCCATCGATAAGTCTGACAATTTCTCCCATGGTGATGGCTTTCATGGGCTTGGCTAGCTTGGCCCCGCCGTATTTGCCGCGCACACTTTCCACGTAACCCGCGTTTCGCAGCTCGGTCAGAATGGCTTCCAGGAATTTGAAAGGAAGGTGCTCCTGATGGGCGATGTTCGAAACCGAGATCACTCCTTCTTCATTCCATTCGGCGATGCCGAGACGGATCATGGTTCTGAGGGCGTATTCTCCGCGTTTGGTGAGAGTCATGGGGCGATATTCTGATCAGGCATTGCCTATCCTGCAAGTAGGCATTGTTTTTCAGAGGTTAGGGGGTGTTTTTCTTGTTTGCCCTCCGATGGGGGCCTGCCATCATCGCGTTCCACCCTACAGCATCCTTCCTCATGTATTTTCTCGGCATCGATAGCGGCACCCAGAGCACCAAGGCCATTGTTCTGGATCTCGACACAGGCAGCATCCTGGCCAGCGGCCACAGCAGCTACGAATTGATCGAAGGACTGCCAGCAGGTCATCTGGAGCAGCATCCCCAGACCTGGATTGAGGCGGTCGATGCCAGTGTGCGTCAGTGCCTAGAGACGCTGGGTGTGCATCGCCGCAAGATCGCCGGCATCGGCGTCAGCGGTCAGCAGCATGGTTTGGTGGCTCTCGGTGCAGATGATCAGCCTGTGCGAGCGGCTAAACTGTGGTGCGATACTTCCACGCAACCTCAGTGCGCTGAGATTGCTCATGAGTTTGGAGGTCAGCCAGGCGTGATCGCTCTGGCAGGCAATGCCATGCTGCCGGGCTACACCATCCCCAAGCTGCTGTGGATGAAGCAAAACGAGCCGGAGAATTTTGCCAAAACGACCTCGATTTTGCTGCCGCACGATTACATCAATTTCTGGCTCTCTGGCGTAAAGCGCATGGAGTATGGAGATGCCTCGGGCACCGGCATTCTCAACGTAACGACCCGCACCTGGTGCGATGAACTTTGCGATTACATCGACCCACGCGTGCGGTCCATGCTGCCGCCACTGGGCTCCAGCCGCTCGGTTCACGGACGACTCAGACCAGAATTGGTTGCTGCCTGGGGCTTGGGGGAAAACGTCATCATCTCCGCAGGTGGTGGCGACAACATGATGGGTGCGATCGGAACTGGAAACATCAAGCCAGGGGTTATCACAGCCAGCTTTGGCACCAGTGGCACGCTTTATGGAGTGGCAGGCGCACCTGTGGTCGATGGCCAAGGGGAAGTGGCTGCTTTTTGCGATAGCACGGATCAATGGCTACCTCTGGTCTGCACGATGAATGTCACGGTGGTGACGGAGCAGGTGCGCGAGATGTTCGGTTGGGATCTGAAGCAACTCGAAGCGGCGGTCAAATCTGCGCCTGCAGGAGCCGAGGGCGTGATGTTCCTGCCCTATCTGAATGGCGAGCGCACGCCAAACCTGCCGAATGGCAGCGGTGTCTTGCAGGGGCTGCGCCCTGGCAACATGACGCCTGCCAATCTCGCGCGTGCGGCTGTGGAAGGAGCGACCCTGGGCCTAGCCTACGGGCTGAAGCGCTTCCGCGATCTGGGAATGAATCCGACCGAGATCCGCCTGACGGGTGGGGGGAGCAAGAGCGCCACGTGGCGGCAAATCGCGGCGGATTGCTTCAACGCCGAAGTCGTGACGCTCAGCACGAGTGAAGGTGCAGCGCTGGGGGCTGCGATCCAGGCGGCCTATGCGCAGGCGAACGAACAGGGGGAACCAGTCAGCTACGAAGCGCTCTGCGCGCGTCTGGTGACGCTGGATGAATCCACGCGCTGTGCTCCGGACCCCGCCAACGCGGCAGTCTATGCCGCCCAACTGGAGCGCCAGATGGAGCTCACCGGTCGTCTGCAGCAGACGGGCTGGCTATAATCAGACAGCATCATGGCCGCGAAAATATACACGCTCTTGTTGGCGGACGATCACGCAGTGGTTCGTCGGGGGTTTAGCATGATCCTGGCTGCGCAGTGGGACATGCAGGTACTGGCTGAGGTCTCAAATGGCCGCGAAGCTGTGCAGATGGCGGAAGAGCTACAGCCGGATGTGGTCGTGATGGATGTGACCATGCCTGAACTCAATGGTATCGAAGCCACCCGACGATTGCTGAAGGTCTCACCACGCTCACGCGTGCTGGCTTTGTCCATGCACAAAGACTCCGTCTATGTGAGAGAAATCCTCCGTGCCGGAGCGAAAGGTTATTTGCTCAAGGACAGCAGCGAGGCGGACTTCCTGAAGGCGGTGCGCGCAGTGGCGGTGGGGCAGGGTTATCTGAGCCCGGAGGTCTCCGATGCTGTGCTGGACGATTACCGCAAGCATGTCACCAACCCGATTGATCTGCTGTCTTCCCGCGAGCGCGAGGTGCTGCAAATGATCGCCGAGAGCAAGACGAACAAGGACATCGCCAATGCGCTCAACCTAAGCGTTTACACCGTGGAAGCTCACCGGGGCCGGATCATGGAAAAGCTGAACATGCATAGCATCGGCGAGTTGGTGCGGTTCGCTGTGCGCAATGGTCTCATTGATTGAGCGCGCTTATGCCTCTTCGTCTGCCTGCCTTTCCTCGTCGGATCACCGAGCGCACGGTTTTGTGGGGATTGGTGCCAGGCTTCGCTTTGGTCATGATTCTGCTGGGCATGGCGGGACTGGTGGCGGTCCGTGACAGTCGTCAGATTCGGCAAAGCGCGACGCAACTGGTGCGCGATCAATTGCTCATCGCTCGATTGCTGCATGAAGTGCAGGCGGAGGAAGATGCGCTGGCGCTGGCGCTGCATCGATTGACGACACAGTCGAGTGGTCAAGAGCGCGCCCTACGCATCGCTGAACTCAAGGAGGCTGATCAAACGGTGGCTAAGCTGGCTGCTCAGGCTGCGGTGACACCGAGCGCCGATCAGTGGCAGCAATTGGCGGAAAGGACACAGGCCTTCTCTTCCCAGGCAGAGGCGGCTTTTGCTCATCCAGGTGCGGTGGCTCCTGAGATCATGGAGTCCTTGTTCAGCGGTCATGAGCAGGTGGTGAAGCTCATTCACGATCTCATCTTGGTCAGCAGCCGGCAGTTGATCGAGGTGGACGAGCAGATGAGCCTCCAGCTCAAAGGGCTTGCTGATGATTCTGCGCTGCTGATTGGCTCTTGCTTCCTGCTGGCTTCCCTGTGCGCCACAGGCACCGTTTTGTATGTGCGCCGCAGCATTCGCCGGATCGAGTGGCAGACGCATGAGCTGGACCGTGTGTCCTGGCACATGCTGCAAACGCAGGAGGAGACGGCGCGGCGTTTTTCCCACGAGCTGCATGATGAGCTGGGGCAATCTTTGGCCGCGCTGCGTGCGAACCTGACCTCGACAAGCCGGGATGATTTGGATGAGCGACGCGCGGATGGTTTGCAGCTGGTCGATCAGGCGATCGCGAATGTGCGTGAGCTTTCGCAGCTGCTGCGCCCGGTGATCTTGGATGACTTTGGGCTCGATGCGGGGCTGCGTTGGCTCGCTGAAAAATTCGCCCAGCGCACGCGCATTCGGGTGGACTATGAATCGGACCTGGAAGTGCGCCTGCACAGCGACACCGAGACGCATCTGTTCCGCATCGCCCAGGAGGCGCTAACCAATATTGCCCGTCACTCGCGCGCCACGCAGGTGGAGCTGCGTCTGTGCGTGCAGCGGGCTCAGATCCTGTTGCTCGTTCAGGACAACGGGAAGGGGATTGATCCCGAGCGCAGTCAGTCACGCCATAGCCTAGGCCTGACAGGGATGCACGCTCGTGCGCGGCAATGCGGAGGTCATGTGCAGCTGGAAGAGGTGGACCCGCATGGCCTGCGCATACGCGTGGAGGTGCCGCTGCGCACGGCAGAGGCCTAACCATCTTCGAGAGGGGTAAGGGATCAGGAAGCCTAGTCCTGAGAGGCTGCTGAACGCAGCCACTGCGAGGGTGAGCGGCCTTTTTCCGCACGAAAGGCTTGGCTGAAATGGCTGAGACTGCGGTAGCCTACCTCCAGCGCGGCTTCGCTGGCATTCATGCGACCGGTGGACATCAGCTCTGCCGCACGCTCGATGCGCAGGCGCCGCAGGAATAGGCTGATCGTGGTGCCCGCAGCTTCAGAAAAGGTGCGCGACAAGTACTGCGGATGGCAGCCGCATAGCCGGGCCAGCTCTTCCAGCGTGGGCGGATTTTCCAGGTCCTGCAAAAGCGCCTCGCGCACCTTGGCCACGCGTTCCAGCGAAAGCCGCCGCGTGCGTGTGCAGAACATTTCTTCGCCGCGAGCCTCCGTCAGCACTTTGCGAAAGAAAAACTCACTCATCCGGCTGCCCTCCAGGAGGCGACGCGCCTCAGCGCAGAGTGTGGACGCCATCAGGCCACGAGCCCAGGCGCGGTCCTCGGCTTCCAGCGGACGCTGGATCATCGGGGTCGGTGGGTAGGGGCCTAGCAGCAGTGCCTGCAGATCGGCCGATAGCTCCTGGCGCAGATGGGCCAACATGCCGTGAATCCAGTTCACCGGATAGGCCAGCATCAGGACTTCGGGCGGCTCCTGGCCCAGAACTCCGCAGCGGTCTGGCAACCCTGCGGCGGTGTTTAGCCAGATGAGGGAGCCGGTGCGCACCTCTTGGGCCAGTCGGGCAGGCCAGCCTAGCTGAAGGTCTCCGCCAAGCACGAGCAGACCCACGACCCAACCGTCTGGCAGGTCGTGGAGCCAGCTCTGGGATACCCAGGCCTCTAGGCCCAGCCATCGACTTTGGAAATCAGCGCTCAGCATGGTGTTGCAGAGCCGATCTCAGGCAGGGAAGAGCACCTGCTCGCCTTTCGCAGTCAGCAGCAGGGCCACGCTATCGTGGGCCGATAGCACTGGGTTCCAAACCTTTTGCGGAGCCAGCAGCACCGCCTTGGTCAGCGCATCTGCTTCGATGCAGGTTTTTGCAAAAACGCTGACGCTGAGGTTGCTCCTCATGGGCTTCCCCGTGCGGGGATGCAGGATCGCAGCGGCTTTTTTCAATCCACTGGCCGCCCGCACAAAGTAGGCTGCACTCGTGGCCAGGGCAGGTCGCAGCATGATGCTCGGCACCGCGGCGCGATGCGGGTCACGCGGATCACGGATGGCCACACGACTGTCGATCTGGCCGAGCACCCGCAGATCGCCCCCGGCATTCACGATGGCTCCGTGAAGGCCGAGCGTGCTCAGGTATTCGATCGCCTTGTCCACAGCAAAGCCCTTTGCGATGCCGCCCAGATCGATCTGCAAAGGCTGGCGGTAGGAAATCGCCCGTCCGCCATGCAGGGTGATGTCCTCCCAGCGTCCTGCCTCTGCCAGCGATGTGTAGGCACCATGCCGCGGCAGCAGCCCACTGCGCACCAGCCTGGGTGCCACCGTGATGTCAAAGGCACCCTCGGTCTCGCGGCTGAGCTGTGCAGCCAGCTCGATCACATGATAGGTCCATGGATGCACCTGCAAGGGGGCTAAATGACCGCAGCGGTTCAGGCGGCTGATGTCACTGTCTGCGTCATGAAAGCTCATCATGCGCTGCACCCAGCGGATCATTTCAAAGGCCTTGCCCGCCTGCTGCTGCAGCTTGGTCTCAGGGGCCTCACCACACAGCGTGATTTCGACAAAAGTGCCCAGCAGGGGTTGGCAGCGTTGGATCGTTTTCATCGGAGTCATGCGTGGCGGAGCACTTGCTCCCAGGTTTGCACCAGACGCCGCACCCCACGCGTGATGCTCTGGCTGCTGATCGTCGCGCCAGAGAGGGGGGTGATGTCCTTGCCCGGCTTCAGCTTTGAATCGACGGTTTTGCCATGAAATTGCCGCCGCCATTCCGGCTGGCGCACCTCATAGCCGTAGGTTTCTCGATAGGTCAGGATCTCCACGCCCTGCACCTCACCCCTCGCGCTGATCGCCACGGCCAGGTCGATGGCCTCATAGCGCCCTTTCACCGAGTCGAAGAGCAGCCAATCGCCCGCTGGAGAGCGCCAAGCCTCCAGAGCTTCGCGCGGCACATCCACCCCACAGGCGGCCTCGATGCTCCTGCGCTCTTTTTTGCTCAGCGAGATCGGGCACGCTTCAGCCGGGCCTGGCAGCAGAATGGCCTTCGCCTGTTCCCGAGTGAGGTAAACCTGCGCATGAAGGCCCCCTGGCGCGAGCAGCAGGGCAGGGGCAAAGGAGCGGATGAGGCAACGGCGTCGCATGGTTCAATCGAGAATTGTTCTCATTTGTAGGTGCAATTGAATCTCAAATTCGATGATGACAAGCCCTTTTTCTCTAGCCATCCCGCCTGGGCTGTCCGTCACACCGATCACCTTCCCGCTAGAGTCGTGGCGGGCTTGACCGCAGATCTCAGCGTAGCTTCCCGAGAGCGAGGATGATTTTTACCCAGGGCCTCTTCTCCATGGCCAAAGCCTGTCCTGAAGGCAAAACCTGCCTGAGAAAGCATCGCGTGCAGCCCAAGAACTCGACGAAACTGACGCTGCGCCCTCCCCCGAGCCTACCCCCATGAACGAGCCTGATGTCCCCCCTTCAACGGCGACGGAAAAGCTGACCACTTCAGCCCTGCCCAACCCTGCCCCTCCTTCACCGATGGGCCTGTCCTTTCCAAATTCCTACGGTTATCCCAGTGGGCCGATCTTGGTGCCGCCCGGTTTTGCCGTTCCGCCTGGTTACACCCTCTCTCATGGCATTGCCTACCCCATCTCAACCCCACTCGCACCGGCCACAGTCCCTGCGCCAGTAGCCCGCGTGACTCCGAGCGCGGCGGACGCAGAGCAGCCTTTGCCAATCGTTCCCCCAACCACGCCCCACCCGCCCATCACACACCCAGAGTCGGCACCCGCCTTGCCACCACGACAAAGCAGCAACGCTCCTGCTTCAGCTCCGAATCGACTCGTCACCTTCTGGCGCCACATCGGTGGCGGCTCGCTTACCCTTTCGCTCCTCATTCACGCAGGCATCCTTGCCCTCGGTGGCCTCATCGTCTTCACCACAGCTCTTCAGGAAAAGCAGATCGACTTCCTGCCGGGGGGCGGCAGCCAATCCTCGGCCGATGCCTCCGCCGCGCTCGCCCACAAGATCCAGCAGAAAAAGCAGAACCAGATCAAGAAAAGCATCCCACGCCAAAAGCTCGTCTCCACCAGCCTGAACGCAGCCATCAACCTGCCTGATGCGCCACCTGACCTGCTGGATGTGCCAGACGTCTCCTCCCTGCTTGGCGGTGGCCGACTCGGCGGCGGCGGCTTTGGCCGCAGCGGTGCGGGCGGCGGCTTTGGTGATGGCTTCGGCCAAGGCAGCCTCAGTGGCATGACCTTCAAACCCCTCATGATGTTTGGCATGGAGCTCAAAGACACCCGCAAGATTGCCGTCGTCATGGATGTCTCCCGCTCCATGACCCGCTACCTGCCCCTCGTGGCCAAAGAGCTCGACAAAGTCGCGCGCGGCAGCCCCCTCGTGCTCTACTTTGGCTGTGGACTGAAAACCCCACCGCGAGGTCTCGAAGACAAAGTCCGCAAAGTCACCGACCCACGCTTCGACAAATTTTGGTTCTACTGGGAAGGCAAGCACGAGATGGACCTGCTGCGGCAGGACTACGACAAGCTCAAAGTCCCCACCGGAGAGCCCATGCCCCTGGAAGCCATCTATCAACAGATGAAAAAGCGACCCAACACCTACTTCATCGACTTCAACGGCATCGCCTACGCCTCCTCCGCACTCATTTGCCGGGAAGTCATGGAAGCCGATACCCTCTATTGGTTCGCCGACTTCCAAGACGCCGTGGACAGCGAGCACATCCGCGACGTCATGCGCAAGATCCGAGGTCGAAAGCAAAAGCTCTACATGCACGCCTCCGTCCGAGGTGAGTCCTTCGAGACCATCCGCGATGAACTCTGCCTCCCCCTCGGTGGCGAAGTCCTCGAAGCCAAAGTGCAGTGAGGGAGCAAGTCCGCCCCATGCCCATGATGACAACCCCACGTCAGCGCTAAAAGCGGCGACCGGCGTTGAAGGTCATGAAAGCATTGTGGCTGCGGTTTCAATCCGCGCCGCCGGTGAAGGCGGCGACGTTTGCGGTGGACATGGCGACGCAGGCTGAGCTGTTTCAATCCGCGCCGCCGGTGAAGGCGGCGACCCGGAGACAAGGAGTTGGAAAGTGGGTGTCACGAGTTTCAATCCGCGCCGCCGGTGAAGGCGGCGACCGAAGCGGGTGGCGTAACCACTGACGCTCTGCTTGTTTCAATCCGCGCCGCCGGTGAAGGCGGCGACGGAAGCTAGGCTCAAGGCGGAACAGGAAGCCAGGGTTTCAATCCGCGCCGCCGGTGAAGGCGGCGACAAAATGACTGCGCAGTTGCAGCAATTCAGGCACCGTTTCAATCCGCGCCGCCGGTGAAGGCGGCGACTGGGTCTGGTTTTCGGTTTTGGCTCCTCTGTCACGTTTCAATCCGCGCCGCCGGTGAAGGCGGCGACGCATTTGGGGCAACCGCACGACAAGTGCTGATCCGTTTCAATCCGCGCCGCCGGTGAAGGCGGCGACTTGACGGCGTGCGAATCCATGACATCGACGTTTTGTTTCAATCCGCGCCGCCGGTGAAGGCGGCGACCGAAGACGATGACGAAGCTGAAGATGAAGAGCCTGTTTCAATCCGCGCCGCCGGTGAAGGCGGCGACACGAGGATGAAAAAGAGAGGCAGCTAACCAAAAAGTTTCAATCCGCGCCGCCGGTGAAGGCGGCGACCCAACTCACTCCCTTCGCTCGTGAGGAGTTCGAGGTTTCAATCCGCGCCGCCGGTGAAGGCGGCGACGGCAAGGTGCATTCGATCGACTACGAGGCAGCGAGTTTCAATCCGCGCCGCCGGTGAAGGCGGCGACGCCCGTTGGTGGACTTCCTGAAGCTGTAGTAGCAGTTTCAATCCGCGCCGCCGGTGAAGGCGGCGACGCTCGATCTGTGAGCACCTCAAAACACAGAAATTGTTTCAATCCGCGCCGCCGGTGAAGGCGGCGACGATTGGCTGGGACATCACCAGCAGCCCGCCGAAAGTTTCAATCCGCGCCGCCGGTGAAGGCGGCGACAACCGTTCATTTCCAAAGATGTTATCCGCCACTAGTTTCAATCCGCGCCGCCGGTGAAGGCGGCGACGTGATGCGGATGAAAATCCCTTTGTCATCCCGCTGTTTCAATCCGCGCCGCCGGTGAAGGCGGCGACGCTCCGCGATGTCCTGGTAAAGGATCTCCGCGATGTTTCAATCCGCGCCGCCGGTGAAGGCGGCGACCGTGCTCGAACCGCACAGTTTTACTCTACGCGAAGTTTCAATCCGCGCCGCCGGTGAAGGCGGCGACTCTGCGCGCCGCTTGTGATGCGGGTGTGAAAGTGTTTCAATCCGCGCCGCCGGTGAAGGCGGCGACTAACCATGTTTGTCATCATCAATCTCACCCGCCTCGTTTCAATCCGCGCCGCCGGTGAAGGCGGCGACAATGCCGTATTATAGCAGTGTCAGCAATGAGGCTGTTTCAATCCGCGCCGCCGGTGAAGGCGGCGACAGTTGTTTGAGGATGAGCACGGTTCGCTCGTCGAGTTTCAATCCGCGCCGCCGGTGAAGGCGGCGACCGCTCATGTCAGTAAGAGGTGAAGGCACTGAGATCGTTTCAATCCGCGCCGCCGGTGAAGGCGGCGACTGCAATGCCTGCATGGCCTCGACCTTGGTGAGCTGTTTCAATCCGCGCCGCCGGTGAAGGCGGCGACTGCCCGAGTTTCCAAGGGCGAGTTTGTCATTGAGGTTTCAATCCGCGCCGCCGGTGAAGGCGGCGACATTTGCCCTCGTCGTCGCGGTGCCAAAACATGCGGTTTCAATCCGCGCCGCCGGTGAAGGCGGCGACGGGACTGTGGCACCTGAGCCACATCGTGTGGGATGTTTCAATCCGCGCCGCCGGTGAAGGCGGCGACCGGAGGGCGCTGGCTGTGGTGTATTTTTCGGGCTGTTTCAATCCGCGCCGCCGGTGAAGGCGGCGACCCAGGCGTCGAGCGCAGGCGAAGGGAGAGCGAGGTTTCAATCCGCGCCGCCGGTGAAGGCGGCGACGCTGAAGATGGCGAAAACGCCTTCACCGATCCTGTTTCAATCCGCGCCGCCGGTGAAGGCGGCGACCCGTGGCTTGTTGTTGGCTCTTGATCTCGTAGGCGTTTCAATCCGCGCCGCCGGTGAAGGCGGCGACGATGCAGTGAAGCCATGGTGGAAAGACAAATCAGTTTCAATCCGCGCCGCCGGTGAAGGCGGCGACTGGTGTCTTTACCGGCGATCACCAATCTTTTGAGGTTTCAATCCGCGCCGCCGGTGAAGGCGGCGACAGTCAGCAGTCGATCCTCATCAAACCAGTCGTTAGTTTCAATCCGCGCCGCCGGTGAAGGCGGCGACCACGCTTGACGCCTGCTCACCAAAAGCCACCAGGGTTTCAATCCGCGCCGCCGGTGAAGGCGGCGACACTAAATGTCTTGGCCCGCTTGCCGCCTTTTTTGTTTCAATCCGCGCCGCCGGTGAAGGCGGCGACAAAATCCAGCGTCATCGTTGCACCGTTGTAGCTGTTTCAATCCGCGCCGCCGGTGAAGGCGGCGACCTTTGCCCCCAGCATCCCGCTTGGGGCAGTCCAAGTTTCAATCCGCGCCGCCGGTGAAGGCGGCGACCTCCTCTCCAGTCACCGCCAGTCGCACAGCGCGCAGTTTCAATCCGCGCCGCCGGTGAAGGCGGCGACAGCGTGGCTCAGGGAGTCGCGTGCCTGTAGAGCGGTTTCAATCCGCGCCGCCGGTGAAGGCGGCGACCCTGGCTCAAAAGCAAAGCAGCCACCGAAAAGCGTTTCAATCCGCGCCGCCGGTGAAGGCGGCGACCTGGCAGCGGGCGTGGCTTTGACGGTGCTGCTCGTGTTTCAATCCGCGCCGCCGGTGAAGGCGGCGACAGCAGCAAGCGAGACTGTTGTTTGTTGAGGTCGCGTTTCAATCCGCGCCGCCGGTGAAGGCGGCGACCATGCAACTGACCCTGCAACCCTCTGACCTCGACGTTTCAATCCGCGCCGCCGGTGAAGGCGGCGACGTTGACCCACTCAAACAACTCCAGTTGCTTGGCCTGTTTCAATCCGCGCCGCCGGTGAAGGCGGCGACGCAAAAGGGCAACACCAACCGCCGCCGGGGTGAGGTTTCAATCCGCGCCGCCGGTGAAGGCGGCGACTGCCCACCATCAAATTGTTAGGCTTTATGGGAATGTTTCAATCCGCGCCGCCGGTGAAGGCGGCGACTGAAAAGCGAAGTCCAAGAGTGCATTGGAGAATGGTTTCAATCCGCGCCGCCGGTGAAGGCGGCGACCTTTGGGAGATTTGCGATCCCTGCCGACTCCCGCGTTTCAATCCGCGCCGCCGGTGAAGGCGGCGACGAAGCCTACGCCAGCGGCCAAACCAAAAGGAGGAGTTTCAATCCGCGCCGCCGGTGAAGGCGGCGACCAGACCAACGGGCACGGAATTCCGCGCCCGTGGGGTTTCAATCCGCGCCGCCGGTGAAGGCGGCGACGGGCGTCTGCTGGATGAATCCGCCATACGGTAAGGTTTCAATCCGCGCCGCCGGTGAAGGCGGCGACGATCATTCTGCATGATCTGGCCCATGACCTTCGTGTTTCAATCCGCGCCGCCGGTGAAGGCGGCGACGCCGTGATGAACCCCGCTGCCTTTGGCAAAATGGGTTTCAATCCGCGCCGCCGGTGAAGGCGGCGACCAGCTAACGTTCGAGAGCTGTAATCAGTGTCGTGTTTCAATCCGCGCCGCCGGTGAAGGCGGCGACTCCGCATCGCCAAACGCTTGGCGGATTGGATCGTGTTTCAATCCGCGCCGCCGGTGAAGGCGGCGACAGCCTTACGCCGGGCTCTTCAAAGGCTGGGCTATGTTTCAATCCGCGCCGCCGGTGAAGGCGGCGACC
>JAIXSY010000037.1 GCA_027484445.1 Verrucomicrobiaceae bacterium
ACGAATGACGAATGACGAATGACGAATGACGAATGACGAATGACGAATGACGAATGACGAATGACGAATGACGAATGACGAATGACGAATTGGGGAAAGGTAGTTCTCAGTCTTGTTCCGAGGTGGTGAGGCGGGCGTTCCATACCGCCATGAGCGGCTGCCAGTCACGCTCATCCGCCGCCTCCAGGGCGCTGAAGTATCGCTGGCGGTCCTCGTCGGATTCAGGAGCCAGGTCCACTTCCGGCAAATCCAGCCGCCGCAGCAGTTCCGAGAGGAACAAGCGGATCGTTCGTCCGTTGAAATCCCGGAAAGGATGAATCGTCAGAAAGCGCCCCTCGGCCAAAAGGCCAACGGCCTTTGGGAATAAAGCGAAGGGTTGGAGCGAAGCGCCTACCCTGGGCAGGCCCCCTTGCGTGGTTTCGACAAAACGGGTGGCCCGCTCCGGGCGAGTCCCTCGCGAATCCTCTCCACCGTCACCGGTTCCCCCTCGAAGGCCATGCTCCGCGCCACCTTCTGCGGGATCGCCTCCCAGCGGCGGCGCAGCTTCTCCTCCGGCGGCAGGCTGCGCCAGCGGGTGATGTTCTCCTTCGCGGTCATGGCTCATAGGATAGCGGCGGTTGGGAAAAGGGAAATCGTAAAGTAGCCGCCACCGTCCCGCGTGATCAGGCAGGCCTAGCGTCACTCATCAGGAGATTCATACTGCACGGGCGGCGTGCCGGTGGTGGAGAGCACCCGGCGGAAACGCCGCTTCTTGTCCGAAGGCGTCACCGCTGTGCAGGTGATGGGGAAGAACCAGTCATCGCCATAGTCAAAGAGGAAGACCATCCTCCGCTTCGGGCGGAACACCGCAGACACCAGCGTCTCCTTCACCCCCGGCCCGTCGGGATCATCCGCATCCCCAGTGTCGGCAAACAGCGTGTAGCGCTCCTGGCTGCGGTAGGGGTCCTTCACGTTGTCCCCAAACTCAAAGGCATGATCAAAATCAAAGCCCACCGTCTGGAGGATGAACTCCGCCAGGTCGTAAAGCGACCACTCACCGCCGAGCACGATCTCGGCGGTGAAGTCGGCGTATTGGATCCGGAAGTGGTATTCGGTCATGGGGAGAGGGGTCCGCTCCCGTCCTCTGAGCGGTGCCTGGATGTTCTGAAACTTCCGCTCAAAGGATTGAGCGGGCCACTTTCAATGCTGCATCACAGCATCTCAATGATCTCCACGCCTGCCGGGGGCTGACCGATGGTCACTGCGTAGTCCTCAAAAGACCTCGGCACGGTGACACCGTCTTTGAGCTTGGTTTCGACGAGCTTGAAGAGCTTGCCAGCGGGAGCGTTGCCGAGTGCGGAGTCGTGTTTGAAGACGATGAGCTTCTGGGCCGACATGAGGCCGCGGGCAGCACTGCGGTCGTGCTCGAACATTTGGACGAGGGATTGCCACAAAAGGGCAAGGTCGTCCTCATTGAAGCCAGTCTGCTTGGCGAGGAAGGGATTGATGAAGCCATGGGCTTGGTAGAGTCCATACGGCACGGTGAACTTGCGTCCCATGGTGCGCTCTTTCTCAAGATCTTTCTCATTCGTGACCGCACAGCGAGTGATGGAATGCTCCGAAGTAACGATGGGATCAACACTGCGGCCAAACGCGAACTGGATGGGACCACGAACCTGCCCCGCCGTCATCTTGATCTTGCCTTTCACTCCCGGAACCTCTTTCTCATCCCCAGTGGAAAGCACAGCACCAAAGGCTCGAATATCGTAGAAGTTATGGCACAACCAGTCGCGGGCCACGTCTTCATATGCCTTTTCAGGTTTCGCCGTCTTTTTGTCTTTCTTGTAGGCTTCCCAAGCCGCGAGAGATGCCTTCACTTCGGTGCTCTCGGTGTAAGCGCGTTCTATGGTTTCATTAAGGACCGCCTTCTCTCGCACAAAAATTCCGAACGTGTCAGATGATGACTGAGTGAGCGACACAAAGTTCCTAACCTTGCGCTTGAGGCACACGTCGGTGACAAGGCCGTGACCGGTTTCGGGATCAATGCGGGGCAGGTTTCCGGCATCGGGATCGCCATTGGGATTGCCGTCTTTAACGTCGAACAGATAAATGAAGTCGTAGCGGTTTTTCATGATGGTAGTGGGTTGGTAGTATTGATGTGGTGTTTGAGTTTCTGCGGGGGCTATTCTTGATTGTCTTCTGCGTCACCCTTCTTTGGATAGAGGTCTTGACGCTGATGGTAGTAGCCGATAGCAAATAGACCTTGGCCTTCGAGAATGAGGTGCTTTGGCATGTCGACGAGTTTGTCGTGAATCTCCTGCACCAGCTTTTCACGGTTCACCTTGTAGCCATGTCCTTTCTCACTGGCAGCTTTGCTGAGATGGTGTTGATAGGTTCGCAGAAGCCGAGGAAACACGGTTCCTGGGGTGGCGGAAGCAGCGCTGTAGAAGCGGTCACGGATAGTAGAGTTGAGGTCGCGACCAAGCGCATCCTCTTGAGTTTTCTCTAAGACCGCAAAGAGGCGGCCAAGCAGATAGGCGGGTTCGGTTCGGGTGGTATCGAGGCTCATAGGGATGTCGAGTTCATGGTTACGGATGAGAAAGGCTTTGATTATGGCGGCACGCAGGTAGGTAACTCGTTGCAGGGACTTGCCGCTGTTGCTGTCTTTTTCCACCACACGCACCCTGTTCAACACAGCATTGATCAGCCCGACAGGATATGGCGTGCCCGCCAGTACGGCAGAGAGCAATTGACCCGAGAGCAGCGGAGGAATGCGATCCCGGTCTGCTTTTCCTTGTTTGCGCGGTGCAGTTTGGTCTAGGAGTTGCCAGACAGCCGGAAACTCTCGATCCTTGTCGGAAGACGATTGGAGCCGCAGTGCATCGTAGTGAGCCTTCAGCTTGTTCACCATCTGACCCAGCGTTGCAACATGCCAGAAGCGCACAGAGAGGCGCGATGCATTGGGCGAGAGGCCGAGGATGAAGAACTTGGTTCCTGGCTCATCGTCTAGCTTCCTTACATCCGCCCCACCGCCTTGCTTGAGGATGTCGAGGAACATCCGCAAAAACGCCGTCCTGGATTGATCCTGCGACACTTCACCTTCTTCATCGGGCTGGTAGCCTTGGAGTAAATCGGCGAACAGTGATTCGACCTTTGTCGGTTTCTCTGTCCAAAAGACAGTGGTTGCATCACCAACGTAAACAACTTGTTTGTGATCTCGATCCAGCAGCCAACTCAGTGCAGACGTGTAGCGAAATGCTTGATTGATCGACGTCGGAGCGTTTGCGGACTTCACTTTGCCGTAGGACGTGAAGGCATCCAGGTTGAATGAAATGAGCGATCCACCAGTGGTATTGGCACCTCTCACCCCAGAGACCAAGGGATGGAGAAGAGGAATTTGCTCAGCACTACCCGTCACACATTCATTGCCCGAAGTTGTTTCTATATCTCGGTTGATTTGGAACTGTGTCCACGCGCTTCTGACCGCAGGTAACTGGTGAAGGAATTCCATCTCCTCGCCGACGATGAAAACGACATTTGCTCCTGCCAGCTCCTCCCAATATGGCAGGCCAGTTGCATCGTTTGGATTCCACGAGCGCAGAAAGGTGCAAAACGAACGATAGTTCGGATGGTCAATCACCCCCTCGAATGCAAAATGCAGCGCTTTGAACTCGTCGAATTGCTTCTTGAGCTTTGAAGGATCCTTTTTGCCGTCTGCTCCCAAACAATAACCTGTATTGTCCCACAAGAAGTATGGCTTTACGCCACTCGTTCGCCCGCCCCATCGATATGGAACTGCCATCGAACGCGGAATGGGTTTCTTTTCGCCAGTGCGCCGAAGATCAACAATAGGCACTGTGCGATGTAGATGCCCTTCGGTAGTAATCTGGATGGCAAAACCAATGGATTCAATCGCCTCACAGAAGCGAGGCACGTCCGGTGCATCAGCCGCCTCGAGGCGCACATGCAAATCATTCAAGGCTTGGAGAATCATGGCTAGGCGAGGGCTTGGTGGAAGGGTGGGACTTCAATGATGCCGTTCTTCATCACGGCACGGAAGAAGCGGGGCGTGGTGCTCTTCACGGCTTTGGTTTTCGGGTCATGATCAAACTCCAGGTCGTGAAGCATGAAGCCGAAGTCCTTGTCACGCTCTCCAGCAGGCAGAGTCGATTCAGGCAACCCGCCCTCGATCAGCTCAAAGCTCACCGGGAACTCTCGGCAGCCGAAATAGGGATGGTGGAAGTATTGTCCGCCGCGTGCACGGCGGTTGAACATGTCCAAATGCTTCCCGGCGTTGTCGTTCCGAGAAAGCTCGGGGCCATCCTTGGCAAACCTTAAATCCATGATCTCGAAATGCGCCTCAATTACATAAGCAACATCCCGCAGTACCAAGGAGGCGCGTTGCTGACGTTCGGTTCCATCATCAATAACAATTCCAATGTCGCCCTTGCCAGCTTTCATCGCACTCTTCGCCGTGGCGGCGGAGGCTTTGGACGCCACTTCATTGCGTCGAATGCTGGTGAACTGAATCGGCTTGAGCACATGGATGCGGTCGATGACCCAACGGATTTGCGGCTTCCAGTAGATCGCCTCCAAGATGCCGCGTGCGCCGGAGGGAGTCATCACGTCATAACTGACGCGCTCGACCTTCATCTCCGGTCGGGTGAAGCAGGCGAAGTCGCCCCAGACGTGTAGTTTAATGCCAAAGGCCATTGTTTAGGAAGGGATGAGGGATTCGGGGTCGTAAGGTTGATCGTTGCCGAGCGTGAGGCCCATCTGCGGATGGTAGTCCACACTGCTATTCAGCACATGAAAGCGGTCGTGATAGGTGGTGATGCTCTTGCCGAGGTTGGCATTGAAGAGCGACTCAGGGATGGAGACGATGAAGCGCTGCGCACGCCGGGCCAGAGGCCATTGATCACGAGGATCAAACGCGGCTGCAATGTCATCACGCAACTGCTCACCGCGATCACCCCAGGGGATGATGACGGACTGGTAGTTGCTCTCGATGAAGCGAAACTTCTCCGAGCAGGTGTTGAACATGTAGAGGAACAAATCCTCTGGCTTCTTCGGCTGGTGGGTTGGCCAACACTCCATTATCCTTTTTGCATCCATCTCCGTGCTGCGCTGCCAGTAGTGCATGCGGAAGTAGTGGTCCACTGAAGCCAAGCCCAGCACATCCGCATGTCCCGGCATCACCTGCTCCGCCACCTGCGCACTCTGGCGCAAGTAACCTGCGGGGATGGCACGCTCCGGCTTGAACACAAAAGTCTGCCCCATGCCTGAAAGCTTGCCCTCGCGATTGCAGCGGCCAGCGGCTTGCGCAATCGAGTCGAGACCCGCAAGTGAGCGATAGACCACGGGAAAATCCAGATCGACTCCGGCCTCGATCAACTGGGTGGAGATGACCAGGCATGGCAGGCCATCCTTCACCCGCTGGCGAATCATCGTGATGACTTCGCTGCGGTGCTCCGGGCACATGAGGGCGCTGAGATGCACATTGTCTGCCGACTTCGGCAGCGCACGGAACAACTCCGCCGCGTGTCGGCGCGTGCTGACGATGCAGAGTGCCTGCGAGTGCGTTTGCAGCAGCGGCACGAGTTCTGCATCCGGCACGGTGCCAAGATTCGTCACCTCCACGCGTTTCAGCGCGGCATAGAGCTTCGGTGGGTCAGGAATGATCTCGTGCGGTGCTGACAGGCCAATCTTGAAATCATCGCGCTTCACAATCGCGGGTTGCGTCGCTGTGCAAAGCACCACGCTGCTGCCGTAGTTCGTGCTCAGTTGCTCCAGCGCCTTCAAGCAGGGCTGCATGTAGCTGATGGGCAGTGTTTGAGCCTCATCGAGAATGATGACACTCTTAGCCAGTCGATGCAGCTTGCGGCAGCGGGAGGTTTCCTTGGCATGAAGCGACTCGAAGAACTGTACGTTCGTTGTGACGATGAGCCGAGCATCCCAGTTCTCCGAAGCAAGGCGTGTGGTCTGCGTCACATGTTTCGAGTCAGGATCAAGATTCGAGTGATGCTCCAGCACTACATCATCGCCCAACTCCGCCAAGGCATCGCGGAATACCTTGGCATTCTGGTCGATGATGCTGGTGAATGGAATCACATACACCACGCGCTCCATTCCATGAAGCCGAGCGTGTTTGAGGGCAAAAGCGAGAGACGAGAGGGTCTTCCCTCCGCCAGTGGGCACAGTGAGCGAGAACAAGCCGGGCGCACGCTCCGCCGAATCGAGGCAGGCATTCAGAATGCCAGCACGCTGCTTCTGCACCTCTGTCTCGGCTTTGCCAAACTTGGCAAGATGCCGTTGCAGGCAGTCTTCCATCGCCGCGATGGTAGGAAGATTGTTCGGACGACGAGAGGCCCGTCCTTTGTCCATGAAACGCTCCGTGCAAAGGAAGTCCGCGTCCACAAGGCAGGAGAATAGCATCCGCAGGAAAAAGCTCGTGGCATGACCACTGACAAAAGCGAAACCCGGCGGTTTAGGCATATCCGGCACGGCGCTGAACTCAGACGGTGCATCAGCCCAGTCGGGAATGCGCTTCTTCAAGCGTGACTCCAACGTCGAACCGCCCGCATCGCTACTCATCCCATCCGGCAAGCCTGCATGGTGGCCTGCGATGAGATAGGCCAGCAGTCTCCCCACAATCTTCACCGACCGATCCGCATGTTGAGCACCCGCTGTTGAGTGATCCACCCGCCCAGGTGCTTCCTTCTCCTCAAGATGCGCTTCACAGGTCACGGCCTTCAGATAATCCTGAAACTCACGCGAATACTTCCCCAGATCATGCCAAAGCCCGGCGAGGTAGCCCCATTCCTTGGCCCCGAAAGCGGCGGCGAAGTCGCCGGCCATCTCCGCCACCTCGCGGAGATGATCCTCCAGCGGCTCCCATTCGCTTTCGGGGGCCGGGCTGCCATCGGGCCGGGTCTGGGTGTGGGCGTAGGCGGGCATGACTGCCAAGCAATCATGCCATTCAATCGAACACAAGCAAATTGACTTAAAAAATCAGAACTTCACGGTAAGTGCCAAGCGTCCGTTGATGCCGGGCTGGGTGAACTGATCTAAACGTTCACTTGTAGGGGCTTGGCCACGCACGTCTTGGTAGAGCCAGAACTTTTGATTGGTGAGATTGTAGATGCCTGCGGTCAGGGAGACCTTCTTAGAAATGTCCCAGCGTCCGATCAGATCGACGCAGAGGGCACTCGGGGTCTCAAACTGGGCGCTGCTGTCGGAGACTCGGGTTTGGCTGGCGTAGTAGGTGCCGACGAGTTCCACCATGACTTTTTCAGCGCGGTAGCGCAGTCCAGCGACGGCCTTCAGCGGGTCGATGGAATTCAGAGGCTGGTTGTTTTCGCCATCCCAACCTTGCTGCCAGCCGAGGTTGCCAAACAGGCTGAGGTTGGAGAGGGCGGGGGCGATGAAATCCAGGGAGGTTTCTCCTTTGAACTCGATGCCGTAGATTTCAGCGCTGGAGAGGTTGCGGCTTTGGAAGATGAGGGGATCACCAGGCGCGCCGGTGCCGCCGACGCCGGCGAAGAGTTCGATGAAGTCCTCGTAGTGGTTGTAGAAGCTGGCGAGACTCCAGGAGCGCTTCTCGTAGTTGCCACGCAGGCCGATTTCGAAGCTGTGGCTGATCTCGTTTTGCAGGTCGGGGTTTGGAATGGTCTGGTAGTTGAAGGCGATGTTGGTCACGGTGGCATTCAGGTCCTCGGGTGTCGGATTGCGAAAGCCCATGCTGTATTGAAGCCAGACGCTGTGATGGGCATCCAGCTTGGTGAGGAAGCCGAGCTTTGGGGCGATGGCGATTTGATCGTAGTCCTTGGGCCGGATGCCGCCGCTGGCACGCAGGTAGAGGGGGTCGGCCTCGGTGGTCATTTCATAGTAGTCGAAGCGGATGCCGGGGGTGAGGGTGAAACGGTCGTTCGTGCCCCAGGTGATTTGATCCTGCACGTAAAGGCCAGCGCGCAGCGTGGTGCTGTCGGGCATGTCTTTCAGCGGGAAGGTGTCGGGGCTGATGACGTTTGTGCTGGTGCCGGTGGTGAAGTTGTATTCGCGTGCATCGCGCACCCGACGGCTGAAGCTCTGGATCACCTCGCCGCCGTAGCTGAGCTCATGCTGAAATATGCCGGTCTGGAATTTGCTGACGAGGTTCCATGCGCCGCCAAGATGGTTTTGGGAAAAGAGGTGGTTTCTGACACGGAATCGGTTTTGAGCGGTGGGCAGCACGCGGTCACGGTCTTCTTCGATGTGTTCTTCCGTCCGACTGTCTTGGTAGTAGAGGTTCCAGTCGAGCTTGTCGAAGAACCAGCCGAGATCGCTGGCGTCTAGCTCGTGGGCGAGGCTGAGACGATAGCGGTTGAGCTCATCATTCAGCAGCAATTCGCGCACGCGAAAGGTGGATGGGCCGGACAGCACGTTGCGCTGGGAGCTGATGAGATCGTTTTCGCTTGTGCGCTCGAAGAACTCACCGGTGAGCTTGAAGGTGTTTCGCTCATTTGGCTTCCACACCATTTTGGCGAGCCAGTTGTGGCTTTCCCAATCCATGGGGTCTGGGGCAAACGAGCCCCGGTTGTCCATTTCCTGCCCCTCGCGGTAGGTGTGAAGCAGCATGAATTCCAGAGGGCCGCTGCGCACGGCACCGGCCATGGTTTGTCCGAAGCTTTCATCCATGCTCTGGTAGCGCGTGATGGATTCAAAGCCCCAGTTGTTTCCATCGTCCCCGATGAGGTCGGAGGGGTCCTTGGTGACAAAAGAAACCACACCGCCGAGTGCATCACTGCCATAGAGGGACGAAGCGGAGCCTTTGACGATTTCCACGCGCTTGAGGGCATCCACATCGAGGTAATCGCGGCCCACGCTGGTGGTGTTGCCAAAGGTGAAGAGGTCGCCTTGGCGGATGCCATCCACCTGCATGAGCACGCGGTTGCCATCCAGGCCACGGATGTTGATGCTCTGGGTGCCCGAGCGGCTGTTGCGGCCGGGTCCCTGACCGCCGATGCCGAAGGGCAAACTGACGCCAGGCTCGTAGCGCTGGTAGTCGCGCATGGAGGTGCCCAGGCTGAAAATGCTGTCGTTTTGATCCAAGACCGCTGTCGAAGCGGCGACGTCTTGCGTTTTCTTTTCCGTGCGGGTCGCCACGACGATGATCTCTGGAATGATCTCTGCCGATGCGCTGGCGGCGATGGATTCCAGAGACATCTGCTGAGCCATCGCTGAGCTGACGCAGAGGGTGAAGAGGGGAACGAGAAGAGAAGATCGGTGCTTTTTCATGCGGCCCGATCCATCGCGATCCCCAAGCCTTCCCGCTGCGGCTTGATTGACAGGAATTGACGGTCAAATGTCAGTCACATTCTGGCTTTAGCATCTGAGCGACAGCTCTGAGCAAACCAACGACACTGGCAGAATGGACCGCAAAGCGGAGGTCTCACTTCAAGCTCAAGATGAAGGCCTTCACGTCGGCGAACTCCTGCGGCTTCAAGATGAGGTTCATGGGCGGCATGGGGCTGATCGGGGTGGCGGTGTAGCCTTCGGCGAGCTTGGCGTTCGGGTTGATGAGGCTTTCGAGGATGTAGGCCTCGTCTTTGCGGCTGGCGATGCCGTCGAGAGCAGGGCCGACGGAGCTGCCCTGGCCTTTGAGGATGTGGCAGTTTTTGCAAGCGGCCACGGGATGCTCCCAGAAGATCTTTTCGCCGCGTTTGGCGTCGCCGACGAGTTTGCTGGCATCGTCTTCGTTTTCGAGGATGAGCTCGCAGAGCTTCACGTCGTCGAAGTAGATGTCGCCTTTACCGACGTGGAGGAGGTTGATGCTGGCTTTGGGGCGGTCCTTGCTGTTGAAGACGACTTCCACTTCGGTCCAGTCCTGGTTGCGGCTGATTTTCGGCGAGGTCTCGGCACGACCGATGTGGTCGTTGAGGCTGGCTTTGCCGCGGAAGGCGTGAGTTTTGATCCAGGCGCTGAGGCGGTAGTCGGTATTCGGTTTCAGCGCCACATCGGCGAAGGAGCTGGTGTCGGCGTCATCGCGGGTGATGCAGCGCATGGCGCGTTTGCCGCTGTGCACCATCTTCGGATCGGTGACGAAGCCCCACTGCGCGTCTTTGTTGCCGGGGCGGTTGCCGTAGTCGCGCTTCTTCCAGGTGTCGCCGATGGGTTCTTCAAAGCCGGGGTTGGGGAGCAGGTTGGGGCCTTCCTTGTAATTGAGGGCCTTGTGCTTCTTCCCGAGCATCTTCGCGGCCTCGGCGAGCCATTCGTCGTTTTTGACGACAGGATCGCTGGCGAGCTTTTTGACGAGTGTTTGGATTTCTGGCGTCGTGGGGAAGTCGGAGAGCTTCACGAACGCGGCGAGGCGTGTGTTCAAATCGGGATCGGAAATGACGCCGGAGCCGAAGAAGAGATCCTGCGCGGCTTTGTCGGCTCCGAGAGCGCGGATGGCGTTGCGGCGGAGTTTGGCGTCTTTGGAGATGAGGGCGGCTTGGTGGGTTTTGGCGTCGAGAGTGCCACGCGCCTGTTTGACCCAAAGAGCGTGGATGTCGGACAGGTCGGACACGTCTGACCCGTCGGACACGAGCTGCTTTTGACGCAAAAGCTGGCTGTAGAGCGTCTTCGTGGCTTTGGGTGCTCCTTTCGCGGTGATCCGGTAAATGCGGCCCCGGCTGTGATCCCGCAGCTCATTCTCATGCGCACCACCGACGCCGGTCGTCGCCACGAAGCCGCCGCGTTCTTTGCTTGGCGTGGGGTTGTGCTGAATGATGAAGTTTTCGAAATCGGCCACCCACACCGCGCCATCGGGACCGACTTCGGCATGCACGGGGCTGTTCCACTCGTCGCTGCTGGCGTAGAGGTTAAAGGCATCGAGAGCCTTGTAGCCAGCGCCATCGGGTTGCACGTCCATGAGGGCGACGACTTTCATCGTGGGCTCGCAGACCATCGCCATGCCTTGGAAGCGTTTCGGCAAAGCATCGCTGTAGATGAAGTTCGAGCCTGCGGCAGCGGTGTAGCCACCAAAGACATCCACCTGGCGGAAGTTTGGCGTGATGGTGTGGCAGGTATCGACCACGTTGATCTTCTTCGCGGTCATGCCGCGTGAGCCTTCCGCGTAGGCGGTGGCGGGGATGCCGCCGAAGAAGATGGGCGCTCCATTCGCGGTGCCGCCGAATTGATCGCCCGCGTCATTGTAGCTGTGGCCCCACGCGTTGTTCGTGAACTGATGCAGGAACTCCAAAGCGCTGCCGTCCGGCTTGAAGCGATACGTGCCCATGGCGAACTGATGCTTCTTGCCGCCGACGTAGCCCTCGATGCCGCTGTAGCCGACGCAGCCGTAGATCCAGTTGTCGAAACCATAGTGCAGGCTGCTGGCCTGCGCGTGGGTGTCGCGGATGCCCCAGCAGTCGATGATGACCTCGCGTTTGTCGGCTTTGTCATCGCCGTTGGTGTCTTCGAGGTAAATGAACTGCGGCGGCGCGGCCACGATGATGCCTTTGCGGGCGAAAACGATGCCGGTGGGCAGATTCAGCTTGTCGGCGAAGACGGTGAATTTGTCCGCTTTGCCATCGCCATCGGTGTCCTCGCAGATTTTCACGCTGTCCTGGCCTTCGTGATTCTCGGTGACGCCGTGCGGGTAGTCGCGTGTCTCGACGACCCAGCAGCGTCCTCGCTCATCCCACGCGAAGGCGATGGGCTTCGCGATGTCCGGTTCGGCGGCGAAGAGTTTCAGCTCGCAATCGGCCGGCACCTGCGTGCGCTCCATGCTGCCTTTGGGCGAAAACGGCTTCTGGAAGGTCAGCGGCTCCGGGCGCTTCTCGTAGTTCGCGACCTGCGGATGCTTCTCGCGCTGTTCAGGCTCTCTTTGGGCCAAAAAGGCCTCGTAGGCGGCTTTTCTTTGAGGAGAGAGCTTTGCCAAAATGTGTGCCTTTAAGTCTGAGGGGTCGGACTTGTCAGACAAGTCCGACGGTGTGAGCGTGAGGTCGTAATCAGCAGAAACCTTCTCTTTGGCGTAATCAAACCAGATGGCGTCTCTTCCGAGATCACGCATGGCATTGTGCAGTGGCGTCGTGTCGGCACCGGGCGTGTCGATGTAGAGCACGCGGACAGGATTGGCGGCAGCACTGAGACTGACGAGCAGGAAAAGCAGCGGTTTCATGGTTGGAGGAAGGTCACGCATGAAAACGTGCTTCTCCTGCGGGAACGCTCTGACATGTTTTGGGCCAGATCGGCCTCTGCCTCAGGCTCGTGAGCGGCGACGACGCAGCCAACAAGCGCAGCTGAGCGCGAGCAGCACAAGGGCAGAAGGTTCGGGCACTGGCTGGAGAAAATGGTTGAACACATTGTTGGCTACATTTTCCCCCAAGGCTGCTCCGTCCAGATTGTCACTCATCCAGTGAATGCCCCCGTAAATCCGGCTCATGCCTGCCTCCAGCGCAGCCTCGCTGAAGCTATCGTAGGATCTTGTGTAACCCAGTGCCAAAAAGGGTGATTCAGACTCCGTGATGAAGGCGATGTCGTCCGTGCCGAAAAAGGCAGCCAAAATGGTCGCGCCAGCCATGCTAAAGGCACTGTGACCGCTGGTGTAAGCCCCAAAGGAAGGCGTCGGGATCAGCGGTGACCAGCCCATATCGCCAATCGTGTCGGGATTGCCATCCGTGTCGGCGGTGTTGATCGCCAGCATCGGACGCCAGTTGTCATAAAAGACCTTTGCTTCCCAGGTGGCGATGCCCGTATCTGCTTGGGCGAGATTCAGCAGGGCAAAGAGGCGCGCGTTTTGTTCGAGCGACAGTCCCATGGAGGCAGAGACCGTCTGGGCGATGCGGTTCCAGTGGCCTGGTGGCGATGCGGTGCCGGGGCCATCCATCCAGAAGTAGGCGATCCGCGTTTGGTCTTCGGTGCGAATGCTGCTGCTGCTTCCGCCGATGGATTTCACCAAGTTGAATTCTGAGGTGTAGGCGTCGCTTTTTACCCAGTTTTCATAATTGTCCGGCGTGAAGCCATTCGGCCCGTTGGGGCGGAATTGACTGGTGCTGGTCAGGGTAAAGGGCGTCATGTCACTCCACTGCGACTTCAAAAACGTGCCGGTGGAGGCACCCCAGGCACCGGCGGTGGTGCCCGGCTGCCAGCGTCCGATTGTGCCGAGCGGCTGGGGGCTGTAGGTGGGAAAATCATTCCAACCATCGTTCATCCTTGCTTGGATCATGGCCGTGGCAGCAGCTGCGCCCACCTCCATGCCGCGAGTTTTGGCCTCACCTCCGCCGATTGCCGCCATCTGAGTGTTGTAGAGGTTGTCAAAAGCGGCCTGATAGCTATTCGAGGCCCCGTAGTAATTCGCGTAAACGTTGGTCATCACGGTGTAGGCCGCCGTGGCCGCTGCGGCATTCACATCTATGCTGGAGCCGCTGCTGATGGGGTCAAAGTAGCCCAGGTAGGACTCATAGCTCCGGGTCACGGAGTTCACGGCATCAAACACGGCCCCCCCCATCATGCCCATGGTCCGTGAATTCGTCGGCGGCGTTGCTGAGCCTGCTTCGTTAGCGAAAGTTTCGCGCATCAGCTGGTTCCATTGCAGCACGACATCAGCCCTCAGGCTGCTGGTGAACGCAGCTAGAACAACCATGAAGCGGAGCGCACGAGGAGAAATCATCTGTGTTCATGATAATTAATATAATTATAATAATAAGCAAGTCTTTCCTTTCTTTGGGTTCGTCGAAATCTTCTTCCTTGGCTGAGGCTCACCTGCGGCGGAGGATGGCCGCTCATGCTGGGTTTTGCTCTTGCAGCCTGACTTCAGGGTGCTTAACCGTGCTCTGATCGTCATGGTTTTCTTTTCGCGCCCCGTTTTCCTCGTTTGCTGCCTCTGCGGGCTGGCTTCTCTTTCCTTGGCCCAGTCCTCCAGCAACGGCATCGCTGCTGTGGTGAATGGCAACGTCATCACGAAGTCCGAAGTCCGTGAGGCGGTGAACGCCCAGGAGCAGATGCTGCGCTTTCAATTTCAAAACGACCCCACGGTCCTGCAGCGCGAGGTCGCGAACCTTCGGGCCACTGCGCTGGATAGCCTGATCGACCGCGAGCTGGTGCTGGCTGAGTTCAAGCGTCTGGGGGCGCAAATCAAGGCACAGTGGGTCGATGACGACATCAACTCCATCATCCGGGAGAGCTTCAAAGGCAATCGCGATGCCTTCGTCAAAGAGTTGGCAGGCAGTGGCATGACGCTGAAGAAGTTCCGTGAGATGCGCGAAAAAATGATGATCGTGCAGGCCATGCGCGGCAAGGTCGGTACCAACAACGTGCCAGCGACGCCGCGCGAGGTAGAGGAGTATTATCAAAAAAACATCAGCAAGTGGCGCGAGGGCGGGGCTATCAAGATCAGCACCATCACCCTGCCGAAATTTACAGGTGGCGATTCCACCCCGGAGAAGCAGAAGAAACTGGCCGAAGAGCTGAGGCGCAAGGTCGTGGGGGGAGCGGATTTTGCCACCATCGCCCGTAGCTACAGCCAGGATAGCCATGCGGAAAATGGAGGGGCCTGGGACTGGATGCCGCGTGATCAAATGAAGCCATCCATCGCAACGGTGGCCTTTGACCTCAAAACAGGCGGCATCAGCAATGTGCTGGAAGAAGAAGGTGCCTACATCATCATCGCCTGCGATGCCGTGAAGCATGGCAATGCCAAGCCCCTGAGCGAAGTCCGTGATGAAGTGGAGCGCCTGATCTCTGCGGACCGGTCGAAAACCGTCTTGGACAAATGGATGGATGGCCTGCGCAAGCGTGCCGTCATCAAGAAGTATGGCTGGTGAGTGAAGCCGTGAGTACGCCTGCTGACATCATGGGAGTGCGTGTGGTGCTATGCACTTTTCCTGATGCGGATACGGCGCGTCGTGTGGCTCGGCAGTTGGTCGAAGAAAAACTCGCTGCCTGTGTGAATCTGCTGCCTGGGGTGGAGTCCATCTACCGCTGGCAGGGGCAGGTCGAGACCGCCGCCGAAGTGCTGGCTGTGCTGAAAACGGCAGCTTCTCAACTGACCGTGCTCGAAAAGCGCCTGCTGGAGCTGCACCCGTATGAGGTGCCGGAATTCGTGGCCCTGGAGTCCTCTGCCGTCGCGCCTGAGTATCGAGCCTGGCTGATGCAAAGCATGGCCGCAGAGTGATCTAGGCCGTTCAGGAAATGCGGCGCAAGCTGGCTGCTTTCTACCTCGTTTAGCGGTGCCCAACCATGCGCTGCTTGTCCCTGCTTTTCTTCTTTGCTCTGTGCACCCTCCCGGCGGCGGATCGTCCCAATGTGCTCTTCATCATGGCAGATGACTTCCGCCCTGAACTGGGCTGCTATGGATCGCCTGCACGCACGCCACACCTGGATCGCTTGGCTGCGCAGGGGCTGCGCTTTCAACGCGCCTACTGCCAGCAGGCCGTGTGCAATCCTTCACGCTCTTCCTTGCTGACAGGTCGCCGCCCAGACACGCTGCGCATCTGGAACAACAGCGTGCACTTTCGTGAACCGAATCCCGACGTCATGACGCTGCCTGGTTGGTTCAAGCAGCACGAGTACACGACACGCTGTGTGGGCAAAATTTTCCACAACTGGCACACTGCCGTGAAGGGAGATCGTCCCTCTTGGAGCGCGGATGAATTCTTGCACTATGCCAATCATGGCAACGACACGCCCCAGGTGCCGCTGCCCCTGCCGCCCAATCTTGCCACCCTGAACCCCAACCGCGGCTACCGCGAAAATGGACTGTGCGAGTGCCGCGACGTGCCTGATGAAGCCTACTACGATGGCCGCGTGGCTGCGGAAGCCATCCGCGTGCTGGCTGAGGTGAAGGCACAGCCTTTCTTCCTGGCCGTCGGTTTTTGGAAGCCTCATGCGCCCTTCAATGCCCCCAAGAAATACTGGGATCTCTACGATCGTGCCCAGGTGCCTGCGCTGGATGCTCGTCGCCCACAGGGAGCGCCGGACATCGCCTTTCATCAGAGCACTGAGGTCCTAGGCCCCCCTGCGAAGCAGACGCCTGTGTCCGAGGCTCAGGCGGCAGAGCTGCGTCATGGCTACTTGGCGAACATCAGCTACATGGATGCACAGATCGGCAAGGTGCTGGATGCCCTGGCACAAAGTGGGGTCGCCGAGCGCACGATCGTCGTCTTCTTCGCCGATCACGGCTATCATCTCGGCGAGCACAGCCTATGGGGCAAAACCTCCAACTTCGAGTTCGATGCCCATGTGCCCCTGCTCATTCGTGCACCACAAGCGGCTAGTCAGGGAAAGGCGACCTCGGCCTTGGCGGAGCTGGTGGACCTTTTTCCCACCCTGGCAGATCTGTGCGGACTTCCCCAGCCATCCGGGCTTGAGGGCACGAGCTTGGCACCTGTCGTGCATGGAGAAAAGTCAGCGGTCAAGGCTGCTGCCTACACCCAGCACCCGCGCCCGGCCTACTATGACCGCGAACCTGGTGGGCAACCCCAAGCCATGGGCTACAGCGTGCGCACAGATCAGGTGCGCTACACCGAGTGGCGTGACTGGAAGACGAAGGCCATCGTGGCGCGTGAACTCTATCTGACGGAGCGCGATCCCGCAGAGATGATCAATCAAGTCGATCATCCCGACCATGCTCAAGAACTCGCTCAGGCAGAGAAACTGCTGCTGGAGAAATTCCCGCGATGACCTTTGCTAGCGGGGCACCCTTCCCATGAAGAAAAAGCCCTCTGCACCGCACCGTCCGCCCGCGCGCGACTCACGTTGGCTTCGCTGGAGGCGCTGGACCTTTCTGGGACTCATGGGCGTGAGTCTGCTGGCCACCCTCGCTGCGGCGGTGGTGGTTGGCATTTACACCCAGATCGCCCGTCGCTACGACCTAGCTGCCCTGGGGCAGATGCCAGAGCGCACCATGGTCATGGACGCTGCTGGGGAGTTGCTGGGGAGAATGCATGGCGAAAATCGCGTCGTGGTGCCGCTGAGCCAAGTCTCGCCACACTTTGTCAAGGCACTGCTGGCGCGGGAAGACAGTCGTTTTTATCGCCATGGCGGCATCGACTTCTATGGCGTGGCTCGTGCGACCGTGCGCAATCTGAAAGAAGGCCGTGTGGTGCAGGGGGCCAGCACGCTGACCATGCAGCTGGCGCGCAATAGCTATCCAGACCTGAACGATCGCTCCTTCCATCGCAAGCTCATCGAGATGATGCTGGCCCGTCGCATCGAGAAAGTCTGGAGCAAGGAGCAGATCATCGAGCACTACGTGAATCGCATCTTTTTCGGCACAGGCGTCTATGGCATCCAGCGCGCGAGCCAAGTTTACTTTGGCAAACATGCCAGCCAGCTCACCCTGAGTGAGTCGGCCATGATCGCGGGCATCATCCGCAGCCCCGTGCGCTTTTCACCCTTTCGGAACTTTGATGGGGCCATGAAGGAGCGCGATGATGTGCTGCAGCGCATGCTGCTGCTGAAGCTGATCACGCCTGAAGAAGAACTGCAGGCGCGCTATGCTGAGATCGTGCTCCGAGCCCAGCCCTTGTTTCAAAGCCAGGGAGACTGGGCTCTCGATGCGGTTCGGCGGGACCTCGACCGTCTTCTGGAACAGCATGAGATCGAAGATGGCGGCCTGCTGGTCTATACCACCCTCAGCAAGGAATTGCAGATCGCTGCTGAAGCGGCTGTGGAAAAACGGCTCGCCTCCGTGGAGAAACTGCCAGGCTACCCGCACCTGAAAAAGGCGGACTTTGACGCCACCTGGAATCCGTCCACCGAGCTCACGACCACGCCCTACCTGCAAGGGGCGCTGACGCTTTTGGACAACGAGACGGGTGGCATCTTGGCCCTGGTTGGAGGTCGTGACTATCGACAGAGCAAATTCAACCGCGCCACCCAGGGGCAGCGACAGATCGGCTCGACCGTGAAGCCCTTTGTCTATGCGGCGGCCATCGCCAGTGGCTTCCTGCCAGGAACCTTCATCGAAGATGCGGCCCTGCGCCCAGGGGAGATCGAAGGCGCAGACCCAAACTGGAATCCGCAAAACTCCGATGGGAAGTTTTTGGGGCAGCAGACGCTGACCGCAGGCCTCGTGCAGAGCCGCAATACCATGACCATCCGGCTCGGCAACTACGCTGGACTGCCACGTGTGCAGCAGGTGCTGGCTGATGCTGGCATCGGTGAGCATGTGGCCAGCAATCCGCAGCTCTTCATCGGCAACTTGGCGGGAAATCCGCGAGAGCTGGCCAGTGCTTTCACGGTTTTTCCCAACGAGGGCCTTCGCCGTCGGCCCTTTCTGATTCACAAGATCACTGACAAAGCGGGCAATGTCCTCTACGATGCCAGCGTGCTGGAGGTGGAGGTGCTGCCACCCGCTGTCGCCTATGTGATGCGGCGCATCCTTTCCCAAGTCATGGACAAAGGCACCGCCGCTAGCGTCCGCAGCCAGCATGGATTCAAAGAGCCCGGCGGTGGCAAAACCGGCACCACCAATGACTACAAAGACGCCTGGTTCGCGGGCTACACCGACCGGGTCACCTGTGCCGTCTGGGTAGGCATGGATAAGCCAACGACGATCATGGATGAAGGTTACGGGAGTCGGCTCTCCATCCCGATCTGGGCAGATGTGGCCAAAAAAGCGGTTGAGCTCGGCTACATTCCTGCCGGACCGCGCACGGATCCACCGCTGACCAAGGTCGCGCTCTGCCGCGTCACCAGCCAGCTGGCCTCAGCGGGCTGTCAGGCGGCTGGCATGGCCTATGAAGATGAGCTGCCCTATGGCCTAGTTCCTCAAGGTTTCTGCCAAGTGCATCAGGGCGTCTATGCGCAGCCGCCCCCCCAGCGTCGTGCTGCCGCAGGCCCCGGCTTGTTTGACCGCATTCGCGGTTGGTTTCAGTAATGCCTTAGTGTCTCAGGCCAGCCCCGCATCCCTCAGGGCAGGGAATTGCTCCCGCCAGGCTCGTGCCCAGTTGGGGTCGAGTTGGCTGTGCAGCACCTGCTCGCGTTCACCCGCATCCGCAACGATCACTCCTTGCGGATCGACGACCAGACTGCGCCCGTTGTAGCTGAACTCAGGTTCATGGCCGGTACGGTTCACGCCGATGACGTAGGCCTGATTCTCGATCGCACGAGCCTGCAGCAGCGTCATCCAGTGCGAAATGCGCTTCACCGGCCAAGCCGCGATGCACACCAGCACCTCCGCCCCGAGACGTGCGAGGTCGCGCGCGAGCTCGGGAAAGCGCAGGTCATAGCAGACCAGCAGGCCGACCTTCAACCCCTGAAAATCGAACACCACCGGCGTCTCACCAGCCGCATGCACGGCAGACTCTCCGCCTAACGAAAAAGGTCGTCTCTTTGTGTAGCGAGCCAAAACGATGCCTTCTGGAGAGATCGCCAGCGCCTGATTGTAGGCAGGTCCTTCGGGTTTTGGCTTCACGACCACGCCACCAATGACCCCGCAGTGATGCTCCTGCGCCAGCGCTTGGAGGAATGCCTCCGTCTCTCCACGCTCCAGCTCTCCAGTGATCTCGACCGCACAGGAAAAGCCTGTGGCAAACATCTCAGGCAAAAGGATCAGCCCGCCAGGCTGTGGAGGTTGTGCTGTCAAAAGCGCGCGTACTTTGGCAAAGTTGGCCGCTTTGTCCTCCCAGACGGAATCGAGCTGAACAGCATGGATAGGCAGGTGCATGAAAAAAGGGGGTGGGCTCAATCCCAAACGATCAGGCTGCGGGCGACCTCGCCGCGCTCCAGGGATTCATAGGCTTCGTTGATCTGGTCCAGCCTCCAGGTGCGCGTGAGCAGCTCGTCCAGCTTCAGCGCGCCGGTTTGGTGCAGATCCATCAGGCGCGGCAGGTCGATGCGCGGCCGCATGGAGCCGTACAGCGTGCCCTTCAGGGTCTTCTCCGCATAGAGCAGCTGGTTCACATTGATGCGCGCGCGGGCATCGGCCCGGCAGATGCCTGCGACCACGCAGGTGCCGCCTTTCCGCAGGGAATCAAAGGCCTGCTCGATCGGCCCTGGCAGGCCGATGGCCTCAAACGTGTAGTCCGCGCCCATGCCGCCGGTCAGGTCCTTCACCGCCTGCACGGCATCACACTGGCTGCTGTCGATGAAATGGGTGGCCCCTAGCGTGCGTGCAAACTTTTCCTTACCTGCCACGGTATCGACGGCGATGATCTGCCGCGCGCTGACCATGCGCGCGCCCTGGATGATGTTCAGCCCGATGCCGCCGCAACCAAAGACGGCCACGCTGGCCCCCGGACGCACCTGCGCGGCATGGGTCACCGCACCGACGCCGGTGATGACGCCGCAGCTGACCAGCGCCGCCTTCCAAAGGGGGAAGCCGTCGTCGATCCTCACCACCGCCGCCTCTGGCATGGTGGACAGGCTGCTGAAGGTGGAGACGCCCGCGTAGTGCCGGATGCTTTCGCCCCGCGCATTGTGAAAGCGCGTCTTTCCATCCGGCATCAGCCCCGTGAAGCGCATGGCCGTGCCCAGGTCGCACAAGGCTGGACGGCCTTGCTGGCAGTAGTCGCAGCGCCCGCAGCTGGATCGCCAGATCGGGCACACCGCGTCGCCTGGCTTCACGCTGGTCACGCCAGGCCCGATGGCCTCCACGATGCCTGCGCCCTCATGCCCAGGGATGATGGGGGTGGGCATGGGCAGGTCTCCCTTCATCACATGCAGGTCGCTGTGGCAGACCCCGGCGGCCTTCATGCGCACCATGACCTCCCCCGCCTGCGGCCAAGCCACCTCGACCTCTTCCAGGACCAGAGGTTTCCCGGATTCATAAAGGACAGCAGCAAGGGCGGTGGGCATGAGAGAGGAACGGTAGTCATGTCAACCACCATGCCCAGAATTTGTTCTATTTCAGATGGACTCGCTGACTGCTACAGGCCAACGCCTTTCACAAAGCTAGAAATCTCGACGCGAAATTCATCAAGGCACCTGCTGATGATACGGTCTTGTTCATTGGGGGTGTAGTCCGAGAATCGCTCCTTGAAGGGGATTGAAGGCAGCATCTGGCCTGTGGATAGCCGCACATGGTTTCCCAAAAGCTTTCCTTCCGAGTCCTTGAAAAAAATCCAAGTGTAGCACTGTACACGGGCATTGTTGCCTGAATGCCAGATTCCCATGCCTCGGGCCTGCATGTAGGAAGGGGATTCGTAAGGATAATAGTAACGTCCAGCCACCATAAACACGGCGTCAGCTTGGTGTTTTCTGGCCAGTTCTTTGATCCATGAATCGTAATCCACGGTTTTGAATATGCTTTGATGATCCATGGGGGGTTCCTCTGGCACAAAAACAACCTCTGGGAACTTCCCTTGAAGTTCTTCCTTCAAGATTTGTGTGACTCCTGCCTTCAGTTTCGGAACTGCCTCAGGTTCGATTGATTTATTGCCAAACGCAGTAAAGCCGATTTGATGGCGAGTAAGTTCGTTCCCGACATTACAAGCCACCACCATTTTCTTGATTGAGGCTTTTTTGGCTGAGTCAATCGTGGTGCATTGAACAAGAAACGAGCAAACGATAGCAACGGCAAGCTGTGTTGTGGAGCTTTTCATAAGATTGTTTTATCCAAGGATCGACGTTCGATTTAGTCCAGACTTCCGCGACTTCAATTGACAGCAAAAGTGAACAGGATGTTTCCGTGTGAAAGTCGAAAGGCTTTGGCTCTACCATCTTGCTTGTTCTCACACCTCCCAGCCGGGGCGGTATTGGCGCTTCACGAGGGCGTTGGCGGCCTCATTGTTGGTGATCTTTAGGCCGGGGGCGTCCCAGATGAGGTTTTCTCCAGGGAAGGGACTGGCGAGGCAGCCGAGCAGCACGGCCTCGGTCAGAGGGCCGGCGTAGTCAAAGTTGGCTGTGGGCTTCTGTGCGCCGCCCTTCAGGCAGCAGTCGATGAAGTCAAACCAGTGGTTGCGGGGCTCGAGTTTCGGCATGCGCGTGGTTTGGAATTTCGACTTGGGGAAGAGCTGTGGCGTGCTGCCGTGAGGGTGCAGAAGGACGCCTTCGGTGCCCAAGTAGATGCTGCCCTGACCAGGGAATTTGGCGGGATCCGCCAGCGCCATGACCTCGGCGGGTGGGCGGGCATCGCCATCATACCAAGTGACTTTGACTGTCTGCCCTGCGGTGTAGGCGGTGCCTTTGAAGGTGTATTCGACGATCGCGTTGATGGCCCAATTCGTGGCGTTCGGTGGCGTTGGGCCGCTGGATTTTACTGCGATGGGCGCGGCGAGGTCTAGGCTGCGGAACCAGCCGCTAAACATGTGACATCCCATGTCTCCCAGGGTGCCTGTGCCGAAATCGCGGCGCTTGCGCCAGTTCGAGGGGTGATAGTAGCCCTTCACGTAAGGTCGGTCCGTGGCGCTGCCAAGCCAGAGCTGCCAGTCAAAGCCTTCGGGGATAGGGTCGCTGGTGGTCGGCACAGGCTCCATGTCGCCCCATTTTTTGTTGGAGAAGGTGTGCACCTCCTTGACCTTGCCGATGACGCCCTGGTGGATGAGTTCGACGGCGAAACGTTCGGTGAAGTCAGAGGAAATTTGGATGCCCATCTGGGTCATCACGCCTTTTTCCCGAGCTTTCAGCATGAGCTGGCGGCATTCGTGCAGGTTTTGCGCGAGAGGTTTTTGACCATAGACATGCAGGCCGAGGTCCATGGCTTTGAGGCCGATGGGGCCGTGCATGTGGTCGGGCGTGGAGACATTGACGCTGTCGATCTTGCCTGCCTCTTTTTCCAAAAGCTCACGCCAGTCCTGGTAGCAGCGCACGTCGGGCCATTGCTCCTTCACCCGGGCGAAGTGGCGCGTGTCCACATCACAGACGGCAGCTAGCTCCCAGTGGTCATGGTTCGCCATGGAGGTGATGTCACTCCAGGACATGCCGGAGGCTCCAAAGGCGGCATGGCGTAGCTTGCCATTGGGCGAGGCAGCGCGAAGGCCGCGAGTGATGTAGGGAGCCGCAAAGGAGGCCGCGACAAGGCTGGCCGTGGCGGTTTGCAAAAAGCGGCGGCGGTTCTGGGGAGCGATGGAAGGCGTGGACATGGACGTGAACTATAACGAAAGGCCTGACGATTCTCTGGCAGGAGAGCGTGAATCAGGATTCATGCCGCGGCGGCATGAATGGAATGCCGAGAAACAATGCTCTAGCGATTGAGACACTGCGTTAGTTTGGGTGTGAACACGATGACTTTTTCTGAATCCCATCCTGAGGTGATTATCATTGGCGGCGGACCTGCCGGTGCCTCGACCGCTTCCATTCTCGCAGAGCACGGGCATCGAGTGCTGGTGCTGGAACGCGAGAAGTTTCCTCGCTACCATGTGGGTGAGTCCCTGATTCCCTTCACCTTTGGTCCTTTGGAAAGGTTAGGTATGATCGCGAAGATGCGCTCTTCTCACTTCGTGAAGAAGTTCAGCGTGAACTTCGTGCAACCCGATGGTCGCCGTTCCCAGCCGTTTTATTTCTACACGCGCTACGACAAAGAAACCGTCGCGCAGACTTGGCAGGTGATGCGGTCTGAGTTTGATCAAATGCTGCTCAATAACGCCCGTGAGAAGGGAGCACAGGTCATGGAGGAAACCAAGGTGACGAGTCTGCTGCGCAATGACAGTGGCCATGTCATCGGCGTCGAAGCCGAAACCAAGAATGGGCACAAGCTGACGCTGATGGCCAAAATGGTGGTCGATGCGACGGGTAAGGAAGCCTTTGCCTCAAACCGCCTCGGCTGGCGTGTGGGAGATCCGTTCCTGAACAAGGTGGCGGTTTGGACCTACTACAAAGGCTCCAAGCGCGAGGAAGGCATTGACGAAGGTGGCACCACAATCGCTTTCATCCCGAACAAAGGTTGGTTCTGGCACATCCCCATGCACAACGACATGGTGAGCGTGGGTGTCGTGGCCGAGGGCAAGTACCTGAGCCGCGAGGGGGTGCGCGATCCCAAGACCATGTTTGAGCGCGAACTGAGGGAGAATCAATGGATTCAGGATCACCTGAGCAGTGGCTCGTGCACGGGAGAGTTTTGGATCACCAGCGAGTACTCGAAGCATTCGAAGTTCGGCAGTGCGCAGGGGTTGCTGCTGGTGGGGGATGCGTTTGCTTTCCTCGATCCCGTCTTCAGCAGCGGTGTCATGCTGGCGCTGAAAAGTGGAGTGCTGGCTGGAGATGCGATCCACTCGGCCCTGGCTGCGGGTGATCTTTCCCCAGAACGCTTCGCAGAGTATGGCAAGCAGATGCGCATGGGTGTGGAGAACATGCGCAAGCTGGTCTATGCCTTCTACAACCCTGATTTTTCTTTCAAGGATGTGGTGATGAAGCATCCCGATGCGGGTGCTGAGCTGACCGATTGCTTGTCAGGTGACCTGAACAAGGACTACAGTGCTCTTTGGGCACGCATCTCGGAGTTTGTGAAGCTGCCCGAAGACCTGCCCTACGGCATGCCTCTGGCAGCGTGACGGATCGCTGTCCGCCTCGATGGCGGTGCGCCACGTTTCTCCGACGTGTGGGCAACTGACCGGTTGTGGATCGCGAGATCAGCACGCTAGAAAACCATGGGGCGGCTGTTCCTTTCGGAATCAGCCGCCCAATCGTGTGAATGAGATCAGAGTTCAGGGCTATTTGCCCCAGACTTTCAACAAGGCAGCAGCCATGTCAGCGGGGCTATCTGCGACAGAAATGCCGCACTCTGACAGGATGCGTTTCTTGGCGGCAGCGGTGTCGTCTGCTCCACCGATGATGGCACCAGCGTGGCCCATGCGGCGTCCGGGAGGTGCCGTGGCACCGGCGATGAAGGCTGCGATGGGTTTTTTGCAGTGATCCTTGGCCCAGCGAGCAGCTTCGACTTCGGCATTGCCGCCAATTTCACCGATCATGATGATGGCCTCAGTCTCGGGGTCTTCATTGAACATCTTCAGCACATCCAGGTGGTTGGTGCCGTTCACGGGGTCACCGCCGATGCCAACGCAGGTGCTCTGGCCGTAGCCACGGGTGGTCAGCTGCCAGACGGCCTCGTAGGTCAGGGTGCCGGAGCGGCTGACGACGCCGACGTTGCCGCGCTTGTGAATGTAACCTGGAGCAATGCCGATGCGGCATCCGCCGTGGGATTTTTCACCCAGACCTGGGGTGACGAGTCCAGGGCAGTTTGGGCCGATGAGACGGGTCTTGCTGCCCTTCATGGCGGCTTTCACCTTGATCATGTCATTGACAGGAATGCCTTCTGTGATGGCCACGACGAGGTCGAGCCCGGCGTCAACGCCTTCCAGGATCGCATCTGCGGCGAAGGGCGGTGGCACGAAGATCACGCTGACGGTGGCTCCGGTTTCTTTGGCGGCTTGGCTGACGGTGTCAAAGACTGGCACTTTGTGGCTGCCATGTTCAAAGCTGAGTCCGCCTTTGCCTGGGGTCACACCGGCGACGAGTTTCGTGCCGTAGTCCAAGGAGGCTTTGGCGTGGCGGGAACCGAAATCGCCCGTGATGCCTTGGACGAGGATGCGTGTGTCAGTGTCAACGAGGATAGCCATGGTGCGATGCGTTGGGGGGGTGAGATCAAAAAAGGTCGCCTGGGGAGAGGCGCGCCATGATAGGAGCGGCCTCCCCCCCGTCAAGAAGCGGCACCCACTCATTTCAGGCGGGGCCGACGCGGCCCTGATCCATTCGCAACCGAACTTGGCCGAGGGTGAAGGCCTCTGCGGCGGAGTGAGTGACGTGCAAAACGGTCAGCCGGTGGCGCTCCTGGAGGGTGCGCAGCAGCTCCGCGGCAGTGCTGCGGGTGGTCTCATCCAGCGCTGAGAGCGGCTCATCCAGCAGCAGGACACGTGGTCGCGCCGCCAGGGCTCGCGCCAGGGCGACGCGTTGCTTTTCTCCCCCCGAGAGAGCCTCGGGGAAACGATCCAGCAGGTGGCCGATGCCGAGTTCCGAGATCAATTCCTGCACTGAATCTTCACCGTCCCTCTGACCGCGCATCTTCAGGGAAAAGCGGATCTGGTCGCGCACTCGGGTCTCGGGGAAGAGTGCTAGATCCTGCGGCAGGTAGCCGATGCCGCGGCGTCGTGGTTCCCAGCGCGTCACGTCCTGCCCCTCCAGCCAAATTTTACCGGTGGTGGGCTGGCGCAGGCCACAGATCAGTTCCAGCAGGGTTGTTTTCCCACAGCCGGTCGTGCCCATGAGCACTGCGTAGCTGTTGGCTGGGATCTCCACGCTAACCTCACGGAGCTGAAAGGCAGCGCCAGGGGCTGTCCAAGAGATGGCTTCGAGGGTGATCATGGGAGAATGTCGATGAGGGCAGGTGTCACACGCGCTCGCCCGTGGTGCGCACGAGCACGAGCACCAGGATGGCCAGGGCGATCATGGCTAAACTGACCGCCACCGCTGAGTCTAGGTTTCCCACGCTCAGCTCCAGCCAGACGGTGGTTGGCAGCACTTCGGTCTTCAGTCGCGTGGCTCCGGCGAAGACCAAGATGGGGCCAAACTCACCCAAGCTGCGTGCCCAGGAGATGCAAAAGGCCGCCAACATGCCCCGCCGTGCCGCGCGTAGGGCCACGTGCCGAAAGGCCTGAAAATCCGTGGCACCTAGCGTCAGCGCCACCTGCTCGGGCCGAGGCGAAAGATGATCAAAGGTCCCGCGCATGGTGCGGATGGCAAAGGCCGCCGCCACGACGAACTGCGCCAGCACCACGCCTGCGATGGTGTAGGTGAAGGGCAGCATCACCTCAATATGGCGGCCTAGCGGCGTCTGAAAAAAGATCAGCAGGCAGATGCCCACCACCATGGGCGGCAGCACGATGGGAATATCTAGCGCGGCATCGATCCAGGTCTTGCCAGGGAATTCTCGCCGAGCCATGAGGTAGCCGATGGGCACAGCGAAGAGCAGGGCCAGCGCTGCCGCAGCAGTGCAGGTGAGCACGCTCAGGCCTGCCGCGTAGCGGATTTCCGGCTTCACGAGCGTCTCCAGCCAGGCCTGCGGCGTGCTGAAGCCGGCGGTGGCTGCGATCAGCAGGAACCAAAAGGCCAAGTATCCCGCCGTGATCACAACCAGGAAGATCCAAAAGGGGCGGCGCATCTGAAAAAATCGAGAAGGGGAGAGGTTCAGGCTCTGGCAAAAAGGCAGGTTAGGTCACAGCAGGTCAGGGGCCAATCAGTAAGTGTCTGCCGCCTCTTCCGTGCAGGTCAGGGTCAGTTCACCGGTCGTGGCATCAAACCAGGCTGCTTTTTCCTCTAGGCCGAAAACCTGTGGCCAAAGCGGCACATAGGGCTCGAGCTGACTCTGCATTTCCCGAAAAAAAGCCTCCGCAGCTTGGGTGCTGCGCCTTTTCTCCAGATGCGCACGAGTCACTGCAAAGCAGCTCTGGAGGGCTGCCGGAGGTATCAGTGCCTCCAGCCCATAGCCGAGCACCACAGACGCGGTGCCCGACGCAGGAGCGATGAGCAGCAGCAGCCCATGGTTGTCGCCACCCTTCTCTACAGCACTGAACAGCCCCCCGCGATTGAAGAGCCAAAAGGCATAAAGCTCATCCGTGAGTCGCTCCGGAGGATCTGCAAAGATGGCAATGCCCTTTACCTGTGGGTAACGCTGCCCGAGCAGGTGGATCTCGTGCGTCACGCGTCGCAGTTCCGGCGCGCTCAGCGTTCGCGAAAGATCGGCCACCGGAGCCTCGATCTGCGAAAGTGGCCCGATCTGAGATTCCAGCGCTGCCAAGCTGAAGTGACAGACCGGGCAGGCAGCATCGGTTTCCCCGATCAGAGCATGGCAGGCCGGGCAGCGCATGAGGCGAGGAGATCAGGCCGCGTCTGGCAGGGCCACGTAGGGGTCCTCGTGTAGCACCGGCTGCTTGGTGCCGCGCAGCAGCTTCACCCACTCGGCCAAACAACCGAGAAAGATGATGGCGACAGCGCAGAGGAAGAACGCCGTCACGACGGTATCGACCGTGAAATTGAACTGCTGAGCCGACCACTCTCTGAGCTGCTGCTCGGTCCCACCCGCGGCGATTTTGGCCGCAAAGGAATCGGCTGCGGCGATGAAGCCCATTTTCGGATCGGGATCGAAGATTTTGATCCAACCGGCGCTGAAGGTCGCCGTCATCAGGAAGGCCAATGGAATGCCCGTCACGGCCAAGTAGCGTGCCTTGCCCATTTTGATCAGCAAGGTGGTGCCCAGGCAGAAGGCGATGACGGCCAGCAATTGATTGGCGATGCCAAAGAGCGGCCACAGCGTGTTGATGCCGCCGAGGGGATCGACGACGCCCTGGTAAAGAAAGTAACCCCAGCCTGCGACGAGCAACGCGCTGGCAAAGACGTTCGAAGGCAAGCTCTGCGTGTTGCCCAGGGGCTTCCACAGGTTGCCCATGAAGTCCTGGAGAATGAAGCGTCCCACGCGGGTGCCGGCGTCAATGGTGGTTAGGATGAAGAGCGCCTCAAACATGATGGCAAAGTGATACCAGAAGGCCATCCAGCTCTCGCCAAAGGCGCGGGCGAACATTTGCGCCATGCCCACGGCAAAGGTGGGAGCGCCGCCTGCCCGACCAAACATGGTCTTTTCCCCAATGTCGGCTGCCAGCTTGTTCATGCCTTCCACGGTCACGGGATATCCCGCCTGGGTGATGACCTGCACGACCTGCTCTGGCGGCATGGTTTTGTTGATGCCTGCATTGATGGCGAAGTATTCGCCTGGAACCAGTGCACAAGCGGCGACGAGCGCCATCAGCGCCACCAGCATCTCGGTGACCATCGCACCATAGGCCACGCTGCGGATGCTGTCCTCGCGGTCCAGCATCTTTGGTGTGGTGCCGCTGGAGATGAGCGCATGGAAGCCAGAGATGGCACCGCAGGCGATGGTGATGAACACAAAGGGAAAGATCTTGCCACCAAAGACGAGGCCCGTGCCATCCGTGAAACTGGTCAGCTTTGGCATTTGCAGTTCAGGTGCGACAAAGATGACCGCCACGGCCAGCACCGCCACGGTGCCGATTTTCATGAAGGTGCTCAGGTAATCTCGTGGAGCTAGCAGCATCCACACCGGCAGCACTGAGGCCGCGAAGCCATAGATCATGATCGACCATGCCAAGGAGGTGCCGCTGAAGTCGAACCAGTGCTCGATGCCCCATGTGCCGAGTTTGCTGCCTGCCCAGACACTGACGAGCAGCCCCACGATGCCGAAGATCGTCACATCCCGCACGCTGATCTTCAGCATGGTGTGCCCGAAGCCCATGAGGAAGGCCAGCGGGATGGTCATGGCGATGGTGAAGAGGCCCCAGGGGCTCTCGGCCAAGGCTTTCACCACGACCAAGCCCAGCACCGCCAGCAGGATGGTCATGATGGCCAGAATGGAAACCATCGCCACAAAACCGACCACAGAGCCGACTTCTTCCTTCAGCATCTGACCGACGGATTTGCCGCCGCGGCGGATGCTGGCAAACATGACGATGGCATCATGCACGCCACCGCCGAGCGTGGCGCCGATCAGAATCCAAAGCGTGCCCGGTAGGTAACCAAACTGCGATGCCAGCACCGGCCCGACCAGAGGGCCAGGTCCCGCGATGGCGGCGAAGTGGTGGCCAAAGACCACCCACTGGTTCGTCGGCACGAAGTCCTTGCCGTCCTTTTTTGTGTGGGCGGGCGTGGCACGTTGCTTGTCCAGCACCAGGACCTTCGTCACGAGCCACTTGCTGTAAAAGCGATATGCCACCGCAAAGCTGCACAAGCCTGCGACCACGATCCATAAGGCATTGATCGTCTCACCCTGGTGAAACGCCGTGAATGCGACAGAACCCGCGCCGAGCGCGGAAATGGCGAGCCAGAGGAGAATTTGAAGCGGTTTGGGCATAACGGGCGCGAGACTAGACCGGGTCTCCCCCTTGGCAAGGCTGTCATCGCTGCCCGAGTCAGATCTGCCCACCCGTCAGCCCTGTCGTCATTCAGCAACGCCAAGAAAGGTCAGGCCATCGCTCACCCTGAATGAATCGTCTGGGCGGCCATCAGCCCATGAAAAACCCTCCCGTGCGGAGGCAGGGGAGGGTTGGGGTTTGCCTACAGGGGCAGGAATCACTTCAGCTCGGCGAGCTTGGCCTTGATGGCGTCGAAATTCGGCAGGTCGCCGGGGCTTTCGAGGGCTTCGGCGTATTGGATGATGCCTGCTTTGTCGATGATGAAGGCAGAGCGCTTCGGCACACCACCCATGATGAGATTTTTGGCAGGCAGGAAGCTGTCATAGGCCACGCCGTAAGCGGTGGCGACCTTGTGGTCGTAGTCGCTCAGCAGTTTTAGGGTGATGCCTTCCTTCTCAGCCCAGGCTTTTTGAGCGAAGGGGTTGTCACCGCTGATGCCGACGACGGTGGCGTTCAGGGAGGTGTATTCGTTGATGCTGCTGGAGAGGGCGCAGAATTCCTGGGTGCAGACACCCGTGAAGGCCATGGGCACGAAGAGGAGCAGGAGATTGGTCTGGCCGATGTTTTCGGACAGCTTGAAGAGCTCGGGGCCGCTGGCGCCGAGGGTGGTGACGGTGAAATCGGGGGCTGGAGTGCCGACGGAGAGAGCCATGGGATGCGGTAGGGGATGGAGGTGTAAAGGGCAGCCGGAAGGGATGCGGCTACCATCAAAGAAGGATCGGTGCCCGAGTCAACGCCGGTTTGATCACTCGGGGATCTTCACGGCCAAGCGTGGGTTGGTGTCCAGCAGGCGTTCGAGTTCGGCGGGACTGAGGCCGAGTTGCTCCTGACCCTCGCTCAAGATGCGGGGCACGGTGACCGTGCTGCCGACAAAGTGGGAGCCATCGGGACTGCGGGCGACGAGGTCATCGCCGACGCGGATGTCCCAACCGGCGAGGCTGTAGGTGCCGGGGCCGAGGCGCGCGGCGGAGATGGCATCGGTGACAAAGATGGTCTTTTCCAGCCCGGCCGCAGCGAGGTAGTTTTTCAGGCTGTAGAAGTCGATGTGAACGCCGTCTGGGATGAAGCAGAGCCAGAGCTTGTCCCGCAGAGCTAGGGCACGGTGAATGATGTTGTCATGCCGGTGCATGAGCATCGGGCAGCCATTGCCCACGTGGGTGAACATGCTCAGCCCATGCTCGGTCGCGGCGCGCAGGGTATCCAGGCTGGGGTTGCAATGGCCGGCGGAGACGGTGATGCCGTTGTTGGCCAGGAACTCGATGGTGTGAAAGTGCTCGTCATGCTCAGGCGCCAGGGTGACGAGGCGGGTCAGCCCGCTAGCGGCGTCCAGCAGCAGCTTGGCATCCTCCAGTGTCCCCGGACGGACGTGCTGGGCGGGGTGCGCACCGACGTAGCCTTTTTCAGGACTGATGAAGGGACCTTCGATGTGGATGCCGGCGATCACGGAGCGCGCGAGTTCATCGGCCTCACGCAGGTTCACCAGCGTGGCCATGCGGTCGGCCATGGCATGGAGATCATCCGTAATGAAGGTGGCGAGGATCTGGGTGCAACCATCCTCCACGAGGCATTGGCAAGCGTGATGCAGGGCTTCAGGCGTGAGTCCATCGCGGTTGAAGTCAGTACCTGCATAGCCATTTACCTGGAGGTCAAAAGGTCTCATGCGGGCTTTAACGTGCGAGACCTCGTTTTTCATAGGTGCTAGGAATCGCGCCTGCTGGTGCTTTTGTGTCAGGCACCGAGATCGATGCTGCGAATGAGGCGTGTGCGTAGCTCAGGCACGCCGTCGTCAGTGATGGGCAAGGCGCGGGTCAGCGCGAGGTGCAGCAAGCCTAATCGAGTGGGGCAGGCAATGGCCAGCAGGTGCCGCCCATCTGCCATGGGTTGGCGGAGGACGGGCGTCGTCTCCAGGGCGTGGGTGCTGCCCATGCGTTTCAGCGCGAGCCAGGCGGCGATGGTGGTCTGGACGAGGCTTTGCTGCACGGTCCCATGCCCCCACAGCATCTCGCCCTGATCGCCGACGATGTAGAGCCCTGCGTCTGGAAAGCGTGTCCTGACCCAGCGGGCAAAGCTGGAGAATCGTTCCTCCACAGAACTGCCCCAGGATGCTTCGCGCTGCGGCGTGGCAGCCTCTGCTGCTGGCGGAGCCGTGGGGAAGGGCTCTGGCATAGGCGGGTTGGGCTTCACCGTGGGCAAAGCGATGACGAGCGGCGTGGCGGTCTCTTCGTCTTCACTCGGTGCCAAGAACCCGGCTTGAATGGCGTGGCTTTGCAAGGCCTGCAGCTTTTCACGAAAGCTCTGCAGGTCCGAATGATGAGAGAGAGGGTGCGAGCGAGCTGAGGGTAGGGAAGTCTCAGCCGTGGCTTCGGCGGCAGCAGACTCTTTGCCCCATCCTGTGCCTAGCGCTGAAGGCTCCTGGGCCTGGGCCGCTGGGGCTGGATCGCGCAGATGGCCCAGCAGGGCATCCACTTCGTTGGCATCAATCCAGGAGACTTGCATGAGCGTGGCCTGGGGCATCTCCCTCGTCGAGGAGACCGGTGCGGCGTTCGATTTCGGCAGCGATCTGGTCAAAGAGCAGGGCTTCCGGGGGTGGATTTTTTTTCAGCAAAGCCACGGGCACGCCCATGGCACTGGCTTCTAGGAAGGAGTTCAGCCGAGGCACATTTTGGTCAAAAAGCATGTCAGGCGGTAGCAGCGCACGGAGCTCCGCAGCCACTTTCTGACTCACCTGACTGTCCACCGAGACCATGGTCAGCAGGATGCCCGCGACTTTGACCCCAGCCCCCTCACTGCGAAAGCGGGACAGAGTCTCCAGCATGTGGGGCACGCTGCGCACAGCCAGTGGCTCTGCCTGCTGTGGCAGGATGACGTAGTCGCAGGCCTTCACCACGGATTCGGACATGGCATTCAGCCCGGCTGCGGTGTCGAGGATCAGGCAGTCCACGCCGCGCAGTTCCGCCGCGCGCAGCAGGTCGGTCAGGCGGGCAGGCACCTCCTGCGGTGACCAGCCTCGGCGAGCCGCTGCATCATACTGACCGGCAGGTAGGATCTGAAGCTCGGGCAGCCGGGTGGCGAGCACGAGGCGGCCAACATCCCGCTCGAGCCCGCAGAGGTAGTCGTAAAAGCCGGTCTTGGCTCGTGTCGAACGTGCAAGAGATAGCCCCACGCCCCCTTGAGGATCCGTGTCCACGAGCAGCGTGTTCCATCCGCGCCGCGCCAGGGAGTAGGCGAGGTTGATGCAGAGGGTCGTCTTGCCGACACCTCCCTTTTGGCTGGCCGTGGCGAGTGCGATCACGGGGCTGAGGTGGATGACATGGGGTGAAAAGAGGCCGGATCAGGCCCTGCGGAGGGCCGGTGGATCAGGCGGTTGCCAAGGAAGGCACGGGGGTGGCGGTGTCCACATCGGCTGCGTAATCCACGCCGCTAAGGCCGAAACCAAAAAGGCGCAGGAAACTGCTCTGGTAGCCCTCAAAGTCGCCGAACTGGGGGAAGTTTTCGGTGTTCACTTCCTTCCAACGGTCATCGATGAGTTTCTGCACGGCAGGGGCCATCTCCCAGTCGTCCACGCGGATGCGGCCGGCTTCATCAGGCTGGGGGCTGGCGCCGTTGTAGAGGCGCTCCCGGAAAAGGCGGTCCATCTGCTCAATGGTGTCCTCGTGGGTGCCATTGGCCTTCATCACTTTGTAGAGCAGGGAGATGTAAAGGGGCACGACGGGGATGGCACTGCTGGCTTGCGTGACAAGGGCCTTGTTCACGGAGACCCAGGCTTTGCCGCCTAGGGAGGCCAGTTTCGCATCAAGGGCGCGTTGAGCGCGCTCCACATCTTCTTTGGCACGACCGATGGTGCCATTTTTGTAGATGGGCCAGGTCACTTCGGGGCCGATGTAGCTGTAGGCCACCGTTTGCGTTCCCTGGGCGACGACACCGGCTTCGAGCAAGGCATCCATCCACATTTCCCAGTCCTCGCCTCCCATGACGGCCACCGTTTGCGCGATCTCGTCTTCATTGGCACCTTCCAGGGTGACTTCATTCACTGCGCCGGTGCCGGTGTTCAGGTTCTTGTTCGTGTAGTTTTGGCCGATGGGCTTCAGCACGGACTTGAAGACCTCGCCCGTTTTTGGATGCGTGCGACGAGGCGAGGCTAGGGAGTAAATCACGCAGTCCACCTGACCCAGGTCGGCCTTGATGGCGGCGATGACTTCCTGCTTCATCGCATCGGAGAAGGCATCGCCATTGAAGGAGCGGGCATAAAGGCCAGCGGCCTGGGCTTCTTTTTCAAAAGCAGCGGTGTTGTACCATCCAGCAGTACCGCAGCGGTCGGCCTCACCGGGTTTTTCAAAGAAGACCCCGAGGGTCGCCGCGCCTCCACCAAAAGCTGCGGCAATGCGGGAAGAAAGGCCATAACCGGTGGAGGCACCAATGACGAGCACCTTCTTGGGCGCATTGGCGATGGGGCCACGGGCTTTGACCACGTCGATTTGCTCAGCGACGTGCTTGGCGCAGCCCACGGGGTGGGCAGTCGTGCAGATAAAACCACGGATCTTGGGAGTGACGATCATGACGGGAAAAAGGTAAGGAAAAAAGGAGGCACCCCGGCGTGGGGCCAGCGGTTAGCTAGCAGTGCACGCCTGCCGGGCAACTGGTTTTCCCTCCCGCCTGTTCCCGCTGGCGGCTGCATTTCCTGCGCGCCGACCTTGCACAAAAGGCATCGGCGCGCGTAATGCCGCCTGATGTTTCGCCCCTTTGCCCTCCTCGTTCTGCTTTCCTGCTGTCTCCTCTCCTGTGGCCCCGTGGATCGCACAGGCACGTCACTGGCAGACTATGAACATGGCGGCACAGAGGCCCTGGTGCGTGAGATCTTTCGCACCTTGCCCGACCCCAATCCAGGTGTGCAGAAAAGCTACTCCATCGCCCTCGGGGAGATCATTCGTGGCCGTGACTTCACGCCTGCCAGCGTGCCTTTTCTGCAGCGCTTTGCTGACACCAAGCTGCGCGTCATCAGCCCCTCGGTGCTGACCACGACTCCGCCAGACAACACAGCCATCGATCCCGACCTGCGTGTGCCCGTGTATCTGATCCAAGTCCGCTCCATGAAGCAGACGGCTGGGAACGTCTGGGAGTATGAAGCAGCCTGGGCCTACAAGAAGCACTTTCAGCGTCAGAGCTGGAAGGTCACGAGTCAAAACGGCAGCTGGAAAGTGGAGCCGGGCCCTGTTCTCGAGGGCAATTGGCCACGCTGAGGCGGAGAGCATCGCCCTTTGACAGAGTGTGCATTCTCCTCTCCTTGAGCAGCACATGACCTCAGGCATCGGCGAAACCAGCACCCACTTTTTCCACCACGGCAGCGCCAGCGAGCCGTTCGTTTTTGCCAGTGGCGATGCTTTGCCTAGCATCACAGTCGCCTACGAGATGTATGGCAAACTGAACGCGAGGAAGAGCAACGCGATTCTGCTCTTTCATGCCCTCTCGGGCAGTCAGCATGCCGCAGGTTACAATGCTGACGTGCCAGGGCTGGAAGGTCGATGGACCGAGGATGTGAAGCATGGCTGGTGGGATCTCTTCATCGGCCCAGGCAAGGCGCTGGATACCAATCGCTGGTGCGTCATCTGTGCGAACTACCTTGGCGGCTGTTACGGCAGCAGCGGTCCGGCCTCGATCAATCCAGAGACGGGCAAGCCCTACGGCGCTGCTTTCCCGCCAGTGATCAGCAGCGATGTCGTGCGCAGTCAGGCGGCGCTTCTCGATCATCTCGGCATCAAAAAGCTGCACGCGGTCATTGGCTCTTCGGTGGGTGGCCTGCTGGCCATCAACTTCGCCACCCTCTACCCCGAGCGTGTGAAAATCGTCATGCCCGTGGCTACCGGCCTGCGCACCACGGTGCTGACGCGGCTGACCTTGTTCGAGCAGGTGCTGGCCATCGAAAACGATCCGCATTTCAAAGGCGGGAACTACTACGAAGGCGATCCACCTGAGTATGGTTTGGCTTTGGCACGCATGATCTCGCATAAAACCTTTGTGCATCTGGATGCCATCGAACGCCGCGCAAGACAGAGCGTGACTCAGCCTGAGGGACAGCTCTCGTGGTACAAGGTCGGTCACAACGTGGAGAGCTACATGCTGCACCAGGGCAAAAAATTCGTGAAGCGCTTTGATGCGAACTGCTACCTTCGCATCATCAACATGTGGCTGCGGTACGATCCGCTGCGAGATGCAGGCGTCGCCAACTACGATGAACTCTTTGCCCGTAGTCGAGCAGCGGGGCATCATTACCTCGTCTTCAGCATCGACAGTGACTTTTGCTTTTACCCAGAGGAGCAGGCGGAACTCATCACCTCGCTAGAACGGGCGGAAGTCTCGAGCATGCACATCACGGTGCATTCGGACAAAGGACACGATTCCTTCCTGCTGGAGCCGCAGCTTTACACCCCGCACCTCGTTTACACGCTGGAGGGGCGCTGGCAGAAGTCATCCCTCGACTCGCCCGTCAATGAAGTGGAGTGAACTTTGAGAGTGCTTTCAGAGCAGGGCATTGAGTAAGATTTCTCAGTCTCTCGATGCAGATTTCGGTCATGCGCACTTTCTTTCTTTTTCTCCTCGCCACCTCCGCGTCTGCCCAGTGGACCACCTCGCGCGTTCAAGGCACGCCGGAGGCACCAAAGCCCTTCATCGCAGAGCCCGCGTTCACGCAGATCGAGCTGCATGATGGCCTGGAGATGATCGCGATGCCGGGCGCTCATCGCTTTGCGGCGGTGGAGAACACAGGAAAGGTCTTCACCTTCGCGGACAAGCCGGACGCAGCCTCGTCGCTTGACTTGTTGATCGATTTGAAGGCGAAGCATGACAAGCTGAGCCACGCCTACGGCATCGCGTTTCATCCGAGGTGGAAAGAAAATGGCTTTGTCTTCATCAGCTACACGATTGGCGACAAGCTCGATGATGGCACGAAGCTCTCGCGTTTCAAACTCACGCAAAACGAGCCGCCGGTGCTCGATCCGGCCTCGGAGGTCGTGCTGCTCACCTGGCTGTGCGGCGGCCACAATGGCGCGTCGCTCGAGTTTGGTCCTGATGGCATGCTGTACTGCTCCACGGGCGATGCCGAGGTGCCTTCACCGCCCGATCCGCGGAATACTGGCCAGGGTCTGAATGACCTGCTCTCCTGCGTTTTGCGCATTGATGTGGATCACGAGGCGAACGGCAAAGCTTACTCGATCCCGCAGGACAACCCGTTCATCACCACCGCGGGCGCGATGCCGGAGATCTGGGCCTTCGGCTTCCGCAATCCATGGAAGATCTGCTTTGATGCCAAGGGCCGTCTGTGGTGCGGCGATGTCGGTTGGGAGCTCTGGGAGATGATTCACCTCGTGCAACGCGGTGGCAATCATGGCTGGAGCGCCATGGAGGCCTCGCAGCCGATCAAACCGGAGACCAAAGGCCCCGGCGAGATCATTCCACCCGTCGCCGCGCATCCGCACACCGAGGCGGCGAGCATCACCGGAGGTTATGTGTATCACGGCAGCCGCTTTCCCGAGCTGCGCGATGCCTACATCTACGGCGACTACGAGACGGGGAAAATCTGGGCTCTGTGGCACGATGGCAAACAGGTCACGCGACGCGAGGAGATCGCCGACACGCCGCACAAGATCGTCACCTTCGGCCAAAGCGAGGACGGCGAGATCTACTGGATGAACTGGGAGAAGGACACGCACATCTATCGCCTCGCCAGAAATCCGGCCGTCGGCAAACGGAGCCAGTTTCCACGCAAACTCAGCGAGACGGGCCTGTTCGCAGACACAGCCTCGCAAAAGCCAGCTGCGGGCGTGCTGCCCTTCGAGATCGCCGAGCCGATGTGGCAGGATGGGGCCACGGCGCAGCGCTTCGTGGCCCTGCCGAATGGTGAAAGCATCAAGACAACGGTCAGTGGCAAACCGGAGAAGCTGAACTACAAGGTCGAATGGCCTGTGGGGGCCGTGCTCGCCCGCACGGTGAGCCTGAGTGTGGTGCCGCCGTCTCGGCGGCCTGACGCAGTCGGGACGACTGCACCACATTCCAATGCCCGGCGCATCGAAACCCAAATCCTGCACTTCGATGGCGAGTCCTGGAATGGTTACTCCTACCGCTGGAACGATGCGGGGACGGATGCGCAGCTCGTGGGACCGGATGGCGAGGAGTTCATCATCGACAAGCAACCCTGGCGCATCCACGGCCGCGGCGAGTGTGCCCGCTGCCACACGAACTGGAGCGGTTTCACGCTCGGCTTCCAACCCGACCAGCTCACGAAGATCGACGGCAAAAAGCCCGAGGAGGTGCTCGACGAGAAGTTTATGGCTCGGTTGAAGAACCGCCTGCACGAAAAGGACGATCTCGAATCGCAAGCACGTGCCTGGCTCCATGCGAACTGCGCTCACTGTCATCGCCGGCATGGCGGGGGCAGCGTGCAGCTCATGGTGAATGCCGATCTACCCACCGCGGAGACGATAATGCTCGATGAAAAGCCTGTTCGCGGCGAACTCGGCCTCACCGATGCTCGTGTGATCTATCCCGGAAAGCCGGAGCAGAGCGTGCTGATGGCCCGCATCGCCCGCAGTGGCAATGGTCACATGCCGATGATCGGGGCGCGTGAAGTCGATGCGAAAGGCTTCAACATGCTTTGGGCATGGATCGCGGGCACGGATGCCTTTGAGAGCCAAAAAGAGGTCAAAACACCTTCCGAAGCTCTTTTGGCCGTGAATGCCATTTCTCGTGGCAAACAAGCTTTTGACCCTGCTCTCGCCAAACATCCAAATCCCGAGATCGCCTGCTACTTTGAGCGTTTTGTGCCTTTCGAGCAGCGGGTGAAGACACTGGGCATGAACTTTGACGCGAAGAAGCTTCTCGCCGTCCAAGGTAATGCAAAACGTGGCAGTGAACTGCTCAGCATGACCGGCAAAATGGCCGCCTGCCTGGCCTGTCACCTCGTGAACGGCACCGGTCGTGACTTTGGCCCCGATTTGAGCAAGGTCGGCTCACGCCTGACTCGTGAGCAACTGCTCGAAAGCATCCACACACCCTCCAAAACCATCGCGAAGGGTTACGAGACCTGGACGCTCACCATGAAGGACGGCACGCAGCAAACGGGTTTCCTAGTCCATCGCACCGACAAGGAGGTTACGCTGAAGCTCGCCACCGGCCAACCGCAGACCTTTGCGAATGCCGCGATCCAAGATCAGAAGCTGCAAACGGTATCGCTGATGCCGGAAGGCTTGCTTCAAGCCATAACGGAACAGGAAGCTGCTGATGTGCTCGTGTTTTTGAGCACATTGAAGTGAGGCAAGCGCATGGGAATCTAGACCCAGATTTTGAGTTTAGCCTTCAGAAGTCGCGATAGGACCAGTTGCGGCTTCGGGTAAGGCATTCTCAGGCATCAAATCATCTCCAGAATCGGGGTGAATCTGATAGTCCCCTGACTTGGCGTCTTTGGTGATATGGATGAAACCTCGCTGTGCTGCAGCTTCCACCAGAGCGGCAAAGCTTCGATAGCCATGGAAGCGTTCGCTGAATTGAGGCAGCCGTCTTTTGATCGTTTGCTTCACAGACGAAGCCCAGATGGGTTGATTGCCACCGCGCTCGTTCATCATGGCATCTACGGTTTCCATGAAAAGATCCAAGGCCTTTTCAGGATCACCCGCGGATTTCGGTGCAGGTTCGGTCATGGTCGCAGGCTTGGCCACTTGGCCTGCGGATTCTTCCTTGGCTTTGGCGGGGGGCTTGGGTGCGCTGGTCTTGGTGGCTTGTTTGCGACGCGGTTGCTCACGCACGAGGTCATCGTAAAAGATGAATTCATCGCAGTTTTTGATGAAGATGTCTCCAGTGGAATTTTTGACACCGACTCCCACGACCGTTTTGTTGTTTTCGCGCAGCTTGCTGACCAGAGGCGAGAAGTCTGAATCTCCACTCACGATGATGAAGGTGTCCACGTGGGACTTCGTGTAGCAGAGGTCCAGCGCATCCACGACCATGCGAATGTCAGCGCTATTCTTTCCACCCTGACGAACGTGGGGTATCTCGATCATTTCAAACGCTGCATCGTGCATGGCCCGCTTGTGCTCTTTGTAGCGATCCCAGTCGCAGTAAGCTTTTTTGACCACAATGCTGCCTTTGACGAGCAAGCGCTCTAGGACCTTGCCCATGTCGAACTTGTCATACTTGGCCTCGCGCACCCCGATGGCGAGGTTTTCGAAGTCGCAGAAAATCGCCATGGTGTGATCTCGGTCTGGGTTGCGCATGGGGCAGACTGGCGGCAGGCATCTCCTGGGTCAAGCGCTGTCCATGAAGGATGCAGCGCCATCCGAATCTCGTCCAAAGGGAGGAGATAAATCACGCATGAAGTGCCCAAGTTCGTGCTTATGTAGAATCCCTTCCATGATGCTTCGTTGCCTTGCTCCCTTTCTCGCTGCCGTCGCGTGGGCGGATGGTCCCAAAGACAATCTCGCTGATCAAGTGCGCCCCATTCCTCCTCCTGGAGTGGCAGTTCCTGAGGCTGACGCGAAGTCTCTTCAGCAAGGTCTGACCGAGTTGCGAGCAGCGATCCATGCGGCGGCCAAAGCTCAGCAAAAGAATCCCAAACTGGCAGATCTTTTGCCTGATCTGGAAGTTTACCACAAGGCTGTCGATTGGGCGCTGAAGCACAACGAAGTTCACAAGCTGGGAGAACTCAAGTCCGCTCAGGAAATCCTCGCCGAAGGCATGCAACGGGCAGCCCAGCTCAAGAATGGTCAGCATCCGTGGACGACGCAAAAGGGATTGGTCGTCCGCGGCTATCGTTCTAAGATCGACGGTTCCTTTCAACCCTACGGCATGGTGATTCCAGAAAGTTACCATGGGGCTCCTTCACGCTTGGATGCTTGGTGTCATGGTCGTGGTGAGACCTTGAGTGAGCTGGCTTTCATCGACCAGCGACGGAAGCAAACAGGACAAATTTCTCCTGAACACACCTTGGTCCTGCACCCCTATGGCAGATACTGCTGCGCGAATAAATTCGCGGGTGAGATCGATCTGCTGGAGGCGCTGGAGCACGCCAAGAAGTTTTATGCCATTGACGAAGATCGCATGATCATTCGTGGCTTCAGCATGGGAGGAGCTGCTGTATGGCAGTTCGCGGTCAATTATCCCGACCTTTGGTGCGCTGCTAATCCTGGCGCTGGCTTTGCCGAGACCCCTGAATTCCTCAATGTTTTCCAGAGCGAAGATGTTTCGCAGATTCCAGCTTATGAAAAAACGCTGTGGCACTGGTACAATGCGACCGATCGCGCAGTGAATTTATTTCATGTGCCGACGGTGGCTTACAGTGGAGAACTGGATAAGCAAAAGCAGGCCGCTGATGTGATGGCGAGACACCTGCGTGAAGAAAAGATCGAACTCACTCACATCATCGGACCTCAGACAGCGCATAAGATTCATCCCGATTCCTTGATTGAAATCGAGAAACGACTGGCTGCTATCGCTGCCTTAGGGCGCAATCGTGTGCCCCGTGAGATTCAGTTCACCACGTGGTTCCTTCGTTACCCCAAAATGCACTGGCTGACGGTGGACCGCATGGAGCGGCATTGGGAGCGTGCTCGTGTTCACGCCAAAATCACGTCCGACAGCGCGCTGACCATTGAGACCCGCAATGTTCGTGGGTTAACCCTCGATATGCCCGCAGGTCATGCCCCTTTTGCCTTGCAGCAGGGAGTGACTCTGAAGATTGATCGTGATGTGGTGGAGCTGGCTGGACCTCGGTCCGATCGTTCTTGGCAGGTTCACCTTCGTCGTCAGGGTGATCAGTGGAAGCAAGTGGACGCCCCGCAGGAAGCTGGTCAGTTGGCCAAACAACCGGGTCTCTCAGGGCCGATTGACGATGCCTTCATGGACAGTTTCTTGATGGTCAAACCGACTGGCGTAGCCATGAATCCAGAGCTTCAAGCGTGGACGCAGCATGAAATGAATCGTGCTGCTTTTGAATGGAGACGCCAGTTCCGTGGAGACGCTCCTGTCAAAGATGATCAAGCGATCAGCGATGCTGACATCGCCGCTCATCACCTCATCTTGTGGGGAGATCCGCAGAGCAATGCGGTGCTCGCGAAGATCCTGGCTAAGCTGCCGATCACCTGGGCTGAGGGAAAGTTGACTGCGAATGGCAAAACCTACGATGTCCGCAAGCATGTGCCTGTCTTGATTTACCCAAACCCTCTGAATCCGAAGCGCTATGTCGTGCTCAACAGCAGCTTCACCTATCGTGAGTATGACTATCTGAACAATGCAAGGCAGGTGGCCAAGCTGCCTGATTGGGCCGTGGTGGAGATCACAGGTCCGAAATCCTCACGAGCGCCCGGCAAAATCAGTGATGCTGGCTTCTTTGATGAAGCTTGGCAGTGGCGAAAAAACTAAACGCCTGACTTTGAAAGCTTTGGATGGATTCACAGAAGTAACTCCTTGCTTTTCAGGCGGGTTTCATGGCTGATAAGCCGTCCCCGCTTGAACGTTTTCTTTTCGACATGACCTCACGCCGCCATTTTCTCACCACAAGTCTTGGAGCACTCAGCGCGACCTCCCTATCCGGGATCGAGCCGATTCAACGTCCAGGGAAAAGCCGGATGCAACTGGGAGTGGCAGCTTACTCCTTCCGCGAATCCTTTCAGTGGATGAGAGGGAAAGAGAACAAGCTGAAGGCAGACCGCAAGCCCTGGAGCATGATGGATTTCATCGACTGGTGTGCGGACAACAACGTGCCTGGTGCTGAACTGACCAGCTACTTTTTCCCACCGGACGTCGATGAGAAGTATCTTTTGGAGGTCAAACGTCATGCCTATCTGCGTGGAGTTCAGCTCGCTGGCACCGCCGTGGGCAATAACTTTGCTCTCCCTCAGGGCGAAAAGCTGGATCAAGAAATCCATGATGTGAAGCGCTGGATCGACTACGCTGCGATCATGAATGCACCCCACATTCGTGTATTCGCAGGGCCTCAGCCCAAAGGATTGAGCGAAGAAGAAGCCGTTTCCAACTGCCTGAAGGCTTATCAAGAGTGCCTCGATTATGCGGCCAAAAAAGGCATCTTTCTCGGGCTCGAGAATCATGGCGGCATTGTGGCGGAACCTGATAACCTCATCAAGATGGTCAAAGCCGCGAAGAGCCCATGGGCTGGCATCAACTGGGATAGTGGCAATTTTCACACCGAAGATCCTTATGGAGACTTGGCTAAAATCGCCCCCTATGCCATCAACGTGCAGCTGAAGATGGAAATCAGCCCCAAAGGAACCAAGAAGAATGAGGCGCAGCCAGCGGATGTGCCGCGGCTTTTGAAAATCCTGCGGGATGCGAATTACCAAGGTTGGTTCACGCTGGAGTATGAAGTGGCCAAAGATCCTTTTGTCGAGGTTCCTAAAATCCTCGACATGCTTCGTCCCCTGCTTGGTTGATTCGTTGAGCAACTTTACACGATCTCTTTTATGGCCACTCCTATGAATCGCACCACTTGGCTGATCATCGTGATCGCCAGCATCGGCTTTCTTTTCGACACCTATGAGCTGCTGATGACGCCTTTGGTTGCCGCTCCTGCGATTGCAGAGCTACTCAAGGTGCCATTGAACAATCCCATGGTGACGGATTGGGTGGGAAAGCTGCTCTGGATCGCAGCTCTGTGTGGTGGCGTTTTTGGGCTGCTGGGAGGATGGCTGGTCGATCGATTTGGGCGGAAAACCATCATGGCTGCCAGCATCTTCATGTATTCGCTGTCTCCTTTTTGCGCCGCTTATGCGACTTCCCTGGAAGTTTTTGTCTTCTTCCGCAGCACGACTTTCATTGGTGTCTGCATTGAGTTTGTGGCGGCCATCACATGGCTGGCAGAAGTCTTTCCCGACAAAAAAGCCAAGGAGAAGTGGCTCGGCATCACACAAGCCTTTGCTTCATTGGGTGGGTTGTTGGTGACAGGTGTCAGCGTCTGGATCAGTCAGCATGGTGCAGACCTTCCCCACATGGCGCTCCCGCTCGGGCTAGGGGCTACGGATCCTGCATCCTGGCGTTACTTGCTCATGACAGGGATTCTTCCTGCCATTCCGATTGCGCTGCTGCTGCCCTTTGTTCCAGAAAGCCAAGTCTGGAAAGAGCGTCGTGCTGCGGGCCAGTTGAAGCGTCCTAGCTTCTCCGCTCTGTTTGCTCCTGAGTTGCGTCGGGTGACGCTGGTCACTGCCGCCCTTTCTGCCTGTGCTTACGGGATCGCGTTTGGAGCTTTGCAGGTCACGGTCGCTCGTGTGACGCCCGGATTGCCAGAACTGAAGGAGGTCTCCAAAACCCTCGCTCCACTTCGCAAGGAGGCAGAAGCCCTGAATCTTCAGCTCAATCAACTTCAGCCTACCGATCCAGCCCGCAAAGAGATCGTGGCTAAGATCAAAGAGAACTTTGGGAAATCCAAGCCTCACAATGACAAGGTCAAAGAGATGGCAGACAAAGTTCAGTTGCGTCAGGAACTGGGAGGATTGGTGGGACGCTTGCTGCTGGCAGGTCTGCTCATCTGGGGCATCAGCCGCGTCACCTTGCTGCGTGTGTTTCAGATTCCTGCGATGGTGCTGCTGCCACTCACCTATTTTAAACTCTTTGAAGTGGGAGGTGCATCGTTCCTTTGGGCATATGGCATCTGTGGTCTGCTCACGGTGGCGCAGTTTAGCTATTTTGGAGAATACCTTCCCAAAGTGTTTCCCATGCATTTGCGTGGAACAGGAGGAAGCTTTGCCACGAACGTCGGGGGGCGCATGATTGGAACCAGCATGGCCTTTGTGACGACTAGCTTTGTAGCTCCCATGCTGGCAGGCTCAGGCCCGCTTCTGCCCTCCCATGTGGCCATGGCGGCAGGCTACGTAGGCACTGCGATTGCGGTTTTGAGTTTCCTTTTCGGCTTCTTCCTTCCTGAACCCAAAGCGGAAGATTAACCCGAATCCCGAAGTTTTCGGTAAACGGGGCATTCTTGCCCGCTGAACTTCGGCATTAACCCTTCTGCCTTGTGCTCCGCCTGAAGTGCAAGGCTGCTGGACAAAACCCAGGCACCTCTGTATCTCGCCCTTCCACCATGAAAACACGCCGAACCCTTTTTGCTTCATTCGCTCTGTTTGCCCTATCAGCCTCTTTGAATGCACAAGATGGCTGGATGTCTCTGTTCAACGGCAAGGACCTGACGGGTTGGAAATCCAACGATGAAGTTCCCGGAGTCTTCACGGTCGAAAACGGTGAACTCAAGGTCGCAGGAGGTCGTGCTCACCTCTTCTATGTTGGGCAGGATGGGAACACTTCCTTCAAGAACTTCGAGCTTAAGCTAAAGGTGAAAACAACAGAGGGTGGCAACAGTGGCGTTTACTTTCACACCCAGTATCAAGAGAAAGGCTGGCCAGACGCAGGCTATGAGTGCCAAGTGAATAGCACTCATACTGATCCTAAAAAGACCGGTAGTCTCTACGGGGTCATCAACATCTTGGCTTTGAAGGAGGGCCAGGCAGAGCCCAAGGGGGGCAAGCACATCAAGGTGCCCAGCGCGCCTAGCCAAGACGGCGAATGGTTCGATTATGTGATCCGCGTCGAAGGCAAGAAGATTACCCTTCAGGTCAATGGCAAAACCACCGTGGAGTTCACGGAGCCTGAGGGCTGGGATCCCGCCAAAGAACTCAACAACATGCCGGGCCGCAAATTGAGCGAAGGCCTCATCGCGATACAAGGGCATGATCCCAAGAGCGTCACTTACTACAAGGACATCTTCATCAAGCCTCTGTGACGTATCCCAACGGCCTTGAGGCGCAGAATCACCTTTCTTTCTGAGCCGTGGTCGAACTGTTATGATTGATTCCGATTCTGCTGTTGTTGAACTGAGATCCTACTTCGTGCGAAGAAGGAACTGCTTGTTGGTTCGTGGGCGGTTCACCGATTTGTACATGGATTACTATCTGCATTTGATGCAGCACGGACTTCAGAATGATGAGCCTCAGGATTCGATGCTGAAAGAGGCTTTGGCAGCGATGGCATTGCATTTGGCATCACGGCCGCATGATGAAAAATGTGCTTGGACCATCCATGTGCAGCAGCCTCTGCTGAATTTGTTCGTGACAGGAGGTGGTTATCCAGTCGCCCAGATGACAGGTCGGGTTTTCACCGATGATGTGAAAGACATGGGCAAGTCTTTGTTCATCGCTCAAACCACGAGGACTCAGTATCCCTCCCGTCAGAGCATGGTTGAATTCCAGGGCTTAGACATGTTGGATTCGGTAGAGTCCTTTTACCATCAGAGTGAACAGAGGCCGACGCGTTACTTTCGACTCCCTGAAGAAGACTTTGTGCAAATCTCGGCTGAGCCGGATGCAGACATCGATTGGTTGCAGAATCTCAAGTTGGAAGAGATCGCCGTGTTGGATCAGGCCGAGGAGATGTCTCTGCTCGAGACTCGCGCGTGTCGCTTCCATTGCGGTTGCACATTGGATCGATTGTTTCCGATGCTAGGAAGATTGTCCCAAGAGGATTTGGACTACATTTTTGAAGAAGGGCATGCCAACCTCACCTGCCCGCGTTGTGGTGCCAAATACAGGGCTTCCAAAGAACATTTTGAGCAGTGGAAATCCACCTCAGCCTCTTCTTGAGTCGAAACGAATCAAATCATGAGCGCTCAGTCCAGCACCCAAACGCCTCAATACAAGATCGGTAATGAAAAGCTGATCTTGGTCATGCCGGCAGCAGCTCAGAAATTGACGAGCCTGCTCACCAAGCAGGGAAGATCCGAGCATGGGGCTTTGCGGGTCGCGGTGGTCGGAGGAGGTTGTTCTGGATTGCAGTACAAGATGGATTTGGTCGATGGACCTGCCAATCGCGACATCATGGTGATTTCGAATCAAGTGCGCGTCGTGATTGATCCCAAGAGTGCTCTGTTTGTGACAGGTTCCGAGCTCGATTACAGCGACGATCTCCAGCAAGGTGGATTCAAGGTGAAGAATCCCAATGCGGTCGTGACTTGTTCCTGTGGGGAGAGCTTCTCTGCCTAACTGGAGAAACCGTTATGACCAATTGCTTTGAATTGCTGGGTCTGGCTCCGTGTGCAGCGATGGATGAAGAGCTTTTGGAAAAAGCATACTTGGAGGCTGCCAAAACCCTTCACCCTGATCATGCTCAGGGAGATTCAGATCGTACTTCAGCTCTAAATGCTGCTGTTTCATTGCTCAGATCGCCCAGTCGTCGCCTCAAGCATTTGATGGATCTGAATACCACGGTTTCGTGGAAGGCGGTTCCGCTTGAACCTGAATTGATGGACCTCTTTGCTTCGGTAGGTCGTCAGTTGGAGACTGCGACTAAAGTCACAGAAAAAGCTAAATCAGCGTCGAGTGCCCTGAGTAAAGCACTGCTCTCGGGTGAAATTCTCAAAGCACGGGATTCTTTGGAAGACCTGAATGGAGAGGTGTCCTCCCGTGTCGCTGCCTACCTCAGAGAACTGCCTGATTTGGATCGACGTCTGTCCTGTAGCGATCCAACAGTGTGGAGTGATCTACAAAAGCTACAGGTCAAATTGGCTTATCTTGAAAAGTGGCAAACTCAGATCCGAGATCGTCTTCTTCAGCTCATGCTTTAGACAAAGATCACTTTGGCTAACAACGATGATTACCAATTTTTGATCCACTTGGAGCTGGCACGAGCTAGCGTCGTGTTGTCCTGAGTCATCAAACTTGTGGCAGTCAAATTGTCAGTGTCGTTCCCATAAGACCAAATGTCATAGGTGTTGTTGATGGTGACAGGGTCAGGCGGTGAGCCTCCGTCTGCAGCGATGGTTGGCATGGCTTTGATGTAGCGAATGGGATGGCCAAAGCCGTCAATCACGAAGTAGTTCGAGCTATTGACCGTCCAAATCTCGCGTGGCATGTCGGCGAGAGTGACATTTGCTGCTTCGATGTCTTCGACTTGGCCGTTGGATTCTGGAGAACCCTCATTGTTATCGACACCTTTGATTTGATTGAATCCATCTCCACTCAAAGCCTGATAGAGGCAGGCTGCTTCACCGGCGACGTAAACCTTATCCGCAATCGTGACGCTGGTTTCTGGGTTCGCAGGGGATGGGTAGGAGCCAAACTTCTCGCGGTAGTTTTCCAGCGCTGAACGAATCACACGAATCGTTACCTCTGTGCGACTGCGCTTGGATGATTGATCGGCGTAGGAATAGGCACCTGCTACGAGAGCAAACAAAACCACGATCACACTGACGACGGTAATCAACTCCACCAAGGTGAAGCCTGCCCGAGATATGCGTGAAGGATGTACTTTCATAATCGAGACGTCTTGAAGGAAAACCGAACGAGCTTGGAGCGAGTTATGCACCTGGGCCTGCACTGAGTTGCTTGATGACTTCGATCAGAGGCAAGAACAAAGCGAGCACGATGGTTCCGACGACCAAAGCCAGAAGCACGATCATCAGAGGTTCGAGCATGGAAGTGAGGGCAGAAACAGAGTTGTCCACCTCGTCTTCGTAAACGTCGGCGATTTTTAGAAGCATTTCAGGCAGCTGGCCGGTTTCTTCACCCACATCCACCATTGAAATCACCATGGGAGGGAAAACACTGCTCGATTCCAAAGGAGCGACCATGGATTCACCCTCTTTGACGGCATCGTGAACTTTAACAATGGACTCTGAAACGATGGCATTGCCTGCCGTTTCGCGAGTGATGTTCAGTGCCTGAAGGATCGGAACGCCTGAAGTCACTAGAGTGCCCAAAGTGCGGGTGAAGCGTGAGATGGCGGTCTTGCGCTGCACATCACCAAAGAGGGGTAGCTTTAGTTTCCAACCATCAATGCTGCGTCTGCCACCGGGGGTAGAGGCGAAGATACGCCATCCCACAAAGATCACCGCTGCACCACCTGCGAGCCAGATGAAGTTATCTCCCATCCAGCGACTGAAGCCAATGACGTATTTGGTCAGCGTGGGAAGCTTGTTTTTGTCTCCCAGCATTTCTTCGAAGATCTTCTCGAACTTCGGCACAATGACCAACATGAGGAAAATCAAAATGGCGAGCGCGATGAACATCACGACAAGCGGATAGATCATGGCGGCCATGATCTTGTTCTTCAGCTTTTGGGCCTTTTCTTGATACTCGGCCAAGCGGTTGAGTACGATTTCAAGCACACCGCCTAGCTCCCCGGCCTTTACCATGTTCACATACAGCTTGTTGAAGATACGAGGGTATTGCCCAAGCGTTTCGGAAAATGTACTGCCGGTTTGCACGTTGTCTGCCAGTGTCGCAATGGTGGCCTTCATCACCGGATTCGGTTCCTGACGGCTAAGGACGGTCAAACCACGAAGCAAAGGTAAGCCTGAATCAATGAGTGTCGCTAACTGACGTGTGAAGACCATCAGCGTCTTGGGTTTCACCTTGGCGTTGGCTCCTGCCTTCACGGCTTTGTCTTTCGACTTGGCTGCGGGGCTTTTGGCGGCACGCTTTTTGACAGCGGCATCGCCTTTGCCTTCCTGGGCCACTTGAGTCGGATAAAGCTGACTTTGGCGAAGCAGGTTGATGGCTTCGGCCTCGTTGCTTGCATCCAGTTCTCCGGCGACTTCCTGGCCGTTCTGGTCGAGGGCGATGTAGTGAAACTTCGGCATACGTTGGGGCAGCGTGTTTTATTTTAACTTTTTTCAGATTACGGGTTCGCTGTGTGCTCTGTCCATCAAATTCATGAAGAGCATCGTGGCATTTTCAGCCCAGAGCACTTTTCGCGATCAAGTGTATTTCAGAACTTCTTCGATCGTGGTTTCTCCGTCATAAATGTTACGAAGTCCGTCTTCGCGCAGGGTCATCATGCCCAGCTCAATTGCCTTCTGCTTCAAGGCAAGAGTGGGTGCTTTTTCCACGATCAGCTCGCGAATGGGATCGGAGACATCCAGCAATTCATAGATGCCTTTGCGTCCTTTGTAGCCGGAACCGCCACACTTCTCACAGCCTGCTCCTGTGTAAAATTGCTTACCGCCGATGTCATCGGGGCTCAATCCCAGTTGATTCAAGATAGAAAGGCTTGGGGTGTAGGCTGAGCGGCAGTTCTTGCAAATGGTGCGGAGCAAACGTTGCGCCAAAATACCCTCCAAGGTCGCCGAGACCAGGAAGGGCTCCACGCCCATGTCCACGAGACGTGTCACTGCGCCTGCGGCATCGTTGGTATGCAGAGTGCTGAGCACCAAGTGACCGGTAAGTGAGGCCTGAATGGCAATCTGAGCGGTCTCGACGTCACGCATCTCACCCACCATGATTTTGTCGGGATCTTGACGTAGGAATGAGCGCAGGGCTTTCGCAAAGGTCAGGCCGACTGCATCGTTCACCGGGACCTGCATGATGCCATCGAGCTCGTATTCCACAGGGTCCTCGGCAGTGAGCACTTTGGTGTCGATCTGATTGATGCGACGAAGGCAGGCGTAGAGCGTCGTCGTTTTGCCGGCACCCGTTGGGCCTGTGACAATAAAGATGCCGTTCGGCTTTTCGATGGTCTCGGTGATGTAATCGAAAAGGTAGGGTGGCATTCCCAGGTGCTCGAGATCGAGATTCACACTGCTGCGATCCAACACACGAAGCACCACGGATTCGCCATGCTGCGTGGGCAGGGAGTTCACACGCATGTCCACCGGCTTGCCATTCACGACGGTCATGATGCGCCCGTCTTGAGGCACTCGACGCTCAGCGATGTTCATGTTGGCCATCACCTTCACGCGTGAGATCACCGAATTGGCCAAATGCACTGGTGGCGGTGCCATTTCATAAAGCGCTCCATCGACACGGTAGCGGATCTTGAACTCGTGTTCAAAAGGCTCGAAGTGAATGTCTGATGCTTTTTCTTTGATGGCTTGCGTCAGCACCAGATCGACAAACTTCACGATCGGAGCCGAGTTTGCTTCCACCTCGGGGCTGTCTTTGCCCGCGTTGGCGAGACCTCCGAAGATGTCTTCCACGCTCGGTGCTCCCGAACCATAGTGCTTGTCGATCAGAGCCTGAACTTGGCTGCGACGCGCCACCACAGGAACAATCTGCTTTCCTAAACCGAAGCGCAGGTCTTCCACCAGCTGGGGGTTCAGAGGATCGGTGAAGGCAACATGGAGACCGCGAGCATCGAGTGTGATGGGGAATGCGCCATAGAGTCTTGCCATTCCGGCCGGCACAAGATTGATGACGGAGGGCGGAGGCTCGTAGCTCGATAGATCAAAATGATCGGCACCGAGTTCTTCGGCCACGACAGCCCAGAATTCATCCTCATTCTGGTAGATGCCATAATCGAGAATGGTTTGCAGGATCTCTTTGCCGTTGTGGATGCAATCCTGGCTCAGGCCTTCGGCGACGCCGGAGTCGATCACTCCACGTGACTCGAGCATGTCGATGACGTTTTGAGGGGTCATGGGGGGAAATTATGCGTTGAACAGTTCTCAGTAGCGTCGGTTCGTCGAATCAATCGGCGTCTGACATGGTGGCTTCGATGACTTCGTTGGCAGTGGTCACCCCTGCCAACACTTTGCGGACACCATCCTCTCGTAGGGTTCTCATGCCGAGTTCGCGTGCACGTTTGCGCAGCTGGGGCGTGGTTAGGTTTTGGTTGATCATGTTCCTCACCTCGTCGTCGATCTGGAAGATTTCGGCGATGACCATTCGACCACGATGGCCAGAGTTCCGGCACTTGTTGCAACCCTTTGGACCCATGATGGTCGCGGAGGCTAGCTGACCGGCTTCAAGACCCAGTTGGCGCATTTCTTTGTCGCTCAGGCCCGAGGGCTGCTTGCATTCACCGCACAGCTTTCTCACCAGTCGCTGGGCCAGAATGCCGCGCACGGCTGAAGCAATGAGGAAGCGTTTGATGCCAATGTCTGCCAGACGGGCTACAGCGCTCGGTGCGTCATTGGTGTGCAGGGTGGAGAAGACCAAGTGACCGGTCAGCGACGCCTGAATGGCAATGCCAGCGGTTTCAGCGTCACGAATCTCACCCAACATGATGATGTTGGGTGCTTGACGAAGCATGGCACGCAGCGCTGCGGCGAAGGTCATGCCTACGTCTTCTTTCACCATCACCTGATTGATGCCAGGTAGCTCATACTCGACAGGATCTTCGACGGTGATGATCTTTCGGTCAGGCCGGTTGATGAAGTTTAAGCAAGCGTAGAGTGTGGTCGTCTTGCCCGAGCCGGTGGGACCTGTGACAAGCACAATGCCATCCGGCAGTGAGATCAAGTTTTCAAAGCAGCTCTGGTCGTCGCTAAAGAAGCCTAGATCAGAAAGGCCGAGGCGGAGACTGCTCTTGTCGAGCACACGCATCACCACGCTTTCGCCATTTTGGGTGGGGATGATCGACACACGCAGATCAAGCTCCTTGTCACCGAACCGCATCTGAATACGACCATCCTGAGGCACGCGCTTTTCGTCGATGCTCATCGTGCCGGTCATGATTTTGATGCGCGCAATGATGGAGGCCAGCAGTCGCTTGGGGTGATGCTCGATGTCCACCATCACACCATCCATGCGGAATCGGACACGAATGTCCTTTTCCATCGGCTCAATGTGAATGTCGGAGGCGCGATTGCGGAAGGCATCCATCAGCATGTTTTCGACAAGCTTGATGATCGGCGCGTCTCCATCTCCACCACTGGAGGCTCCTTCCCCTTTGCTGCCACCCGTCATGGCCTCATTGCCATAAATGGTGACCATGACCTCCTGGATCAGAGTGGGGGTGGAGCAGAAGAACTCGAGGTCAGGTTGCAGCACATGGGGCAGTGCATCTAGCGTCTCAAAGTCATAGGGGTCTGAGATGGCGATCTGCAGCGAGGTGCCGTTGATGCCGATGGGCACGATCTTGTACTTTTTGGCGTGATCAAGCGTGACAAAGGTTTTCAGCGCTGGATTGGCCGGGAAACCGTGCAAGTCCACGTATTCCATGCCGCTGTTCGAGGCAACCAGCTTGGCCAGCTGCTCATCCGAGACGATGCCCGTCTTGATCAGGGTTTGCAGGGGTGTCTCTTGACCCTTTTTGTTGGTCTTGGCCTGCTGCAGGTCCTGCGGCGTGAGATAGCCTGCTTCGGTTAGCAGCTCGATGAGGAACTCTTCGTTGGAATACATGCGGTTCGTGCGGGGGGGCGCGATTTATTTGTGGAATTGCGAGCTTAGAGGAGTTTGCGCGCCAGTGTCAATGTTCCGCTGCCAAGTGCAGATCAGCTTGTGGCAAAACAGGACAAGCTCGAACGCAGTTTTGGAGAGCATCTCCTTTGTCTGACAAACATCTGACACGTGGGCGAATGTCAATTTCCAATAGGCCAAGCGCCAAACCTCCCTTTCATCTTGGCATGATCAAGAGGGTGGTCATTTGCCTCCGGTGGGAAATCTTACGTGCGAATCTGAGGCCGATCCGACTTCATTCAGGGGGTTTTCTTTTCTTGTGGTCGTGGGTCAGTTGGCTTTGGGCCAGCTCAGTGCTCGCTTTTGGGCTGGCTGGTCTTGCTGGGTTTCAGGCTGCTCAGGTAGGCTACGACATCACGCAGTTCTCGTGGCGTCAGGATTCCCAGCATCGGCGGCATCATCGAGACTGGTGGTGTTTGCATCGTGATTTGTGCTCGGGGCAGTTTCTTCTCGCTGCCATCGGCGAGCCTCAGGATGACTTGATTTGCATCTTCTCGGTAAAGGGCACCTGCGTGGTTGCTGCCATCTTTTAGTGTGATGGAGACCAAGCCATAGCCTGGCACAATCTTGGCCACAGGGTTCATCAGGCTTTCCAGGATCTCTGCTTTCTTGCGCTGCATGCCGATGGTTTTGAGGCTCGGTCCGACTTGACTGCCTTCTGCGGCCTCGACCTTGTGACAGGCAAGGCAGTTGGCACCTAGATGGTTGGTCACGATTTCCTTTCCCGAAAGGATGCTGCCGCCTTCGATCAAATCATCGCGCGGAGCTGTGGTGCGACTTCGTTGATAGGTTTCAAGCCGCTCTGCCAGAGCGGGAAAGGCCACTGCCGTTTCCAGCACATCCAGCTTTAGGCCAGGTTCCACTTTGCCCGCAGCTAGTCTTTGCAGCCAAGTGTCCATGAGTCGCTCAGCGCTAGGCTCTTGGCTTTGGCCGATGAGCTTCAAGGCTGCTTGTTTTTCCAGCAGGGAGCCTTGCTCCAAGACGCGAGAGGCTTCCGCGATGGCGCGGTCTTTGGCGTGAGCGAAAGTTTGCACCAGAGCTTCCATGCGTAGCTCCTGCGGTGCGTTTTTGGCAGCAGCCATGACCAGAGTCGTTTGAAAGGTAGGCTCCGTGGCATGTTGGGCGGCCATGAGGCGCAGAGCACCGACGCGGAGAGCTGCTGCTGCCTGGGCATCGGCGATGATTTGGCCGAGTGCGACGGCGTCCACCTTCAGTTGATAGCTGATCATGAGCTCAATGGCGGCCGCTTTTTTGATAGGATTTTTCAGGTTCAAAAGCTCGGGCACAAAAGGCTGAATGACGGCCGCGATGGCGGCAGAGTCCCGTGGCTGATAGCGACGATGAACACCATCAACGCGATCCAGAATGGGAGGGTTGGCAAAAACTTGCAGAGCGGCAAAGGCCTCGCTCGATCCTGCGAAAGCTGCACGCAGCAGGCGCTGGGCATCCTCGATCTTGCCTAACCTGAGATTCGCATTGAGCGCGCGGCTCAGAGTGAGTGGAGAAAGGTCTTGGCGTGTTTCGGTGAGTTCGGCCAGGGCAGGCAGCGCTTCCGCGATGCTTGAGTCGTCGTGAATGGCTCGCGCAGCTTCATCGACCACTGCAATCTCTGCGGCTTGCAGGGCTTTGGCGATGCGGGGTGAGCGAAGTCGTGCTAGAGCAAGCGTGGCGCAAATTCGCTGATTTAGGTCAGATTTTTCGAGTGCTGCCGCTAAGGCTTCAGCAGAAACACAGCCACTCAGGCCAGTCACGGCAGCATGACGCAGCCACGCATCTTGCCCCCCACGAGCGGCCATGATCCAGAGCGCGTCGCTGGCTTCAGGAAGAGCCAGCTTCCCAGCAGCGATTGCGGCATGGAATTGCACGCGTGGCTGCTTGGAGCTGATCCAACTGATCAAGGCCTGTTGGCTTGGCTTGCCCACAGACGATGGAGCATCTCCGAGGATTTTGCTCAATTGCGTTTGTAGTTCGGCTTCTGAGGTTGCCAAAGCAGACGCCAGCAGACGGTCGTCGATGTGTCCGCGTCTCATGCCCATGCCGAGTCCCCAGATGGCATGGATTTTTGCCATCAGAGTCGAGGTGGGTTCGTCTAGCACTTTGGCCAAGGCTGGCCAGGCTTGGCGTCGGGCCAGCTCGATTTGCGCTGCCACGCGAATCCGTTGATCTGCATGAGCGAGCCACTTCAGCAGATCAGTTTCGGTGACCTTGGATGTGTCTTGGCTCAACCATTGTTGTGTTTCCAACCTAAGAGAATGGGGCGTGGGTTCATCGACACGCCAGATGGCTCCTTTTTCATCCAAAGGATAGCCGCCAACCCAGTCTGCCATGTAGAGGGCACCGTCAGGCCCAAAGCTGAGGCCGATGCCCATGATGCCTGAGTGAATGACGCGAGCACGGCTCATGACAAAGCTGGCTCCTTCGGGCTTCAGGGTGAAGGCTTCCATCTTGCCGGAAGGGAATTGATTGAGAATGAAGTGGCCTTTCAATCGCGCTCCTAGCGCGGTGCCTGGTTCACGCACCAGACCAGTGGGGCCGTTTGAGTAATTTGCGAGCGGTGGAGTGAGGAAAAGTGGTGCCGCTGCACCGATCTCGGGCTGCTTGGCCCGTTGCTGATTGGGTTCACCTCCACTCGGCATGGGGGCTTTCCAAAGGTTCTCTCGCATCCAGCGGCTTTCAGCCTTCATGTATTGATGCGCACAGCGCCAGCCAGAGTCGCTCCGCTCGGTGATGTAAACCATGCGCTCTTTTTCACCTGGCATGTCGGCATCATTGTCCACGCCGAAGAGATTGCCGAAGTCATCAAAAGCTACCTCCTGCACATTGCGCAAACCGTGGGCGAAGACTTCAAAGCCGGTGCCATCTGGTTCCACGCGCATCACCGCTCCTTCGTGGGGATAGAACCAGTGCTTGCCCTCCTTGCTGGTCACATTCACGCCCTTGTCTCCGATGCTCCAGTAAATGCGCCCGTCAGGGCCGAGTCGGAGGCCATGCATGTCATGCCCGGCGTAGGCCAGATGCATGCCGAAGCCATGGGCAACGACTTCCCGCACATCGGCCACGCCATCGTCATCAGTGTCCTTCAGCCTCCATAAGTCTGGAGCGATCGTGGCATAGACCCAACCCTCGTGGTAGAGAATTCCTGCCGCGATGCCAGTCACCTCGCTTTGGAAACCTTCAGCGAAAACCGTCATGCGATCTGCCGTGCCATCTCCGTCAGTGTCACGCAGTTGGTAAATCCGTTCGCTATGCACTGTTAGGTCTTTCCAGTCGATGGAGCCGTCTTTGTTATGATCTTTCAGCCCGCCGCGCGGTTGACGTAGCCGACCTGGAGCGAGCTCCCGCTTCAAAAAGGCGCTCTTTTCTTCTACACTGCTCAGGCCCACATCGTCTGGGATCCACATGGGGTGCTCGCGGATGTCTAGATCGGCCACCTTGCGCCGCGTGGTCGAGGTCACATACACGCGGCCTTTTTCATCCACCGTGCAGGCCACAGGGTCAGGGACATTCAGGCTGCCAGACCAGCGATGCAGGCTGACCTCCGCAGCCATGAGAATCTGGGGAAAAAGGAAACAAAGGGCCAATCGACGCATGAGAAAGGACCATCATGCCCATGAGCAGCGTCGTTTCCAGCGGTGAAAAAACCTTCTCCCTAGGTGCCTCAGCCCGAATCACTGAGCTATTCTTTCTCTCGGAGCGTAGGCTAACACACTCCCGATTTCATGACTCAGCACGACCCCATCGACCAAGATCTCTCCCAGACGGAGCCTAGGGCTAACTTTTTGCCTTACCCGTCTTCGAGGCTCGCCGCCAAAATCATTCCGCAAGATTTGTCGAACTTCAAAAGTCGTGGCATCACTCGGGTGGAGCGTGAGCTACAGCAGGAGCTGGTCGAGCTGAGAGAATCTTACCTGAAGGTCATTGATGCCTTCAATTGGAACAAACTTCTCTACGAATCCCAATTCAGCTTCGAGCCTGTGGTGGGCGAGACCTATCATCTCTACGAAATCAATGGCAAACGCCAGCTCAGCATGATCGAACCCGATGCCTGGAGTCAGCGTTGGATCGGCACCTTTCGCCTGAATGCCGATGGTCGCTGGCAGGCCGACCGGATTGCCGATGACTTCGACATCCGTTCTTTCGTCAGCACGACGGTGGGCTGAGCCGGTCACGTGGTTTGGAAAAAGCAGAACTCACTGAGCTGCCAGCGCGGCAGCTGCTTTTGCCTTGGCCTGTTCTGCCTTGCGGAGGATCTCATCAGGGCTCGGCAGACTGGCCAGCACATCCGCAGGGATAAAGCCATCGCCGACGAGTTTGGTTAGGCATTTTTTGCGCTCATCCAGGGCTTTGTCAGGACTGCGTTCTTTGCTGAAGCGGCTCTTCGCGGCAGCGCTGCGGTCTTTCAGGGCAGCGTAGATGTCACCGCCGAGAAGTGAGGAGATGTCCACCTTGATCTTCTCTCGATTTGCCTCGGTTTGGTTCACCTCGTCTCCGTTGATGGGGCCGCCGAGATACTTTGGGAACATGATGGCCACCTCAGGACACACTCGTGAACAGGCGGGGCAGTTGGTCTTGCAGTTGTCGTTGTTTTGGACTTGGATCTTGTGGTTTTCATCCACGCCATAGACATCGAAAAGGCAGAAGCTGAGGCACTGCATGCAGTTTGTGCAGCGGGTGTAGTCGATGACAGGAAACCACGGCTTCCAGCGACCGGGCTCGTTCATCGGCGTCTGGCCACGGCTTTTTTCCACCAAGCCGAGAATCGCTTCCACCTCCAACCCGCTGATGTCGCGTGTCTCCACCCGCACCTGACCGGTCGCATCTTCCAGCTCAGGTGCCTGCTGATGAGGAAACTGACCCAGCACGAGCAGGCTGCGCTCATCATGAGGCATGGCCGTGCTACCTGTGGCAGCACGGGTGACGGCGTAACCTTTGTCCAGCAGTGCCATCATGACCTGGCTGCGGGCTTCCGCAGGCAGTGGGATGCTACCCTGACCTTCATAAAGCACGACGCGTAGCGGACGATGAGTGTGAGTAATCATGAACGTGAGAAAAAAACGTCGAGTGACTTATGGCTTTAGCAGAGCATCGGTGATTTCGGCAGCCGTTTGGGTGCGCATGTTCAGCACCTCTACCTCCTCGGGCAGCGGTGTTCCGGCCTGTTGAAAAAGGCCCCGCACCGCCCGGGGATAGCAGGCAGCGATCCGTAGCCGCCCGCAGGCTGCTAGTGCCTGCAGACGTGGGTCGCGATGCGCGGCCATTTCGCAGAGATCAGAGACCGATTCGAAGCTGGCCCCTGAATCGCATAGCCGCATCAAAACCTCATTTTTCACTCCACTGGGCACGACCTGGGCATAGGCACAGCGGCAGTAGAGCAGGGTGGGGGACATGGAGTCTGACATGTGAGAAAGAACGAACCATGGCAGGCACAGGCTATCTGGCAAGAGCTGTGCAGTGAATCACAGCTCATCGTCGCGCACGAGTGCAAAAGGATCATCCGACGGTCGGGGCAGACCCAAGCGCCAGGCCCGTGCCTGAGCCACCGCCTGTTCTAGGTAGCGATCGCTGCGAATCATCGCCGGGGGCAGTGGGGCTAGCAGAGCATCAATGATGCAGGGAGAGCCATCCGGCTCGCGCATGATGTTTCCTGGATGCAAATCGCTGACGATCCAGGCCGTTTCTTCCATCCAGAGCACCCACACATTCCGCCGAAAACGCGCCCGGCAGGGCACCGCGCGGATGCGCTCCACGGCCAGTTGGCGATCTTCCTCCAGGTCCACATGGGGCTGCGCCTGAGGTTGCTTCACCACCAAGTAGTCGCCCATGTCATCGATACCCACGATCTCGGTCGGGTGGGCACCTGCCTCATGCAGCAGCATCAGCTTTTCCAGCGTCTCTGCCAGCACCGCGTCACGCACCGTCATTTCGAAGCCACCTTCCTCCGGCAGTCGCTCAATCTCAAAGGTCTTGCCCAGTCCGCCGCTCGCGTGCAGCGGGAAGAGCTTGTAAACCACCTGCCAGTCCGGGTCCATGAATGGGCTGGCCTCGGCTCCCGTCTTTAGTGGGATCAGGGTCCGCGAGCTTAAAATCCCATCGGCATCTCGCTGAATGCCCATGCTCTCCAGCCGGATCAGCGGCACGGCCCATTCGCGAGCCCTCGCCGCCACATGGGCAGCCCATGCATCGGGGGTGAAAGCCTGCCGTGAGGGAGCCTGCCGGGCCGCCTCTGCCAGCCCCTTGGCACGCAGCCGATTCAGCAGCGTGCTCGCTGCCCGTTCCGCTGCGCCCGTGACCGGACCTGTCAGCGCGGTTTCACGGCCCGTGCGGAAGTCAAATTGGGTTTGAGTCGTCGGCAGTTGGTTCAAAATCACAAGTCCTTAGGCTATCATCATTCGGAGAGAAGACCAAGTCGCTGTCTAATCCGTGAGTGTCATCTAGCTTCATTGGCTGCACGTTTTGCTTCGCTCCTGCTGGCCACCTCCTTGTTTGCTTCGGCGGCGATATCAGCTGGGGCACTCTGACGCGAATCGCAGGTGACAGTGATGTTGACCAAAGGGGGCTGTAATCGCCATCTGCCGCCACGATGGCGACCAGAAGCTCAATCCATTCCGTTCACATCCACGACTAAATCTCACGGTGCATGCCCGTTTCTCGTGGGAAGTCTATCCAAGCTGGAGGCTGTTCCTGCCGTCGGTGTGATGTACACACGTTTTGATCCTAGATACGATTGCACCAGAGGTTGAACTTTCGCCTTCCTCCTGCAAAGCAGGGAGCGACTCTCCGACCAAGTTATTGAGCCCGTGGTGGTGAGCGCGTTGAACATCGTGGGGAACAACGTCACCGGAATCCCCGCGACGAACAGCACGTTCAGCCTCGCGCTAGTGCCGGGCACGGGCCCGATGAGTGGCGCGTTCACGCCGAATTGGACGCAAGCGGCGGTAGCGAGGCCGGCGTTCCGAGGGATCGTGCTGCAGAAAGGCAGGGGTGCCGGTGGCTACAGGTTCTTCCTGAGCAACCGAGCGAACGAGACTGACCCTGAGAGCGGGCCTACCATGCTAGGGGTGAGACCGCCGCCAAGGCCATGAGGTGAAGCAGAGCGCCGAAGGAACGAAGCGTTTGTTCGGCATTGCTGCCAGAGGAAAGAAGGCCGCGTGCTGTGAAATGAACTTCCCGGTTCGTGGTCAGCAGCTAAGAAGGATGAAGTGTCTGGAGGGAGACCGAACTTGGAAGTTCGGCAGATGGAGGAGGTTAACCAACGCCTGGACAGTGAACTCAGGGGAGCGTGAGCAGATGCTGCTGGAGAGCGGGAGTATCCACTTTTCCCAGTGCGGTGCGCGGCAGGCTGGACAGCAGGCAGGTGCGCTGGATGTGGCAGAGAGGCTCGGTCGCTTCTTGATAGCGTTGAGTGAGGGTTTCGAGGGCAGGGTGGGGCTCGGCAGCTAGCACCAGCTGGGTGTCACGTCGCGTGTCAGGCAGGGCGACCAAAACTGGACACGTGGGCATGCTCAGGGAGAGAGCCAGAGCCTCCAGCCGAGCTTGCAAGGGGCCGAGGTGAACGAGCTCGCCCAGGATTTTCACATAGCCAGCCTCTCGCCCCAGAAAGTGCAGCCAGCGTTCTCCATCCCGCTCGTGCAGCTCCACAAGATCGCGGGTCACAAGCTCAGGGCCGATGGCTTGCCACTGCCAGCCCTCAGGCTCTCTGACGAGGTAGCCTTTGGCGAGTCCAGGGCCGCTGAGGATCAGGCGTTTTTGCGCATCGGTGCGGGTTTGCCAATGAGGCAAAACGCGCATGGGCAGTTTAGGTTGATCCAGCCTTTGCGTGGCGATTTGAGAGGCTGCCTCGGTCATGCCGTAGCTCTGCAAAACTGGCCAAGCTAGCTCACGCGCTGCCAGGCTGAGCTCGGGCGACATGCCACCGCCACCGATGATGGCAGCGCGCAAACTCGGTGGGCAGGGAAGGTGAGCACGCACGAGGTCATGGACCTGCGTGGGCACCAGAGACACTAGGGTCACAGCCCGCTCAGCGCAGTCTTGCTGAAACCGCTGCGGATCCCAGCGATGCGGATGCAGCAGCACGCTGGCCCCGCTGAGGTAAGCGCGTGCTTCAATCGCAAAGCCGCCCACATGATGCTGGGGCAGGGCGACGAGCCAGCGGTCACTGGCATCGGAGTTGAGGTGCTCATTGACGGCCGTAGCGGAGAGCAGAAAGGAATGTTTGCTCAGCGCGACCCACTTGGGCCGCCCCTCGCTGCCCGAGGTTTGGAAAAAGCAGAGCTGTGTTAGCCCTTTGGCGGCCGCCCATTCGGCCAAACCGATGGCGTCTTTAGCTCGGCGTGGATCGACGGCGACATGACAGGCATCGGAGGTCCAAAACGCGGCATCAAACATGGCGACAGTTTTCTAGAAAAGCAGGGATGGGTGCAAGCCGTGAGTCGGGGGCCGATGCCGAAAAGTTTGACATCCGAGAGGATCGGATGCCCTAGATGGCCCCCTTTTGCCCTTCTGAACGTAGTTTTGTCACATGTCCAAAACCCTAATCATCGCCGAGAAGCCCAGCGTCGCTGCCGACCTCGCCCGCGCCTTGGCGAAAGCGCCTGGCATGACGCCATTCAAGAAGGAGAAGGATTGGTATGAGAATGACACGCACGTCATCTCCAGTGCCATCGGGCACCTCATTGAGCTGGCGATGCCCGAGGTGAATGGGAAAAAAATTGGCTGGGGATGGACGCACCTGCCCATCATGCCGGGTGAGTTCGAGTTGCGCCCCATTGAAGACAGTGCGGACCGCTTCAAATTGCTGAAACGGCTGATGAATCGAAAAGATGTGACGCAACTCGTGAATGCCTGCGATGCTGGCCGCGAGGGTGAGCTGATCTTTCGCTACATCGTCGAGGCAGCGGGTGTGAAAAAGCCAGTCCAGCGTCTCTGGATGCAATCCATGACCCAGGGGGCGATTTTAGATGCGTACAAAAAATTGCGCACCGATGCAGAGATGCAGCCGCTGGCCGACGCTGCGAAATGTCGCAGTGAATCGGATTGGCTCGTCGGAATCAATGCCACGCGTGCCCTGACGGCGCTGAATTCGCGCCATGGGGGGTTTCGCCTGACTCCGGCAGGACGTGTGCAGACGCCGACCCTGACCATCCTGGCCAAGCGTGAGCGTGAGATTCAGTCCTTTGTGTCACGCACGTACTACGAGGTGCACGCGCTTTTTGAAGTCACCGCAGGTCGCTACGAAGGCCGCTGGTTGGACGAAAAGTTCGTCAAAGATGAGCAGGATGAGCACAAGAAGCCAGAGCGTCTGTGGAACCGAGCTCAGGCAGAAAAGATCGTGGCTCGCTGCATTGGCAAGACTGGCAAGATCGAGCAAGTCACGAAACCGGTGAAGCAAGTGGCACCACTGCTCTATGACCTGACGAGTCTGCAGCGGGAGGCGAGCAATCGCTTTGGTTTCTCGGCACGTCGCACCCTGCAAATTGCTCAGGCTTTGTATGAAAAATTCAAAGTACTGACCTATCCAAGAACAGACTCGCGCTACCTTCCCGAAGACTACTTGGGCACGGTGTTTGGCACGCTGAAGACCTTTGCCTCCCACGATGATCGCAGGCAGGATGCTCTGCCTTCGGATCTGGGCAAGCACGCTGCGACAGCTCTGGACAACAAGTGGGTCCGCCCGACCCGACGTGTGTTCGACACGAGCAAGGTCAGCGATCACTTTGCCATCATCCCCACGGGTCAAATTCCACCGAAGGAGTTGCCGGAGGCAGAGCAGAAGATCTTTGACATGGTCTCGCGTCGCTTCGTGGCGGTCTTTTTCCCGCCTGCTGAGTTTGAGGAAACCACACGCATCACCCGAGTCGAGGCAGATGCCTTTCGCAGCGTTGGCAAGGTGCTGATGGAGCCCGGTTGGCTAGCGGTGTATGGCAAAAAAGCGGCTGAAGAAGCTGCGGGCGAAGGCCAGGAACAGGCCAAGCTGCTCGTGCAGGCCAAAGATGGTGATTCGGCAGCGACGCTGGATGCCAAGGTCGAAGAGCTGGCCACGAAGCCACCTGCACGCTACAACGAAGCCACCCTGCTGCGCACCATGGAGACGGCTGGGAAACTGGTCGATGACGAGGAGCTGGCAGAGGCCATGAGTGACCGTGGTCTAGGAACACCAGCGACCCGTGCGGCGATCATCGAAGGATTGATCAATGACAAATACATTGAGCGAGTTGGCCGTGAAATCGCGGTCACGACCAAAGGGTTGGCCCTCATTGATCAGATTAGTGAAATCGGCATCGAAGCGCTTAGCTCACCCGAGCTCACGGGCCAATGGGAATACAAGCTGCGTCAGATGGAGCAGCACCAATTGGATCGCGGCAGCTTCATGCGTGACATTCGTAGCCTGACCACTGCGGTGGTGGAGAAAACGCGCAGTTACCAGCAACATGCGAAAGAGCGCGTGTATCCTGACTTTGAAGCCGTCTGTGGCGTCTGCGGTCATCGTGGCTTCAAGCAGACAGAGGATTACTACGCCTGCAAAAATGACGAATGTCAGGTCCGAGTCTTCAAAACCATCGCAGGCATGGATTTGGCAGAAGAGCAGATTCGCGAGCTTTTGGAGAAGCGATTCTTGGCACCCCTGGAAGGTTTCCGCAGTCGCTTGGGCAAAGAATTCACCGCTGGGTTGGAGATCAATGACAAGGGCAAGGTCGGTTTTGTCTTCCCCGGTGGCAGCAGTGACCCCGATGCTGCTCCAGCCTTTGATTTTGCCAGTGCCGTTCCTCTTTGTTTATGCCCGGTGTGTGAGAAGAAGAAGCGCAAAGGCCAAATTTACGAAACTCCGCAACACTACATTTGTGATGTGGCCGCGAAGGATGCCAAAGCCTGCAATGCGCGTCTGCCGCGCCAGCTCTGTCAAAAAGAGATCACGGTGGCGAATGCCATCAAGTTCTTCACCGAGGGCAAGACAGACCTGATCGAGGGCATGATCTCCAAGAAGGGCAAGCCATTCAGCACCTTCCTGCTCTGCAAGGCCGGGGAAAAACGACTGCTCGGTTGGGAGTTCCCGCCGAGAGAGCCACGTCCGAAGGCAGCGCCTAAGCCACGTGGCAAGTTCGCGAAGAAAGCGGCCAGCCCTCCAGCGGAAGGTTGAGTTTTTTCATCGAATCAATACGCGTAGGCGAATTCATTCGAATTCAAGATCACGAGGCAGACATCTGCCAGCGCGCGCGTCCTCGCATCGCAATCGGTCGGCTGTAAATCAGGAATGAAATCGGTGTAGCCAGGTAGTTTTTCGACGAAGGTGAACTTCTCTCCGGTGTTTTCTTCCACCGCCTCGCGTCGCACCTCATGAGGTGGTTTTGCTTTTTCTCCCTTCCAGTTTTTCTGGTGCTCTTCCATCGTCCTCCAATGTGCCTCGCAGCTGGCTTTTTCTTCAGCCGTGGGTGGACGTCCATAGGCGAGATGAAATAAGCGCGTGATGGGGTCTTCTACCGCCTCACGGATGAGTCGAGCGGCCAAAGCCAGAGCACGGGCTTGGCTGGACTCGCTATTGAACAGACTGAAGACCTGTGGCGTCACGGTCGAGACCTCTCTTGCCTCGCAGGAAAAGTCAGGTGCAGGCTCATTGAAGACCTCCATGAATGGATCACGCAGGCCGCGAATTTTGAGAGCATAGAGGCTCCGGCGGTGGCGCTGAGTCGGCAGGGCATTGGGCACCCATGCCGATGCAAAGGTGCCCATGACCATGCGCGGCTGCATGGCGGCTTCACGGTTGATTTCGGGTCGATTCGGGATGCCTCCCACTTGTAAATTCAGCTCCCCAGATACAGACAGCATAGCGTCGCGCAATTCCTCGGCCATCAGCCTTCGGGGCTTGAAGACCGCATATGCTTTTTCCCATTCCTCACGGTTCAGCGTTTTCTCATCTGAGCCTTGAGGCGAAGGCAATGTGGCACTGCGCCGGTAGGCAGCGCTGGTCATGATGAGCCGATGCATGGCCTTCAGGCTCCATCCATTTTCGACCAAAGCAGCGGCGAGAAAGTCGAGCAACTCGGGGTGTGTGGGCTTTTTGCCCGTGCTGCCAAAGTTGTTGGGATTTCCTGCAATGGCCTGCCCGAAGTGCCATAGCCAGACACGATTCACAATCGTTCGTGTGGTCAGGGGATTCGCAGGGTTGGCAATCCAGTGAGCCAGCGCTAGGCGACGGCCTTCTAGGCTCTCTACGTCTTGGAACTCCAAGCTCTTGAGGTTCGACATCGCGGATAGCACGCCAGGTTTGACAGCTTGGGTGGGTGAAAAAGGATCACCGCCACTCAGGATCGCGGTTTTTTCCAGTTCTCCCGTTTGCAGATGATCCGTTGGCATTCGCATCGGGGCGGTGACACTGGTCAAGGCAGGCGTGAGCCCGTTGTACACGCTAAAGGCATAGGGTTCGTAGCGTTCCAATTCCCAGCGCAGGCGCTCCAGCCCCTTTCGGGCGACACGTTCGTTCCCAAAGTCCTGGGGTTCAAAGCCAACTAGCTTGGGTGGATACTGATCTTCTGGCACGCCTTGGCCAGCCAAGATTTGTCGAGCGGTGCTAAAGTGATCCGAGAATGCACGGCGACTTTTTTTCCCAATGCCCTTTTTCGATTGTTCTACGGCAGCATTCCAGCGGCTTGGGTCCTGGCCCTTTTCGGCAAACCATCGTTGCGCATTTTGCAGTAGCTTCTCATCAAGTCGTCGAAGTGTTTCGATGTGGCCTGCTTGCAATGCCACGAGGTCTTTTTTTTCTTCAAAACCAGCAGTGTTTTCTTCCTTCAAGAAGGCGGCGGGTCGCTCCGCCAGTTGGGTGGTGGCAAAGCAGGCCTGGATGGCATAATAATCATGCGTGGGCACCGGATCGAATTTGTGATCATGGCAGCGTGCGCACTGCAAGGAATGCGCCAAAAAGGTTTCCCCAACACTGTTGGTCACATCATCCAAAAATCGCTGTCGAGCCACCTTGGCGACCTCCATGCCAGTGAGTTCCCAAGGCCCCATCCGCAGGAAGCCCGTAGCAATGAGCATTTCTGGATCATCAGGTTTTAGCTCATCCCCGGCGATTTGTTCCAAGATGAAGCGGTTGTAGGGCTTGTCGGAATGAAAACTGCGCACCACATAGTCACGATAGCGCCAGGCATTGCCTCGCTCGTAGTCATTGGCAAAGCCGCTGCTATCGGCGTAGCGCACAACATCTAACCAATGACGCGCCATGCGCTCACCATAATGCGGACTTTTTAGCAGTCGTTCGATCAGTCTTTCCACCGCCTTTTGCCCCTGCGCAGTGCCAAGCCCAGACGATCCACATTCTGCCACAAAAGCCTCCACCTCCTCAGGTTTGGGGGGCAAACCTGTGAGGTCAAAGGTGGCTCTACGAATGAACTGACGTGGAGCTGTGTCACCCGCCCAAGTCATTTCACGAGGCAAATGCAGCGCTAGCAGTGCATCAATCGGGTGCCTTTCACGAGTTTGGGCAGAAACCGAATTCAGATCTGGCTTCTGCACCGATTGATAGGCCCAGAGCGATTCAGGCGAGTAGCGCCGCTGAGCCCACTCGGGCGTTAGCGCACCTTTGACTTGCACGATCACTCCGTCTTCAGCGCTCCATGCTTCTGATTTCGCCTTTGCGATCGCGGCGCGCTTGGCTTCCTCAGGCCAGATCGCCCCCGAAGTGATCCAGGCGCGAATCCATTCCAATTGCGCGGGTGTCAAACGGTCTGCTTCTTTCGGAGGCATGGCCTCCCAGTCCGCGTGATTTCGTGTGGCCGCGAGGTAGAGCGGACTTTGATCCGGCTGACCCACGACAATGGCGGGCTGTTCGCTATCTCCTCCACGTGTCGCTGCGGCCTGCGTTCGCATGTCGTAGCCACCTTTGATCTTAGTGCTATCGTTGCCATGACAAGCCAAGCACTTCTCCTGAAAAAGTGGCCAAATTCGGCGCACAAAAAGCTCCTCGCCCTCCTTGGCAGCAAGGTCGATCGTAAACAGGCTAAGCACCAGGACACTCCTGAGAATGGCAAGCATGCAGGCCATAACGGAGCTGCTGATCTCAGTTTTCGCTGCTTTTGCGGACCCTATCATTTTTGCCGGTTGTGCGACCCGAAGACAGGCGGATTCCCTCTCCGGAATGGATTCTCCCTCACGTGTGGGGATTGCCAAGCCTGCGGTAGCCGCTATTCTCGCCTCGCTTTTAGCATCGCCTCACTCCTCCCGCCTCACTTTCTATGTCCCTCGAAGCCACCCTCCAAGTCGCCGCTGACGCAGGTCAGCTCCTGAAGACCAGCCATGAGAACATCTTGGCGCTGCTCGCTGCCAGCACCAACCCTGTGTATCGTGCGAGCATTGAGGAACTTGCCTCAGCTGGGCAGTGGGCGGAATTGAATGACCGATTTTTCCAGGCACTGAAGTTTGGCACAGGTGGCTTGCGTGGACGCACGGTGGGCAAGATTGTGACTCAGGCAGAACGCGGTTCCTCTGCTGCGGATCAGCAGCCGGATCATCCTTGCGTTGGCACGAATGCGATGAATTTCTACAATGTCGGCCGTGCGACTCGTGGCCTCGTCACTTACTGCAAAGCCTGGCGAGCCAAGGCAGGTCTTCAGGGCAAGCCAAGCATTGTCTTCAGCCATGACACGCGCATGTTTTCGCCAGAATTCGCGAAGCGTTGCGCCCAGATCGCGATTGAGAATGGAGCCAATGTCTATCTCTTCGATGGATGCCGAGCGACACCAGAGATGAGCTTTGCGGTGAGACAACTGCGTGCTGATGCCGGTGTCATGCTCACGGCCAGCCACAACCCCCCTCACGACAATGGCTACAAAGTCAATTTTAGCGACGGTGCAGGCATCGTGGAACCCCACGCCAGTGGCATCATCCAAGAAGTCAATGCCATCAAAGACGAAGCCTACGAGGCATTGCCTACGGATCAGCAGGGGAAAATCACTTTGTTAGGCGCGGACATGGATGCCCAATACCTTGAGCGTGTGGAGACCATGATGCTCCAGCCTGAGTTGCTGAAGCAAGAGGCAGCCAAAAAGCTGAAGATCGTTTACACCGCCCTGCACGGCACAGGTGGAGTGTTGGTGCCTGTATTGCTGAAGAAGCTAGGCTTCAACTTCCTCACGGTGCCTGAGCAAGATGTGCGTGATGGACGCTTCCCTACCGTGAAATCACCCAATCCTGAGAATGCATCGGCTTTGAAGATGGCCGTCGATCTCGCAGACAAAGAAGGCGCGGACATCATCATCGGCACTGATCCCGACTGCGACCGCATGGGGGTCGGTGTGCGCGATGCCAGTGGCAAGATGGTTTTGCTCACGGGCAATCAGACAGGCTCTCTGATGGGATGGTATCGTCTGAAGACGATGTTTGATCTGGGCATCCTGAATGAATCGAACAAGGACCGCGCTGTCTTCTTGAAGACCTTTGTCACCAGCCCGATGCAGGACACCATTGCAGCTAAATTTGGCGTGCAGTGCATCAACACGCTCACGGGCTTCAAGTGGATCAGTGCCAAGCTCGCGAAATACGAGGCTGTATTGCCAGCAGAGATTCTGGCCAAGTATCGTGACCTGCCTGCGTCAGAGTCACGAGCTGCACGTCTCCAGTTCAGCAAGTTCCTCGTCTTCGGTGGTGAGGAGAGTTACGGTTACATGGGGGATGACTTTAGCCGCGATAAGGATGGCAACGGAGCCGTGGTCATGTTCGCTGAACTCGCCGCCTACGCAGCCAGCCAAGGACTAACCGTGGCCGGATTGCTTGACGAGGTTTATTGCGATGTGGGCTACTTCCTCGAAGTGAACCAAAGTAAAGTTTTCGAGGGTGCCACTGGGGCAGCGCAGATCGCTAAGCTTGCCGATAGCTATGGAGCCAATCCTCCGACTGAGGTGGATGGCAGCGCTGTCATCAATGTGCGCGATTTCCGTAAACCTGGAATTGTCGATGAAGAAGGTGATCCGGTTTCTACCGAGAAGATGCTCTTTGTGGACCTTGCGGATGGTCGCAGTTTCGCGGTTCGCCCCTCCGGTACTGAGCCAAAGATCAAATACTACATGTTTGCGCGCGAAGTGCCTGCATCTGGACAACGACTGACCCGAGACGAGCTTGCTGCTGCCAAGACAAAGGTTAGTGCTTCTCTAGAGAGCCTCTGGGCTTTCTTGGAGAAAGATATTGATGCTCGGCTAGCCTGATTCAGGAACCTGATCGCCGATCTGAAAGGAAGCGTGTCTTCGTGGCACGCTTTCCTCAGACATTTGATATTCTCTCAAATTCACCACTTGCCAAGTCAGGCCGGAACTGAAGCCGAGATCGGTTAGCAGTTGATGCAAACACTCCAACTCTGCTCGTTGGGCAATCCTGCATGTTGGAAAGAAAGTCTCCAAAAAAACTTGAATGCGGTCGATCGTGCCCGCGTCTGAGTTGGAGTCTTTTCTTCTTTCTATGAAACATCCTGTGCTCCGTTCGTTGGTTTTGGGTTCTGTTGGCTTGTCTTTGCTGCTCAGCTCCTGCGTGGTCGATCCTTATGGCTATCACTCAGGTTTTGGGCGTCCAGTAGGTTATGGAGGTCCTGCGGAAGGATCCGTGGCGGGTGCTGTTCTTGGAGCCGCTGCAGGCGGGATCATTGGCAACCAAAGTGGGCGTGGTCTGGAAGGTGCTGCCTTGGGTGGAGTGTTGGGTGCCTTAGCGGGTGGGGCTTTGCAAAATGGTCGTCAACAACGCTGGGGACAACCCTGTTATCAGCCGCCAGTCCCCTGTGCCCAACCTACGTTTTTTGCGCCTCAGCCTGCGTTTCATGGCTGCCATGATCCCTATGCGTTTGGTGGATGGTGAACCTTTCGGCTTCGCCTTCATGAACACCTTTTGGGTTAATTCTTGAATTGAAGCTTGAGGCTTTGAATCTTTGCTAAGAGCATTCTTTGATGAATGCTCTTTGTCTGACGGCTCCCGAACGATTTGAAATGGTTTCTTTGCCAGAGCATTCTGGCCCTGGCGTTGGGGAAGCCCTGGTCGCCGTTCGCCATGTGGGCATCTGCGGAACCGATTTGAGTGGTTATCGCGGCAAAATGCCTTTCATCCAGTATCCGCGCATTTTGGGGCACGAGCTTGCCGTGCAGGTTTTGGCCCTCGGAAGCGATGTGACGCACCTGAAGGTTGGGGATTTTTGTGCCGTGGAACCTTATCTCAACTGCGGACACTGCCAGCCTTGCGAGCTTGGGAGAACGAACTGTTGTGAAAGTTTGCAAGTGCTCGGTGTTCATGTGGATGGCGGCATGAGAGAACGACTGCTTCTGCCTGCGGCGAAACTTCACCCCGGGAATGGGCTTTCCTTGAAGTCATTGGCCTTGGTCGAAACCTTAGCCATTGGCTGTCATGCGGTGAATCGTGCTTCCGTGACGAAGAACGAAGACATCCTGATCATTGGTGCTGGTCCGATTGGCTTGACGGTCTTGATTTTTTCTAAGCTTGCCGGTGCTCGGATCACGGTTCTGGAAAAAAATGAGATGAGGTGCAGAACGGTTCGTTCCCTTTATCCTGAGGTTCGCGTCATCCATGAGTGCCCAGACACGCCTATGGCGCATGCTGTGTTTGATGCGACGGGCAACGCGGATTCGATGTCTCAGGCCTTCCGATTCGCGCATTTCGGAGGGAGAGTGATTTACGTGGGCATCACGGCGGAGCCGGTGAGGCTGGATGATGCTCTTTTCCATCGTCGCGAATTAACCCTGTTCGCTAGTCGAAATGCAGTGGCTAGTGACTTCACGCGCATTTTAGCGTTGATGGCTGTAGGTGAAGTGGAGGTAAAGCCATGGATCACGCATGAATGCCTTTTGGAGGAATTGTCATCCGCGATGCCTACTTGGCTTCATCCCGAAAGTGGTTTGATCAAAGCGGTGGTCACCGTGTCGGAGACTTCGCGCTAGGTTCGAGGGCTTGCGGTGAAGTCATGGTCTCGGTCTTTTCTGGCTTTGGGAGGCTGATGGGTAGGTAGGCTGCATCCAGGTCGATTTTGAATCGCCAGCTGATGACCTCATCGGGCTTATCGACCGCTTGTTTGAAGCTGAGAGTCACAGCACAGTCTTCGCGTCGAAGTCGAGTTGGGATTTGGTAACTCACCTCTTGAGTGGAAGGATCAAATTTCGCAGGAACGACTCCCAAGCCTGCCACACGCATTTTGATTGTTTCCGGCAAGATCGGGGTCATGCGGGCAAGTCCGGCTATGATCATGGGCTGTCTCTCCGGGATCACTTCATCAGGGGCAGGTGAAAGGCTGATCAGGGGATTGCCACCCCCATCCTTGGCGGTTGCCGTTAGGAAATGATTCTTGGAGACATCTCCGCGGCCGCGGAAGCTTGTGGCGAGTTTGAAGTTCGTGTCATTTTCACCATGGATGATGTAGCGCCCGAGTTTGCCCAGAGGGCTGTCCCAGGTGACTTTTTGGCTGTTGACGGTGACGAGGCTTTCGTAGCCCACCTGTAGGCCGAGCTCCATGATGCTATCGTCAAAAATGCCAAAGGGGTAAGCGAACGAAGTGCAGCTGACGCCAAGATTTTTTTCGATGAATTCCTTCGAATCTTTGAGTTCAGAGAGTAGCCACAGCTGATGTTCAGGATCGGTGCGATTTTTCTTCTGCCGTAGGCTTTCATGCGAGACGCTATGGCTCCCGATCTCACAGCCGTGCTGCATCATTTCTCGCACCTGAGCCCAACTGAGTGAGCGCCCGCCGATGTTCACGTATTTCTTGTAAAGATAAACGGTGAAGGGAAAGCCATACTGTTTCAGAACAGGGAAGGCATGGGTGTAAACGCCCTCCCAACCATCATCCATGGTGATCACGATCGCATCCTCAGGGATGTTTTTTTGACCTTTTCGCCAAGCAATGACGTCGCTGAGGGGAATGACAGGGATGCCAGATTCTTTCACCGCCTTCATTTGCTCCTGAAACTTTGAGGCAGAGATGATCATGGGACTGCCACCGCGCTCTCGAAAATCGTGATAGCCCAAAATCGCCACAACAGACGATTTGTTCAATTCAAAGGTAGGCGTCGGGGTGGCGACCGGTTCTGGCGCAGCGGTTTCAAAAACAGTGCTGCTGCGCACTCGTGCTTCCAGCGCCTGCTGCTCGGCCGTCAGAGGAGTTTCCGCTGGAGGTGGGGGCGTCGTTGGAGCAGGCTCGGCTGTGGTGATTCCCGCCAGACGTGCGAGACGGTCTAGCTTGGATTCGAGCCGCTTGCAGGAGCTGAACACGAGCAGAAGGGGGAGCAGGCAGAGCAGAGCTGGGCGCATGATTTTCTTCTTCGGTAATCTGCGAAGGCCAGTTTGCAACCAGCGCTGGTGGGACAGGACACCGATACGGGCGTGGGATATTTGGGCTGATTTGTCGCCGAATTGGCGTTTTTTTCGACTTGATTCGGTTTAGAAACTTCCCTTGACCCTCAGGAGGGCCGCTTTTACTTTCTAATGGTTTGGATTTTCGCGAGTTGGCGGCGACTTTTTGAGGGCTTTTGATTGAAGAGCCTAGCGCGCCACCGGCCGAGGCTTTCCAGTTCCTCATTTTCTCAATCTCTTTTCCCATTTCTCAGCATGTTAGGCAGTCTTTTCGGATTCGGCGTCAAGGACATCGGTATCGACCTCGGTACCGCGAACACCTTGGTTTATGTCAAAGATCACGGCATTGTTCTCCGTGAGCCCTCAGTCGTGGCCGTTAAATCCGGCAGCAATGAGGTCGTGGCTGTCGGTGACGACGCCAAGCGAATGCTCGGTCGCACGCCTGGAGGCATTACGGCGATTCGCCCCCTCAAGGATGGAGTGATTGCCGATTTCCGAGTGACGGAGGCCATGCTCAGGCACTTTATTCGAAAGGTGCATAACAATCGTCGTGCCGTGCGTGGTCCGCGTGTCGTGATTGCGGTTCCTTCAGGCATCACTGAAGTCGAGAAGCGTGCGGTGAAAGAAAGTGCCGAGGCTGCGGGTGCCCGTGAAGTTTATTTGATCGAAGAACCCATGGCAGCGGCCATTGGAGTCGGCTTGCCCGTGCAGGAAGCTGCAGGCAACATGATCGTTGATATCGGTGGGGGCACCACAGAGGTAGCCATCATTTCCCTCAGTGGTATCGTTTACAGCCGCAGTGTTCGTGTGGCTGGCGATGAACTTGATGAGTCGATCATCAACTATATGAAGCGTGCCTACAACCTGATGATTGGTGAACGCACCGCAGAGGAGATCAAGCTCCGCATCGGCAGTGCCTTTCCCTTGGGTAAAGAAACAACGATGGAGGTCAAAGGTCGCGACATGGTGGCAGGTCTGCCAAAGACCATCACCATCACCAGCCAAGAAGTGCGTGAGGCCATGCTGGAGCCTCTAAACGCCATTATTGATGCCGTGCGCACGACGCTGGAGCGTTGCCCGCCCGAGCTCGCCGCTGACTTGGTGGATCGTGGCATCATGCTCGCAGGGGGGGGTGCTCTTTTGCGTGGTCTTGATAAGCTGCTTCAGGAAGAAACTGCTCTACCGGTGCATGTTGCAGAAGATCCCCTCAGTGCCGTTGGCGAAGGCGCAGGTCGTGTACTGAATGAGCTCGAATTCCTCAAGAAAGTAAGCACGACTGAGGTCTGACCGGTCTCGTCGTTCTATGGCGTGGTCCAAGCATGATTTAGCGGGTGAATCCGCCCGTCGCCTCTTATGAAGAAGCTCAACATCCTCGCGCTGATGGTTTTCCTGGCTGCGGTCGTGTCCGTGTTTACACTCGACACACCCACGACACGGGAAATTCAGGCTCGACTGATGGCTGTGCTATCGCCTTTCATTCATTCGAGCACAGCGATCGAGGAAAGTGTGCGCAATGCCACAGCGCCTGACATTGACCCTCGAGAATTGAGGCAAGACAATGAGCGCCTGCAAATCGAGGTCGAACGGCTCAGAATCATTGCGCAAAAGTACAATCAGGCGCTGGAGGAGATCAACCAATTGCGTGGCCAGCTTGATTTCAAAAAGAGTTCACCGCTGAACATGACAGCGGCCCGTGTGGTGAGGCGGGTATCCACGAGTTGGTGGAACACCCTGATCATTGACAAAGGACTCTTGGATGGTCTCGGCACAGACACGCCTGTGATCACCTCGGAAGGTTTGATCGGCAAAACGGGCAAAATGGCACCTCACATGGCTGAGGTCATTTTGCTGACCGATGAAACCTGCCATGTCTCTGCGAAGGTGGATGGTACTTTGGAACAGGGCATCTTGTCTGGTGAGCGTGGTGGCTTGGATCTTCGGCCAGATCTGCGCCTGAAATACCTCAATCGTTCCGCCCTGATCACTCCTGGTGTTTCGGTGGTGACGACGGGTGAAGGTGGTGTTTTTCCTGCGGGTCTTTTGATTGGTCGTGTGAAGCGTTTTGAAGTCAAAGACATCACGGGGGAAGCAGTGGTAGAGCCTGCGGTCGATCTTTCCCAGATCCGACATGTTTTTGTACTGGATATGCAAAAGGAGGCCGGTGCTGCTCCACGGTAAGGCACCATTTGAGAAGCAAGCATTCTAGGCCATGATCTTTTACCCGGTCACTCTTCTGCTTCTGCTCCTGACCTTTGTGGCTCAGGAGTTTATTCCTGGGATTCCGATGGCGAATCATGCGACGCTGTTGCTGCCCCCCGTGTTTTTTTTCTCGGCAGCGGTCGCGGTTCCTTTCCCGATGATGCTGTTGCTCTCATTCGTGACTGGACTGCTTTGGGATGCTCGACATCAGCCTGCAGTCCGTGACGCCGCTTTAGCTGCGGCGGATGGCCTCGCTGGTGGCTCTTTGGCTGCTCCTGAGTTGGCCGGCAGTGGAGCTGTGTTTGGCATTTCGATCGTGATCTTCACTTTGCTTGGCCTGTTTCTTCAGGGGGTTCGCCCACTGTTCAAGCGCGGTCGGGTGGAGCTACCGGTGCTGCTTGTCGGATTCACCACCTTTGCTTGGCTGTTCATGGAATACATGGTCATGACTTTCATGCGTGGCAGTTTGTTTTTCCCGGCGGCCATTTGGACCAAAATGGTCACAGACACCATGCTCGCCATGCTGGCGGCTCCGCTTTTGTTCTTGATCTTGTATTCCCTGGCAGGGTTGTCCCGTTATGAGATTCGTTATGAAGGACTGAAATACTCATTCGATGGTCGTTAAATTCAGATTCAGGCTTCACCTCTTCACTCTGGGCATGCTCTGCGGCTTCGGAGTGTTGGTCTATCGCCTGTGGTGGCTACAGATCGAGCATCATAAGGATTTCGTGAACAAGGTGCCTGAGGCGAAACGTGAGCGTGCTCGCATCCCCGGTGTCCGTGGTGAGATCAAGGACCGCAATGGCATCGTGCTTGCCACGAACAAAGCGACCTTCGAAGTGCGAGTGAACTTGAAGGAAGTGCTCGACGAATACGCGAGACAATGTCGTGTCCGTAAGGTCGAGCTGCCGACCATCAAGGTCGAGTTTCGTGATCGGGGCATCATTCGCCAAAAAGACGAGCCAGACATCGTCACCATGTTCCGTGAGTTGATTGAGGCACGGCTTGCTGAGCTTGGTCTGGCGGTTTCTTTCAATGCGGAGCAGGACCTGCGGGTGCATTTTCGCAGTTTCGGGGGAGTCATTCCCTGGGTTTATCGCGACAACCTGACGTTTTCCGAGTTCAGTCGCTTTGCCGAACACAATCTCTCCCTGCCAGGTGTGACAGTCGCGGAGCGTGGTAGCCGTGTGTATCCGCTGGGTGCCTTGGCATGTCACATTTTAGGATACGTGCGTCTGCCTGATGATCAGCGTGTCTCGGTCGAGGAACGCAAGGGCTGGGACTATTACGTTCCCGATGATTACGGTGGCGCGGGTGTAGAAAAAAGCTTCGACTCTTACCTGCGAGGACGCGCTGGGGTGCGCGTGATGCAGAAAAATGAGCGTGGTCGTATCGTCGGTGAGATTCGCGATGCCTTTGAGCCACCGAGAAAAGGCAATGATGTGCATCTCACGTTGGATGCACGCATTCAGTACATCGCCGAGATGGCTCTGCGAGATGCCAATATCGGACGCGGCTCTGTCGTCGTCGTCGAGCCGCAGACGGGTGCTGTGTTGGCGATGGCATCGGTGCCAAACTTTGATCCCAACCGCTTCATACCAAGCATCAGTCAAGAGGACTGGGATGCTTTGACCACGAAAGATCCGACTTGGCCTTTGCTGAACCGAGCGACTCGTGGATTTATCCCAGGATCGACCTACAAGGTGCCTATTGCACTCGCAGGTTGCTTAGCGGGTATTCAAGGCAACAGCTACTTCTGCGGCGGCAGTGTTGTTTACGGCGCGACTCCGATGCAGTGCTGGATTCAGCGCCAAAGTGGAGGCTCTCATGGTTCTTTAGGCTTGTCGGATGCGCTCATGCGCTCCTGCAACTGCTTCTTTTACCGTTACGGCAATGCGGCTGGGATCGATAAAATTACCCAAGTTGGCAAGCTTCTTGGCTTGGGTGAAAAAACAGGAATCGAGTTGGATGAAGAAGACGCGGGCATCTTGCCCAACCCTCAATGGCTAAGATTGCGGAGTCCCCAGGAACGCTGGAGCGACGGCTACACGGCCAACACTTCCATCGGTCAAGGCAGTGTGCTTGCTTCGCCGTTGCAAATGGCTTCTGTCGCTGGGGCTGTGGCGAGTGGAAAATCCTTCAAGCCTCACCTTCTCCATCAAGTCCGTGACGGCACGGAAGTTGTGGTGACTCACAAGCCCGTTTTGCGTGCTGACTTGGCGAAGTTCTTCCCCGACCAGGACCTAGAGTTGGTTCGGAAAGGCATGTGGAAGGTCGTCAATGATGTCGGAGGAACCGCCAAAGCGGCGCGAATTCCAGGCATCGAGGTTGCAGGCAAGACAGGCACGGCTCAAAACTGGCGCCGTGATGAGCGGGACGTACGAGTCGAGGACAATCACACGCTTTTCATCAGTTTCGCCCCTTATGTGAACGCAAAGTATGCCGTCTGTGTGATCGTGCAGGGCGGCAAATCAGGAGGCGGCTGTGCGGCTCCCGTAGCTCGCAGAGTTTTGGAGCGCTCGCTCGCACTCGACCAAGGTTATGACCCTGGCATCAAAACGCTGCCGGAAGCAGTGGGTAATTTCAACAAGATCGAAGCCGTGAGCTATCCTGACGATGGCACGCCTTTGGTCGCCTCTGCGGATGAGGATGGGGATACGGGCACGGACGCTCCTGAGCGTGAAGTGTCTGACGCTGCTCCAACATCCCGCACTGCGCCTAACATTCGTCGTGAGGCTGACCGCGCGGGGTCAGCCGGAGCCCGTTCCAATCGTGCAGCTCCCAAAGCCACGCCCCGTAGCGCTGGTGACGGGACCGGGAGCGGTGCTAGCGAATCCCCAAGTCCTGCCGCCCCACCGCAAGGAGGCGGGCTTTTCCGCAGACTGTTCCGCTCGCCACAGTGACTGCGATTCATCTACCCTCTATCCCTCAGCCCCATGGCCCTTACTTTTGTTCAACGCGTCAAAGAATTCATCACCGGCAAAAAGGACATCAAAACTGGCACCCGACTGGTCATCAACTGTGAGAAACTCGAGAACCGAGTTGCTCTCCTCGACAGCGGTGCCTTGGAAGAATACACCGTGGAGCGCACGGGCACGAGTACCATCGTGGGCTCCATTTTCAAAGGTCGTGTGAAAAACATTGAGCATGGACTCAAGGCCATGTTCATCGACATCGGGTTGGAGAAAAATGCCTTCCTCCATTTCTGGGATGCCATTCCCGAAGCACTGTCGAATCAAGGTTTGGAAGAAATCAGCCGTGGAGGTTCTGGCAAGCAGAAGCAAAAACGGATCAAAGCGGAAGACATTCCCCAGCTGTATCCAGTTGGCTCTGAAATCATGGTGCAGGTGACGAAAGGGCCTATCGGCAACAAGGGACCGCGCGTGACCACGAACATCTCTCTGGCTGGGCGTCTCTTGGTTCTGATGCCGCAGAACGATCAGTTTGGCATCTCACGAAAAATCGAAGACCCCAAAGAAAGAGCGCGTCTGCGAAAAATCATCGAGCGCGTGAACATGCCAGAAGGCATGGGCCTGATCATGCGCACCGAGGCTGCAGGTAAACGCGCACGACACATCATTCGTGATTTGAGTTTGCTGATTGAGCAGTGGAATGAAATCACTGCCAAGCGCGATAGCAAAGGAGCACCCGTTTGTTGCTTTCAGGAGCCAGAACTCATTGAAAGAACGGTGCGTGACTTCCTCACAGAAGATATTGATGAAGTCGCCTGTGATGATCGTGAGACCGTCGAGCGCATGCAGAAAATGGCTTCTCAAATTTCGAGCCGAGCCAAAAGACGCATCACCTTTTACCAGGGACAAACGGCCATTTTCGAGGCTTATGGAATTCAAAAGCAGATCGACAATGCCTTCTACCGCCAGGTCTGGCTTCCCTGCGGTGGTTACATCGTCATTGATCAGACCGAAGCACTGGTGTCCATTGACGTGAACACCGGACGTAACAAAGGCGCGAAAGATCAAGATCGAGTCATTGTCGAAACCAACCTGGAAGCCGCTTCCGAAGTAGCTCGTCAGCTTCGCTTGCGAAACATGGGCGGATTGATCGTGGTCGATTTCATCGACATGAAGCATCGCAAGGATCAGCAGGCGGTTTACAAGTCGATGCTGGATCACCTGAAGCGAGACAAGGCCAAAACGCAGGTGCTGCCTATCAGTCAGTTCGGCTTGATGGAGATGACGCGTCAGCGCCTTCACGAAAGCTTGAGCAGCGCACTTTATGAGGATTGCCCCTATTGCAAAGGCCATGGACAAGTGAAAACCACCACGACCATGAGCGTGGAGCTACAGAGAATGCTGAGCTCTATCTTGGGTAAAGGAAAGACAGATCAAAAGAACCTGATTGTTGTGGTGAATCCGGAAGTCATGCAGCGCCTAAAATCGGAAGATGGTGAGTTGCTTGTTGCGCTGGAGCGCAAATACGAAGCGCGCTTGACCTTCCGCAGTGACCCGACTTTGCATCGAGAAGAGATCAAGATCACCAGTGCCATCAATGGCGAAGATGTGCGCCCCTGATTCAGCCTACCTTTGATGACAGTTCTTTTGCTTGATGGGGCACGCGCCTCTCTTGAAATTGAACTCTTAGCTTACCTTTCTGTCTCAACTCCTCGTTATGTCCGCGAAAAAATCCTCTTCTTCCCGCAACAAACTCGTGGCCGTTTCTGCTGCCGTCGGGATCGTTGTAGCACTTTACTTTGGTTGGCAGTGGGCTGGTCAGGATTCATCTCTCCCAACCCCTGAAAAAGAAGTCGCCAAACCTACGGCTCAGGCTCCCGTGAAGCCCGCGGAGACAGCTTCTGTGGAAAGCACCAAGCCTGCCACCATGCCAGCGGGTGGAGATCGCCTCTATACGGTCGAAGAAGGCGACTTGATGATCGATGAAATTCTCCGTTCCACGAAGGAGATTCCCGACATGGCGCGAGACCTTCACGAGTTGGTCAAAAAGTTGAATGGAGAAGCTCAAGTCAATGCAAGCCGCCACTTGGTGAATCTTACCAGCGATCAGGATTATGGGTTGATCGCGGGCTTTCTCACCGACGCCAAGATGAATCCTAGTGTGACAGAAGTACTCTTCTCTGATTTGATGAATCGGAATCGAGCCCTGCAAATGCCGCTTTTCATGACCATCTTGAAAAATCCTGTGCATCCACAAAATGAGCAAACACGGAATGTTTTGACCATTTTGGCTGGAGAAGACTTCGGCACCGATTGGGCCAAGTGGGATGCATGGGCTTCTAGCGAACTCAAAAAAGAACAGGGCGGCCAATGATGGCTCCAATAGGCTAAGCGAGGTCTAGGATGATTTTTCCTGACCTTGACTCAGCCGCAGCTCGCTGCATGGCGTGGGCAAAATTTCTCATCGGCACGATTTCATCCACGGCTGTTTGCAGCTCTCGATTCAGAATCATCTGCGTGAGAGGCTCCAATGCAGCGCCAAGGCTTTTCCGATCTGCTTTTTCATACCAGCGACTGATCCACAACCCGTCTAGCCGCAAGCCTTTGAAAATTAGATATTTGTTCGGCACCTTTAAGCTCCGACGGCTCATGGCTCCGTAAGTCACCATCGTTCCTTGCGCGGCCAAGAGTTCCATTTGACGCAGAGCACTATCCCCACCCACTGCATTGCAGCCAAGTTTCGGTAGCTGTCCGCGAAGCACGTCACGTGCTTCTTGCAGACCGGTTTCATCATCCATGAAAACCCAATCGGCTCCGAGCTGGAGCAGTTCTTCGCGTAGCTCATGGCGTCGCACAAAGTTTGCTGTTCGGAGACCCATCTTGTGGGCGATCTGAATCAAAGCCCGTCCAACACCCGAGTTGGCAGCATTTTGCAAAACGCAGTCTCCGGCCTCAAGCTGCACGTGTTGTGTCAAAAGATGCCAAGCCGTGACAGGATTGATGCGAAGCATGGATGCCTGGATTTGATCGATCGTATCTGGCAAAAGAGCGAAAAATGACTCTGTGGCGGTCAGGTGCTGTGCCCAGCATCCAGTGCCCAGCAGTGGGATCACGACATCTCCGGGCTTCAAAGAGGTCACCTCGGCACCGATGGCTTCGACGGTGCCGCAGCCCTCATGACCGGGGATGGCAGGTGGATGAGCGACGCGACCGTAGTTGCCTTCAATGAAATTCAGGTCAGCTGGATTCACCGGGGCATAACGCATGCGCACGCGCACTTCATTGGGGCTTACCATGGCCAGTTCACGCGCTGCTACCTTCAGCACGTCTGCTGGACGGCCCGTTTCATCAAATCGCAAGCACAGGGATGGTGGATTCATGCTCATCAAGCTGACATAGAGCTATCAAATGTCAGCCATGAACAGCCCTCTTTGCTCAGGCACGCGGATGATATTGCCGATGTACCTGTTTCAATCGTCGTTGATCCACGTGGGTGTAAATTTGGGTCGTGGAGATGTCAGCGTGGCCCAGCATTTCCTGGATCACACGCAGGTCGGCACCATGATTTAGCAGATGTGTCGCAAAGGAGTGCCGCAGCAGGTGTGGGTGCACATGCAGATCCAGGCCCGCCTTGTCTGCACGCTCCTGGACAATCTGACGGATGCGTGCAGGTGTGAGTTCCTCACCGCGAATCGATAGAAACACATGGCTGCTGGATTTAGTTTTCACGAGCAAAGGCCTGCCATGAGCTAGGTAAGCTTGGATCGCATCTCTTGCGGCCGAGCCTACTGGGCAGATGCGAGTCTTGGCCCCTTTGCCGACGACTCGAATCCAGCCATCGTCGAGATTGAGGTTTTCCAACCGCGAATGGACCAGTTCAGAAAGCCTCAAGCCACTGGCATAGAAAATCTCCAGAATAGCGCGATCTCGACGATCTAGGGGACTCGTGCCTTGAATGGATTCCAGCAGCTGGCGCGCATTTTCCTCATGCAGGGTGCCAGGCAGATGCTTCTCGACCCGGGGCGGTAGGATGGGCTCGGAGGGATCGCCAGCGCGTTTGCCTCGACTTGCAAGCCAGCGGAAGAAGATCTTGATCGCTACCAACTCGACTCGGGCGCTTGAGGCCGCGAGTCCATCTTGCTTTCTTCGAGCCAAGTAGTCGGTCAGCAGTAAAGTCGTTACCTCTTGGGCTTCGCTAACTTGACGCTGCTCCTGAAGCCAATTTGCCAAGGATTCGAGCGTGCGCCGAACAAGCAGCTGATAATTCACCGACAGCCCACGCTCCGTGGCAAGGTGAAGGATGAAATGATCGATGAGGGGAAGCATGGGTGACAGAGATTAGCTCGGTCCTCGAAAACGCGATGCCAAAAGCTGGCCCTCAAGCTTCCAGTTTTGATTCGTGGAGTGCCAAAATCGGCTCATCTAGCTCATTTGGACACCTCTCGCTAGCTTTCGGTCAGTGGTCGGACTAAGGTGTGATTTCAGGTTGTTAATCGTTCATATTCAATGATTTAAAGTTGGGAGAAACTGATGTTGGTCACTTCTGTCACAGGGGGGAAACCAAAACCATCTTGCAAAAACACGCTTCGCAACCATAAGAGCGCCCCGTTCGTTTTTGAACGCGTCAGCGTGCCAGTGTGTCACATGGCGTCCCCTTCCCAAAACAACCCATCAACCATGACAGTGACAATATGATCCAAGTGCAAAACCTCCGAAAAGAGTTCGGCGCCAAGGTGGCCGTGGACAATGTGTCCTTCACCGTGGAGAAAGGTGAAGTGCTCGGTTTCCTCGGCCCCAACGGTGCAGGCAAATCGACCTCAATGAGAATGGTCACGGGCTATTTCAGGCCCACCTCTGGCAGCATCAAGATTGGCGGCATCGACATGCTGGAAAGCCCCGAACAGGCAAAGAAAAGCATCGGCTATCTGCCCGAAAATGCGCCGCTTTACTCCGACATGACCGTGGCCAGCTTCCTCGGCTTCTGTGCCGAAGTTCGCGGCATCACGGGAGCTGCTAAAGCAAAAGCTGTCGATCGTGTGCTCGACCTTTGCTTCCTGCATCGCGTGCGCAATCAGAGCGTGGATACCCTCTCCAAAGGCTATCGTCACCGCACTTGCTTTGCCCAGAGCATCATTCATGACCCCGATGTGCTCATCCTGGATGAGCCGACCGATGGACTGGACCCGAATCAGAAGCACGAAGTGCGTCAGCTGATCAAAAACATGGGCAAAAGCAAGGCCATCATCTTCTCCACACACATTCTGGAAGAAGTCGATGCTGCCTGCTCTCGTGCGATGATCATCGACCGCGGTAAGGTGGTCGCCGATGGCACGCCTGAGTCTCTGCGCAAGCTAGTGCCTGGCTGTGCAAGCCTGGACGAGGTTTTCCGCTCAATCACACGTTCTGATTTGGAGAAGTAAGTCTCTACATCGCTTCAACCCCAAAGCCTTGACTCATTCCATGAAAAATTCCGATATCGCCAACACCTTAGCGATCTTCAAAAGGGAGTTCCTATCTTACTTCAATTCGCCGGTGCTGTATGTCATCGTGGTCATCTATTTGCTCGCCTCGATGGGATTTACCTTTTTCTTTGGTCGATTCCTTGACAGTGACAATGCATCCCTGACCCAGACCTTCTTCTTCTGGCACCCCTGGATCTACATCGTGCTCGCTCCAGCGGTTGGCATGAGACTTTGGTCGGAAGAGCATCGCCTCGGCACCTTTGAGCTCCTCATGACGATGCCACTCTCACCTTGGCAGGCCATTGTCGGCAAATTCGTCGCGGCAGCCCTGGTTTGGGCCATCGGCTTGGCATTGACCTTCTCGATTGTCATCACCGTTTCCTGGCTGGGTAGTCCTGATCCAGGCCCGATCATTACTGGATACGTCGCCAGCTATTTGTACGCCCTCGGCTGCTTGGCTGTCACTAGCGCTGCCAGCGCCTACACCCGCAGCCAAGTGGTGTGCTTCATCGTTAGTGTCGCGCTTTGCATCCTGCTGACTTTGATCGGTTACCCTGGCATTGTGGATAGCGTTGTCCGCACCTTGCCAGGTTCTCTGGAAGGGCTTGTTCGCTTCGTCAGCTACTTGAGCTTCATGGATCACTTCTATGAAATGACGAAAGGCATCTTTGTCATCCGTGATGTGCTGTATTTCATCTCCGTGATCGTGGTCGCGCTCATCATCACTCACCTTGGTCTTCGCTCGAAGCGTGCCTGATCAAACCTACGCGAACTGAGAACCCCAAACCGCGAATTCTCCATGAATCTCAATACCAAAGAAGGCAGCGCAGGCATCACGGCCCTGCTGACCATTGCCATCGTGATCGCCGTGAATTTCCTGGTCGGTGGACTGGGCTTCCTCAATGGACGCTTCGATGTCACTGAAGATAAACTTTACACCTTGTCTCAAGGCACTCGAAACATTCTGGATCGGCTGAATCCAGATGAACCCGTCACCATCCGCTACTACGTGACGACGGAAGATCGCGTCATGCCACCAGTGCTGAAGACCCATTCACGCACGGTTCAGGACTTGATTCTCGAGTTCCAGAAAGCAGCCAAGGGCAAAATCATCCTCGAGAAGTTGGCACCTAACCCCAACACCGAAGATGAAGACAAAGCTCGTGAAGATGATGTGCAGGGTGTGCCGGTGAATACCGATGGTGACAACGTTTACCTCGGACTCGCGATTCAATGTGCGAAACAGAAAGAGGTTTTGCCCTTCCTGAATCCGAATGAAGAAACCGGCCTCGAATACAATGTCGCTCGTGCGATCCAGAAAGTCTCCAAGGAGAAAAAGACGGTCGTGGGTGTCATGAGTTCCATGCCGATCATGGGTTCACCGATGTTCCCCTTCCAACGCCAGCAAGGCCAGCAGCCCTGGGTGCTGATTCAGCGTCTGCGTATGGACTATGAAGTGCGCGAAATCCAGATGAGTGCTTCGAGCATCGACAGTGACGTGAATGTGCTTATCGTCGTGCATCCGGCGGATGTCACAGAGCAAGCCGAATATGCCATCGACCAGTATGTGATGAAGGGCGGGCAGGTGATTGCTCTCGTCGATCCTCAGTGCCTCGTCGCCCAGCGGGTTTACAGCAGTCAGCAAAATCCGATGACCGGTCAACCTGGAGGTGTCATCAACCCGACTTCGGATCTGCCTAACCTATTCAAATCATGGGGCATCACCTACAACAAAGCCGACATCGTGGCGGATGTGAATTATCGCACCCAACTCATGGGCCGTCAGACGCCAGTCGCTTTGCGTCTTCCTGGAGATGCGCTGAACAAACAAGAGCGTATTACGGCTGATCTCCAGAGCTTGCTTTTCATGATGAGCGGTACCTTGGACATCGTGGGTAAAGATGGAATCACGGCCACTACCCTCGCGTCTTCTTCCGAATCAAGCGAACTGATCGACAACACGACTGCTGAGAAATTGCTGAGTCAGCCCGTCTCCAACTTCAACGCCAGTGGTAAGAAGCAAACCCTAGCAGTCATGCTGAAAGGCAAATTCAAAACGGCCTTCCCTAATGGCAAGCCTAAAGCCCCAGCGGAAGCCAAAACCGAAGGCGGTGGAGCGCAAGAAGATGCAACAGCGCCCAAGACCAACGCAGCTCCAGAGCCAGCAGCTGAAGCAAAGAAAGACGGATCCTCAAAAGAGGCCAAGTCTGCTGAGCCAGCCAAGCCTACCGATGGCACGATCCTGGAATCCCAGAATGCAGAAGGAACGGTTGTCATCTTTGCCGATGCGGACATGATGTATGACGCCTTCACGGTCCAACAAGATCCAATGACGGGAGGATTGATTGCAGTTGATGGTAATCTTCCGATGTTCCTCAATACCGTGGAAATCCTGAGTGGTGGTGGCGACCTGCTGCAGGTTCGCAGCCGTGCCAGCACGCGTCGTCCATTTGCCAAGATGGATGAACTTCGAGAGAACGTGGAGAAAAACTTCCGCCCAAGCCTCACTCAGAAACAGGCAGAGATGGATAAAATCGCCGCTGACATGGGGCCTCTGCGTGTAAAGAATGGACAGCTCGTCGATCCAGCGCAGATCAAGAAACTCCAGGAGCTGATGGACAAGCAAACACAGATCAAGCGTGAGATCCGTGAGATCAAAAAGGATCAAAACAAGGACATCGACTTCACCCAGAACATCATCACGCTGCTCAATGTGTTCGGCGTCCCTCTACTTGTCGTAGCAATTGGACTGACTTTGGCCATCCGCCGCCGTGCTGTGACAGCAGCTATTTGATCCTCCGCTGTGATTGAACCCCTTTAACTCGCATCATCAGCCATGAAGAAACTCATCATTCGTCTCGCCGTTCTTGGCGGTATCATTGGCTTTGCCATTTATTACCAGAATCAACAAAACGCCACGCTGAACACTGCTGCCAACCGTGGAGTGAGGTTGCGTGAATATCTCCTCCCCGGATTGCGGATTGAGGCTCTGCGCAAATTCATCGTCAAAGACAGCAAAGGGTCCGTGACTATCACCGTCAGCGATGACTTGAAATCTGCGGTAGTCGCGGAGCGTGCGGGTTACCCGGCCTCCATGGATAAGCTGAGCACGACCATGAGTGATCTGCGTGAGCAGAAAATCTCCAGCAAGGTGCAGATCGGCAAAGCTGCGTGGGCCAAGAATAATCTCAAAGCGCCTGGCGATGGCAACGAAGGTATTGGAACACAAATCGAGATGAAAGACGGGGCAGACAATGCCCTTGCGACTCTGATTCTTGGCAGCAACACGGACATCACCGGCACTGGCAATCCGAATCCGATGAACTCGGCGAGTCAGCGATTGGTTCGCACGGTCGAAGATGGCGAGACCATCTGGCAGGTGAGCAATACCTTCTTTGATTTGGAGGCGAAGCCCGAAAACTGGTTGGACAAAGCCTTCATTGATGTCCAAAAGATCAAAGAGATTTCGGTCACAGCTGCTCAAGCGGATGATTCTTGGATAATCAGTCGCGGCAAAGATTCAGAGACCGATTTTGCTTTGGTTCAACCTCGTGCGGGTGAAAGTTTAGATAACACAAAAATCACCGCAGGCAGCCTTTTGTCATCGCCAAGCTTCAATGATGTTAGCCCCAAGGACAAAGCCGCTGAGTTACTCAAAGATGCTATCAAGGCTAAGATCACGACCTTCGACGGCTTTACTTATGACATTCAAGTCGCCAAGCAGAGCAAAGAGGGCAGTGACAAGTATTACCTGTCGGTGAATGTGGCTGCAGACATTCCCCAAACTCGGCCTGCTGTGAAGGACGAAAAAGAAGAAGACAAAAAGAAAGCGGACGAGGCCTTCGCAGCGGACAAGAAATCCAAGGAGGAGAAATTGGCCAAAGAGCAGAAGTTCGCTGGTTGGATCTATGAAGTCAGCGAGTACACCGTGAACAATTTGCTGAAAAAACGCAGTGAAATTGTGAAACTGGAAGTTCCTAAGGCCCAGGAGGGTGCCAAGCCTACAGAATCTGCACCTTCGCAACCCTCCGCCAGCGTTCCGGCACCTAGCACTTCGTCTGCACCTGCGCCGACTGTTACCCCTGCACAAATCACACCAACGGTTCCGCCAGCACCAAATCCAGCCGCAGGTGCCAACGCTCCTGTGAGCGTCACCACGACCCCTGTGTCTGTGCCTGTGATTCCTGAGAAGCCTGCTGAGGCCAAGAAGAACTGATTCTCATTACTTCAAAAGCATCACTGAAATCCTGCGGGAATGAAGTCATTCATTCCCGCTTTTTCGTGGGTCAGATTGTATCGAGATCTGATTTACGAAAAAATCAAAAAAAGGCGCGTGCTGGATTTCAGTCTTGATTTGAGCGCCAGTTTCTGGTGCGCTGTCTGGTAAGTAGCCCTTCATGAATTTCCCTTTTGGAAAATTGCGCCCACTTGGTCTTTGTATTGGCATTGTCATCACAATGATAGTGGCTTGGTGGTTGGCTGGGGGATCCGGTCGAGTCGGCGAAGGCAAGGTTACGTCTGTAGGCCATGACCTGCGACCGCTATCGGATGCGTCGAAAGTGCCATCACCCGAAGTAAACCCCGCCGCTTTCGCGAAAGAAAAAAAGGCATCCTTAGGCGGGGCAAAAGTTCCCGTCACGCCCGTTCAACTCAGTCCTTTTCAAGAGCAACTGGTTCGTCGGTCTAGCCTTTTGGATCGACGCCGGTTCGCTGCCGTGGGTTCAGAGCCTGCACGTGAATTGCGTCTCTGGCGCACTTCGTTCAAGTATCCGCTGGTGCGTGAAGAAACTTGGCTCGCTCAGGATGCGCAAGGTCAAGAGGTAGTGGTTCGACGTGAATTCTCCGTGGCCGATCATGCGATGGTGCGCTTCCCCGAAGCTTTCAGTGCGATCGAGATCAAAGCTTGGGCTCAGAGGCGTGGTTTCCATCTCCGCCACGCTTTGCGTGCAGTGCCTATCTGGCTTGTTTCAAGTCAGGAGGCGAATCTCGGGACGGCCGAGAAAATCATCGCTGCTTTTCAGCAAGACTTTCCCGATGCAAAAAGCGCGATTGCAGAACGAGACTATTTGCTCTTCCCCTCGTTGATGCCGAACGACTCTTCGGTGGGCCTCCTTTGGGGCATGAACAACACAGGGCAAACGGGAGGTGTGGTCGATGCCGACATTGATGCTCCCGAAGCTTGGGATCTTGCAACGGGTTCTAGGCAGGTGCTGGTGGGTGTCATTGATACTGGCATTGACCGTGGCCACCCAGACTTGGCAGCAAACTTATGGCAGAACCCTCGTGAGATTCCGGGCAACCGAGTGGATGATGATGGCAATGGCTTTGTGGATGACACTCATGGTTGGGACTTTTTTTCCGACGACAATGACCCTAGCGATGAAAACAATCACGGCACACATTGCGCGGGAACCATCGGCGGCGTGGGGAACAATCAAAGCGGAGTCGTTGGTGTGTGTTGGCAGGTTTCGATGGTTGGCATCCGCTTCTTAGGTCCGAATGGAGGCACGACCTCAGACGCTGTGGATAGCATTCATTATGCTCGTCAATTGCAAGTCAATCTCACCTCCAATTCCTGGGGAGGCGGGGGTTACAGCGCACTCTTGCAGTCGGCCATTCAGCAGGCTGAGACGGCTGGTCAGCTCTTTGTGACTGCGGCAGGAAATGACGGTCTGAACTCTGATCTCACACCGAATTATCCTTCAGGGTATCCGGTGGGAAACATCATCGCTGTGGCAGCTAGCACGGACCGAGACACCCGGGCTAGTTTTTCGAATTATGGTGCTACGACGGTGGACCTCGCAGCTCCTGGAGACGACATTTACAGCACGATTCGTTCGAGCGGTTATGCAAGTTTCAATGGCACCTCCATGGCCACTCCTCACGTGGCTGGGGCTGCTGCACTGCTGCTGAGTGTGGCACCTGACTTGTCAGTCGCAGACCTGAAGTCCAAGCTGATGACTTCGGTCGATCGCTTGCCTGCCTTTGCGACCACGACAGTCTCTGGGGGAAGGCTCAATCTGGCCCGTTTGATCCAAGAAGCTGCGGGTCCGCGCCCGCTTGTTCAGGTTATCCAGGTCTCTGAAGCTGAGGCTGGTGGAAATGGGGATGGAGTCTTGAATCCCGGAGAAACTCTGGACCTGTTTTTTCAAGTCACCAATCGAGGCAGTGAGGTGGCTCAAAATGTCAGTGTCACGATACGACCCGTGCTCGCAGGTTCCGCATTTACGGTCCTGCGTGGAGATTTGCCGGTCGGCACCATTGCCTCAGGGACAAGCTTTGTTTCTCCTACATCCTTTCAAGTCCGATCAGCAGCGAACAGCCTGACTCCCTTGGCTGAGGAGTTGGAGATCGTGGTTCGCTACGGTTCGCCTCTGCAGGTGCTCACACAGCGCTATTCGCTCTATCTACTGACTTCATCTTTTGTTCAGGGACGTGTATTTGATACTGCTAAAGGAACGCCGTTAGAAGGAGCTGTGGTGAGATTTTCTGGACCTTCGACTCGAACAGCGACAACAGATTCGGACGGCCGCTATCGAGTCTTGCTTACCGATGGAAACTACCAAGCGAATGCACTTTCGGCCGGTTATTTGACTTCAGCCGCAGTGGCGGTGAATGTGCCACCCAGTCGAACGGAGCTGAACTTTTCACTCGGAGTACCTCAGCTCACCATCACGCCGAATCATCTTGAGGAAACCTTATACTCAGGTCGCAAGAGCACGCGTCGGGTAGAACTGCGCAATCAAGGTAGCGCTCCGCTCACTTGGAGTCTTCGTTTTACTCGTCAACCTACGACGGAAGGCCAAATCACCTCCTTCACTCTGCCTGAACGAGAGATTGACCCGGATCAATTTAACGCGGATACGGGAGTGCGTAGCTTCTTCAAGTCATCCCGAGTTGAAACGTTAGCTGCGCTAGACGCTCCTTTGGTTTCACTCAAAGGAGTCAAGGTCGGTATGCTTGCCTCCACTTGGGAAAGGAATGTCTTCTCAGAAGATTTGCGGGCACGTGGTGCGCAAATTTTGACCGTTAGCTCACCACTCACGGCGATTGCACTTTCCGAGTTGGATGTGTTGATCGTGGATGATGCGATCCGTGATCTAAGCACAGACGATCTCAATCAGATCCGCGCACGTGTGACTGGGGGCATGGGGCTGCTTTGCGAGGCGGATGACTCTGCCTCCATGTCGTCGATCAATCAGTTATTCCAAGGCACAGGCATCACCGCCTTCTCTGATGGATTTCGGGATGTGACCTTCACAGACATTCGTCCTCATCCGATGACTGCGGGTGTAGGCACATTGGTTCAATACTCGGTGGGTGCGTATGCAGTCACATCGCAATTGCCAGAGACACTGGTCGGCGCTGGTGTCAATCGTGCCCACGCAGCATTGACCCGCCTTGGCAGCGGCTTGATGTTTTTTATTGGCAATGAGATCACGGATGAGGCCAACTTTGTCACAGGAGATGGAAGACTCTTTGCCAACCAGATCGTTGATGGTCTTGCGGCAGAACCTGGCTGGATCAAGGCGAGCCCAGCTTTGGGGTCATTGCCACCTGGAGGCACCCAACAAGTGGATGTGAGCCTGGACTCCGCTTTGTTGTCTGCTGGTGAGCATGAGGCATTTGGAGCTTTTCTCACAAACATTCCCGATGAAGGAGGTCAGGTCTTGCCGGTATCTCTCAAGGTCGTGGAGGCACCCCAGATAAGTTTTTCTCCATCCAACGTGAATTTCGAGTCGGTGGTTCAGGGCGTGCCTGCGGTTCGTCAGTTGACCATCACCAACCGTGGGCCCGTGCCACTGGAGGTAAACCGAATCGAACTTGTCGGTGAAGGCGCAGAGTATTTTCAAGTTCAGCCTGCAACTGCATTTGCACTGCCGACACTTGCTTCGCAGACATTGTCGATCGCGCTGGCATCAAATGCTCCATTCAAGCAGGTTCGTGCCGAATTGCGTCTTTTCAGCAATGACCCAACGGGCAGCCCAATTGCCGTTCAGATTCTTGGACAAAGGCAGTTGCCACCTGATCTGCAGTTGAGTCCTGAAAATATCGGATTCGTTTTTCGTGAGATGCAGAAAGGCGTGGCTAGCCTAACCTTGAGGAATCGGGGCAAAGGGCCACTGCATTGGAATGCATCTCTCGCTGATAATGCTGGGCGCTCACCGGCCTGGGCTCAGCTTTCAGAAGTTTCGGGAACCGACTTTCCGGGTTCCAACCGACACATACGCATCTGGTTGGATTCAGCAAAGCTATCGGTAGGTGAGCACACTTGCACTTTCACCTTAACTTCGAACGATGCCGATCGTCCGTCATGGAGTGTGCCGGTGAGCCTACGCGTGCAGCCGATTCCAATCCTCCAGATGCAAACGGTTCACGATGCAGGTGAAGTTCGAATGGGTCAAAGCAAGCGTTTTGAGGTGTATCTACACAATCTTGGTTCGGCTCCACTTGTACTGAGTTCAGCATTGGTCTTGTCGTCGTCATTTCGTTGTGTGAGCGGCATCCCAATGACCATTCCTGCCAGAAGTGGAATGGCCTTGAACTTTGAGTTTCATCCACGTTCTACAGCAGGACGACATCAGGCATTGGCTGCCTTTTTGACCAATGCACCTTCGGGGCCGATTCGCTTCCGACTCACAGGCACTGCCAAGATAGGGCCACGCTTGGCGCTATCACCTAGTGCTCTATCCTTGAACCTTCCAGCAGGCACAGAGCAGGTGCGTTGGGTTCGTGTGACCAATACCGGTGACGAGCCGATGAGTTGGAGTTTCCAATCCGAGGACAAGGTAGATTGGCTGAAGCTGGACGGGGAGCCCTCAATTCTGCAGCCTGGAAAGTTCAATTTGGTGGGTTTGCGGATGAACACTCACTTGCTTGAGCCGGGGATCAAAACAACAACACTTGCTTTCAAAAAGGAAAATGAAGGCATGGACACTTCAATGCAGGTGCGTTTGTCGATCACTCGGAGTGCTTCTTTGGCGGTGACTCCACGCACCATCCACATCAGTCGTGCTTGGGCAGGTCACGTGGAAGCGTCATCGTTTGTTTGTGAAAACCTGGGCAACCAACCTCTGACGATCTTGTCTCTACGAGCATCTCATCCACGTTTGAGTCTGTCTGGAGCATCACTTGCACTTCCTAGGGTGCTCCAGCCTGGAGAGCGTTTGGAGGTCCCCTTTCAGTTCACGATAGACAAGGTGGGGCAATATGCAGATGCTTTTTTCATAACCTCAAGTTTAGCCCCCAATCGACCCGTAAGATTGCCGGTGACTTCCCAGGTTTTGGCACCACCTGTCTTGAGAGTGACACCGAGTGAGCTGGACATGACGGTTGAGCCAGGTGCTGAATCAAGTGCTGATCTTGGGATCGAAAACGTGGGCGGAGATGTGCTCACCTGGAAAGGTAGAGTGAGCCAGGGCACAGGCCCTGCTGCTGATTTATCGAACCTATTGAATCGCGTTGAATCTTCGCCATCAACGCTAACGGGTTTGCTCTCGAATAGTCGGGCCTTTACTGGTGGAACCACCGGCAGTTCCATTGAGGATGGGGGTGACAATCGTTATGATACTGGCAATATCATCAGCACGGATCTTTTCCCTGAGCGAAGGCTTGATTATTCGGATGGGGTTTTGGCTCAGCATTCTTTGTTCGGGGCCAGGGGGCGATACTTTACCCTCAAGACGGGGCCACTTTGGATGTGTGCGGCAGACCTGGATGGTGTTTCAAGGTTCGTGATTTCAGGAGGACTAGGAGCTGATGGTGCAGGTCGTGTTGGTGGTGGTCAGATCACTCGCACGGTCGCTGGTGTTACTTATCGAGGCTTTTACAAGCGTGTCGCAGGTGCTTCAGTGCCTTCGGTGAATCATCTCATCATCGTTCAGCAGCAAGATGGACTGCAGCAACGCTATGATGAGAATAACACAGATAGCGATTTTCATGAGGTGTCAGGTTTGGCTGGAAGCGTGCGTCTGTATTACTTGATGTTTGGTCTTTCGTCAGGGTTGGCTTATTCGGAGCAATCGTTTGGGGTTTTGATGGAAACCTTTTTGCGAGAAATGGTTCATGCTGAATCTCCTGACTGGTTGACGATGAGTTTGATGGAGGGGCAAGCAACAGCAGGGCAGATGAGTCGTTCCAAGTTGACGCTTTCTCCCGCGCAGTTGCTGCCAGGTATCTACACAGCTGCTGTTCATTTGGAGACCAATAGCCCATCGACATCGGCTGCAAGAGTGCCTGTGACACTGCGGGTGCCTTCGAGAGTTAGGCTCCAGATCAAGCCCGATCAGCTTCATTTTCCTGACACTTTCCTAGGCTCGACTTCCCAATTCGTTTGCACTTTATCGAATCCAGGAAATCAGGCCCTGGAAATAGCGGAGTTGTTTTCGAACTCACCTGCTTATCAGATTTCAGACTGGCAAACACCAGCAGTCATCCCAAGAGGTGGCAAGGCTTCCTTCCAATTGGTCTTCAAGCCTGATGGAGTCGGGGCATTTCCTGCTGAACTTGTGTTGCGATCCAATTCACATCAGCAACCTGAGTTGAGACTTCCTCTTTCAGGTCGCTGTCTGCGAGGTCCAGCTTTGCAATTGGACCCAATGGAAATCACGGCTGTGGTTGAGCCTGGCAGTAGTTCGATCGTGCCGTTGAATCTTTCAAACACAGGAGATGCTCTGCTTGCTTGGTCTGCCCAGCCTAGCATGTCTTTAGTAGGGCAAGTGGCGATAGCACCCGCTTCAGGAACGGCATTGAGTGGTGCCTCTCAGAATCTTTCGCTGGGTATCCTGACCATGGCGACTTCAAGTCCTGGGCTTACGCAGGGCTCAATTCGATTCACCAGCAACGACACAGCGCGTCGAGTTTATGATCTTCCCGTTCGCTTTACAGTGAACTCGCGTCCCAGGGGTGCATTGAGCCGCACCGATTTGGTTTTCGGTCAAGTCATGGTTGGAGCCTCAGCCAGCAGCACGGTTCAAATTCGAAACACAGGAAACGCCACGCTTCGAGTGAGTGCGGTCAGGAACGATTCTTTGGCATTCTCGATCGAGGGAGTGAGCTTTCCTCGTGATATTCCTGTCGGGGGGAGCCTAACTTTGCCGTTTCGCTTTTCCCCGATGGAGGTCACTGCTTCCAAGGCTGAATTTCGCTTTGCTTTAGATAGTCCTGCTTTGCCTTCGGAGCTTTTGTTGCGTGTGACTGGTGAAGGTGTGGCACCCCCGATTTTGAATGTTCAACCTGCGACGGAAATCGACTTTACTTTGAAGCAAGGACAAACCCAGGTGGTGCCTCTTTCTGTAAAAAATGAAGGCGGTTCTCTCTTGATCTGGCAAGCGCAAGTCAAGGATCGTTCGATACCATCAGGAGCCTTGAGTGAAGTGCTACAACGAGTGGATGATACCTCTCAAGAGCTTGGCGAGCTGATTCCTGATCGATTCTTGTTTCAGGATGGCGTCACTGGCACTTCTATCCTTGATGGGGGGGATGACATGTATGACTCTGGAAACTACCTGAGTACAAATTTGGGACGCTCTATTCCTTATTCGGATGGTTCTATCACGACATCGAGTCAGATTGGTGCTGGGGGCAATTACTTCACGCGGAAAAGAGACGGATGGTTTCTCTTCGTGGCTGACTTCGGCTCTCAGGTCACTGAATTTTCCATCACGGGAAATCTAGGGGCGGATGGGGAGGGAAGTGTCGATGCTGCCGTCATGGATCGTTCCTACCATGGCCGTGATTACGTGGGTTATTTCAAATCTGTTCATAGCGCTTCAGGTGATGCTTCTGTGAATCACCTGATCATCACGGAACGTCGCCCTGGTCTATATCGAACACACAGCCCCAATTCAGATCTGGATGACCATGCTCTCTATGGTCTTTCAGGAGGTCGAGTTTATTACCTTTTGTTCAGTCGTGATTCAGGGCTGCCTGTGGATGATGCTTTGGCACGGCAGATCATGGATTTTTTCCTAGAACGCATTGCTCTCGTGCCCGTGCAGTCTTGGGTTTCAGTTTCACCCACTTCAGGCTCAGTCGTTCGATCGGCCAGTTCTCCGGTAAACGTGACCTTGCAAACACAGGCTTTGCCTGTCGGACTCCACACTGCGAAAGTTGAGTTTTCAGGCAATGCACCTGGGGCTGCTGCGATTGAGATTCCACTCAAGTTAACAGTTTTGGAGCCAGATCTCTCTGTCTCGCCGCAACGCTTTGAATGGAGTCAAATGCATCAGGCAACGTCTCAACCCTCACGCTTGTCGATCACTGCGCGCCCAGGGTTGTCCCCAAGTTGGACGGCGATGAGCAATGTGAATTGGCTAAGCTTGTCACGAACTCGGGGAATTGGTTCAGCAGAGATCGATTTGACTTCCGATTCAACGCTACAACCGGGCTCCTACAGTGCCAAAGTGACTGTTGTGTCGGATGTAGATGGAACTTCAATCACGATCCCCGTGACAGTGATGGTTCATGCAACTGCCTACACTCAATTTTTCACGGACTATCGTCAGCCTTCACGTATTCTTGGACTTGTTCGTGGTCAGTTAGGCCAGCCCTCTTTATTGGTGGGTCTTGATTCTGGAACCTTGGCTGCGAGTCGTCCACTCACCCTTCCTCCAGACATCACTGATGCCGATTTGACGACGGAAGGATCGAGACTCTATGCCATCAGTTTTGCGGAGAAGACCATCACTGAAGTGGATCTGGACTCTTGGCAGATCACGCGCTCTCAAACTCTGCCGTTAACCCTTGATGCTGGCTCTGCTGATCCTTATCATTACGATGTGGAAGCAGGTCGTCCGGGAATTGTTTATTACACGGACGCACTTGCTCAGCCGGAGCTACATGTCTTTGATTTCGAAAATGGTCATGACCTCTCTCGCTTTAAGTTAAACAACGGTGCTGGTGTTGCTGACTTCAATGTCAGCCCTGATGGCAATTTCATGCATGTAATCTCTCAAAGCTCATGGAGTGGGGCTGGAACGGCGTCTGTCGCGCGGATCAATAGCTCGGGAACGACTTTGGTTCAGACGCATTTGGCGAATCAGGCAATTCCTGCGTTGCCGATTCGGGCGGGTATCTTTTTGAGTGCGAGCCGTGATGCCTTTTACACTCGTGCCTATCGTCACACACCTCTACTCGATAGTCGTCAAGACTACTCTCGTGCCGCCTCCATCGTGGCCACCTCCGCTTATGGCCATGCGCTCGTTTTTAGCGATGCTTTAGTGGAAAGTGTAGCTGGCACGACACTCGCGTCTTTGCCATCTGGCATCCAAGCTGCTGCTTTCTCTGCGACGCAGAATGCTTTGATCTACCAGCATCCCATCCAACAGCGACCCATTCGAGTGCCTCTGGCTGGAATCATTAACTTGCCTGCTGTTTCGATACGCCCTGCGATTCCAAATGCTGGCTCGGTGAGCCTGAATCAAACGGCGCTTTCTTGGAGTGGCTTGCCAACAGCAGCAAGCTACGATGTGTATTTGGGCACGGATGCTGAGTTGGTTCAAAAGGCAGGTATCCTTACTTCTGGGATCTATCGTTTGAACACAACAGGTGTGTCTTACACGTTACCGCAGGAGACTCTCCAGCTAGGAATGACCTATTACTGGCGCATTGATGCCAAAGCACCCGATGGAAGTGCGCAACGAGGTGAGGTTTGGAGTTTCACCGTGGCACCCATTCATGGCACCTTGGTGAACTCAACGGCTGCTTGCTTCCCTGGGGGCACGGTTCAAAACACACTGAATCTCACCACTGCTGAAAGTGCCACGTCATGGACTTTATCAGAAACTGCCCCTTGGCTGAGTTTGTCACAGTCGAGTGGTTCAGGATCTAGGCAGGTGGCGCTCACTTACACAGCGGGCAGTCTAGCTCGTGGGACTTACACCACACAACTGACGCTTCGCTCAGGCTCACACCAGATCGACATTCCTCTGACGCTTCGGGTGCTAGGCTCGCTGAATCTTGTGAAGATGGTGCCTGATCCATCCTTGCCCGTGATCTATGGGCTTCACACAGAGGTTCAGACTTCAGAAAGTTTCATGCTTTGGATTCATCCTGCGACAGCTGCCATTCAGCATGTTGTTCCTGTAAGTTGGGAGGTGAGGGACTTCATCGTTCAAGCTCATGATGATCGACTTTACTTGTTGCGATCAAATGGCGCGAACGTGGCTGTGCTTCAGCGGCAGCAAGATCGTGCGATCACGTCTCAGTGGGCTACAGGCTTGACTGCCACGCAGATTTTTAATGCACCAATAGGTCGGCTTTTGTTGCTGACTTCTGCGGGCACCCTTCGTCTCTACCACAGCACTTTAGGAGGTCAGGTGGGCGCTGCAAGATCAGTGCCGATTGGCAGCACTGTTGTTGGATCTTCGGATGGAAGATTTGTTCTCACCGCATCATCGCTCGGACTATCGAGTAGTCTCTTGACGCGCTTTGACCTCACTTCTACCGCCATTAGCACTGCGATGAGTGCCACTGTTCTTACCCCTTTTTCGAATGTTCTGATCGTGTCAGGAGATGGTAATCGAGCCTTTTATGCAGGGCTTCCCTATGATGCGACAAGTTTGTCATCTCTTGGGAATCGAATCACAGCAGCTCCAATCTTGGGAACTTCATGGACAGGTCATGTCGTATGGTCGGCCAATCAGGCAATCGATTCGTCAACAGGCACGGTCTTGAGCACTTATGCTAGTGATGCTCAGTTGTTGACCTCAACCCCGAATCAGACACATCTGCTTCGCTATCAGTCGAGCACCAACAGCCTTGTCAGTCAGCCAGTGCCCTCTCCAGCTCCTTGAGGGATGTCTGTTTTCTTGCTTGTCCAAGTTTACAAGAACAACGAAAACCTAGCCAGGATGAAGCTCGAAAATCAACTCTGTGTCATTACAGGAGCCGCACGTGGCATTGGATTTGCCACGGCACGCAAGCTTTTGCTGCATGGAGCTAAGGTGGCTCTTCTCGATCAGGATGCAGGTGCCCTTGAGGCTGCCGAGGCCCAATTGGCATCTCCAGATCGAGTACGGATTTTCCGTTGTGATGTGACCCGAGCAGATGAAGTCCAAGCTGCTGCTCAAGCTGCGGCAGTGGAGTTGCCCATTCGGGTGTGGATCAACAATGCAGGTCTCGCGAGACATCGCTGGATCCAAGATTATAGCGAGGCAGAGATCGACTTAATGCTCGCCGTGAATCTGAAAGGCACCATCTTGGGTTCCCAGGCAGCTCTTCGTGCCATGATTCCCCTGAGAGCAGGCCACATCATCAATGTCATCTCTACTGCTAGTCTGCGCGGCATTCCGAGTGAGACCGTGTACTCCGCAGCGAAGTGGGGTGTGCGTGGGTTCACCCAAGGTCTCGCTGAAGAGGCCGCACCTCATCGCATTCGTGTCACAGCTCTGCTGCCTGGTGGCGTTGATACGGCGTTTTGGGATTATGCCTCTGATCGAGTCGCGCCTCGAAAACTCTTTCTTCAACCAGATCATATTGCCGATGGCATTCTTCGCTGTTTGGAAATGGATGACATCTGCGTGCCGCGTGAGCTTGTGCTTCGTGCTTTGGATGACAGTGACTTTTCAGTGAAGCCTGATTGAGTCTCGCGTTGCATTTCGGGCCAGTCATGAGGGTTGGGCGTCATGAAGTTAATGACTGTTCTTGCTTTTTGATTTTGTTGGAAGGCCTGTGTGTCTTTCGCAGTTCGTCGTGTTCACATGCGCTTCCTTGTTTCTCTCTTCGCTCTTTGCCCTCTGTTTTCCACTTTTTCAGCAGAGCCCTTGAACGTGCTTTTTATCGCTGTTGATGACTTGCGGCCTGACCTAGGATGCTATGGCGTGAAGCACGCGAAGACCCCGAATATCGACCGGCTCGCAGCTCCTGGTATGGTTTTTGATCACGCATACTGCGCTCAGGCGGTATGCAGTCCATCACGCACGGCGATTTTGACTGGGCTGCGTCCAGATTCGACGAAGGTATGAGACCTCGATACTCATTTCCGGGATGCTCAACCGCTTTGCGTTACATTGCCTCAGCATTTCCGCTTGAACGGCTACCACACCTCAGGGTTAGGTATGATTGAGCATCATGGCTTTGAAGATGGCCCCTTCTGGACTGAGCCACGCTGGTTTCCGAGTGGACAGATCGTGAAAGTGGATGAGCAGGACTGGACGAAACGTAGCATCACTTCATTTGATGGGGCGAAGAGTGAGTTTGCAAATCCGCTTCAAGACGTCACGAAACGCAAGGGCGGTAAAGCAGGCAAAAAAGGCCCAGCTTATGAAGTCAGTCCGAAAGCTGAAGATGAACTGCCTGATGGTGCTGGAGCTGCGGAGGCTGTGAAGCGACTTGCCGCACTCAAAGCGGCGGGAAAGCCTTTCTTCTTCGGGGTTGGTTTGGTGAAGCCGCATCTTCCCTTTGTTGCGCCGAAGAAGTTTTGGGACATGAATGATCCCAAGAAGATTCCTGGCCCCTCGTTTGAAACCTATCCCCAGGGCACGCCTGAATTTGTGGGCCATACAAACGGGTAGATGCATGGGTATCCCAGTGTCCCTCAGGGCAATCCCATTCCTGATGACTTCGCGAAAGTGCTGTGGCACGGTTACAATGCCTGCATCAGCTAAACCGATGTGCAGATTGGCCGTGTTTTGGATGCACTCGACAAAGAAGGTCTTGCCGATAGTGCCGTCACCGTCTTGTGGGGGGAACACGGCTTATGACACAAGCACACAAACTTTGAAGCTGCCACACGTGCGCCGTTGCTGATTGCTGTTCCAAACAGCAGCACGGCTGGTCAACACTGCGCTGCGCCGGTTGAGTTCGTGGATGTTTATCCCACACTCGCTCACATTTGTGGTCTCAATGTGCCCCAAGGGCTTGTGGGTATCAGTTTGAAGCGTTACTTGGAGCATCCTGTGGCACCGATGCAAAAGCCTGCCATCAGCGTTTATTCACCCACGTCGAAAAATCATGGTGGCAACCTGATGGGCTATAGCGTGCGCACTGAGCGGTGGCGCTGTACCTTCTGGCGGAAGCGCAACGCAGCTGACATGGGTTTTATCGAACTCTATGACGAGCAAAACGATCCTAACGAGCCGCGTGACCAACGCTACGATCGCCTCTACCCTGGTAAACTAAAACTCACTGAGGCTGAATACCTTGCCGCGCAAGGTTCTGACAAAGGTGAGGCTAAGGCTCGTTTTGCGAAATTGGATGCCGATCAAGAAAGCTTTTTGAGTCGTGAGGACTTCATCCGCACTGGAAAGAGGAAGTGAACACGTTCACTCAAACCTCAGTGCTGCAATCGGATTCATGTGTGCTGCTTTCCGAGCGGGATAAAAACCAAAGAACACACCTACGGCGAAGCTGATGCTGAAGGACACAACCACGCTAGCCGTGGAGACGGTGGGATGAAAATTCGGGATCATGCTAGCAGCGGTGCTCGCTGCATACCCAAGGCCTACTCCGATAGCTCCACCCATCAGACTGAGTGTGATCGACTCAATGAGAAATTGAAGCAGGATGTCACGAGGTTGAGCACCGACAGCGATTCGGGTGCCGATTTCACGGGTGCGCTCGGTGACACTCACCAGCATGATGTTCATGATCCCGATACCGCCCACCAGCAGGGACAGACCTGCGATGCCACCTAGCAGATAAGTGAGCATCGTGGTGATGCTTTCCACCGTGTCGGCTATTTCTTTTTGATTCACGATGTCGAAGTCATTCTTGCGACCAGCCGCAAGCTGATGTCGCTGACGTAGCAGGGCCGTGATCTGCTCTTCCGCAGTGCTCATGAACTCAGCGCTTTGGATCTGTAGCGTTAGAAGACGTGGATACTTGTCACCCGTGAGCTGTCGCATGGCTGTGGTGTAAGGAATGACAATCCGGTCATCCTGGTTGGCGCCGCCCATGCCTGCGCCCTTGCTTTCGAGCAGCCCAATGATGGTGAACGGCATGTTTTTGACACGCAAAGTCTGACCCACGGGATCGATTGGGCCAAACAACTCGCGTGCGGTGCGTGATCCGATCACAGCCACACGCGCTGAGCTTCGCAGTTCGCGCTCGGTGAACATGTTGCCGCGCTCTAGCGACCAATCCCTGATTTTCAGGTAGTCGGGGGACTCACCCGCAATCGTGGTGCTCCAGTTGCGGCCATTCGCCACGGCTTGTGCATTGAAGGTGACTTCAGGACTTGCTGCCTTCACACTTTTGATTTCGCGGCAGATAGCTTCCACATCTTGCAGCGTGAGGTAGTTCGATTCACTTTTGCCAGCTGAGGCAGCATTTGTTCGGCGACTTTTGGAGAAAACAATCAGCAAGTTAGAACCTAATGAGGTGATCTGATCTTGAATCCGCTGCTGCGTGCCACGGCCAATCGCCATGATGGTGACTACCGAGGCCACGCCGATGATGATGCCCAGAGCGGTGAGTGTGCTGCGCATTTTGTTCCGTTGCAGAGCGCGAATCGCAATGATCGAAGTAAGCCCGGTTCTCAGCAGAGATGCGGTGATTGTCGAGAAAAGTTTCATGCGAGTTGGGCATGCGATTCGGAGGCGTCTAGCATGGCGGTTTGCTCATGGGCCATCATGCGTGAGGCATTCGTCTCGTCTCGAATGACCTGACCATCCCGCATGACAATGATACGTTTGCAGTAAGCAGCGATGTCAAGCTCATGCGTTACCATCACGACCGTAATGCCTGCTTCGTTCAATGACTGAAACAAGCCCATGACCTCAATGCTAGTGCGTGTGTCCAGATTACCAGTGGGTTCATCTGCCAGCACAAGTTCGGGTTCATTCACTAGAGCACGGGCAATCGCCACGCGCTGCTGCTGGCCACCAGAAAGTTGGTTGGGATGATTGTAGAGTCGATCGCCGAGTCCGACTTTGTTCAAAGCGGCGATCGCACGCTGGCGACGCTTACGTAAACTCACATGAGGACTGGTGTAAAGAAGGGGCAGTTCCACATTTTCACAAGCTGTGGTGCGCGAGAGTAGATTGAAGCTCTGAAAAACAAAGCCGATCTTTCGGTTTCGCAGTCGCGAAAGAGCCGCACGACTCAGGTGGGCAACATCCACACCATCCAGAAGATAGTGTCCATTGGTCGATTGATCCAGGCAGCCTAGGGTGTTCATCAGGGTGGACTTGCCTGAACCGCTAGCCCCCATGATGGCGACAAATTCGCCGCGTTGAATGCGCAAGTTGACACCCTTTACAGCCCACACTTGGACATCGCCTGTGCGGTAGATTTTTTGCAAATCCTTGAGTTCGATGATGACTGAATTCATGGCTCACATCATGGGGGGAGGGCCTAGTTGCTCTTCTTGATTGCCGCCAAAGCTTGCTGTGACGACTCGGGCCAATGGCTCCAGACCCTCTAAGATCTCCGTCTCAGAGTTGTCTGTGATCCCTGTTGTCACAAGGACTGCTCGCAGCTTCGGCAGATCAGTTTTGCCTTCGAGCACGTAAAGGATCTGCTGTTTGCGCTGAAGTTTGACTTTGATATTGCCGGTCATCTGACTGCTTTCGGGAGGCGTGAAGCGCAGGGCTGTGTTCGGCACCTTGAGCACATCGTGACGTTCCGAGGTCAAGATGGCTACATCAGCGGTCATGCCAGGGAAAAGACGTTGCTCGGGGTTTTCCACGTCGATGAGCGTCTCGTAGGTGACCACGTTTTCGGTCGTCGTTGGTGCAATTCGCACCTGAACTACCTGTCCGGTGAATACATCGTCTGGAAATGCATCCACTGTGAAATCCACAGGTTGGCCATTCTTGACTCGGCTAATGTCGGCCTCCGATACCGTGGCCGTGATCCGCATCTTTTTGATGTCTTGGGCGAGGGTGAATAGAACCGGAGTGCTCATGGCAGCCACGACGGTTTGCCCCACATCGACTTTTCTCGACACCACAACGCCATCCACGGGAGCCGTGATGCGGCAGAATCCCAGATCCGTTTTTGCTTGGTCGAGTGCTGCTTCTTGGATCGTCACCATAGCCTCGGCCTGAGTGAGTTCGGCCACTGCTTGCTCTACATCCAATTCTGTGGCAGCCCGCAGGGGCAGCAGTGATCGTTTGCGCTGCAAGTTCTGACGTTTCAGCGTTACGCTAGCGTGAGCGCTAGCGAGTTCACCCTCCGCAGCTTTGACTTTGGCGGCATAGATCGCTGTATCCAGCTCTGCGATGAGATCGCCACGCTTTACCACAGAGTTGAAATCTGCGTTCAGCTTCATGATCCGCCCTGACACCTGACAGCCTACATCCACGCTGACAATGGCTCCTAGCGTGCCACTGGCAGTGACGATGGCACGCAAGTGACCCCGAGATACGCTCACGGTTTCATATTGCAGCTGTGCTGAGCTAGGTGGCTTGCAAGCAGATAGTGAGAAGAGTGATAGCAAGACGATGATTCGAGTGTTCATTTCCAACCTCCTCCAAGGGCCTGATAAAGATGGATCTTTGCTGCCAAGGCCTCGTAGCGTGCGCTGATTAGGTTTTGTTGGGCAGAGAAAAGATCTTGCTGAGCGGCTACCACATTCAGATACGGCGACACACCGCGCTGATCCCTGGCTGCAGCGAGATCATAGCGGCGTTGCTGAGTAGCCACCAAAGCTTGCAAGGTACTGATTTGCTCCTTTGCTGCCTTTTGAGCTGCAAGAGAATCTGCAACTTCACGAAACGCGTTTTGGATAGCTTTTTCGTAGTTGGCGACTTCGATTTGATGGCGCACTTTCGTCGCCTCCAAGTTTGCTCTATTGCGGCCACCGGTGAAAATTGGCACTGAGATCTGGGGGGCAAAACTCCACATCGTGGAGCCTTGACTAAAAAGGCTGGTGAGTTCCGCGCTTACCGTGCCGTCTGAAGCCGTGAGCCTGATGCTCGGGAAGAATGCGGCGCGCGCGGCACCGATGTCAGCGTTTGCTGCTCGCAAGTTGTGTTCAGCCTCCAGGATGTCAGGCCGACTTTGGAGCAGGTTGGAGGGTAGACCAGCATCAATTTTTGTTAAGCGTGCACGGTGTAACGGTTGGGCTGGCGGCAAGTTCTTGGGCATTGGCTTGCCAAGGATGAGCACAAGACCATTCCATGCCTGATCACGCTGGCGTTGATAGGAGATCAAGTTGGCTTTAGCTGTGAGCACCTGGGCTTCAGACGAGCGAAGATCCAGTTCTAGGAGTCCGCCAGCCTTGAAGATGTTGTCATTCAACCGATAACTTTCCTCAACGGCGGCTAGGGTGAGCTTGGTGTTGGCCATCAATTCTTCCAGCTGCTGCAAAGAGTAATACTGCGTGGCCAGTTCAGCGATGAACGTTACTTGTGCAGCCCGCTTTGCTTCTGTTTTGGATAGATATTGTTGCCATGCCTTCTCGCTCAGGCTGCGGATGCGGCCGAATAGATCTAGCTCATACGCCGTCGTGCCTAGTTTCAGAGACACTTGCTCGCCAGTGCTGCCCCTTTGCCGACTGCGTGTAAAATCATTGCTCTGCAATATCGTTGGCAACAAAGCAGATCGTTCCATGCGATACTGCGCGCGGGCTTCTTCCACCCGTAGTGTGGCTAGCCGAAGATCACGATTGCTCGATAACCCGATTTCAATCAGCTTCCCCAATCGAGGGTCTTGAAATACCTCACGCCAGGGAAGGTCACTGCTGATCGCACTGGGCGAATGTCCCTCTGGATAGGTCTCACTGACTGGGGCCTTGGGGATGCTAAGGTTTGGAATGAAGGTGCAGCTGGTCAAGGCGAGGCTCAGCATCAAGCGCCATGCATGGCAGCAAATCCATGCATTGGATGGCAAGAGCTCGAAAGGCAACATGCCGGACCCTTCGTCAGTTTTTGCCATGATGCTTCAGGAATGGGATCGACGGATCGTTTCGCCTGCTTAACGGCACAGTGAGCGGATGAGCGGTTCTGCCATTCATCCTCTCGGACTGCCGTCCATCCTACCCTTGGGCGTTTGGTCATTTCTTGGCTGACATTTCAGCCGTGTGACTCAGACTTAGGGCAATGAATGCTGCCAATCGCCTCGCAGAGCCGTCTCCACCTTTCGCAGGGCGGGGTTATCGACTCATGCAGTTAGGGTTCTGGTCCTTGTTTGCATTGACGGTAGCCGTTACCCTCTTGTCAGGACCACCTGAAGTTGCGTTTGATGACATGAAACCTGACATGGAGAATGCCTTTAAGAAAGCCTTCACCTCGCTTCAACCCGTGATGTGGATTCATAATGGCGTCATGATTGTTTGTGGCCTAGTGGCCACTCACGTGTTGCATTGGCTAACCTTGAGACGCCGTTGGGATCGCTTGCCTGTCAGGCAGCTTGTTTTCATCATGCTGCCTACGTGCATCGTTTTGGCCGTTTTGATTTCGTTGTTCATCAATGCTTTCAGGGCATCAGCTGTCGCGCCTCAGTTTGGAGTCCGGGTTTTGAGCCATGGGCTGTTCATGGAAATTTTGTCCACCAGCATCGTTTCGCTTTTTTTGCTCGGCATGTGGAGTGCTCTTTATTATGCCTGCCATGCCTTCACACGTTTGCATCACTTGGAGGTGACGAACTTGCGCGTGGATTCAGCGATCAAGGAATCACGATTGCAAACGATAGCTACTCAGCTCAATCCTCACTTTCTTTTCAATTCGCTCAATACCGTCAGGGCGCTCATTGAGGAAAGCCCCAAGCAAGCGCGAGATGCGGTAACGCAACTTTCGCGAGTGCTGCGTGCATCGCTATCTTCCAGTGATCAGAAATTCATTCTTCTGTCTGATGAGCTGACCACCGTGAATGCGCTGCTGGATCTAGAGATTGCTCGCTATGGTGACCGTCTGCGGGTTGAGCGCGAAGTGGAACCCTCTTGCGAAAAGACATGGGTGCCGCCACTGCTGCTCGTGACTTTGGTCGAGAATGCTGTGAAACATGGAGTGGCCGCCAAGCTAGGTCCTGGCTTTCTTCACTATCGAATCAGGCGTGAATCCTCCAAGTTGTGTCTTCGTGTCATGAATTCAGGAACACTCAATGACGATTGGCAAAACAAGGGCGGAATTGGATTGGCTCATACGCAGGAGCGTCTGTCCTTGCTCTTTGGTGATGAAGCTTCTTTAACCATTCAATCCGTGCCAGAAGGAGTCATCGTGTCCGTCACTTTCCCTCACAAGTCATGAAAGCTCTCCTCATTGATGACGAACGCATGGCCCGGCGTGAGATGCGGCACCTGCTGGAAGCGCATCCAGAGATTGAAATCGTGGGCGAAGCGGACAGTGGCCACGCTGCCCTCAGCTTGCTGCCATCGCTCAAGCCAGAGGTTTTGTTCCTGGATGTTCAGATGCCCGAAATGGATGGCTTTGAATTTGTTCACGCGATGGCTGAGCACACGGCACGCATCATTTTCTGCACGGCTTATGATGCTCATGCTTTGCGGGCTTTTGAAGTCAATGCGGTGGATTATTTGCTCAAGCCAGTCGATCCAGCACGGCTAGCGTCTGCGATTCAGCGCCTCAGCGATAGTTCGCCGATCGCCATTCAAGAAGAAACACCCTTGCGTGAAACAGATCGTGTTCTGCTCAAGGGAGAGCATCGCACTTGGTTTGTTCCGGTGCGCTCCATTTACCTTCTGCAATCCGAAGGCAACTACACTCAGGTTTTCTTCGAAGGGGGCAAGGTGCTGCTCCCGAGATCGCTGGGTGCCCTGGAGCAGAGGTTGAATCTTCCGCTCTTTTTCCGTGCGAATCGAGCTCAGGTCATCAACACACGGGCCATCACTCAGGTGGCCGAGTGGTTCAATGGTGGCCTTCAGGTCACCTTGAATTCGGGAGATCAGGTGGAGATTTCTCGCCGCCAGGCAGCCTTGTTTCGCAGGGAAAAGGCGCTTTGATGAATCCTGCCGATGCGGAATCTTGGTTCTGCATTGGTCGAAAAGACCAACCATTTTGGCGAGAGAAGCCTGCTTTACAGACATCGACTTGCGTGACTGTATCCAATGCCTCTGCAGGACGAGTCCTGCGGATCTCTCACTGACTGACACTCTATGTGGAAATGCCTGCCTCTGCTTCTCCTGCCGGTTTTTGCTTTTGCTCAGCCGGTGCACTTGGTGCACGAACCTGCGCTGTCTCCTGATGGCAAGTGGCTCGCCTTCGAATGGCAGGGGGATCTCTGGTCTGTGGCGAGCGAAGGCGGACGCGCCACACGGTTGACCTCCCATCCTGCCCTTGATTCAGGCCCGGCCTTCTCGCCTGATGGCAAAGTGATCGCTTTCAACAGCCTGCGAGATGGTTTCAAAATGCTCTACAGCATGCCCAGCAGAGGGGGAGAGCCGAAGCAGATTTCGTTTCACACCGATGGCTGTGATTTGCGGGAATGGACCCCAGAAGGTCAAGGTTTGTTGGTCACGTTGGCTCGTGATTTTTCGTGGTTGCGAGAGTCCAGAGCATCACGTCATGCCATTGTTCACGCTCATGACCGAAAGGCAGAACAAGTTCTTTTTGATGATTATGGTGTGGATGGAGTGCTATCGCCCGATGGCCAGAAGCTGCTTTTTGTTCGCGAGGCGGCGGAGGCCTGGTGGCGCCAGGATTTCAAAGGAGCCAGGGCAGGGCAGATCTGGTTGTTCGATCGTTCGACCCGAAGCTTTCAGAAAATCATCGGTGATGAAGTCGAAAACCGATGGCCGCTCTGGAAGCCGGATGGAAAAGGCTTCTACTTTGTTCGTGATGGGAATCTCTGGCAGCACGACTTTGCCAGTGCCAAACACAGCCCGATCACGCAATTCAAAGATGATCTCGTGGTCTTTCCTGCTATCTCCCGGGATGGTAGCACGCTCGTCTTTCGTGTTCGATTTGACCTCTACCGCTGGCACCCTGGAGAGAGAGAGCCCACTCGAATCCAGATTGAGGCCGTTTGCGATGAAACCCCCGAGATCACTCGGGTGATCCTGGACAAAGCAAAAGGCATTCATTTCACGCCGGATGGTTTGCAAATGGCCTTCTTGAGTGGGGGTGACGTGTGGGTCATGGATACAGAGCTGAAGGAGCCGCGTCGTGTCACGCAGACAGCGGAAGAAGAGCGGGATGTGATGTTTTCACCGAACGGTAAGTCTTTGGTTTTCGTGAGCGATGCAGGAGGTCAAACTGACCTCTGGAGGGCTCAGCCAGCTCAGGCTGGAAAGGCTTGGTTCGAGAGCCCAGCGTTTGATTTGACCAAGCTAACCGATGATCCAGAGACAGACGCCAGTCCAACTTGGACGCCCGATGGCAAAAAGTTGGCTTGGCTGCGTGACCGTGGAGATTTGATGTTAGCCGAGGCTGATGGGCAGAATGCCAGACGACTCACAGAATCTTGGAGTGAGTTGTCTTTTGATTTTTCGCCAGATAGCCGATGGGTCGTGTATTCAAAGTCAGACGAATTCTACAACGATGACATCTGGCTGATGCCTTTGGATGGATCGAAACCTGCCTACAACGTCTCCAGGCACCCCCACGATGATCTTTCGCCAAAGTGGTCTCCAGATGGAAAGATCTTGGCCTGGGTGGGAACGCGTGAATTCGAGGAGCAGGATGTCTTTTACGTCCACCTGCTAGCTAAAGAGAATGAGAAAACCAAGCGTGAACGAACGCTCGCCAAGGCCCGTGAAAAGGTCGCCAAAAGCGGTGGCACAAAGTCCAAAGGGGAAGGCAAAACAGGAGCCTCCTCAAATTCAGGAAGTGCAGTGGTGAAAAAGTCAGAGGAGCTGCCTGAAATGAATGTGGTAAAGCCGACGCCCAAAGAGCCGCCTCCAAGCCCTAAGGCGAAGCTCGTGCACATCGATTTCGAAGGACTCCATGAACGGGTTCAACGGATCAAGGTGCCAAACGCTTCAGAGTCTTCGCTAACTTGGTCTCCTGACGCCAAGAAGCTCGCTTTCCACTCGAAGCTAGAGGATCAAAAGCGGACGGTAAGTCTGGAGTTTCCTGATGAGGTCCAACCAAAGACGATCAGCAGCACGGTCTTGACGGATGCGATTTGGGTGAAGGAAGGTGATCAACTCATGGGCTTGCTGGAGGGCAAGCCGGCGACGCTTTCGATCAAAGGCGGCGAGCTGAAAACTTATACGTTCAAAGCGCAGCAGAGCTACGCTCGTCGAGATAAGCAGCGAGCGGTTTTCGATCAGTGCTGGCAGGTCATGCGAGATCATTTTTATGACGAGAGGCTAGGCAATCGCGACTGGAATGCGGTGCGCGACAAGTATCGGAACATGGCAGCGGAGGTCATGGATATGAAAGGTGTTGCCGAGTGTGTTTCGCTGATGCTGGGAGAACTCAATGCTTCGCATCTTGGCTTTTCGATCAGTGCTACCAGCTCCATGGTTGCCTGGGCAGAGGAGACTGCGCATTTAGGACTTCGTTTTGATCCAAGTCACCAAGGGCCAGGTTGGAAAGTGAGTGAAGTTATCGCTAAATCTCCAGCTAGCCGTCAAGAAAGCCGAATCAAGGTGGGGGAAAGTGTTCTCAAGGTGGACGGTAAGGACGTGCAACCTGGCATGGACATGAGCCTTGTTTTGAATGGACCGATGGAACGTGATGTATGGCTCACGATAAGCGATGGACAGCAATCTCGCGAGATCATGCTTCGCCCCATCAGCTACACATCTGCGCGTCGTCTGCTCTACGATGAGTGGATCGCCGAGAATCGTCGAGAGGTTGAGGCTGCCTCAGGTGGCATCTTGGGCTACCTTCACATCAGTGCGATGGATGATGCTAGCTTCCAGAAGTTCCAGGAAGAACTCTACCTAGCCGGGGCTGGCAAGGATGGGCTTGTCATTGATGTTCGCGAAAATGGAGGCGGCTCTACCACGGATCATTTGCTCACGTCCTTGACGCAACCTCAGCATGCGATTGCCATTCCACGTGGCAGTCAGACACCTGGTTATCCTCAGGATCGGATGGTCTATGCGACTTGGTCCAAGCCCATCGTTGTGCTCTGCAATCAGAATAGCTACAGCAACGCCGAGGTCTTCAGTCATGCCATCAAGACGCTGAAGCGTGGCAAGCTTGTGGGCGTGCAAACCGCAGGTGGCGTCATCAGCACCGGTGCGACAAGCATCATGGATGTCGGAGCCTTGCGCCTTCCTTTTCGGGGTTGGTATGTGCTTAGCGATGGCCAGGACATGGAATTGAATGGAGCCAAACCTGACCATGTCGTCTGGCCTCAACCTGGGGATACGAAGGATCGTCAGCTCGCCAAAGCCATCGAAGTGCTCAAAGCTGATGTCGAGATTTGGAAGCAGCGTCCCCAGCCCAAGTTGATCAAGGCAAGCGAACGTCCATGAGCACATGACCATTCACTACCTCGATCATCTTGTGCCTCTCCACGAGTGAGGTTTTTTTCACCCGCCATTACGATGATCCGAATTCTCGCCTTTTTGATGCTCAACGTCGTGGTGAGTGCTCAAACGGCCGATGAGGCCCTGCGCGATTTTTACCAAGAGTATCTCGAAACCTCGCTGCCGCTGAGTCCCACCGGCGCGACACGGCTTGGCGATCACCGCTTTGATGCGCAGCTCGATGATGTGTCGCCCGCAGGTCTCGCAAAGCGCCTCGCGCTGGCGAAACGCACGCTGGAAGATCTGCCGAAGCGTGTGGCTTATGAAAAGCTCACGCGCGATGGTCAGGTGGACTACGAGATGTTGCGCGATGGCTTGAAGCTCGAAATCTGGACCGAGGAGCATGAGAAGCCCTGGCAGCGTGATCCGCGTGGTTACACCAGCATCGCCACCGATGGCGCGTATGCGCTGCTCACGCAGTCCACGCTGCCGAAGGAGCAAAACATCGCGAATGTGATCGCCCGCGTGAAGCAGGTGCCGGCGATGATCGCACAGGCGCGGGTTTCGCTGAAAAATCCGACGCAGGTGCACACCACCACCGCCATCACGCAGACACGCGGCGCGGTGATGTTTTATGAGCGCGACCTGCTCGACCTCGCGGGCGACACGCCCCGCAAGGTGGAGCTGCAAACCGCCTGCAAGGCCGCTGCGGAGGCCATGCGCTTGCATTTGAACTACCTGCAACGCGAGCTGCTGCCCACCGCCGCCGATGACTGGCGTGCGGGCAAGGAACGCTTCGCGCAAAAGCTCGATCAGGTGCTCCAGGCAGGCATGAATGCCGATGAAGTGCTCGCCCGCGCCGAAGCAGCGTTTGCTCAAACGAAGCGCGACATGCTGCTCGTCTCGCGACAGCTTTGGTCGAAGGCTTTTCCCGGTGAAACCGTGCCGCCCGATGATGAAGACGGCCGCCGCGAGACCATCGAGCGCGTCATCGACTGGGTGGGCAAGGATCACGGCTCACCCGACGGCCTCGTGAAGGACGCCAAGGCCACCGTGGCGGAGATCAGCGACTTCATCACGAAGAACGACATCCTCCAGATGCCAAAGCCTGACAATTGCAATATCCTCGAGATGCCGGAGTTTCAGCGTGGCAACAGCATGGCTTTCCTCAATGCCGCGCCGGTGCTCGATCCGAAGGCGGACACCATTTACGCCATCAGCCCGCCGCCTGCCGACTGGCCGGTGGAGCGCGTGAAGAGCTTCCTCAGCGAATACAACCAGCGCATGCTCAAGATTCTCACCATCCACGAGGCCTATCCCGGGCACTACGTGCAGCTCGTGTATGCGAACCGCAATCCCTCGATGATCCGCCGCGTGCAGGGCTCCGGCGTGTATATCGAAGGCTGGGCCGTTTACACCGAGCAGATGCTGCTCGACCAAGGCTACGGCGATGGCGACCTTGCGCTGCGCCTCATGCAGCTCAAATTTTTCCTCCGCGCCATCGCGAACACGATTCTCGATCACAAGATGCACTGCACCGGCATGACCGACGATGAAGCGCTGAACTTCCTCACCCAAGAAGCCTTCCAAGCCGAAGGCGAAGCCCGTCCGAAGATCACGCGTGCCAAACTCAGCTTCACCCAGCTCTCCACCTACTTCGCCGGCCGCGAAGCCCACATGCAAACACGCCGCGAGATCCAGCGTGAGCTCGGCAAAGCCTTCAATCTCGGCCGCTACCACGAAGCCGTGCTCTCCACCGGCTCGATTCCGGTGAGGCATTTGAAGGAGCTGGTGATGGCGAAGTTGAATGTGGTGCAGCCGTCCCGGCTGCGGTAATGTGGTTGAGTCCTCCGGACTCATTCAGAGCAGTCCAGAGGACTGCACCACACTCCAGCGCCATGTCATTTCGTGAGCACTTCAAACCATACCAGCCCGATGCTGAGACCGAGAAGTCCCGGGCCTTTCTTCCTCACTGGGAGCAACCAGGCTGCACCTATTTTGTGACTTGGCGCATGGCGGACAGCATTCCGATGGACAAGCTGCGTGCGCTTCAAAACGAGCGTGCGGAGTGGCTGGCCCAGCACTCGAAACCTTGGGATGACTCGATGTGGAAGGAGTTCGGCCAGCGATTCGAAGGCCGCGTTCAGGAATGGCTCGATTTGGGCGAGGGCAGTCGTTTTTTAGGGAATACCGAAGCGAGGCAGATCGTGGTGGATGCCCTGCATTTCTTCGACGGCCAGCGCTACCACCTCGGGGACTACGTGGTGATGCCCAATCACGTTCATGTGCTCTTCATACCTCTGCCGGACTTCGAATTAAAGAAGCTGCTGCACTCGTGGAAGAGCTTCACGAGCAAGGAAATCCTAAAACGCTGGCCCGAGGCTCCGAATCCCTTTTGGCTCATGGAGTCCTTTGATCACATCGTCCGCAGCGAGGCTCAGTTGAAGCTATTTCAGGACTACATCCGCGAGAATCCAGCCAAGGCGCATCTGAATCCCGGATCGTGGACGCATTGGAAGCCTCAAGAGTGTGGTTGAGTCCTCTGGCCTCAGAATGTGTTGCAGCCGTCCCGGCTGCTTCAGATGAGTCCAGAGGACTCAACCACACTCTTACCCAATCACCTTTACATCCAACCCGGCAAACTGGGTAAAGGCTTTGTCCGTGGTCACAAGCTGCGCACCGGCGGTGATGGCGAAGGCGGCTAGATAGGCGTCCATCCAAAGTTTTGGGGACGAGGTGCGGCGGGCGGCGAACTTGCTCCAGACCTTTTCCAATCCGGGCAGCTCGGCTTGAAAGAGGATGCGGTCGTCGGCGATGAAGGCTTCGTAGCTGGACCAGGCTTCTTTGTTGCTGAGAGGCTGGATGCCATAGGGCGACATGACGCCCGTCGTGGTGAGCAGCCTGACGAAGGACTGCTGGGTGGAGCGGCAGAAGATGATGCTGTCCGGTTTGTTTTCTGCTTCCAGCCACTTCAGCGCCGCCGCATGGTGCGTGTGCTTGGAGAGCGAAAGGGCCAGCCAGACGTTGGTGTCAGGAAGCTTCATGATGCCATTGGGTTTCTTGGTCCGACAAGGCATCGGCCACCTGCTGAGGAGTCAGTTCGGCCGACTTGCGGCATTGAATGAGTGGCAGCTTCACACGGCTGGGACGGTTTGCGGCACGTTGCTTGCCTGCATTTAAGCCCTTTCGCAGAAGATCCGCCATGAGGTCCTTCAACTTCATCCCTTCGTGCACGGAATGAAGCTTCACCTCACGGATGAGGTCGGCGGGAAGATCGAGTGTTGTTTTCATGCGAGCCATTTTGCTGGTTTGCTGGTTTGCTGTCAAGCTGGGTAATGGGGTTGAGTGCTCCGGGATCAGAATGGGGTGCAGCCGTCCCGGGTGCTTCAGATCAGTCCAGAGGACTCGGCCACATTTTTTCGGCAAACGTGGAGTCAGCCACCGCAGGAGTGGGATTTCACGAAACCCTGAAGGATGAAAGCGGTCTTTGCAAACGACCGCTTTTCAGTGTAAGTGGTCGCCATGAACGACCAGATCAGAAACGCAATCCGCGAAAAGCTAGGCGATGCCGTGTCACGCCCCTTTCCTGCCTTCACGCCGAGGGAGGCAGATACCGCGGCTCTTCCGGGGAAGGCGCGGGCCGTGATCGGGATGCGCCGAGCGGGCAAAACGACCTTTCTCCAGCAGTGTCTCGCCGCACGTCACCATGCGGGCGTGCCGCGTGAACGCCTGGTGTATTTTAACTTTGAGGACGAGCGGCTCGATGGCTTGCAGGCGGCGGATCTCGGCGTGCTGTTGGATGAGTTTTACCGCTCATTTCCAGCCCTGCGGCAGAAGGAATGCGTGACTTGGTGCCTGGACGAAATCCAGATCCTGCCCGGTTGGGAAAAGTTTGCCCGCCGCATGATGGACAGTGAAAACGTCGAGGTATTCCTCAGCGGCTCATCGGCCCGCATGCTGAGCCGCGAAGTGGCGACCACGATGCGCGGACGGGCGCTGGAGACGGTGATCACGCCGTTCAGTTTCCGGGAGTTTGCCCGCTCGCGCGGTTTGGCGGTGCCGGAGGCGGAGCGGTTGCTCAGTCCGGCGCAGCAGTCCGGCTGGCTGGCCTGTTTTGACCAGTATCACGAGTGCGGAGGCTTCCCTGAAGCCGGTCAGGACAGCATGAAGCCGCACCGTGTCGCCCTCTTGCAGGGCTACGTGGACACCGTGATTTTTCGCGATGTGGCGGAGCGGCATGGCATCGCCAATTTGCCGGCCTTGCGTGCCTTTGTGCGGCAACTGCTGAGGCAGCCGGCGGGCCTGCTCAGCATTACCAAAATCCATGCGGACTTCCGTTCCCGAGGCATCAGCATCTCCAAGGAGACGCTGCTCTCGCTGCTCTCTCATTTGGAGGATGCTTTCCTCGTTTTCACCGTGCCAATCGCCAGCCGCTCGGAACGCCGCCAGCAGGTGAACCCGCGAAAGCTGTATGTGGCAGATCATAGTCTCTCCGCTGCTTTCAATCCCGCCACCGGCGCGGACCGCGGCCACCATCTGGAAAACCTCGTCGCCTGTGAACTGACGCGGCAGGGCAGAACGCTGGCCTATGTCAAAACCGCGCAGGGTCACGAGGTGGACTTTCTCGCCACCGCGCAGGACGGCGGCACGCAGCTCATCCAAGTGGCCGCAGACATCGGCAAAGCGGACACCTTGGAGCGTGAAATCCGCGCCTTGCTCGGTGCTGCTGTGGAGTTCCCTCAGGCCCAAAAAATCCTCATTTCTGATAGCCAGCCTCCACGTGGTGCCGTCATTCCTGATGATGTGAAACTACTGCCCGCCTGGCGCTGGCTGCTGCATCCCGTGTGAGAATGCCGCAATAGCTGAGAAAAGGCGACACCATCTGGAAAGCCTACGACACACCCACCCTTCGCGTGGAGATCCGCGACACCGAAACAGACGACGTGGTCTATGCCGAGACCATCTCGCCAGCGGATGCACGGTGAAGGAGAAGAAAAAGAAGTGACAGTGATTCGGTGGGGAGTCAGGATGCCCGTCATGGCCGAAACCAATTTCAACTTGTTCGCCCTGTCATCGAATCCGCTGCTGGTTCGTGAAATCATCGCCAAACACTACCCAGCGGCCGTGTTTGATACGCCGTCGGGTGATTGGTCGGGAGCGGAGTATGAATCCAAGGGACTGCTGCGGCGAAAACCAGTGGTCTCCTTCAATCATGACCGCGAATACTATTCTGAGCCCGGCTGGTCGAGGCAGTTGGCGGGAATGGCAGGTTACTTTTCCCAATGAGAACCAAGCGCCCATCAACGCATAGTGGTCGAACAAGTAATACCCCGGTTTGTGTTCTCAGTGGCTTGTATTTACCACACCGAACCGCAACGACAGGATTTCGAGTTTTTGGGGGAGCTTTGCCAGCAGTTGGACGGATTCATTTTCAACGGCTCCAGTCTCCTTGATGCCGCAGGTCACTGTGTTCTACGGGTCGATGGCTATTCTGATCCTGATGCTTCCTTCCCTGCGAGTCTATACACGCCTCCACCTCAAGAACCGGTCAGTTCAGAACAGGCACGAGGCCGAAGTCTAGCCCTTGGCGCAGTTGTCATGCGGGGTATTCTGGAACGCGATCTCGATGGCTTGGATGACCCGGCGGAGCTCCATCAGCGGCTCATGTCATGGATCAATGAACGTGGCGTAGCTTCCCATTTGGAAGAGCCAGAGATGGAGTTGGTTTCGGCGCCACCCGGCTCTTTGGATTCGCAGCAAACTATCGACTGTATGTGGCAGGTTGAGGGACTGGAGGTTCTGCTCTGGGCGCTCCAAATGAAGGATCTGCCTTCTTGTGACGAACTTTCGGATGTGGACACACCCCTGAATCTGCTCGGCATCTGGAAGCCATCTACCGATTCACCCGTTGCGAACGCTGAGCTACGTCCAATCGACGAACTCGAAACTCAGCAGGCAGTTCAATTGACGATCCACTGGCGGCTTCGTGAGCATGGGCTACGCCCCAAGCACATGAACCTTCCCGTATTTGTCGAGCAGGCGAAGTTTGGTCCTCTTTCACTTCAAGGCGTGCCTTTGATTGATGACGATCTGGCGATACGAGGAGTTCCTCTCAATCAAGCGGCACCTGAACTCAGAGGTCTGTCCTCAAGCATAGCAAGTGAGCGGCATCGTGCTGCAAACTGGCTGATGTGGGGCGGCTCCTGGTGTGAGACGGACACTTCCACGTAGTTTCTGTGTCCAGGGCACGACACCCCAGCACTCCAATGAACTTTTTTCGGCAAACTCCGCCCACTTCGGCAGTTCTCATTCACACCACCATGCAACGCACCTTCCTCACGCTCATCGCCGCTGTTTCGGCATTCGTCATTGCTTCGCTACGCTCACTCCTTCGGAGCAGCACACGCTTCGCGGTGCTGGCTGTCTCGCTTTGCTCGGCTCAGCATTCGTCATTTGCGGCGCAGCCGCTGAACGTCCTCTTCATTGCTGTCGATGACCTGCGTCCTGACATCGGCTGCTATGGCGTGAAGCATGCGAAGACGCCGAACATCGACCGACTCGCGGCTCGTGGCATCGTTTTCGACAAAGCTTACTGCGCCCAAGCCGTGTGCAGTCCCTCACGCACGGCGATCCTGACCGGCCTGCGACCAGACACGACGAAGGTGTGGGACCTCGACACGCACTTCCGCGATGCGCAGCCGGATTGCGTGACCTTGCCGCAGCACTTTCGCCAAAACGGCTACCACACTTCCGCGCTCGGCAAGATCGAGCATCACGGCTTTGAAGACGGCCCGTCGTGGACGGAGCCGCGCTGGTTCCCGAGCGGCGAGATGGTGAAAGTGGACGAGCAGGACTGGACGAAGCACACGATCACCCGGTTTGAAGGCGTGCCGAGCGAGTTCGCCAAGCCGCTCGAAGACGTCGCGAAGCGCAAAGGTGGCAAAGCAGGCAAAAAAGGCCCCGCGTATGAGGTGAGCCCGAAAAGCGATGAGCAGCTCCCCGACGGCGCCGTGGCCGTGGAGGCCGTGAAACGACTCGCAGCACTCAAAGCAGCCGGGAAGCCGTTTTTCTTCGGTGTGGGCTTCGTGAAGCCGCATCTGCCTTTCGTCGCGCCGAAGAAATATTGGGACATGCACGATGCCGAGACGATCCCCGGCCCAGCCTTTGTCACCTACCCGGAAGGCACGCCGGATTTCGTCGGTCACACGAATGGCGAGCTGCATGCCTATCCCGGCACGCCGAAGGAAAATCCCATCCCCGACGCCTTCGCCAAAACACTACGCCACGGCTACAACGCCTGCATCAGCTACACCGACGCGCAGATCGGCAAGGTGCTCGACGCGCTCGACAAAGAAGGTCTCGCCGACAGAACCGTCATCGTTTTGTGGGGTGATCACGGCTGGCAGCTCGGAGAGCACGGCCTGTGGCACAAGCACACGAACTTCGAAGTCGCTGCTCGTGCGCCATTGCTCATCGCTTTGCCAAAAAGCGCCACCGCTGGCAAACACTGCGCAGCGCCGGTCGAGTTCGTCGATGTGTATCCCACCCTCGCCGACGTGTGCGGCCTGAAAGTGCCGCAAGGCCTCGCAGGCATGAGTTTGAAGCCTTACCTCGAAAATCCCGACGCGCCGATGCAGAAGCCGGCCATCAGCGTGTATCCCAAATCATCGAAAGACCACGGCGGCCAGCTCATGGGCTACAGCGTGCGCAGCGAGCGCTGGCGCGGCACCTTCTGGCGCAAGCGCAACGCCGCCGACATCGGCTTCATCGAGCTCTACGACCATCAAAACGACCCGAACGAGACCGTGAACCTCGCCACCAAGCCCGAGCACGCCGAAGTGATTGCCTCATTGCAAAAACATCTCCCGCCTGTGGGCAGCGATTTCGCACCGAAGAAGAGCGGCAAGGTCGCCAAAGCCGTCGGCGGCAGCAAAAGCAAAGGCTACGACCCCAACGAACCCCGCGACAAACGCTACGACCGCCTCTACCCCGGCAAACCCAAGCTCACCGAGTCCGACTACCTCGCCGGCCAAGGCGGCGACCAAGCCGAAGCCAAAGCCCGCTTCTTGAAGCTGGATGCCGACAAGGACGGCTTCGTCTCGCGCGATGAGTTTATTGGCAGCGGCAAGAAGAAGTGATGAGTGTGGTGCAGTCGTCCCGACTGCTTCTGGTGAGTCCAGAGGACTCAACCACACTGAGAGATTCCGCGCTCGTCAACGTTCACGCGGCATCATGCGCTCCCTACTGCTCTTTCTCTTCGCCCTCTGCCCTTCGCTCTTCGCGGCGGAAAAGCCGAACGTCATTCTCATCCTCGCCGACGATCTCGGCGCGAAGGAACTCGGCTGCTACGGCAACAAGCAGCACCTCACACCCAATCTCGACCGCATGGCCGCGGAAGGCGTGCGCTTTGAGACCCACTACTCGATGCCGCTGTGCACGCCCACACGCGTGTGCCTCATGACCGGCCAGTATGGCTATCACAACGGCTTCCTCGGCATGTCGAACCCCGCCTTCACGCCGGTCAAAGACGATCCGAAGGCGCAAATCGGCAATCACTTCACCCACGCCGATCTCATGAAGTCCGCGGGCTACAAAACCGCGCAGGCCGGCAAGTGGCAGCTCAGCGGCGTCATCCCCACGCTCGTGCGCGATACAGGCTTCGACGAATACCGCATGTGGGCCTACGAGCACAATCTGCCTCCTGGCATCACGCACGACGGCAAGGAGAAGGGCGATAAAAACTCGCGCTACTGGCACCCCAGCATCGTGCAAAACGGCGAATACTTCCCCACCAAGCCCGAGGACTACGGCCCCGACCTCTTCAACGACTTCGTGATCGACTTCGCGCGGCGTCACAAGAGCGAGCCCTTCTTCATCTACTACACCTCCGTGCTCACGCACAGCCCGCATCTCGAAACACCTGATCCCGCGAACCCCGGCAAGCGCTGGCCCGCGGGCTTCAAATCGAACCTCGAATATCTCGACCACCTCATGGGCAAACTTTTCGCCTCGCTCAAAGTCGAGGGCCTCGATGAAAACACGCTCGTCATCTTCGTCGGCGACAACGGCACCGGCGGCGATGGCAAAGGCACCGTCACCGAACTCGGAGCACGCACTCCCTGCATCATCCGCGGTCCTGGCGTGCAGCGCGGCGTCGTCTCGCGTGCTCTCGCCGATCTGACCGACATCATGCCCACGCTCGCCGACTTCGCCGGAGCCACGCTGCCGAAAGACGTGCCCTTCGACGGTCATAGCCTCGCGCCCGTTTTGCGCGGTGAAAAAGAAACGCACCGCGACTGGATCTACAGCCATCTCGACGACGGACGCGTCCTGCGCGACCAGCGCTGGCTGCTCGAACTCGCCAAGGGCGGCGAAAAAGAGAAATTCTTCGACTGCGGCGAAAATCGCGACGGCACCGCCTACAAGGACGTGACCGCATCCACCGATCCCGAGGTCAAAGCCGCCCGCGAACGCTTCGCAGCCATTTTGGCCACTCTTCCCGAGCCCAAGCCCCACGACAGCCAGACGTCGAAGAAGGCTAAAAAGGCCTCCGAAGCCCCACCGGCCAACATGAAGGACAAAAACGCCCGCTTCACCTTCCGTGACCAAAACAAAGACGGCCGCATCGATCACGACGAGTTCCTCAAAACTGCCTCCGGCAAAAAACCCGCCGCCAACGAAGCCCGTTTCAAGATGTTCGACACCGACAAGGACGGCGGCATCACGAAGGAAGAGTTTCTGAAGGAGGGGAAGTGAGTGTGGTTGAGTCCTCCGGACTCATCTGACGCAGTCGGGACGACTGCACCACACTTCCACCTTGCTCCTTCCATCTCGCTGATGAAGGGACAGCGCATGGACCGCGATGATTTGCCGCTCGACCGCCGATTGAGGCAGGAGATTCTGTATGCGCGTGAGCGTGTGTATCGCTTCGGGCAGGCGACTCCGATGGAGAGGCTGGTTTTGCCAGGAAATGAGCCGGGGCCGGAGATCTGGGTGAAGCGCGAGGATTTATCGCCCGTGAAGAGCTACAAATGGCGCGGCGCGTGCAATCGCATGGCGCAGCTCACGCCGGAGCAACGCGAACGCGGCGTGGTGACGGCCTCGGCGGGCAATCACGCGCAAGGAGTGGCTCTCGCGGCCAAAACGCTCGGCATCCGCGCCCGCATCCACATGCCGCGCTCGACGCCGAAGGTGAAGCAAAATGCCGTGCGGCATCATGGCGGCGATTTCGTGCAGATCGTGCTCAGCGGCGACAGCTACGACGAGGCCGTGCTCGCGGCTCGCGAGCATGAAAAGGCCAGCGGCGCGGTCTATGTGCATGCTTACGACGATCTCGCGGTGATGGCCGGTCAGGGCACGCTGGCGGATGAAGTCGTGCTTTCGGGCCATGGGCCATTCGACGCAGCCTTTTTGCAAATCGGCGGCGGTGGCATGGCCTCGGCCACGGCGGACTGGCTGAAAACCTACTGGCCCGGTATCGAAATCATCGGCGTGGAAGGGATTGGGCAAGCGTCGATGAAAGCCGCCATCGAAACTGGCAAACCCGTGGAGCTGCACGACCTCGACATCTTCTGCGATGGCACTGCCGTGCGCAAAGCGGGTGCGCTGCCCTTTGCAATCTGCCGCACGATGCTCAACCGCATCGCCACCGTGACAAACGCGGAGGTCAGCGCGGCCATCCGCGTGCTGTGGGAGAGCCTGCGCTGCATCTCCGAGCCCTCAGGCGCGATGGGCCTCGCGGCCGTGCTCAAAGAACGCGCCGCATTCGCGGGTAAAAAAGTGCTCATCGTCATCACCGGCGCGAACATCGACTTTTTGCAACTCGGACTCATCGCGCAAAGCGAGGGCGCGGCCAGCACCGTCTCGCGCACGCTGCGCATCAACATCCCTGAGCGACCCGGCGCGATGCTTTCGCTGCTCGATTCGTGTTTCGAGGGCCTGAACATCGCCGACTTCCAATACGGCCTGCATCATCTCGACGAGGCCTGGCCCGTCTTCACCGTCACGGCGGAAAGCTCTGAGAAACTCGCCGAACTGCCCGCGCGACTCGATGCAGGTGGTTTCCAATGGCAGGACCTCAGCGGCGCGTTCGATGTGGCCTTCCGCGCCATCCCGCTGCGTGGCGATCTGCTCACGCATCCGCTTTTCCTGCGCCTCGACTTCTACGAGCGACCCGGCGCACTGCATGACTTCCTCTCCCGCCTCATCCGCGACCGCGCCAGCCTCTGCTACTTCAACTACCGCCAGTCCGGCGAACGCGTTGGCCGCGCCTTGATCGGCCTCACGTTTCAAGAAGCGGCTCAACGCGATGCCTTCCTCTCGGATCTTCCCGAGCAGGGTGAAGGCTACCGCTCGTGCAAACCCGTGGATGCGGAGACGCTGGCGAGGATGACGGCTTGAGTGGGCCGCTTACGCGCGTGGATGCGCGGCTTCGTAAACTTCCTTCATCCGCTGGGTGGAGACGTGGGTGTAGATCTGCGTCGTGCTCAGGCTCGCATGGCCCAGCAGCTCCTGCACGCTGCGGAGGTCTGCGCCATTGTCGAGCAGGTGAGTGGCGAAGCTATGGCGCAGCTTGTGAGGAGTGAGGTGCACGGGCAGCCCGCTGGCACGCCAGTATTTTTTCACCACATCATCAATGGCTTGGATGGTGATTCTGCGACGCAGTTTGCTGATGAACAAAGGTCCACTGTGCACGCCAGCCTTTTGCCGATAGTGCTGGATCGCACGCATGGCTGGGGCTCCGACAGGCAGCAGGCGTTCTTTGTTGCCCTTGCCCATCACGCGCACGGTGTCGCTGTAGCTGTCCACATCCTCGACATTGAGATTGGCCAGTTCGCTAAGCCTCATGCCCGTGGAGTAAAACATCTCCAGGATGGCGGCATCGCGCTCCGGTGCCCAGACCGCATCGCGGCAGCTTTTGGGTAGCTTCAGTGGCAGCTCCAGCATGGTCAGGATCTGAGCTTGGGTCAGCACCACGGGTAGTTTTTTCTCCTGCTTCGGCAGCTGTACATCCAGCAGTGGGTTGACCGTCCAGCCTTGCCGTCGGGTCAGCCATTTGAAAAAGGAGCGCAGTGCCGCGAAGTGGAGTCGGATGGTGGCGCGGCCCATCTCGCGTTTCATTTGCTCAAAGAGATACTGGCGAAAGTCATCGGACGTCAGGGCCTGCCAACTGGTGAACCCACGATGATGCCGACGAAATTCCGAAAGGGCATGGTCATAGTTGGCTAGCGTGCGGGGTGAGCTGCGGCGCTCCACATCCATGAATTGGAGAAAGGCCGACGCGAGGGGATCCTCCGCCTTGGCGGAGTTTGGCTGGACGGCAGGAGGGGGCGGAGGGGCTGGCTTTCGTCTCACCGGGTTCAGCGGGGAAGGAGGAAGGAAAAGGTGGGTCGGCCTTCATAAGCCGGATTCTGTCCCGCCGATCTTTCGACTGGCGGTGTGGTCATTTGTCTGCGCGGCTCTTTGCAGAGCCTGCCCCCACTTGCGTGGGATGCGACTATTACCCGGAGCTATCCATCCCCTCGCGGGGACTTGCGGCCAGGCGGACCGTTTCTCCTGTTCTGTCTTGCACCGCGTGGGGTTTGTCATGCCTCCTTCCTTACGGTCAGAGCGGTGGGCTCTTACCCCGCCTTTTCACCCTTACCTGCTGTTGCCAGCAGGCGGTTTGTTTTCTGCGACACTTTCCATTGCTCTGGGTTGCCCCAGAACCTCCGACGCTTGCGCGCGGCACGCTGCCTTGCGGTGTCCGGACTTTCCTCTCATCCGCGTCCTGCCGAGGCAGAACCGACGAGCGACCACTCCGGCCGACCCAACCCCAATCTAGGCCGTAGCCTCTCGCTGGCAAGGGGCGCTTCGCACCTTCTGCCAATTGGCTCGACAGCCACCCTGGGTCTGTGTGTAAGATGCGCTCGTCATGGGCATTCATTACCAGTCTCTCGTTGGTCACGCACAGGGTGCGCGTCGTTTGCACATCCACCGCACGGTCATTGCAGACACCTCTAGCCATCCGCCCTACCAGCATGAGCATCAGGCGGAGGAGGTCTTTTACATCCTGGAGGGACGCGCTGAGTATCGCTTTGGCGGGCAAACGGTGGTCGCAGGGCAGGGTGAGGTCGTCTTTGTTCCCTCGGGCGTGCGTCACGCCGAGATCAGCTACCTCAGCCCCAGCCTCACCTACTTGACGATCCGCACCGTGGAAGCTGGTGATGAGCCTTGCTGCTGCGGTGGGGATCGTGACGACGAATGAGGTGATTTAAAAGGCAGGCACATCCTGCGCATGGACAGCTTCACAGATCATGCGCAGGGAAGCTTCCAGGTTGCCGTCAGCGGTTTTGAAAGCATCCGCATCAATCGTGAGCGGAGCTCCCAACACCACCAGCGGTGCGCCATATTTCGGGCACTGAATGGCCTGCTCCAGGCTCAGCCCACCCACAGCCTGCACGGGCACTTTCACGGCCTGGACGACTTCGCGCAGCTTGTCCAGTGGGCTGGGCATCCGATGCCCTGCGGCTGCGATGCCACGACGCTCATCGTAGCCGATGTGGTGGATGATGTAGTCACAGCCGAGGTCCTGCAGCCACTTGGCTCCGGCGACCATGTCCTCGCAGATCATATTATCGCCCATCACCTTGCAGCCAAAGTCCTGCCCTGCCTTCACCACGCACTTCACGGTTTCCGCATGAGCGCGGGCCATCACGACGACATGCGTGGCACCCGCCTTGGCCATCATTTCGGCCTCCAGGTAGCCACCGTCCATCGTCTTCAGGTCGGCCACGATCGGCGTAGTTGGGAAAGCCTTTCGCAGTGCGCGAACGCCGTGCAGGCCCTCGGCCAAGATCAGCGGCGTGCCCGCCTCCAGCCAGTCCACTCCAGCGCGCATGGCGAGCGCAGCAGTTTCGAGGGCTTCGTCGATGTTGGTGAGGTCGAGGCTGATTTGAACGATGGGTTTCATGCGAGGTTGACTGTCTTTCAGCAAAGCAAGAGCAGGCTTTCACGTCACGACAAAGATCGTGCGAAATGCGACGAGGTTGCTTCCCAGCTTTAACCGCGCCATGCTGGCCATCGTGTCCAACCCTGCACGCAACTCCACCCCCCTGAAGCCACGTGAGCGCCTGCGGCGCAGTGCCGCCGAGATCGCCCGCTGGCGGAAAATGCGTGACACTTGGATGAGCTCCCTAGAGCCCACGGCTTTGTTTCAGCGGCTCTTCGATCATGTGCCGGGCGTGTACTTCTTTGCCAAAAACCGCGAGGGCCATCTCATGTTTGCCAGTCAGGGCCTGCTCCAGCGTTACCAGATGAGCGATGACTCGGAGTTCATCGGGCGCACCGACTTTGACCTGAACCCCGACATGATGGCCGAAGCCTATGTGGATGATGACCGGCGCCTCATGGCTGGGAAGGTGGAATGCATCGAGCGCATCGAGCTCTGGTGGGACCTCCAGGGCATGCCGGACTGGTTCCTGGTGGTGAAGCTACCCCTGCGCGATCGGCGCGGCCAAGTGCAGGGCGTCATGGGCCTCTTGCGTCGGCCCGATGAGCGGGAGCGCGGCCTACCCGTCTTTCAGACCGTGGCTCGTGCGGTGGACATCATCCGCCGCGACTACGCCAGTCCGCTGAAGATTGAAGACGTGGCCCGCGCCTGCGGTCAATCCCTGCGTCAGCTCCAGCGCAGGTTTCAGAGCGCCTTCGGCATCACTCCGCAGGAGTTTTTGATCCGCACCCGCGTCATGGAGGCCATGAAGCTCGTGGAAGAATCGCGCCTGGGCATGGCTGAGATCGCCATGTGCTGCGGCTTTGTCGATGCCAGCAGCCTCGCCCAACACTTCCGCCGCCGCGTCGGACGCACACCTGGCGAATGCCGACGGAAAGGGGGGTGAATAGCGGTGGGAGGATTCGTGAGTTCATTCCTTGCGAAAGACTCGTGCAACACTCCTGCACGCCTAGTTCACGCCGCGATTCCTTTGATGAAGGTCGCCACGTAGTCCACGACACGTTCAAAGACACGCTTCTTCGAGGGACCGCGCTCCATGAGCTTCATCGGCTTGAGGATGATCTCGGCGATGTCGGGATCGGGCAGCGGGGCCTGGCCGGTATAGACATAGCGGTCGATCACCTTCTTGAGCTTATCGGCATTGAGATCTTCTTCGGCGACCAGTTGGTCAAAGGCGGCCACACGCTCCTTCTCCCAGAAGGCCTCGAAGCTGTCGGGAATCTCCGCCTCGCTGCCGAGTTGGGGCAGGTTGTCCTCGATGAATTTCTCGATCAGCATCGCCTTGCTGCGCAGTTCGAGGTCGCCGGTCACGCTGTCGAGGATGAGTTTGCGGAGCTTCGGAGCCTCCTCGGCATCGGCGCTGTAGAGGCGGGCCAGCAGTTGCAGGATATACTGCACGTTGATGATGTCGCGGTGGAGCAACTCCAGCTCGAAATCGACATCATTGAGGATGCTGGCCTTCTCCACGGTGTTTTCGGACTTCACCTTGTCGTAGAGGTCCAGGTAGGCGCTGCGGTAGTCGGCGAAGCGCTGGGCGGGCAGGGATAAATCGTTGTCGTCGAACTCGGAGAAGCTCTCCAAGATGTTCCGCAGGCGCATCAGCTCGCGGAAGATCTTCACGAACTGCATCTCCGCCTCCTCGTCCTTCAGATCCTTCACGCTTTTGACCGTCGGCGTCAGCTTGAGCAGCTCGACGACCACCTCGTTGAATTTTGAAACGTAGTCCTCGTAAGGTGGCACGAAGACCGTCTCCTTCGCGTTCACATCGGCAAAGAGCGCCAATGCATCGTCCGTGCGCTTTTTGAGGTTGCGGAAGACCACGATGTTCCCTTGGCTCTTCACCTCGTTGAGGATGCGATTCGTGCGGGAGTAGGCCTGGATGAGGCCGTGGCGCTTCAGGTTCTTGTCCACCCACAGCGTGTTCAGCGTCTTGCTGTCGAATCCGGTGAGAAACATGTTCACCACTAGCAGCAGGTCCACCTTCCGCTCCTTCACCTTCTTGGCGATGTCCTGGTAGTAGCCGTAAAAGCTCTGCGTGTCCTTCGTGGAGAAGGCGGTGCCAAACATGGCATTGTAGTCGCCGATATACTTCTCCAGCTTCTCGCGAGTGTGCGGATCACCGCCCTCGCCGCCGATGATTTCGCCGCCTTCGTCGAGAATGCCATCCGCGTCCTTGTCCTCCTCGTTGCTGGTGTAGCTGAAGATCGTCGCCACGCGCAGCTTGTGCTTCCCGGCAGCTTTGCGGGCGGCGAACAGCTCGTAATACTTCGTCAGCACGTCCACGCTGCTCACGCACATCATCGCGGTGAACTCCTTGTTCCGCGTCTTCACCGCGTGGTGCTCGATGACGTAGTCCACGATCTTCTCCAGCCGCTGCGGAGAGTTCATGAGTTCCTTCGTATCGATGCCCTCCACCTCAATGTCCACCTCCGTGGCGCTGCCCGCCTTGCGCTGGTAGCGGCCCACATACTCCACGGCAAAACGCAGCACGTTCTCGTCCTTGATCGCGTCCGTGATGACGTAGCTGTGCAGCTTCTGGTGAAAGAGGTCCTTGGTGGTGTGCTTTTTGCCGTCCTTGGTGACGGCGTTCTCGGCAAAGATGGGCGTGCCGGTGAAGCCGAACATCTGGTGGTTCGTGAAGAACTCCGTGATGCGCCGGTGCGTGTCGCCAAACTGGCTGCGGTGGCACTCGTCGAAGATGAAGATGATCCGCTCGCCCTTCAGCTTCTCCATCTGCTTCAGGTGCTGCGCCTTGCTGATGGCAGTGTTCAGCTTTTGCAGGGTGGTCACGATGAGCTTTGTGTCATCGGTGAACTGCTGCACCAGCTTCTTCGTGTCGTTCGTGCTGTCCACGCTGTCCTTCTGGAAGGCGTTGAACTCCTTGATCGTCTGGTAATCCAGGTCCTTCCGGTCCACGCAGAAGACCACCTTGGCGATCCCCGGCAGCATGGTCAGGATTTGTGCTGCCTTGAAGCTCGTCAGCGTCTTGCCGCTGCCCGTCGTGTGCCAGATGTAGCCGTTCGGGTTTTCGGCGGGCGGGTTCAGCACGCGCTCCACGATCCGCTCCACCGCATAGTATTGATACGGGCGCAGCACCATCAGCACCTTGTCCGTCTCGTTGAGCACGATGTATTTGCCGATCATCGCCCCCAGGTGCTCGCGATTCAGGAAGGCGGCGGTAAAGGCGGGCAGCTCGCGGATGGTCTTGTTGTCCTCCGCCGCCCAGTAAAAGGTCTGTTTGAAGCTCTGCCGCCGGGCATTGGCGTAATACTTCGTGTTCACCCCGTTCGAGATCACGAAGAGCTGCACGAACTGAAACAACCCCTGCCCGCTCCAGAAACTGTGCTTCTGGTAACGTTGGATCTGGTTGAAGGCCTCCTTCATCTCCAACCCCCGCCGCTTCAGCTCGATCTGCACCAGCGGCAGGCCGTTCACGAGGATCGTCACGTCGTATCGATTCTTGAAGGTGCCCTCCGCCGTGACCTGCTGCGTCACTTGGTAGCGATTGTTGCCTGTGTTCCCGCTGTCGAAGAAGCGAATCCACACCGTGCTGCCATCATCGCGATCCAGCTTCATCCGGTCCCGCAGTGTCTTGGCCTTGGCAAAGACACCCGCCGCGCGGTTCAGGTGGTTCAAGACCTTGCTGAACTCCAGCTCGGACAGTTGCAATCCGTTGAAGGCTCCTAGCTCCGCTTTCAGGTTTGCCAGCATCGTCGGCTCATCGTTTACCGCTGCCTTGGCGAAGCCCAAGCCGACGAGTTGCGCTACCAGTTCGTTTTCCAACTCCTGTTCGGGCTGGGTGATGGGGATGAGGTTCATAATCTGGAGTCCCAACGGGACGCTCTATCGCAGCCCAGGGCAACGCCCTGGGTTGGCGAATCAAACAGTCCGAAGCCCTGAAGGGGCGGACTAATCCCACACATATCGTTCATCGTATTGAATGTTGTGCTTGGTGAGGAACTCCCAGTATTCTTCCTGAAAGGTCTTCAGCCGGTGGTGTTCCTCTTGATTGCGGATGTAGTTCGCTACCTTCGGAACTTTGGACTCGCTCACGGAAAATCCTCCGTATCCGGCTTGCCAAGCAAACTGCCCGAACTTCGCTCCCTGCGTCTTGATCCACTTGGAGGACGACTTTTTCACGTCCTCGACCGTCTGTGCCAGCGTTACCGTGCGCCCCATGTTGAAAAGGACATGCACATGGTCCTCCACCGAGTTGATGAGCACAGCCGGGGAGTTGAGGTTGGCTAGCACGGTCGCCATGTAAGCGTGTAAGTCGGGGCGCACTTCTTTGGAGAGAAACGGAAACCTTTCCTTCGTCGAGAAGATCAGGTGAACGTAGAGGTTGGCGAGCGATTGCGGCATGGGAGATGCGGCGTGTCAGGAGTTAAGTCGCCCTTTCAGGGCTCCAGAATGTTCGGTGAGACACCAAATGCCCCAGGGCGTTGCCCTGGGCTACGGTAGAATGCCCCTTTGGGGCGGAAGAATACGCTCGGAAGAGCCGAATCTCCTGCCAGTAACTGGCAGGACAGCCCTGAAGGCGCGCAATTGCTTCAGAGCGTCTTCGTAGCTCTTGAACGTGTGCTTCGAGCGGGATTCCCGCAGTTGTTCCGAAAGACTCACGGGCGGACATTGCGGGTGGAGGGTTTAAAATTCAAGCCTGATGTCATTTCGCCTTCTCCAGCACCTCATGGATGCGGTCTGTCTCATCGTAGCCGCAGAAGAGATCGCACTTCTCCTCGCCGATGTGGCGGCTGTAGCTGTCCACCGTCATCGTGTTTCGGTCGTAGAGCATCACTGGCATCAGGGATTGGTGACTCTTTCGCAGTTCGTCCCAGCGATAAGCCCAGCGCTCCATCTTCCCGGAAAGGTCGTGCTTCGTCTTAATCAGCTCGATCGCCACGGAACGTTTGGCCTCGGCGTAAAAGTCCACGGTCACCTTTCGCTCCTTGGTGATGCTTAGTTTGCGATTCCGGTCCGGCTTCAGACCCGAGTCCACCAGCACCCGTCCGACGAGGGTTTCCGCCACGTTCTCCTCCGCTGCCCGGTGTTCATGCAGCACATGCAAATGGGAGGCGGCCACGAGTCCCTCGGTGAAGACCTGGATGTCCGTGCCGTCCACCGGGGCCTCAAGCCAGCGGAAGAACTCCCCACCGTCCAAATTCATGCGGCATTCCTGGCACAGGCGTTCCAGGTGGCGGCGCATGGCATCGGTGTCCACCTTCTGCCCCTGGCCGGTCAGCCATGCCAGCGTGCGTCCCTGGTCGCTCAGGCGAAAGCCCTTTGGCGTCTTCTGGCTGATCTCCAGCACGATCTGCCATCCGTCCGGGTAGGAGGCAGGCATGGTAAAAACGAGCTTGTCTCTGTGCGTCTCCACGGACAGGGCCGCATCCCAGAAGGTGTTCAGGGACTCGCGCAGACGGGTGGGTGTAAGTTCAGTTTCGACAGTCACGAGAATAGTCCTCCTTCCCATTCCCAGCCAAGATCAATGTTCCAAAGTTTGGCGGTCAGATTGATGAAATCCACGAAATCCGTCGGCGCAAAGCCGTCCAGCGGCTGGTGCAGATTCTGTGCGTCATGCGTCGTCGGGAGATTCGGGTCACAGACGTTCTGGTGCCAGCCTTTCGGAATGCGCTTCTTAAAGCGGAAGTTCTGCCGCCCCACCGGCTCATAATCCACCCCGCGCACGCGGTGATTGGCCAGCACAAAGGCCGCATGATAGCTCGTGGGATCATCCAGCGCCGTGGCACGGCCCAGATAGCGCATGTCCACAAAGCCGCCCTTCGTCAGTTGGGGGCGTGTGTCAAAGCTGCGTGAGTCCCCCTGCTGCTGCAGGTCCAGCGTCGTGCCGGGTGGCAGGCACTTCGGCTCGGCCATGATCTCGCGGATTTGGTGAACGGGGTGTGGATAGGACATAAAAACGATGGGCTCAGAATATCACACAAACATCTGCTGCAAGCAGCCCCTTCTTCCAGGCCTGCGTATGCCTCCACCGAAGGTCTGCATCTTTTTAAACCGCTCATGAGACGCTGACATGACGCTCATCCAGAAAGCTCTTCATGAGCGTCTGATGAGCGTCCTATCAGCGGTTCAAAATCAGCCGCCTTACACAAACATCTGCTGCAGCAGCCCCTTCTTCCAAGCCTGCGTCTGCCTGATCTCCAGGGCGCTGCCCTTCGCTGGGATAGGTTGCACCGTTGGTGCGTTTCTTCAGCGCCAAAGGCGCGGTTTATCGCAGCCCAGGGCAACGCCCTGGGTTGGCCGCGCCAAGACACCGGAGCCCTGAAGGGGCGATCTAATGCGGGGGATGACGGAAAGGCCGCCTCACACAAACATCTGCTGCAGCAGCCCCTTCTTCCAGGCCTGCGTCTGCCTCATCTGCTCTCCCACCGCCGCGATCTTCCCGTCCATCGCACTCAGGATGCCCGCGATCTTGGTTTGTTCGAGCAGGCTGGGGAGTGAGTTGAAGTCGGGAGTATTTAAACTCATCAAGTTATGATTTGGCACTCGAAGCGCGGTGCCCGCTGACTAGCTTTCTGAGGTCTGAGATGCAAAATCTGTCAAAGTTATCGCGCTCCCCTTGTTTGATGTAGTGGCTGAGAGTCATCGCATTGGCTTCATACTCCTCGAAGCGTGAATGGTGTTTGTTGAAGCGAGCGCGGCGTTGATCGTCCAAGGTCCAATACCTAACTTTGTGAATTCGTCGTTTTACGATCTCTTTACCGTTGATCCAAGACACGTTCGCTGATGAAAAGAAATTCAGACATACGAGGTCTTCGTTCTTGATGTGTTTGATCGAATTCGCTGAAGTTTGCTGCCCGTTCTCCAACTTGGTTTGATTCGTCTGCAAGAAGGCAACCATGGAACCTTCCTTCTCGAAGTCCCCGATCACGCTTTCAGCGACCTTGAGGACAAAGATGTTCATTGTCCCTGGCGTCACCCGCTTGCCTTCCTGGTCGCGGCTCATGAATGAGTCATTAGCCTTCTTATCAAAGTCGTCCGCAAATTTCGCCAAGTCCTCCTGGGCCTCGAGTTGTTGGTCCAAGATATACTGCTCTCCTTCGGAAAGCTCATGAAACTCTCTGCTAACCAAATACAGCCTTGTGATGTTGACCCCTCGACGAACCATATGCTTGTTCATCACCAAGAACCTTCCGTTACTACCCAAATTGTCGTCTGCCCAATAGTCAGGAAGAGTCATGGTGCAGTATGAATCTCCTGGCTGAGCACTTGCGAGAAGGTGACAAAGACTGGTCACAATCTTGTCTCTGTGGCCATAAACCTCGTAATGACCGCCCGAGATCGCCACGAAATCATCTTTTAATGATTCAGCGAGGCTTCGTTTAAGTTGGTAGAAATACGAAGGCAAGTTTCGCCTCTCCGACTTGGCATCACGCGGCGTCCAGCTTTGGACTACTTCTACGTCCAAGTTTTGTCCATCACCGCCAGCAAGTCTCCTGTGAGACTGTCGTGGGCTTTCATTTGATTTCCTTCCCGCAGTCCGAGCCAGCTTGATGGCCTCGATAAGTTCCTCCACGCACGAAAACCGGTCCTCAGCGTTGGAGCGCAGGCAGGAGTCGAGAATCTTCAAGATGTTCTCGTTATCTTCAATGATATGTGGAACCGCTCTTCTGAGATTGGTTGAGATCGTTCTTTTCAAAACCCTGACATCAGGAGAAAGATCCTTGAGGACTGAGAGATCTGTTGCCGGCCGGGCCGTCTCAATGGTTCCTCTCGCTAGCCAGTGGTAAACAATCGCTCCGATGGAATAAATATCTGCTGGGAACCAGAAGGCGCTGTGCGGCGATTCATTCCGGCATTCTGGCGCTCGAAAAAGCTGGTCCGTCTCCAACACTGCCAACCGGTCGCCAGCCTTGCCCTTGGTGTCGCACAAACGGGCATAACCGAAACCGACCAGGCTAACTTGCGGAATATGTTCGTTCGAATCGCTAGTCGTTCGCACAAGATTGCGTGGCACGATGAATGAGTGGACAACCCCTTGATTGTGTAATTTTTGGACAGCTGTTGCAAGGGCTAATGCGAAGCCGAGAATATCATCTGCTGTGGTGTCCTTCGAAATCAATGGGAGAGGCTCCCTCTCCAAATCTGCCCCCTTGATGAATTCATAGATCAGGCATGGACGCTCAGTTTGCCCGGCAATCTCCAGCGTCCCCTTGCCCAGCATCCCTGTGATAAGAACCTTACAGTCTCTTGCAAGCCGGCTAGCCGCATAATTAATCTGCACCCTATTCTCAAACTCAGCCAGGAACTCATCAATTGCAGCATCCGAAGCGCCTTCTTGCGGACATTTTACAAACACTTCAGCATGGTGTTGTTTCGCCAAACCAGACAGAGAGTCGCCAGATGATCCTTCTTCTTCCAAGGTCAGCTTCCCATAATTCACATTCTTCGTGCTTCTCGTGAGGTTCGCGTGATAGCTAAGCCCATACTCTTTTGGCGTGATGATGAATTGCGGCGTCTCTTTGAGCAGAAACGTCACCTTTTTTACATGGCTATCTTCAGACGGGCCAATGTGGTCCGCCTCTCCTTTTCCGCGTTTTGCTGTTGATTTACGGCGTGACGGGACTCGCATTTTTAATGCTCCTTTCCAAAAGGTAGTTTCCATGAATGGCTGCGCCCTCCCTGTCAGGGTAAATGGTGCGTCCGTTGAGATTCATTCTGTTCAACGCAGCCAGGCAATCGTTCCTGTTCTTGTTGCGAATCAGGAAGCGGAGCAAAACAGGGCGCTTCTCGCTGTGCTTGAAATGCGTCACCACCCACTCATCTACTGGCAGGTGTGCTGGCACGAATGTGAACAGGCCCGCCTGTCCCACGATTCGCGGGTTATCGTATGCAAGCGATCCCAGGAACAAAATTGAATCAGGTCCATGAGCCTCATTTGGCGGCCAGTCTTCCTCCACAGCTGTCCTGTTCAGCGCATAGACGACCCGCGCTCCAACCCCATCGGCGCTTTTCCCAGGCTCGTCAGGTTCATGAAAAGCAAAGAACAACGCGATCAAGGGCACCGTCGTCCAGTCGAGAAACGGCGTGGCCAGCCCATAATGCTGCCCCAGCGCGAACAACTCGTTGGTCAAATGTAGCTGTTCGGCAGTCATCAGTTTCAGAACTGTCAGAAAGGTATGGTATTTGCGTCCGACGTGGCCGAGCAGAAAGTGATAAATCTCATCGTGTTCCGCTTTAAGAATGTTGAGCCCCCTTAACTGAATAATGAAATCCAGCACGTGCTGAATCGTGATCTCCGATACCCCACGTTGCCAATCGAGTCCTTTCAGTTTTAGCGACGCCAGTCGTCGGGATAACGAGGATTGAAGCTTCCAATCTGGGTTGCGCGCCCCTCTCCATACAAATTCGTATTTCGTGTCAGTGAACAGCGGAGCGATCTCGTGGATGAACGTCGCATAATCCTCAACCTCAAAGGTGTAATAGCCATGACCAGGCCGACGGGCCTTCCATTTCTGCGGAGGATACGACAATCCAGAATCTGGGAGTGTGGCGGATAATTTCCCCATAAAACTGATTTAATCAATTTACGCGGGATTGTGAATCAAAATGTCGCCAGTAAATCCCGGGCCTCACACAAACATCTGCTGCAGCAGCCCCTTCTTCCAGGCCTGCGTCTGCCTCATCTGCTCTCCCACCGCTGCGATCTTCCCGTCCAGTGCGCTCAGGAAGCCCGCGATCTTGGTTTGTTCGGGCAGGCTGGGGAGTTGAACTGGGATGCTGAGCACATCGTCCTTGGTGATGTTCTTCATGGACCCGCTCGTGCCTGTGGCTTTGGAAGAGATAACACTTCGCATCATTGAGGATCCAAAAAGGTGAGCTGTCCACTCAGCCGAGTGTTCAGGAGAAACCTTGGCTGCCCACAAACGATCAGGAAGGAAAAGATTCGGGTATGACTCTCGAACGAATCCACTCATGCCGACAAGCGCCGGTGTGTTCATTCGGCTGATGATGATTGTATTCGCTGTTACAGGCTCTTTGAGTCGGCTGCGCTCGCCTTCATCGGTGACACGCTTGTTCTCGTTGGGATCGAATGCCCCCTTCGTAACACAGCTTGTTTTGAGCACGCCCTGTTCAGTGGGGCTAGCAGGCGAGTCCTCCGAATTGACGCTTACACCTGCGTCCAGCGAAGTGATGACATCCCCCAGCGTCTTCTGCTCCCAATCGGGGAAGTCGTGGCCGTGGTCGTCTTGGAAGCGGAGGGCCTGGGTGAAGAGCTGTTGCATCACGCCCTTCTTGTATTCCTCCAGCAGGGCTTTCTTCCGGCTCAGCTGCTCGATCCGCCCATCCACCGCCGTCAGGAACGCCGCGATCTTTTGCTGCTCGGGGAGCGTGGGCAGGGTGAGCTTGAGTTTGTCGAACTCGTTCTGCCCCAGTGTTCTATTTCGTCCTGCGCCTCCCGGAGAGGCCAAGCCGAGCAAGTGCCTACCTTTCTTCCGCAAGAAAAAGCGAAACAAAAAGCTAACGTCAGCCAATCCACTTCGCGCCGCATACATTGGGAACCGATGTGAAGCGACCATGCCACATTCGGTCTCCGATGTAGTTCCGACTGCCTGCTCCCACGCAAAGACAATGTTCAATACAAGGCAATCTGGCTGCACCCAGAAGACTCGTTTTTCACCCAGGCTTTCGCCGGTAACAGCATCTTTGTGGAAGATGCCCTTGCCATGCGACCGCAGACCGATCTGGCGATATTCGGTTGCTGCTTGCACATCCACGGGGATGGATCGCTTCTCTAAAACGTCCTTCACAGTTTTGAGCTGCCAGCTGCCCTCAAACTCGGGAAAACGAAGGCGGGGCACTGTTGGTTTGCGGTGCTTCATTCAAAGAGGCTTGGGGATTCCGAGTGCGTCACAAAACCTCGCTATCTCACGATTGATTTCGGACATGCCTTTTTCCAAATCGATGAGCTTTGATGCGACGTCTTCCAAGTTGATTGGTTCCTCCTCATCAAATGTGTCGACGTATCGGGGAATGTTGAGGTTGTAATCGTTTTCAATGATCTCGCTCAAATCAGCGGCGTGGCTGTATTTCGCGATGCTGTCTCGTTTTCGGAAAGTGGTGACGATTCGGTCGATGTCCTCCGCTCGGAGGATGTTTTGGTTTGTCCCGCTTTCAAAGCCCTGGCTGGCATCAATGAACAAAATTTCGTCCGGGTGCTCGCGGCCTTTTTTCAGCACGAGGATGCAGGTGGGGATGCCGGTGCCGTAGAAGATATTGGCGGGCAGGCCGATGACGGCGTCGAGGTAGTTGCAGGTGTCGATGAGGTAGCGGCGGATGTGCTCCTCGGCCCCGCCCCGGAACAGCACGCCATGCGGCAGCACGCAGGCCATGGTGGCCCCGTGGTCGAGGTGATGAACCATGTGCTGCACAAAGGCGAAGTCTGCCTTCGACGAGGGGGCCAGCTTGCCATAGGCGCTGAAGCGGTCGTCGCCCTTCAGCACCTCGCTGGCGGACCAGTTCGCGGAGAAGGGCGGATTCGCCACGATGGCCTCGAAGCGCAGGTCGGCGTGCTCGGGCGCGGGATGCTCCAGGGTGTCCTCATTCCGCAGGTCGAAGCGCTGATAATGCACGCCGTGCAGGATCATGTTCATGCGGGCGAGGTTGTAGGTGGTGGGGTTCATCTCCTGCCCGTAGAAGTGGCCCACGTTTTCCACCTCCTTTGCCACCCGCAGCAGCAGGGAGCCGGAGCCGCAGGTGGGGTCATACACACTCTTGAGGCTCTTCTTCCCGGTGGTGACGATCTTCGCCAAAATGGTGCTGACCTCCTGCGGGGTGTAGAACTCGCCCGCCTTCTTCCCCGCGCCGCTGGCGAACTGGCCGATGAGATACTCATAGGCATCCCCCAGCACGTCGGCCTCGGTATCGGCCAGGCGGAAGTCGATCTTGTCCAGATGCACGAGCACCTTGGCGATGAGTTCGTTCTTCTGGTTCTCGGTCTTGCCGAGCTTCGACGAGCCGAGGTCGAGGTCCTCAAACAGCCCCTCGAAGTCCTCCTCGCTGTCATGCCCCAGGGTGCTGGACTCGATGTGCTTCAGGATGGCGGCGAGGTCCTCCAAGATGAAGTTATCCTCCTTCCGCGCCCCTTTTTCCGCCACGCGGTGAAACAGCTCGGCAGGCTTCAAGAAATAGCCCAAGCGGTCCACGGCCTCCTTTTCTCCAGCACTGCATGACTCCACCTGCTGATTTCACGATTTGTGGTGACGCTTGGTCTATCCAAGCAGGGCATGGCCACAAAGGCAAGATGTGGAGACAGGGACGGAGGCTGAGGGCTGGGGGCCGTCGATTGGCCTGCTCAATCCCCGCTGCGGGGGTCGAAGGCGTCGCGGAGGCCATCGCCGAGGAAGTTGAGGGCGAGGAGGCTGAGGGACATAAGGGCGGCGGGGAAGGCGAGCAGCCACCATTTGCTCTCCACGGGGTTGATGACCTGGGCGCCGTCCTTCAGCAGACTGCCCCAGCTGGCAGCGGGGTCCTCAATGCCGAGGCCGAGGAAGCTGAGGAAGGATTCATCCAGGATGACGGCGGGAATGGTGAGGGTGAGGTAGGTGAGGATGAGGGTGCTGAGGTTTGGCAGCAAATGCAGGCGGAGGATGCGCCAACCGCTCTGGCCCATGGCGCGGGCGGCGGTGACGAAGGGGAGCTCCCGCAGGACGAGGACCTGGCCACGGATGAGGCGGGCCATGCTGAGCCACTCGACAAGCCCGAGGCTGAGCACCATGACGACGATCTTCGAGTAGGGCAGCAGGCGGCGGGCGGTGTCTTCCAACCAAAGCCAGCCGGAGGCCTGGGCGTGCAGGCGTAGGCCATCCACGGCGTCTTTGAGCAGGCCATCAAAAGCGGCGATGAAGATCATGATGAAGAGGATGCGAGGCACGGCGTAGAGGAGGTCCACCGTGCGCATGAGCAGGGCATCCACACGGCCTCCGGCAAAGCCGCTGACCATGCCGTAGAGGGTGCCGATGACGAGGGAGATGGCGGCCCCACTGAGGCCGACCCCAAGGGAGACGCGTGCGCCACTGAGCAGTCGGTAGCAGAGATCCTGGCCGTTTTTGTCAGTGCCGAGCAGGTGGGTCACGGGGGCGTGTGCACCGGGACTCAGGGGGGGGAGAAAGGCACCCTCGCTGGTCGTTTTCAGGGCCTCTGGCATGAGGGGCGGCCCGAGCAGGGCAAGCAGAGCGAGCAGGCTGAGGAAGCCTAGCGAGAGCATCGCGGGCCGGTTTCGGCGCACGCTCTGCCAGCCGCCGGGGCGGTGCAGGCTGGCGGGGCGGGTGGAGGCTTCAGGCATGGAGTCGGATGCGCTTGTCCAAAAGGCTGTACAGGAGGTCCACGACGAGGTTGAAGAAGACGAGCAGGGCGCAGTAAACGATGACCGCGCCGCAGAGCGGGAAGACGTCGCGGTTCTGGATGGAGTTCACAAAAAGGCTGCCTGCGCCGGAGATGTTGAAGACGCTCTCGACGACCATGGAGCCGGTGAGCAGGTGGGCGGCCAGGGGGCCGAGGTAGGTGACGACGGGCAGGATGGCCACCTTCACCGCATGGCGGGCCACGGCCTGGGTCTCGGTCAGGCCCTTGGCGCGAGCGGTGCGCAGGAAGTCACTGCGTAGGACATCGAGCAGGCTATTGCGCATGAGTCGGGCGACGTAGGCGATGTAGGGCGCGGCGAGGCAGACGGACGGCAGGATGAGATGCGAGACGCTGCCCCAGCCACCGACGGGCAACCAGCGCAGCCAGAGGGCGAAGATGGCAATCAAGAACGGGCCGGTGATGAAGGTGGGGATGGAGATGGCCACGAGTGCGCCGACCATCGCGGCCCAGTCCACCGGGGTGTCGCGGTGCATGGCGGCGATCATGCCGAGCAGCACGCCCAGGGTGCTGGCAAGGACAAAGGCGATGCCGCCCAGCTTCAGCGAGGCAGGAAGTTTTTGCCCCAGGATTTCTGCCACGGACCAGTCTCGATACTTGGTGGAGACGCGCAGGTCCAGCCTGGCTAGGTCGGCGAGGTAGGAGGTGTATTGCTGCCAGAGGGTGCCGTTGAGCTTGTACTTTTCCTGGAGTGCCTCCTGCACGCGCGCAGAGCCAGTTTTTTCTCGGTCAAAGGGGCCGCCGGGGAGCATCCGCGTCAGCAGAAAGGTCAGCGACACCGCAAAGAACAGCACGAGGGCGCTGCTGATCAGTCGGCGGAGCAGGAAGGTGAGCATGACGGAGGAAAAGACCGTGCTAGAGGAGCACGGTTCACCGCCCTTGCCAGGGGGATCTGTGCGTGTCGCGCCATCTGCCCATGGGGTATTTTGACAGGAGGACAAGAAGGCAGGAGGAACAGGAAAATGAATCCTAGGATGTCCTGCCCTCTTGTGAATCCTGCAAAATTGGGCCTCATAGGGCCAAGGATTCTTTCTTCAGCGCCTTTTTACCCCTCCCCATGGACCCCATCTACGTCATCGGTCACCGCAATCCAGACACGGACGCCATCTGCGCGGCCATTGGTTATGCCGCCTATCTGCGGGAGGTGAGGGGGGGAGAGATCCTCCCGGCGTGCTGCGGGGAGATCAATGCCCGCACGAACTGGGTGCTGAAGCAGGCGGGCATGGAGCCGCCGAAGCTGCTGCTGGATGTGCGGCCGACAGCAGGGATCGTCTGCCGCCGCGAGGTGCTGACGGCAAAGCCCAGCGAGACCTTTCTCTCCGTGTATCGCAAGATGATGGAGCACAACTTCCGCTCCATCCCGGTGGTGGATGAAGAGGGCCGTCTGCTGGGAATGCCGACGATCCAAGAAATGGCTCAGCTTTTCCTGCCGAGCGATGCGAAGCATGGTGCGGCGAATCGTGAAGTCGTGACGAGTGTGCAGAACATGGCAGCGGCGATGGGGGGCAGCCTGATCGGGGCGCTGGAGGGCAATGACCAAGTGGAGGACCTGGTGCTGGTGGTGGCGGCGTCTAGCGTGGAGACCTCGCGCGACCGGGCGAGCCAGTTTCCGCCAAGGCAGGTGGTGCTGGTCACGGGGGACCGGCCGGAGGTGCATGCGCTGGCGATGGAGCTGGGGGTGCGCTGCCTGGTGGTCACCGGCGGGTTTAGCCCGTGGGATAGCTTGCTGGCCCAGGCGAAGGCAAAGGGCGTGAGCGTGATCCGTGCACCGCAGGACACGGCCAGTGCTTCGCAGTTGATCCGCTTTTCCCGCCCCATCGCGGAAGCGCTGGTGCATGACTTTTTGTCCTTCACCACGCGCACGCCTCTGCGCGAGATCATTCATGCCGTGCAGGATTCGCATCAGCCGCTGTTCCCGGTGATCGATGAGGAAAGTGGCAGGCTGGAGGGGGTGTTTTCGAAATCGGATCTCGTGGAGGTGCCGCGCACAAAGCTGGTGCTGGTGGACCACAACGAATTTTCCCAGGCGGTGGCAGGTGCGGATGAGGCGGAGATTCTGGAGGTGATCGACCACCACCGCCTGAGCGGCAATCTGCGCACGAAGGAACCGGTACGCTTCATCAATGAGCCGGTGGGCAGCACGAGCACCATCGTGGGCATCATGTATCGGATGCGTGGGCTCACGCCGGACAAAGGCACGGCCATCTGCCTGTGCGCGGGTTTGATCTCCGACACACTGCACCTGACTAGCCCGACGACGACGCAGACGGATCGTGAGATCCTGGAGTGGCTGTCCAAGGTAGCTGGCGTGGACGCGGCGCAGTTTGTGAAGGACTTCTTCGCTGCGGGATCGCTGCTGCGCGAGGCGACACCGGCCCGCGCCATCGAGGGCGACCGCAAGGTCTTCGAAGAAAACGGCTGGCGCATCAGCATCAGCCAGATCGAGGAGATGGGGCTGGATGAGTTCTGGAAAAAGCAGGCGGAGCTGCACGAGGCGCTGACGGCGCTGTGCAAGGCACACAGCCTGCACTTTGCCTGCCTGATGGTCACGGACATCACCATGCACCACAGCGTGCTCTTGATTGCCGGAGACAAGCGCGTGGCGACGGCCATTGATTACCACGAGCGCAGCCCGCAGGTCTATGACATGCCGGGTGTGGTCAGCCGGAAGAAGCAGCTTTTCCCCTACCTGAGCAATTTGGTCAGCAAGCTGACGCCGCCCTGATCCGGGCAGGCAACCCTTATTTTTTTATCCGCAGATTGCGCAGATTTCACAGATTTTTTGGTTAGGTTGTCAGCAGGCTGGCATGAGGGTGGCGCCTTCGACTTGATAGATGGCGCCGTGGATAGCGGCTTCGCCGCTCCAGTCCAGACTGGTGGTGGTGATGATTTTTTGCGTGCCAGCAGGCAGCAGGCGCAGCAGGGCACGGCGGCGGTGGGCATCCAGCTCACCAAAGATGTCATCCAGCAGCAGCAGCGGGGGCTGGCCCGCTGCGTCCTCCAGGACGCAGGCCTGTGCGGTTTTGAGCGCGAGTGCAGCGCTGCGTTGCTGCCCTTCGGAGGCATAGGTGGAGGCATCCAGGCCGTTCAGCGTGAGGTTCAGGTCATCCCGGTGAGGGCCGGCGCTGGTGAGTCGCGTTCGGCTTTCCTCCTCGCGGCGTGCGGCCAGTTCATCCGCCAGGTTGGCCTCTTGCCAGCCTGGGGCAAAGGTGAGCGCCATGGCTTCCGAGCCTGCGCTGAGCTCATGATGCACCCTGGTGGAGTGAGGCTGCATGGCAGTGACCAGCTCCGCGCGACGTGCGCGCAGCACCTGGGCATGACCGGCCATGACTTGGGCAAAGGCATCTGCCTGACGCCAGGCGATGGTGGCATCACGCTTCAGCACGTGGTTGCGCCCGCGCAGCGCTCGTTCGTAGGAGCGCAGGGCGTTCAGGTAATCGGGGAAAATTTGGCTCGCGGCGAAGTCGAGGTGTCGCCGCCGATGCTCAGCGCCGCCGCGCAGCAAATTCATGTCGCGGTGATCCATCCAGACCACCAGCCCACTGCCAGCGAGGTAGTCGGCCGATCTTCCGCAGACGCTGCCGTCCAGCGCGAGGCGCCGTGTGGTGCTGGATTGAGCACAGCGCAGCCTGCGCCCGCGCAGCGTGCCCTCGATGAGCAAGGTGCCTGCGCCGAGCCGGATGAGCTCGGCGCGGTTGCCCGTGCGTGGAGATTGCAGCCGCAGCAGCACGCAGGCAGCCTCTAGCAAGGAGGTTTTTCCTTGGGCATTGCGGCCGATGAAGAGCGTGGTGTCTTCATGCAGGGCCACTCGGCACTCCTGAAAGCAGCGGAAGTCCCTGAGCAGCAGTTCGGTCAGCATGAGAGGCAGGCTGGCAGCCGCATCAGAGTTCGATTTTTAGCCGCGGTGGGGGTTGCAGGCGGATCACGGGCTGCTCGGCCGAGGGATCACCGCCTTCATCTGGACCGACAGGCACCGCGCGGCGGATGGGGCTGCCATCGTCATTCACGGGTCGGGCTCGGATCACCGGTTGCTCCGAATTGTAGGGGTCGACGCCGACGATGATCGGATCACGCACGCGCACAGGTTCGATGTGGGAAAAGCGATACAAGTCCGCAGGCAGCACGACTTCTCCCGACTGGGTCATGCCCTGATGAAAGCTCGCGATGTCAGCCGGTAGCCCTTCGCCAGTGTGGACAGAGCAGAAAGCATTGAACACGGTGCCGGGGCGCAGGTACTCAAAGTAGGTGCTGCGTACGGAGCGCTCCTTGCCATCGGCACCGGTGATTTTCTCGTAGCAGAAATCGGTCGCCCGTTGGCCGCTGGAGCGGCAGATCTCCACGCGCTCCGCCGACTCAGGGGGACTGAAATCCTGCGCGGTGTGACCTTTGGTGGAGGCATTGATGATGTCCGTCCAAATGGGCAGCGCTAGCTTGTTCGAGAAAGCTTCGGGAAAGATGGTTTTTTGTTTGTCAAAGCCGACCCAAACCCCGCAGGTCACCGCCGAGGTGTAGCCCATGAACCAGAGGTCCTTGTACTCATGGTGCGTCCCGGTTTTGCCCGCAGCGGGGAATTCGCCCAGGCCATACTCACGGGAGACTGCGCCTGTGCCCCGGTGCAGAGCATCATCGAGGCAACTGTGCGCCTGCCAGGCAGCGACTTCATCCATGGCCCTGACCGGTTGCAGGCTGGCTTCGTCTTGCTGGAAGACTGTTTTGTCAAAAGCATCCGTGATGCGCTGGATCAAGTGCAGCTTCGCCGGGCGCGTGCCGCCATTGGCAAAGCAGGAATAGGCCAAACACATCTCGTCGAGCTTCGCCTCACTGGCACCGAGGCAGGTGGAGGCCGCATCCCGCAAGGGTGAGCTGATGCCAGCCGATTTCACAAAGTCCTTGAATCCCTGACGCAGCAGACCGCGCTCCAGGGCCACCATTTCCCCCATGCGCACCGTGGCTGAATTGTGGGAATTCACCAGGGCCTCGCGCGCGCTGATCTTCTGGCGCGACCACTTCGGGTTCGAGACCTCCATGCCATATTCGCCCAGAATGCCGGTGAAGCCGCCGATCATCACACGGTCATTGCCCAGCGGTTCATCGGCGAGTTGCACCATGGGGTAGATGTTCGGGAGCGTAAAGCCGTAGGCATAAATGAAGGGGATGAAGGCCGTTCCCACGGGGCGTGAGCTGTCCGTGGCACGGTTGTATTGGCTATCCACAAAGTCACGACCGCCGACCATGGCCAGGATCGAGCCATCGCGATTGTCGATGACCAAGGCAGCACCTTGCAGGTATTCCGGCTTCGGCCGTGCGGGGGGGGGCGTGTCTTGACCCGACTTGACAGCGGCCGCTGCTTGCGCGCGCCAGTCTTTGAAGATCAGGCGGAACTGGTCGTAAGTCTGGTGCTCGTAACCGGGACGCTTTTCCACCTCAGCCAGGCGCGCTTTCACGGACTCTTCCGCCTTCTGCTGCAGCTCACGGTCGATGCTGGTGTAGATCTTGAAGCCACCGACGGAGGCTCGTTCCTCACCCAGCAGAGCTGCCACTTCCTCACGCACGGATTCAAAGGCGTGGCTCAGGCGCGGATCACTGGTCTGAGGCACCGTGACCACAGGTTTCATCTTGGCCAGTTCAGCCTCTTCCCGCGTCAGCCGCTTTTCGATCACCATGCGGTCCAGCACATAGTCGCGTTCTTTTTTGGCGCGCTCGCGGTGGCGAATGGGTTCGATGTTGTTCGGGCTCTTGATCAGACCTGCCAGCGTGGCTGCCTCGGGTAGGGTTAGCTCTTTCGCATCCTTGCCAAAGTAACCCTGCGCGGCGGCCTGGATGCCGTAGAAGTTTTTGCCGAAGAAAATGCGGTTCAGGTAGAGCTCTAGGATCTCGGTCTTCGAGTATTTTTTCTCAATCCGCTGTGCCACAAAGGCCTCCATGAGCTTGCGCTTATAGCTGCGCTCCATGAGGCCGTAGGTCTGGCGGGCCAACTGCTGAGTGATCGTGCTCGCCCCCTGGGTGACTTCCCCAGCCTTGAGGTTCAGGTAAACGGCACGGAACAAGCCGATGTAATCCACCCCATTGTGCTGGAAGAAACGGCTGTCTTCCTGCGATGTCAGCGCATCGATGAAATGCTGAGGGATGTCCCCGATCTTCACAGGCGTGCGATTCAGCACATAGATCCGCGACAGCTCGTCGCCATTTCGGTCATAGATGATGCTGGCAGCTTCCAGCTTGCGCACCTCATCCATGTCGTATGTCTCCGCCTTGGCGCGCAGCGGTGTCACGATGATGGCATAACCTCCAAGGATCGACACCAGGATCAGCAGCACGAGCGCCACCAAAGCGCTGAACCAAGCGCGCCGATAAAAAGGCACCTTGAAGCCAGACGGGCCCCGCCAGCTGGAAGGTTGAGAAGAATTTTCGTCGTCGAGTCCGAACATGGTCAAAAGAAATGCCCCACGCAGACGGTGGGACGATCAACCTAGCCCCAGCGCACCGACTCGCCACTGACTTCTTGCACACATTCGGCTGACCGTTGGACCCGGGACAAGGGCAGGCGAGGGCGTTTTGCCGACCGAAGCCGTGGGACAGGTCTTCCCAGTGCCTCACCACTGTCCGCAGCATCAAGACGACCATCGTCCCCTCCACCCTGGCCCTGAAGACCCTCCTGAACCTGCCTCGATCCCCAACCCGACGACCAACCGACCCGAAAGAAGCCCTCCGCGCCCTGACCGCCGACTTCTCCATCTGCCCACCCGAACGGTCTTGTTTCCAACCAACTCGCTACACCATCGAGCGCCGTTTGGGCCGCTGGCTAAAGGAGTTGGCTCGTCGCAGTCAGGCAGCCGTGTTTGAGCAAAGTTTCTGAGATTGGTGGCCGGGACACTGGAAATGCAATGTATTCGATTCGTGGGGCTAATTGGGGCCAAACCATTGCCATCCGTGCCGCTCCCTGCTTGGATAAGAGAAATTCTCTAGTTGTCTCCCGCCACGCATGTCCACCCGCTTCTTCACCAACTCTGGCGAAAACACCCTTCTCAAAAAGTTTGCGGGCATCTTTGAGCACAACCCGGACATCGAGCGGTTTGATGCCTTGATTGGGTATCTCCGAGCATCTGGCTACTTTGCCATCCGCCCACACTTGGACAAAGTGCCACAAATCAGACTGCTCGTTGGCATCAACGTGGACGAGATCATGGAGCAGTATCACCAAAAGGGGCGGCTGTTCCTGGCGGATGCAGGCCGTGCGATGCGGGAGTTCAAGGATGGGCTCTCTTCAGACATTGCCGCTGCACGCTACTCTCCTGATGTTGAGAAAGGCATCCTCCAATTTGCCGAGGATGTGGCCTCGAAGAAGATCGAAATCCGCGCACACCCGACGAAGCGGCTGCACGCCAAGATTTACCTCTTCATCCCAAAGGGCTTCAACGAACACAAACCCGGTTCCGTTATCACCGGTTCATCGAACCTCACCGGGGCAGGTCTTGGCGTGGATGAGGTGGGCAGCAACTACGAGTTCAATGTCCTGTCCCATGATTATCAGGATGTGAAGTTCGCGTCCGATGAGTTCGAGACGCTTTGGGCGGAGGGCGTGCATGTGCTGCCCAAGGTGGTTTCGGAGATCACGCAAAAGAGTCACCTGCGGGATGACCTCTCTCCCTTCGAACTCTACATCAAGCTGCTCATCGAGTTCTTCGGTCCGGCCATCGAGTATGATCCGAACAGCGAGACCGACCTGCCCGAGGGCTTCATGCGCCTCGCTTACCAGATGGATGCGGTGAAGCAGGGTTTCCTCATGCTTCAGCGCCATCACGGCTTCTTCCTCTCGGATGTCGTCGGTTTGGGAAAGACGATCATCGCGGTGCTCATCGCCAAAAAGTTCTTCTACCACAACGGTTTTCCTGCGCACCTGTCCCGTGTGCTTGTTGTCGCCCCTCCCGCGTTGCTTGACGGCTGGCAGCGCACGCTCGACAAGTTCGACATGCAGTATGTCGAGCTGCACAGCAGCGGTAGTCTGCATAAAATCCGCCAACCCGACCGCTTCGACCTCGTGATCGTCGATGAAGCGCACAAGTTCCGCAACGACACCGCCGAGTCCTACGACGAGCTCCAGCGCATCTGCAAGACGGCCACCCGTCGGCGCTTGAAGGACAATCTGCTGGCCCGCAAGAAGGTCATTCTGGTTTCCGCCACACCGCTGAACAACCGCCCGAATGACATCCGCAACCTGGTCGGCCTGTTCCAGGACTTGAAGGACTCCACGCTTGAGGTCAGCAATCTCCAGCATTTCTTCGCCCGCCGGCAGAAGGAGTATGAGCAGGCGCTCAAGGCACCCTCCATCCAGCAAACACGCCAGGAAGTCGCCCGCATCTATGAAGAGGTGCGCAACCGGGTGGTGAAGCCGCTCACCATCCGCCGCACGCGCACGGATTTGATCGAGAGCGATCTCTACGCCGCCGACCTCGATGCCCAGGGCATCCGCTTTCCCGTGGTGAAAGGCCCGCACAAGCTGCTCTACCGCCTCTCGCCCGCTCTGGAGAAGCTCTACGACCAGACTTTGGCCGAGCTCAGCCACGGTCTGACCTACAACCGCTATCGCGCCATCGGCCATCTCACCCAGGAGAAAAAGCTCAAGTATCAAAACGCCGACCGCCTCTCCACTCAGCTCGCCCGAATCATGAAGGTGCTGCTGCTGAAGCGGCTGGACAGCAGCTTCCACGCCTTCACCCAGTCCCTCACCCGCTTCCGGCAGGCCACCTGGGCCATGGTGAAGATGTTCTCATCCGGGAAGATCTTCATCGCTCCGGCATTGAACGTCTCCGAATACATCATCGAGGAACGGGAAGATGAGCTGGAGGCCAAAATCCTCGAAATGCAGGATGCCGACCCCACTTTGGAAATCTGCAAGCCGGATGAGTTCGACGCCACTTTCCTTCCCGGACTCAAGGCAGACTTGGAGAAGCTCGATGTGCTCGTCGCGGCTTGGACAAAGGTGGATGAAGATCCCAAGCTCGACGAGTTCCTCGTCCAGTTGAAGTCCCGTCTGCTCGATCCAGCGATCAACCACTCGGCGAAGCTCAAAGCAGGCTCGCCGCGACTGGTCGTGTTTTCTGAGTCGAAGGAGACGACCCATTATCTCAAGGTCGAGCTGGCGAAGCATGGCTTTGACAGCGTGCTCACCATTGATTCTGCCTCCCGAAAGGACCGCATGCCCGTGGTGCGGGCGAATTTCGATGCCAACGTGCCGCTGGAAGCGAAAACCCAGGGTGGGGAAGAGCAGGCCGACGACTATCAGATCATCATTTCCACCGAGGTGCTGGCCGAGGGCGTGAACCTTCACCGCGCCAACGTCATCGTGAACTATGACACACCGTGGAATTCCACCCGCCTCATGCAGCGCATCGGACGTGTGAACCGCATCGGCAGCACGGCGGATGAGGTACACATTTTCAACTTCTTCCCCACCGCCCAGGTGGATGCGGGGATCGAACTCCAGCGCAAGGCTATTGCCAAGCTCCAGGCATTCCATTCCGCCCTCGGTGAGGACAGCCAGATTTACTCCACGGAAGAGGAGGTTACCAATTTCGGCTTGTTTGAGGAGATTCAGTTGATTGAAGAACGTGATGAAACGCTCGCCTACCTCGATGAACTGCGGAAGTTCCGCAGCACGAGTCCCGACCGCTTCCGCGAGATTCGGAATCTCCCGCTGCGTGCCCGTGTGGGCCGGAAAGACCGCCACCGCAGCGGTCACACGCTCACCTTCATCCGCAATCACCGCCGGGATGCCTTCTACTATTCCAGCGGAGGCGATGCGCCGGATGAATTGAGCTTTGTGGAGGCCGCCCGCATCTTCAAGGCGGTCACTGGAGAAAAGGCCGTTCCTCTTCACGAGCAGCACCACGACCATGTGAATGCCGCCATCGCTCAATTCAAAGAGACGCTCCAGCAGGAGGCGGCGATTGGTCAGGTCGTCGATCACCAGATGGGGCCGAATGAATCGAAGGCCCTGCGATTCCTCGCCATCTTCATCAACCATCCCACTCTGGCGACCGAGGAGGAGAAGTTCCTGCTCCGTGCGGCTCAGACGGCCATCAAGAAAGCCACTTTTGCCCGGCTCCAGCGGGATTTGAACGCCTTGGAGAAGGCCCACAAAAAAACGCCGCTTCAAGCCTCTGTGCTCCTCGACAAGACCCTCGAAATCCTTCGCCGCTTCCCGCTTCAGGACAATGTGGACGAGCAGGTCGAGGACGCCCGTGGCGGTCTTTCCACCGTGGAACTGGCTCCTTCCATCATCCTATCCGAGTCGTTTGAGGGACATTGACGCTTTGACGACGAACCATTACCATCACTCCCATGAGCACGAAACAACTCAGCCTTGGCAGCTTTGCGGCGCATTGCATCGACGAGATCAAAGCCGTGGAGCATGGCGACACCATCATTGAGATTCTCAGCAGTGGCAAAGTCGTGGCCGTGCTCAGCCCGCCGCCGCCGGAGGAACCAGCGGGCACGTTGGCGGATTGGATGGGTAGCGGTGCGGGTTACATGACTTATGGCCCTGACTATGATCCAGCCGAGCCCGCTTTCGCTCCTGATGACTGGGAAGCTTTTCAGGGGGCACAGAAATGACCGGCCTTTACCTGCTCGATACCTGCGCCTGGCTGGATGCCTTCATCGCGCCTCAGAAATTGAGGCCCGAAGTCCGTTCACTCATCAACCAGCAGCCCGTTTTCAGCATCGCTGACATCACCCTGCTTGAGGTGGCCCGCAAAGCCGAGGTTGGCGATCTGATCCTGGGGGTTTCCTTGGAGCGGTGGTTCGAGATCGCACTGCCTGGGCGGCGGAGTCGTGTCCTCCCTATCAGCCCCAGTATTGCCATCGAGTCCTCACGGCTTCCTGCTCCATTTCACAAAGACCCGGCTGATCGCCTCATCGTTGCCACCGCGCGGTTGCATCAGCTCACGGTCATCACCTCGGACCATAAAATTCTCGATTACCCGCACGTCCGCAGTCTGTCCTCTCGATGACTCCCTTGCTCACTCTGCGCCCACATCTGCAACTGCCTTTTTCACGGGAGCGCTACGTCACCATCCTGACCGATCTCTTCCCCTCCGGCAGCCTTCATCTTTTTCAAGTCCCCGAGCACATCGCCGCGTTCTGTGACCACGTGCGCCGCACCCAGCAGCTCGGCAGCGTGCAGCTCCCGGATGGCAATTCGATCGCGCTGCTGGAGGTCGAGGTGGAGGATCAGGTGCAGCTCGCCCGCAATCGCGTCGCCTTGAGGAACTTCGTCGCGAAGTTCATCGACGAAGCCGCCACTCAGGCCGTGCTCGCCGTCTTCCACCAGCCGGGGAAGACCGACTGGCGGCTCACCTACGCCTCGAAGCGCTCCCAGCTCGATGAGGACACGCTTGAGATCACCAGCGTCCAGACCGCTCCGCGAAGATACACCTTCCTCCTCGGGGAAAACGAGCCCTGCCGCACCGCCGCCGGACGCCTCGCGGAAATCCGGGAACGTGACGAGCACCTCACGCTGGAGGACGTGGAAAAGGCCTTCTCCGTCGAGCGCCTCAACAAAGAGTTCTTTGATCTCTATAAGGAGCACTACGACCGCTTCGTGGCCCATCTACTTTCTCCAGAAAAAGCCTCTTTCACCCGCGCAGCCTTTGGTATCTTGATGGCTGATGACAGATTGAGCAGAGCAGAGCAGAGCAGAGCAGAGCAGAGCAGAGCAGAGCAGAGCAGAGCAGAGCAGAGCAGAGCAGAGCAGAGCAGAGCAGAGCAGAGC
>JAIXSY010000034.1 GCA_027484445.1 Verrucomicrobiaceae bacterium
CCGAGGATGCCGCTTCCGTCCAATCGATCAAGAACACGCCGCCAGACGGGGAGCCGTTTTGGCATGAATGCCGAGAAACTTGTTCTTCCAGTGGATCGAGTTGATTGTCAAAGGCTTGAGCAACTTTCATGCGGCTAAAATTTGATCAAAAATGGGGCTGATTTGCGTTCTGTTTGCCTGGCATCTTTTTTTCGTGTGGGCAGTGGCAGGAAGAACGGCGATTGCTGCTGTCAGTGGAGGCGTCGCTGCCGTCGCCACGGGCGGGAAGTTCGCCGATGGTGCCTACTCAGCAGCGTTTTTTCATTTGTTTAATGCGGAGCTACCTAATGCGCGACCGGCTGACGAAGTTAGATCGGAAGCGAATCCGCAATGGGCTGAGTTGTTCTACTACCCCGAAGAAGGTGGTCTGTGGTCGTTAAATCGCAGTACTGGAATGCTTGAGTATGTTGGCGACTTTGGGACTGGAGACCCTGGTGAGACAAACTGGGCCAAGCCGGAAGGGGGGCCGATACCTCCTGGAACTTATTCCGTTTTCACACGAGACCATGGAGCTGCATACGGTAAAACTGGGAATCCAGCGTATATTTTAGATCCAGCGGACTCCAACCCTTTCAATGATGTGATAGATGGGGGCCTCGCCAATCGGCGTAGCGCACTGAGATTTCATGCCGGAGATCCGAGAGTTATGGGGCAATCGAAAGGCTGTGTCATCTCTCCTGCGGGGCCAACATACTCTAGACTTAACAGTATATTAAATCACAGTGCCGCGATGCAAGCAAGGGCTGGCACAACCATTTACCGTACAATTACCCAACCCTCCTGGGTTAAAGATTCACGCCCATTTAACAATGAAACATTCCTTGGTGCTCTTACTGTTTTGCATTCTAACTAGTTGTGAGGTCTTGAAGAATCATGTCAACCAACCGTTGACATCTCTTCAGGTGACTACACCCGAGGAACTTGCTGAAGCCGCCAAAGCGGACACGAATGTCATGGCCGCTATTGAGCAAGTTCGCGCCTATAATGCTAACAACAAACAAGACAAGGCATGGATACGTTACACGTCTCAGTTGCGACGAAGTATAAAAAGGATGTCGCCTAGCCAGCAGGGACTTTTTGCAACGGTAGTGATGGTTACATGCAGCAACGAGAATGAGGGGAACGTGGCATTTCTCTCATTGATGTCTGGAGAGAAAGGCTTCACCAAAAGTCCAGGGAAGCAAAGATGGCAATACGAGGCAGCAAGTATTTTGGATCCCATCGGTTGGTTAAAGAGCGGTTTCATAGGTCAATCGGAAGTTTATTTTTTAACAGTTCATGGACGCGGCACGAACGCATGGAACGAATATCGCCAAATAAGAGATTCGGCTGAATCCAGCCAATACCCACGTTCAAAAGTTCCGGCCTGTTTGATGAAGTTAGTCCGATGAAGAACTGGCTAACTTGCAACGTCAGTGCATGAGTCCACCCCAGGCGGCCCCATGCTCTGGCGGGCGATGAGCTATGATGCCCAGGGCAAGCTGCTTCGGGAACATCATGGGAACGGCATCGGCACCCAGAACCGCTACCACCCGACGCGGGGTTTTCTGGAAAGCAGCCGGACGCTGCGCTGGGCGGACAATCGGCATGTGCAGGAGTATGAAATGCAGCTCGATGAGCTGGGCAATGTGCTCTGGCGGCGGGAGAGCGTCTTTGAAAATACCCGCAACGTGCCCAACTGGCAGCCAAGCGTGAAGCTGGAGAGCTTTACCTATGATGAGCTCAACCGGCTGAGGGGGTCTTACGTGGTGGGGCGGGACGAGCAGTCCTTCTCTTTTGCCGCCAATGGGAACATTGTGAGCAAGGCAGGCGTCGGCACTTACGCCTATGCGGAGCGCGGACATGGCCCGCACGCCGTCACCAGCGTGACACGGCAGGGTCAGGTGGCGCGCAGCTACAGTTACGATCTGAAAGGTCGCATGACCACCGAGCACGAGGGCACGGCCCTGGATGTGCCCGCCCTGCGCGAGATCGCCTACACGAGCTTTGACCAGCCGCGCTTCATCCAGCACCGGCGGGCCGCGGCGCTGAGTTCTGACACGGCGGTGCTGGGAGATGAGCAGACGCCCTGGAACCAGTTCTGCACGCTGAACTTTTACTTTGGCCCTGGGGGCCAGCGTCTGATTCAGACGAAGGTGAAGGGGCTGCTCTTCACCAAGACGCTGAGCCTGGGTGGCTATGAGGTGCGTGTGACGACCAGCGGAGGGCTGAATGGCGCGCCGGTCGAAAAAGAAGAGAGAAGCAGCTTTGGCAACGGCACCAGAGTCAAACGCTGGACAGTGACGAATCCGGTGATGCCGACGCTGCACTACGACTATGCGGCGAAAGACCACCTGGGCAGTGACAGCGCGAATTTTGATGAAAGCGGGCAGCTCAAGCCGCAGCGCAGGCACCTGAAGGAGGGGGAGGTGCAGAAGGAAGAGCGGCAGAGCTACGATGCCTGGGGAGCGCGGCGAGATGCGGATACCTGGGCACCCGCCAGCGGTCTGGGGGCTGCTGCGCCTGCCTCCGAGTCCATCGGCAGCAATCTGGCGCGAGGCTACACGGGGCATGAGATGCTCGATGACGTGGGGTTGGTCCACATGAACGGGCGTCTCTACGACCCGATCCTGGGGCGGATGTGCATGGCGGACCGGGACGTGCAGGCACCAGACCTGGTGCAGAACTACAACCGCTACAGCTACGTGCTGAATAACCCGATGAACGCCGTGGACCCGAGCGGTCACAACTGGCTGAAGAAGATCGGCATGATCATCTTGGCGGTGATCATTGCAGTGATTTTGATCGTTGTGGCATCTTGGGCACTGGGACTGATGCTCCAGGGCATCGGAGGGATGGGGGGATGCGCGGGTGGGCTTGCAGGAGCCGCGGGTGCGGCTGGCTCCTGGATCGTAGGGAGTGGTTCAGGTTATTTTCTTGGCGTGAACACTGCGATCTGGGTAGCTGCGACGGTGGGCGCGACGTGGTCGGCGGTGAACGTGTCGATGCAAGGAGGCACCTTCAGTCAGGTCTTAAAGTCAGCGGTGATTGGGGCAGCCAACGGCGCTGTGGGGGCCATGGTGGGTGGGTACATGCATGGGCTGGGTGCAGATTGGGGCAGTTACCTCTCGGGCGGTGATAGCCTTTGGGGCACGGCCAAGCACATTGCCGCCCACGGCGTGTCTGGCGGAGCGATGAGCGAGGCCAACGGAGGCAGCTTCCGCGATGGGTTTATTGGCAGCGTGGTTTCCGCCGGCATATCGGGCGTGACCACGAAATACTTTGGCAAGTATGCCTTGTTTAACATGAACAATAAAGAAGTCTGGGCCGTCGCCGGGCGTACCGCCATTGCCGCAGTCAGTGGAGGCATCAGTTCACTTGTAACAGGAGGTAAGTTCGCGGATGGAGCATATTCAGCGGCGTTTTTCCATTTGTTTAACAATGAGTTGGATAACTTTTTCAAATCTTTAGATTCTAGGAGACTGGCATACAATGAGCGCAAAGAAGGAAACATGGTGATGGACAGTGATGAACTCACATTTTTAATGGAGTCAGACTTTCAGGCAGGCTTGGTCAGAGCACTTGATAAAGATGGAATGACTTTGAATGAATTAAAAAACTACGCTGATAATAAACATTTTTATAATTATTATAGCCTGCCTGAGGGCATGGAACCACCTCCAGGTTATCGAGGTGCTGGGTTTATCATAGATAATAAATACAGCAATTATTCAAATCCATTCACAGCACTGTTAATTAATGCTGGCAAAGCGTTTTGGAACTGGGAGATAAACTACTATGTAGTAGGTCAGTGGTCCAGAATTAGGGGCTTAGATCCTGAGGGCGCTTTTGCAATTTACAAAGCTTACAATATAACAAGTCCTTCAAAGTGGGGTCCATCCTACCGACAAAATTGGTTTTGGGTCGGATATAGTTATGCAGATGCACGGCTGTCTGGCTGGCAGCCATTTTCTGGAACTAAGCCTGTTGCTTCCGCAACATCAGGCAGAGGCCGTTAAAAACTAGAATTTATGGGTCTATTTTATAAGTTTTATATTTCAATTTTCTTAGCATTAGGCGCATGCACAATGGCCTCCTTCGATTACAAGTCTGGATACGACCTAAGTTCGCTCCTTTTGCTTCGTTTTAGTAAGACAACATCTTTGATTATCTTTTTTGGATTGTTGATTTTGATAAATTGTAAAGTGAAAGCGAAGCTATTGGCTCTGTCTATATACTACCTGTGCGGGTGTAGTCTTTACTTTTGCCTACATGATGCGCGTAATTTAATGTTTGGCTTTGGTCTTTGTGATAGAATAGAATCGTCAGCGACTGAATCCGCTTTCGTAGCTAGTATAATTGATAAAACCTCATCAATTCGTCAGACGGATTTTACAGATTTGCATACTACCATCAAATATCCACTTCATTTCCTACCACAAATAGATCGTTTAGTAGGTAGGAATGGTGTAGTATATGCAAGACTTGATGGTATGCATTCACCATTGAAAATAGCAATAACTACAAAACAATTTAAGCAAAATGACATGATGCACTCCTTATCACTTAATGAACAAAAAATTAGCGACTTTGATCTTGGTTACATAAAAACGAAGGAATGCGGGAGATGCTTGATTATTTGGGAGGATATAGCAAGACAGTAGGGCAGCGGAAAACGCGGAAAACGGGGGCAGTCTGCGACTCTTGACAAAAACACTCTCTAATATGTCGATGTTGGCTTGGATGTATGCCTGCAACGCCTCTGGCAGCCTGACTTTCTCCCGAGCCTTGTCCAGCCTCCGCATTTGCTGACTCACATTCGTCGCACTGCCCATGCTCAGCCTCCTCGCGATCCATTCCTGGTCCGCCGTCGTCTTCCTCCACACCAGCCGGGCCAGCACGACCTTCCCACGTCAGCACCCTTGATGCCTGCCAGCTCGTCCTCCTTGAGTCCTGCTGCCATCAGCCCTTCCTTCACGCCTGTTTCCGCTTCTTCCAGCCCATGCGCCCTGGCCTGCGGGCTATGCTTGTAGATTCTTGATTTCGGCACCTTCTCCCCTTTGAGCATGCCGTCCACACACTGCCTCAGCTTTTCAGCAAAGCCCTGAGCTATAGATGCCAGGCCCTTTATTCAAAGCGGAATGTAATGCATTGAAGCGCAACGCTCAAGAACAGGCATGGACAGCACTCTTTGGCGCGGAATGGTGGTAGTTGGGTGATGTCCCCTGCCTTTTCATCGGCGCTCTGCGGCCACTAGTTGTAGCTGCCAAACCGGTCTTGCGGCCTGGGGCAGCCTATTTTGACAGGAAGAAAAAAGATGCCAGGCAAAAAGTAAGATTGCAATCTCAATTTATTGATGATCAGTGCAATAACTCAGTTTTTCGGCTCGGAAGTCTGGCGCGGATGGGTCGTGCCATTCTTGTCTAGTAGTTTTTCATCGTCACCACATGTGCGCGACATGAGGTGGTAGCAGCAACTTTTCAAAGGCCCTTTACCGAGGATGCCGCTTCCGTCCAATCGATCAAGAACACGCCGCCAGACGGGGAGCCGTTTTGGCATGAATGCCGAGAAACTTGTTCTTCCAGTGGATCGAGTTGATTGTCAAAGGCTTGA
>JAIXSY010000045.1 GCA_027484445.1 Verrucomicrobiaceae bacterium
CCTTCACCGCGGTCGCAGGTGCTGATGATGCGTTGACGGAGATCGAGGGAGAGTGCGGCCATATCACCTTATACACCACCCACACGCATATTCCACAAAATTATTTAATATGCTCTAAGGAGCAGTATCACGCTACGGCGGATGAACTGAAATCTCAGATTGCGGCTCATCGAGATCGCTTCGAGACCTTTGATCTGGCTCTTGAAAACATCTATCAGCTAGCTCACGAGAGGAGTCCCGAGTTGCAAGCAGCCGCTCGACGCCGACTCCTAAAAGTGGTCATCCACTACATGTATGTAAACTGTGACATCGGTCAGAAAGCATGATTCGCCCCGCCAAACATCTCGACCTGAACACTTGCCTACTGCGGGCTGCGAGCACGCTCCTCGCGAGGCTGCAAGAGGATCGTCTGTGCTCGTTTGCGGAACTCAAACGGTCGCTCGCAGCTCTGGGTTCAGATGCGGAGTGTGTATTCCTGCCCACAATTCATTTTCTCTACCTTGTTGGGCGGGTGGATTATCATCCGCATACAGACTCCTTTGAGTATTTGGAGCCAGCCAAGGAGGTGACAAAGTGAAGCTCAGCCGCCTCTACTCAAACCGTCCCAAGATTTTTGGTCCTATCGTTTTTCGTGATGGCTTGAACGTCGTGATCGCGGACATCCGCCATCCAAAAGAGGAAGACAAGTTTGGTCACAACCTTGGCAAGACACTACTCATTGAGATCATTGATTTTTGTCTCCTGGGAGGAGTGGACCCTAGCCATGTGTTCAAGCGCCATCCTGAGCTGTTTGCAGACTTTGTTTTCTTTCTGGAGGTTTGCTTGCCAACTGGCGACTACGTCACCATCAGACGTTCAGCGGCAGAACAAAGCAAGATCGCCTTCAAGCGGCACAAAGAACCCGACCAAGATTTCAACGATTTGCGGGAATCAGAGTGGGATCACTGGCGTGAAAGCTTCAAAAAAGCCGTCAACATCTTGGACAGCTATCTTGCATTCGCCCCCATCAAGCCTTGGAGTTACCGCAAAGGGCTGGGTTACTTCCTACGTGGGCAAGACGACTGGCGTGATGTTTTTCAGCTTTCGAAGTTCGGGGCAGGAAAGCATCTTTACTGGAAACCCTATCTCGGGCGGGTGTTGGGATTTGATGACGCCATTCTTGAGGAGAAATACAAGGCGGATGCCACCCACAGTGTCCTGAACCAGAAACGCAGCGAGTTGCAATCCGAGGTCAGCTTCAAGCCTGCCGACTTCGACAAGCTTCGAGCCTCGATTTCGGTCAAACGCGATGAGGTCGATACTAAGCTGAGAGCACTCGACAGTTTCGATTTTCACGCTGAGGAGACCGGCTTGGTGCGCTCTCTTGCCGATCAGATAGAGGCCGAGATCGCGGATTTGAACCAGCGCCTCTACAATGCCCGGCACGACCTCTCGCAGATCGAGCGACATCTAGCGGATGATATCCACTTTGATCTGGCTGACGTGAAAAAAGTGTTCGACGAAGCGCAACTCACGTTTCCAGCACAGCTAGCTAAAGACTATGAAGACTTGGTGGAGTTCAATCGCCGCATTTTGATCGAGCGGCGCTCAAGCCTGACCCAGCGGGCATCAGAGCTGAGAACCGAGATCACCACGATTGAATGTGAGAACGCAAAGCTATCCGCGAAGAGACAGGACATTTTACGAGTTCTCGGCGGCAGCGACAGTCTGCAAAAGTTCAAAGAACTACAGAGGCAGTTGGATGAAGATCGCGCGTCCGTCGCGATCATGGAAGCCAAGGCGGCAAAACTACAGGAACTGATCGGCGTTCACGATGAACTTCGTGCCAACAAGATCAAGATCGACCAATTGACCGCCCAGATTGATCAGATGGTCAAAAAAGGCAATGTACGCTACGAGGGCATTCGCCGTGTGTTCAGCCGTATCATCAAGGATGTGCTTCACCGCACTGCTTTGTTGTATTTGTCGCAAAATGGCGAGGGCAATCTCGACCTTCATGCGGAGTTCAGCGATGCCGAGACCGACCTTGAGACCGATGAGGCAAGAGGAACGACTTTTCGCCAGTTACTCTGCATGGCTTTCGACTTGGCAGTGCTTATCAGCTATGCGGACGAGCCGTTCTTTCATTTCGTCTATCACGACGGAGGTTTGGAGCGACTCCAAGCAAAGCTGAAAGTGGCGATGCTCCAAACAATCCGCCAAACATGTATAGAGCATCGCATTCAATACATACTGACGGCTTTGAGTGAGGACATCCCAAACACGGAGGAGTTCGCCAAAGTGAGGCCAACAGATGCCGAGATCGTCTTGAGACTTCACGACGGCGGGGAGGCAGGCAGATTATTCCGCATGCAGACTTTCTAGATGAACCGTTCTTCGTCTTGGACGCTGCTTTCTCGAAGGCTGACATTCCAAGTGACTTACACAGTCTGCTTGATGAACTCGAATCATTCCGAAAAAAGCTGCCCTACGACGCTTGATTGTAGCATTAGAACTGATCGATAGTGCCACAACAGCACTCATACCTCGTCAGGCTTGGGGATGCGGACTCGCTTGGCGAGCTTTGCTTCGGCGGCGTTTTCCTTCTTGGTGTAAAGATGCTTCAGGCTGCCTTCGGGAAAGACTTCGCCCTCCGTTTCCTGGAGCTTGCGGAGAGCGGTGCGGACAACCTCGCTGGCGTTGTTGTAACGGCCAGATTCGATCAACTGACGGATGAAACCTTCCCAATGAGCGGTGAGTGCGACGTTCATAGTTGCTAACTATTGCCATTGAGTGTCCCCCGTCAAGGCTGGCGACGGTGAGCTCATTGACCCAATCCTGACAATCTTTCCCGCCTTCGCTGAAGCGCCACTGACAGAGGTGACGTTGTTTGTCGCATGAAACTCCTTTTCCTCCTCCTCGCAGCCTCCGGCGCCTTCGCCGCTGCGCCGCCAAACATCCTCTTCATGCTCTCCGATGATCAGGCCTGGAGCGGCCTATCGTGCCAGATGCACCCGGACATGCCGGACTCGAAAAGCAGCATCGTGGAGACGCCGAACATCGCGCGGCTGGCGGAGCAGGGCATGAGATTCAGCGCGGCGTATGCGCCCGCGCCGGTGTGCTCGCCGACACGCATCAGCTTGCAGACGGGACGCAATCCGGCGGCGCTGGGATGGACCAAGGCGGCCCCGGCGGAGATGGGACATCGTTTGATCGAAGGCGACAATCGCAAAAGCATCCGCGATGACGAGGTCACGATCGGGCAGATGCTGAAGTCCGCTGGCTACGCCACCGCCCACTACGGCAAATGGCATCTCTCCGGCGGTGGACCCGCCGCGCATGGTTACGACGAGAGCGATGGCGACACGGGCAATCAGGATGCCGCGCCGCATCTGCCGCCGAACCCGGTGGACATCTTTGGCATGGGCACACGAGCCGTCGAGTTCATGAAGAAGAGCCAGGCGGCCAGGAAGCCGTTCTTCATCCAGATGAGCTACAACGCGCTGCATTATCCCGAGAACGCGACTCCCGCGCTGATCGAGAAATACCGGAAGCTCGCTGGCGGCAGAGACGACAAGGAAGTCGGTCGCGCGGCCATCGCAGAAGATCTGGATCGCGGTGTGGGTGAGTTGCTTGCCAAGCTGGATGCCATGGGCCTCTCCAAGAACACCGTCGTCATCTACATGTCCGACAATGGCGGCTCGAATCGCCGCACGCTGAACGGCGGCAAGGGCGATGTGTGGGAGGGCGGCATCCGCGTGCCGCTGATCATTCGCGGTCCCGGCATCGCGCCGAACTCGTGGTGCCATCAGCGCGTCGTCGGCTATGATTTCTTCCCGACCTTCTGCCGCTGGGCCGGTGTGAAGGCAGCGCTGCCAACGCAACTCGAAGGCGGCGACATCACCCATCTGCTCAGCGGTTCATCCGAGCCCGTGAAACGACCTCGCGAGCCATTGGTCTTCCATTTTCCGCATTATCAAGGCGACTCCCCGCACTCCGCGATCCTCAGCGGCCACATGAAGCTCATCCACTTCTACGAAACGGGCGAAAACCAACTCTTCGACCTCCAAGCCGACATCGGCGAAACCAAGAACCTCGCCTCCAAACAACCCGAACTCACCGCCAAGCTCTCGAAGCAACTCGCGGACTACTTGAGCGAAGTAAGAGCCGAAATGCCGAAGCCCAATCCGAACTACGATCCAAGCAAGGAGCCCGCAAGGAAGGGCGGTGGCAAAGGTGGGAAGAAAGGAGGAAAGAAGCCTCAAGCCTCCGCTGACAACTGAAGCGCAAATACTGCTCCGCCAGTTGAGCCATTGCTGGCTTCGAGAGTGCCTCCGTGGGCATCGACGATGGCTTTGCTGATGGCGAGGCCGAGGCCGTTGTGGTCGGTGCCGCGGGTGCGGGAGGCTTCGGCGCGGTAGAAGCGGTCGAAGAGATGCGGGAGGTGCTCTTTGGGGATGCCGGGGCCGTTGTCGGCGATGATGAGCAAGGCGTGGCCGTTTTGACGCTGCGTGGTGATCGTGATGCGGTCACGGGTGTGCTCGATGGCGTTGCTGAGGAGGTTCGTGACGACTTGGCCGAGCCTCATGGCATCGCCGTGGCAGGTGGAGGGATCGAGATGGAGTTCGAGGGTGATTTGGCGAGCATCGGCGAGGGCTTCACGAGGTAATCGTCCGCGCCGCTGTCAAAGCCACGCACGCGATCCTTCGTGGCATCGCGGGCCGTGAGCATCATCACGGGCGTGCTCTTCTTTTCGCGCAGCTTTGCCAGCACCATCCAACCATCGAGCTGCGGCAGCATCACATCGAGGATGATGGCATCGTAATCAATCTCCAGCGCCCGAAAGAGCCCGTCCTCGCCATCCTCTGCCGCATCGACGGAATACCCCGCCCTCCGCAAAGCACGGGTGAGGCCGGAGAGCAGGTCCGGCTCGTCTTCGATGAGGAGGAGTCGCATGGAGCAGCGATGATGAGGGAAGATGAACGGGAGATGAATCGGACGTCATCCGTTCTCAATCAATCGCTCACTTCACCTCCACGATCACTCGCTTATACCGAGTCAGCGGTGGCGAGCCTTTGTCTGTCACAGCAAGGATGATGTGCATCGTTCCTGTGCGCAGGACCCGCTTCTTGGGCACCTCGAAGCTCGCCTCGGCTTGGTCGGCGTGATCAATCGTCAGCGGCATGCCTGACGTTGCACCAGACATGGTGAAGGTGCCGACCTCGGGATAGTAGATCCATTCGTAGCTCAGGGCATCGCCATCAGGATCAGTGCTGGCTTTGGCACTGAGTTGGATGCGATCACCTTGTTTGGCAGTGAGTTCGGCGGCGTGATCGAGCTTCGGCACCGGGGGATGGTTGGCCTCGGCATAGGGCTTGATGGTCCAGTCCATGCGGGCGCTGAAGTCGTTCTGATACGCCGTGCGCCAGCGCCAGATGGTGGCATGATTGCTGGTGTGCCAATGGCCGTCCATGCCGAGCACCTCATCGTCGGCATCGGTCCAAAAAGGCCGCGTCTCCGGCTCCAGCAGTCGCTTGTGCGGCGGTGGTGTGTAGAACTCGTAGCGTCCGCCCCAGCTTCCCCAGTTTGGCTTCTCGGGCACGTTAAGGCCGTTGTTGATGAGGCAAAGAAAGCTCGGCGTATCGCCCTCCATCAGATACTCCCATTGCGGATACTGCGCACCGAGCGGCCCTTTGGTGCGGATGTGCTCATCGAGCCAGGGATTGTCCACCATCGTAAAATCTGCGCCCACGAAGCGCCCATGAAAGCGGTCGCCGCTGATGCCGCTCCACGTCGCGAAATGATACGCGCCGCCGAGCGAGGTCCCTGGGCTGGTGATGTAGAAGAGCTTCGGAAATGTCTTCCGCAACCACGGGCCGCTGTCGTCTTGATCAGAAATCGTATAGACTCGCAGCTTCGCGACGATGCGCTCCAGTTCAGCCGCAGAACGCGTCTTTTGCACCTTCCACAAAGCCTGCGCCAGACAGTTCGGCCCGCCCCACACCGGCACCCAGAGCGGTCGCGGATCATCGCGATCCAACGCCTGAATGATGCGTTCCGAACCCGCCGAGTCCATCCCCTCGCCTACCGCATTCATGCCATAGTCAGCACGACCTTCAGCGATCACCGAGAGCAGTTTCTCCGCTGTCGGGAAGCCCGGCTCATGCTTCTCCAGATTCTCCCGCACCTTCCCATAAGCCTCCACGATCTCCTTGATGCGCCACGCAGCGACCTTCTTCTTTTGATGCACCGAAGTCGTCGCCACGAGACCCTCCACATCCCACTGATTCGAGTAAACGAGGAACCTCACCATCGACATCGCATCATCCGGCTCGTTTTCGATGTCGGTCAAAACAAGCACGCGAGGCTTGTCGGCGGAGTGAAGCGCAACGCCAGCCACGAGCACCAGGAGTGAGGTAAGGAAAGCCGATTTCATGATCATGACAGCATTAACTCACGACCATTACGGCATTGATACCCGATTTGCTGCCGAATTTACCGGGATTCTAAGGTGGAGCCAAAGTGACATGTTCGCATTACAGAGAGCCTAAACAAGGTTCGCGACAGGATCGCGATGGCAGGCAGGGCGATCATGTTTCCTTCGTTTCAAAACCAGCAAAGATTCATTCTATTGCCATTCACCCAACCGCTTACGTCGCTGACGTCGAAGGCTTGCGAAGCAAGCCCCAGCTATCAGCAGCATGGCTCGCGAGGGCTCGGGGACGGCGGTGAGGGAGCCGACGAAGAGGCCAGAGCCGGTGTTGTCGTAGGCCCAGTCGTGGATCAGGGCTCCGCTGGTGTTGGCAGTGAGCGTGACACGCATCCAGCCGTAGAAGGGGCCGGCGCTGCTGTTGGTGGTGAATTTGAAGCCGAGATAGCCCTGCGCACCTTCGGTGAACTGATAGGCACCACCGCCGATGTGGTCGCTGCTGCCTGCTTCGCCGGTGGCGTAGTTTAGCAGGCTGTCCACGAGGGTGCCGTAGGCAAGGTTGAGGATGCTGTCGCTGTTTCCGGTGCCGCTGCGGACGGGTTGGAAGGCGGCGCTGTTGCCAATGGCGTAACCGCCGAAGAAGGGATTCACGTCCCAGCCGGTGATGACGGAGGTGCTGGTGGTGGCGGTGTCGATGTCGAGATAGACGCCGTCGAAGGTGGTCGGGATGGCGATGTTTTGCACGCCGCTGTAAATGACCGCGCTTTGCGCGGAAGGACGAATGGCGAATGACAGAATGACGAAGAGCAAGAGGCTCGTCATGAAGGACCTGCGGCGATTGGGTGCTTGGGTCATAATGCTTGGAGTGCTGGCGGGTAAAGGCGGTGTTGGGTTTGGGATTCCCACAGATTCAGCGCACCACTGATGAGGAGAAATATCTGTGGTGAACTGAATCTGTGGGAATCAAAATCAGGAGTTCATCAAGGCGTCGTGCTCACGGCAATGCGGAAGAAGCGGGCTTTTTTGCCGCCGATGAAGAAGGGGTAGGTGACTTGGACGACGTCGTGGGTGGCATCACTGGCGACGACGGTGGGCGTGGCGGCGCTGTCTTGCCAGGTGGTGAGGTCGGCGCTGAACTGCGGGGTGTAGATGATGCCGTCGCTGGCGTGGGTTTTGCGGCGGACGAAGCGTGCGGTGTAGTTCACGACGCCGGGCAGGGTCTCGACGTTGGCGGCGGGCATGCCGGTCTGGGTCAAAACATTGCCGCTGATGGTGAAGGTGCCGGTGCTGTTGGCGGCGGGGTTCATGCCGAAGGCGAACTCGACAATGTTGCTGACGCCGTCGCCGTCGTTGTCACCCGTGTTGGCGGTGCCGCCGGTGTTGGCGATGGTGCCAAAGTTTTGCACGCGCCAGACTTCGATGGCGGTTTGGGCGACTTTGGGATCGGTGGTGGCGTTGTATTCCTGGAGGTTGGTGAGGCCGTCGCTGTCGAAGTCGGCGCTGTCGTCGGAGTTCGCGGCGAGGGTCCACTCGGGCTCGCCGGTGGTGCCATTGGTGCCGAGCGTGCCGAAGGTCTGATGACGCCATTGCTCCTTCGCGTCCTTGTGAATCCAGAAGGTGCGGGTGACGGGCGTGGCGGTTTGCAACAGAGGAGCAATGGTGCGGCCGTATTGGGTGGCGACGACGGTGACTTTGACCGGGAATTTCGTGCGAGCGGGCAGCGAGGTGAAGGTGAGCGTGCTGCCGCTGACCTTCGCGGGGCCTTGGCGGACGTAGAAGTCCACAGTGGCTCCGGCGTAGGTGGCGGTGCCGGTGGTGCTGGCGCTGAGATTCAGCGTGGAGGCTCCATTCAAGAGATCCGCAGGCTGCGTGAAAGTGATGGTCTGCGCGGTGCCGCTGGTGAGAGGCAGCGTGAAACCGAGCACGGATTGCTGAACCGCACTGACATAGGTGCTATCGCCCGGATGCACGGCTTGGAACCAGATGCTTTTTGAACGACCCGCCGCGAGGTTGTCCGTGCCGATGCGATTGAATGCGATGCGGAAGGTGTCCGGCGAGAGCTGCTCAAACGGACCCGTGATGCCATGGATCAAGATGGGGTCAGCGGAACTCGAATGACCAATGGCTGAACCCGATGGCAGACCGGAGGCACCCACGCCTTGCGGTGGCACGATGTCGAGGAAACGCGTGCCGAGTTTGAAGGTGAGGCCGTCTCCCGATGCCACGGGCGACCACGCGAGGTTCACAGCGGCATGCGTGTTGTCCATGGCGACGGGCGAGCCGTTTTGCGTGTAGCCGACGAGCTGGTAAGTCGTCTTCACGGGCAGGTAGTTGTTGTGCGTGGTCTCGGCGTGCTCTTGATCGAAATACCAAAACGCCTCGCTGGTGTTGCCCGCGTAGGCGCCGACGGCGGCGGGGCTCGCGGTGGGGCTTTGACCTTTGCGCCAGCGATCCGCCATCCAGCCCTGCGTGCTGGTGTCGATGGTCTGGAGCAAGGCGGTGCCATCGGCCGCAGCGGTGGCGGGCAGGCGATACTGCCCGATTTTGCGCAGATACATGCCGAGGTATTGGCAGACGCGGTCGCTGTAGTCGAAGTGGCCGCGGCCGTTGTCGGCGAACATCGAGAGGATGGCACCGCTGACGGTGTTTTTGAAAGTCAGCGCATTCGTGCCGCGACCCATCGCGTCCTCATACTCGCCATTGATGAACATGAGCGGCGTGCCGGCGAGATCGCTGTCGGCAAAGGTGGGGCTGTTTGCATCGCGATACTGTGGGATCTGGCCTTTGATGGAGATGGCGGCGGCGCAGCGGCGCTGGGTGCTGTTCGCCGTCGAGTATTGTTTGTCCCACGCGGCGAAGTGATACGGAGCGCTGGCCATCGCGGAGTGGCCGATCCACACGACGGGCGTCTTGCTCAGCTCGGCAAAGCCGGAGTCCGTGGCGAGAGCATCCATCATCTGCTGGAAATAGACAGGCGTGTTCGGCCTCGCGGTGAAGTTGAACTGTGCATCAAGGTTCGGCGAGATGAAGATCGCGCCCATGCCGGCATCGGCCATGCCCTGGCGGGTGGCGGGATGCTCGAGCAGAGCTTTTTCGAGCAGATTGTCCTGGCCGATGATCACGCCGCGCACGGTGGTGACGCCCGGCGGGATGTAGAGGAAGGCTCGCGGATTGCTGTTCGTCTCGGAGGAGATGAGGCCCGTGATCGGCACCGACCATTGCCACAGGTCGTCTTTGTGATCCGGCTTCGGCGTGAGTGTGATGGTGACGGTCTTGTTCGTGGTGCCCTGCACATTCACGGCGCTGAAGAGGTAGTTCGTCGTAACACTCGGCGTGACGGTGAGCGTGCCCGTGGTGGCAAAGCTCTGCGGACCGCTGCCGCTATCAATGGTGAGCGTGTCGGCATTCGGAATGGCCCAGCTCAGCGTGCTGCTGCCACCGGGCCAGATGACCGGCGATGAAGCCGTGACCGAACTGAGGTCCGGCGGTGGATTGGTGACCTCGGAGGAACTGGAGCTGCTGCCCACGCCATTCACGGCACGCACGATGTAATAATAGATGGTGCCTGCTGAAGCGGTGGTGTCGGTGTAGCTGAGTGTGGGAGCACTCACGCTCGCGAGCGGGCTGGCGAAGTTAAAACTGCCCGAGGTGGTGCTGCGGAAGATTTGGTAGCTCGTGGCACCATTCACCGCGCTCCAGTTGAGCGTGTAGCTCGTCGTGCTGTTCGCCGTGATGGCGAGGCTCGCAGGCGCAGCAGGCACGGTATTGGCCGGAGCAGCAGTGCCGACGATTTGGAAGCCGGGGAACTTCAGGCGCTGCACGCTATCGCCTTGATTCACGGCGGTGAAGGTGGCGGTGAGTGTGCCGGTGAGGCCGGTGAACTTCACATAGTTCGCCTGTGTGTCCGCGCCGCTGTTGAAGGTCGTGTCCGTGCTCTGCACATAGCCTGTGCCGCTGCTCGTCGGCGTTCCCGCACCGCCGCGCAGGTAGTAAGTCGTGCCACCGACGGTGAAACTGCCGCCGCGTGTCGCGCCATCATCCGCCATGTAGAAATACACATCGTAGGTGCCATACGGGATGCCGGTGACGGTGATCGTGGTCGCCGTGCCATCAAACTTGTCATACACCGTGTCGAACATCCGCGTGTCATTCGAAGGACTCGCGATGCCCCGGCTGAAGGCCGAGCCACCATTGCCACCACCGAAAGCCACCGACACACCCGTGACCTGCGCCCCATTGCTATCGACGAGATTCGTCATCGAGCCGGCACCGCCCGTGATGTCCAGATTGTTCCATTTCGCAAAACGGGCTCCGCTGGCACCGGCGAACTCCGCTGGCGTCATGCCGGTGTTGCTCGTGCCTTTGACATTGAAGCTCAGCGCCACAGGCACCGGAGCGTTCGGGTTGGTGAGGTTGAGCACGATGTTGTTGCCCACCAGTTGCAGGCTGGTGCTCGTGTAGCTCGACAGCCCGCTGCCGATGCTCAAACCGGCGGTGATGAAGCCGCTGCCATCGGTGGTGAGCCCGCTGTAGTTCGTGTTCGCATCACCTTGAAAGAGCACATACTGCCCGCTGGCCAGCAGACCGGCGGAGACATCGGTGAAGTTCAGCACCGTGCTGTTGAAGATCGCCTCGCCGACCGTGGCGTGTCCGACAAAGGCCACCTTGTCATTGCCAGTCGTGCTCAGATCAAAGCTCGCCGTGCCACCGGTGGCAAAGAAGAGATTGGTGCGATTGGAGACCGTTTGATCAATCGTCAGCGTGCCCACGCCGCTGCTCGTCGCGGGATCGCCCGGAGCCAGCTTGCCGCCGGATTCGATGGCGATCATCACACCGCCACCCGCCGTGTCGAAGGGCTTGATCGTGCCCGTGCCGCCCAGCGTCGCGGTGTTCTTCACCGCGTAAGCACCTGCCGTGCCCGTGGTGGCTGCGAGATTGCCCGTCGTCGTGATCGTGGCGATGTGGGAGCCATTCATGAGGAAGGTGCCCGCATTGATCGTCGTCGTTCCCGCCGCGTAACTCGTGCCACTGAAGGTCTGCGTGCCCGAGCCATTCTTAGTGATCGCGATGTTCGAGCGGAAGTCCGTGGCCGCCGCGCCCGGGTTCTTGCCAAAGAAGCCCTGGAAGGTCCCGCTCTCGTTGTTCGTGCCCAGCGTCAGCGTGCTGAAGGTTGTCGTGCTGTTGTTGCGCACATACGTCTGCGTCGTGCCGTCAAAGCCGCCGATGGTCTGATTGCGCCCGCCAAACATGCCCAGCGTGATCGTGCTCGTCCCCGTGCCGTGCACGAGCGAGAGCCGTGTAGCTGGCAAAGTGCCGCCAGTGGCTGGATCGATCACACCGCTATCACCACTGAGGCTCGTGACCGTGAGCGTGCCCGAGAAACCGGTCCACGACAGACCGCCGCTCGTGGGCGAAAAAATGTTCGAGCCCGTGACGACTCGCAGGCCTTGCGTGCCCGCAAAGGTCAGACTACCGCCGCCGAAGTTGTAGGTTTTGCTGAACCAAGTCGCGAGGTTGATCGTCGGCGTGCCGCTGGAGGTGGCCCAGGTGACCGTCGAGTTCGCCGCCGTGCCACTGCCGGTGAGGCTGAAGTTCTGCCCGCTGGAACTGCCGGTCAGCGTGAGATTCCCGATGGTCACGGGTGCGGTCACCGTGATCGCCGTGGCCCCCGCTCCCGTCGTGCCGCTCAGATTGACCGTCGCCGTAGCCCCAGTGCCGCTCGCCACCGTGCCGCCGCTCCACTTTGTGGTGTCGCTGTAGTTGGCCGTCGTCGCCGTGCCATTGCCCTGACCGATGAACGTGCCATCCACCGCCCAAACGGACGTCGAAAGAGACAGCAGTGCGAAAACAAAACGATAAGACCGGTTCATGAGGTTGGTGGGGCTTTGGAATGGGTTGGAAGCCTCCTCATCCTGCCGAAACACGGCTCGATTATCTATTGAACGAATGTTCTAGAACATCCGATCCCCTCCCGGCGGCAAGCCCACCGCGTTTAGGCCTCAGAATCAGCATTGGGAGCTGTCCAGGTGCCAAAAAGCAAACCTTGGCCCGTTGGGTCCAACAGCGCTTCGCTGAAGCCATCTTTCAGATGAATCGAAATGCATTGGGATTGTCCCTCAGCCTTCAGCCTTGTTGCGGTCCGATGAAAACCCTCATCATCAGTGATCAAATAAGCGGCATTCTGCACCACGGCTTGAGCCAGGATTTTGAGGTCATCTTTGAGAGATTCCCGTGGTGTCGATGGATCTCGATCTGATAATGGGAAACGGAACTTCGTGCATTGGATCGCGTCATCCCAATTGAACGGCAGCGTTATGCACGCCCGTGCAATCTCCGGTGGAAGCTCTTGCCTCATGTAAAACTCCGAAACCACAATCGTCGGCAGGTAAAGAGGCACGCCCTTCTCGATCAGCCATCGCCAATAGTCCCGTGCTGCCGCATGGTGTGCACGATCTTTGCCCGCGAGCGTAATGAAGAAGCTGGTGTCCAGGACTGCGCCAGAGGGATGCATTATTCACGCCCTCCTCTAAGTTCACGAACCCATGTCCCTGAATCTGGCACATCAGCCCATGCTTTGGCACCAGTCTCAGCAAAGCGATCTAGCGCAGCCACATCAAAACGCGGCTCGTAGGGCTCAAAAGATACAAGCCTGATGCTTCTAAGGTCTCGGGTCCTCCAATGTTGCTCAGCCTGAACTCTAGCCAGCACCGTGTGGTAAAGGCGATTCTCTTCCTGATCTCTGAGGTAGTTCTGGCTCGACTGAGCGACGACTGTTTCGCCAGTGCCATTCAGTTTGATGTGAACATTCGCTTTTGATCGACCACCCATGTCCACAACGGTCCCGACAATGTAGCGCTCGACCTTTACCCACGGCACAATCTCTCCCACTCGGTAATCGGTTTCGCGGGTTAACTTGATTGGCTTGATCGTCTGCTCACTGGTGGTGATGCCGTAGCTCAAAAAGTCACCTTTCTTGGCCTTGGACTGCCAACGTTCGATGATTTCAGCGCGCTTGGGGTCTAGTTCGCCAAGGCAATCTTCTCTTTCAAGGCGGCGCAAGTCTCCGGCCAAAGATGACATCACTAGAAACGGAACCAACGTAACCAGCTTGTGTGATCCAGGCTCCACTCGGGGGCGAACTTCGTCCAACGGCAAGCCTTCTGAACCAGCGATGAACTCTGCGATTTGGCGATGAAACTCATTGAATCGCGCCAAGCCAATCGTCGCAGGGGTCAGCTCGACACCGTCGATCTGATCCCGCAGCGAAAATTCAACTGTGGTGAGGGCTTCCATGAGAACTGGCAGGAGATTAGTTTTGAACTTGTTTCCGTGCAACAGTGGTGTCCACCCGAAACAACGACCCCAAAACGCCTCCGGCTTCTTTAACCTTGCTATAGAACATACGTTCTAGAACATCCGATCCCCTCCCGGCGAGGTCGTGGTATATAAGAAGGGTTTCCCACAGATTCAGCTCACCACAGAAGTTCAAAAATCCATTCTTGATCTGTGGTGAACTGAATCTGTGGGAATCTCTTCCCCCGCCCACCATGCTGCGCCTCCTCATCCTCCTCTGCCTCGCCCTTCCGCTCGCTGCGGCGGACACGGCGTGGCAGGTGCGCACCTGGGTCACGGATGACGGCCTGCCGAACAACGACGTGGTCTGCGCCACCCAGCATCCCGATGGCACGATGCTCGTGGCCACGCGGGCCGGGCTCAGCCGCTTCGATGGACTGCGGTTTCACGATGTCAAAGTGCAGGCCTCGCGCGGTGGCAGTGTCGGTGCCGTTTTGCCCGTGGACGATGGCTCGCTCTGGATGGTCACGAACAGCCTCATCGCCCACGTCGAGGGCTCGGGGCATGAGACGACGCTCAACATGCCAGCCTTGGACTTGCCCGGCTCACGCGAGACCGCCTTTTTCCGAGATCAAACCGGCGCAATGTGGCTGTGCTTTGAGGGTGGACGCTTTCACCGCATCCAAAACGGCCACATCGAGCAGGTGGCCGTCGCGGAGGGCCTTTCGCCCACCTTTGCCTCGAACGCGGTGATCGATGTCCACGGCCAGATTTGGGCCTGCGGCCCCAAAGTGCTCGCGAAATGGCAAAACGACCGCTTTGAGCCCGTGGCAGAACTTCCGAAGGATCGCTGCATGATCACCCGTGCCGCCGCGGGCGGCGTGTGGATCGGCGCAGGCCGCGTTTTGCTCCGCCACACGGAAAAGGATGGCCTGCAAACCATCGCCGAGATGTCCGCGCTGCCTTCCAGCGCCCGCATCTCGCGATTGCATGAAGACGCTGAAGGCCGCCTGTGGATCGGCACCTTCGGCAGCGGCCTGTGGCTGTTTCAGGATCATGGGTTCAAAGCCGTCGAACTGCCGAATCGCGATGTCTGGTGGCTCTCCGAAGACCGCGAAGGCAGCCTCTGGCTCGGCACCGGCGGCGGCGGCGTGTGCCGCGTGCGGCCGCAGTTTCTCACGATGCTCGACGAGCCCGGCAGTCCGCTCGCAGAAGTGGCGCGTGCGATCTGCACCGATCGAAACGGCGACCTCTGGGTGGCCACGCAAAATGCCCGCCTCTTCACCCGCCGTGCCGGTCAATGGCGCGAACTCGCCCATGGCATCGACTGGCCATCGAAAAAAGCCGTGCGTGTCACCTCCGGCCCCAACGGCGATGTGTGGATCGGCACGGGCGATGGCGACCTCGTGCGCTGGGACGGCACCGCCTTTCAAAACATCCTGCTACCGTCCATCGAACCCAAGCTCGGCATCGTCTCCATCCTGCCCGCACGCAATGGCGACCTCTGGGTCGCACGCAGTTACAGCGTGTGGCATCGTCATGGCGATGAATGGCGCGATGTCGTGCTGCAAGCTGGCAGTGGCGAGGCATCCACGATCATCGAAGATCGCGAAGGCCGCATCTGGGCCGGAACCGCCCGCGGCATGCTCTTTCGCGAAGAAGGCGGACGCTTCATCCGCGTCGGAGCCGATGAACTAACCTGCGCCGCTATCCGCACACTCCTCATCGCACCCGATGGAGCGCTGCTGCTCGCCACCCAAGGCTCCGGCATCGTCCATCACGCCAAAGGCCGCTTCACGACCATCACACGCACTCACGGCCTTCCGCATCCAAACGTCTCGCAGCTCGTTCTCGATGAAAAAGGCCGACTTTGGGCCGGAGGCGATGCCGGGCTCTTCACCGTGCCTTACGATCAAATCACCGCCATTGTCGAAAAACGCGCCACCAGCCTCCAAGCGACCCTTTTGGGCCGCAGCGAAGGTATCAGCGGCCTGCAAGCCAACGGCAGCTTCCCAGGCTCTCTTTTGGAACGCGACGGCACCTTCTGGTGCTCCACCCGCAGCGGCCTCGCCCGCATCGCCACCTCCCGCGTCGGCCTCAACACCCTCCCTCCGAGTGCCACCATCGAAACCATCACGGTCAATGATGAAGAACCCATCTGTGGTGAACTGAATCTGTGGGAAAAAAAATCCATCACTCTCGCCCCCGGCGTGAACTCCCTCGCCTTCGAATTCGGTGCCAGCAGCTTCGTCGCACCGCGCAATGTCGCCTTCCGCTACCAGCTCAGCAGCATCGACAAAGAGCCACGCCTCGCCGATGCCGACCGTCGCGCCGTTTATGGCCACCTTCCACCCGGCGACTACACCTTCAGCGTCCGCGCCGCGAACAACGACGGCCTCTGGGGTACGCACGACACCGTGCTCCAACTCCGCGTCGCCCCCTTCTATTACGAGACCACCAGGTTTCGCGCCCTCGTCCTCCTCGCCGCCATCGGCCTCATCATCTTCATCAGTTACCGCGTCGCCCGCGCCCGCTATCGCCGCCGCACCGAGGCCTTGCAACGCGAGGCCGCCGTGCAAGCCGAGCGCACCCGCATCGCCCGAGACATGCATGATCAAGTCGGTGCCAGCCTCACGCAGATCAGCCTGCTCTCCGACATCGCCCTCGCGCAAGGCAGCGACAACCCGCAGCTCAACCGCCTCGCCGAAACCGCCCGCGAAGCCGTCACCGCGCTCGACGAGATCGTCTGGGCCGTCGATCCCAAACAAGACCGCTTCGATAGCCTCCTCGAATACCTCGCCCCGCAAATTACCGACCTCGCGCAAGCCGCCAACCTCCGCTGCCGCCTCGACTTCCCCACCCACGCCAGCGACCACCACCTGCCCGCCACCTTCCGCCATCATCTCTTCCTCATCATCCGCGAAGCCGTTAACAACACCATCAAGCACGCCCGCGCCACCGAACTCAAACTCCGCATCACCCCCACCGACACCCACCTCACCGTCGGGATCACCGACGACGGCACCGGCTTCAACGCGACCACCACCACCGGCAACGGCCTCACCAACATGCGCACCCGCACCCAAGAACTCCACGGCACCCTCGACATCGAAACCACCACCGGCACCCGCATCACCATCACCGTCCCGTGGCCTTGAATAGATATTCCCACAGATTCAGCTCACCACAGATACAGATAGATGAATCAGCACAGCCATCAGAACCTGAAATGATCTTCCACAGATTCATCCCACCTCAGATGTCTCTGACTTTTCAATCATCCGTGGTGCGCTGAATCTGTGGGAATCCATTCTTCCATCAAAAATACGACACCCGTCCGTAGAAATGGTCCCGCACAAGATCGGCATTCCACAGCTCAGATTCAATGATTCAAAACATCCGTGGCGAGCTGAATCTGTGGGAAACCCCTTCTTCCATCCATGAACAAAGATCCCTTCACCCACCAAATCATCGGTCACGCGATGAAGACCCACAGTGCATTGGGGCCGGGTTTGGATGAGGAATTGTATCATCAGGATTTTCGTGAACGTCTCACCAAAGCGGGAGTGGAGCACCTCTCGAAGCCACGCCGTGACCTCGTTTATCGCGGCCACGTCGCCGACACCTTTGAGGCCGACTTTGTGTTTGAAAATCGCCTCGTGGCCGAGCTCAAGGCGCTGCGGGATGATTTTGCGCCCGAACACTTCACCCAGCTTTTCAGCTACAACAAGTTCTGGCGCATCCGGAAGGGCCTGCTGCTCAACTTTGGCAAAGTCAGCCTCGATCCCAAACGAACCATCTACGACTCGCACACCAGCCTTTTCCCGAAGCGCTCCATGCCCGACTTCGTGACGCAGCGCGACCTCGCAGCCCATCTTCTTCAGGTCGCGGCCCAAACCCTTCAAGACATCGGCCTCGGCTACCGGGAAACCACATGGATCGGACTCGTTACCGCCGCGTTGCGAGCCGAAAACATTCCCTTCAGAACCAACCCCGTCATCACCATCCCAGCACGCGGCCCGACATCCCTTCGTTGCCTCGTCGTTGCCAACAAATGCGCCCTCACCATCACCGCCCTCGGCGAAAGCGTCAGCGCTACTGACCGAGCCATGAACCAAACCTGCCTCCGCTGGCTTGACCTGCCCTTCGGCATCGCCCTCCACTTCGGCAAAACCAAAGCCGACATGAAATTTGTCTCACCTCCGCGGCCATGAGATTCTCCCACAGATTCAGTTCACCACAGAATCTTTACTCATCATCTGTGGTGCGCTGAATCTGTGGGAAACCTTTCTGATCTGTCCCTCGAACATCTTTCTCCAAGCCTCGCCAACACGACAGTTCACCACACAACTTTCATTCATCATCCGTGGTGAACTGAATCTGTGGGAACCCCTTCCGAACCCTCTCTTCCATCCATGATCCGCGTCTCCATCGTCGAAGATGACCAGCTCACCCGCGAAAGCCTCGCCGAGCTGCTGCGACTCGCCAAAGGCCTCGAAGTGCTCGCCACCTATCCCGATGCCGAAAGCGCCATCGCCGCCGTGCCCGCACAGAGGCCCGATGTGTTGCTTGTGGACATCAATCTGCCCGGTCAAAGCGGCATCGAATGCGTCACCCAGCTCAAAGCGCAGCTTCCCGCCCTGCAGGTGCTCATGCTCACCACCTACGACAACAGCGACGCCATCTTCGACAGCCTTCGCGCCGGTGCCGGCGGCTATCTTTTGAAGCGCACCCGCGGCCCCGAGCTCATCGCCGCCATCAAAGAAGTGCACGAAGGCGGCTCGCCCATGTCCGCCAGCATCGCGCGAAAAGTCGTCACCTACTTCCAGGCCCCACCAAAGCCCGGCAGCCCGGAACTCGAATCCCTCACCGCCCGCGAGCACGAAATCCTCAAACACCTCGCCGATGGCCTCCAATACAAAGAAATCGCCGAACAACTCACCATCAGCACCAGCACCGTCCGCGCCCACCTCCACACCATCTACGGCAAACTCCACGTCCAAAGCCGCACCGAGGCCGTTGTGAAGTATTTGAAGCGTTAAGGCGCTGGGGGCGAGCACCGTCGGCTTTATCAACTCACCTCACACACCGGTCCATCCGCTCCGCGAAATCACGCAGGAAGTCCACACGCCAGCGGTTCACGGTTTTGGCACCGCGATGGATGCCTTCGGTGGATTGGGGACTTTGATCGTCGATCCACCAGTTCGGGTGTGTTGCGGAGGCGGTCATCGTTTTATCCAAAGGCGGCAGTTCGGCGGTGAAGCTGCCGGTTTGGCCGTGGAGAGCGGGGAAGTCGCTCTCGATGATGTAGGGCCACACTTTGGCATCGCGGGGTGAGAAGCGGAATCTTAGTGTGTGGCCTTCGAGCGTGCCTTGCGCGGGGATGCGCTTGTCGAAGATCATGGTGGCGTGGTTCTGCGAGGTGAAACCATCAGGTGCGGTGATGGCGAACTCGACGACGCCGAAGGCTTCGGCCTTGTCAGTCTCATTGGTGACATGATCGAAAACGGTGAGCCGCTGGTCCCACACGCGCACGAACTGACCGCCCCAGCCGGGCTGCGTGGGATCGTTCGGTGTGCCATGCAGCAGCCACCCGACGCTGGGCGTGTCCCCCATTTTGATCGTGCCTTTGAGCTGCGTGGCGAAGTAGTCGCCGAGCGCTCCACGGCCGGCGATGTGCCGCGTGACGAAGGTTTGATTGCCCCACCCGCCACTTTGATCGCCGCCAACGAACCAGCCACGATACGTGGAGTTGGCCTCGATCATCCAGAGCGTGGGATGGTGCTGCTCAATGTAGTGATAGGCGTCCACGCACCACATCTTGTTGGGTCCGCCGATGAAATACACGCGCAGTTTTGGCAAGATGTCCGGCGCATCGTGCAGCGCCTGCGCGAGGTCTTCGAGGCCGCCCCACACGAGCACATGCAGCGGACGGGGATCATCGCGCCGGGCACAGCGGACGATCCAGTCAGAACCCTCGGTGGCACTGCCAAAGCCAGCCGTGCCAGGGCTTTCGAGAGCGCCTTGCTTTGTCATCGCACGCAGCGCCTCCGGTGTGGAGTAGCGCGTCGAATGCGTCCGCAGCGTAGCGAAGTCACGCTCATACTCGGCGATCACTTCCAGGATGTCCTTCTTCCGCCCCGCCCCATACGGCGAGGCAACAAGTCCCTCCAGTTCAAGCACATCCGCATACAGCAGCAGATGCACCATGGACTGATCATCGTCAGGGTCTGTGCCGCCGATGTCCGTCGTCACCAGCACCCGATGGCGCGGCGTCTCTGCCATCGCATGGAAAGCGATCAATAGAGTCGTGGCGATGATGACGGCATTTTTCATGGCAGACACTAGATGAAATCATGTGCATTCGCGAAGTAACACCTTCATTTCGCCAATGACTGCCTGTATTCTAAGGTAGAATGAAACGCTTTGACCACACGCGCTCCGCCTTTTCGCCCTATGGATTCACCTGCGAGGAATGGAAGCCAGCGCTGATGCAGCGGCCCGACCGCCACAATGAGATCGAGATCAACCTGCTGCGTTCTGGCTCGCTCACCTACCTGCTCGGCGGCCAACGCACGACTGTGCAGGCTGGTCAGCTCGCGATGTTTTGGGCAGCGATTCCTCATCAGATCGCCGCGTGGGAAGGACGAGAGACCTATTTCGTGGTGACTCTACCGCTGGGCTGGTTCCTCGCTGCGGGATTGCCGCAGGCCTTTGCTCAAGCGGTGCTCAAGGGCCGTCTCGTCACCGATCCGCACACCAACTCAGGTGACGAGGCTCGCTTCGAGCAATGGGCGTCCGATTTGCAATCCAAAGACTCCACGCTTGAACGGGCCGCGCAGTTGGAGATTCAGGCCCGTCTGCTGCGCATGTCTCAATGTCTGCCCAAGCGAACCCGAGCTCGTGCGCCTGACCCGAATCTCTCGAAGGCCGACCAACTCGCCTGCTACATCGCCCGGCACTACGACGAGCCGCTGACCGCCGATATCATCGCAAAGGCCAACAGACTGCACCCGAACTATGCGATGAATCTCTTCCGACAGGCCTTCGGCACGACGATGACGGACTTCATCGTGCAGCACCGCATCTCCCACGCGCAACGATTGCTCGTCACCACTGACGATCCCGTCACCGAGATCGCTTTTGCCTCCGGCTTCCAAAGTCTCAGTCGCTTCAACGAAGCCTTCAAACGAGCCTGCGAGTGCTCGCCGAGGGAGTATCGCAAGAGCAACCTCACCGAGTAATCATGGATCCGAATAGCCGAGGCTTGACCGCTGTCCGGCAGATTACTCTCATTTTCGTCCCAGATGCCGAATACAAGGCCTTCGTCGAAGCCACGCGTGATCGCGGTGCGCCGCGTTACTGGAAGAATGGCGAGTATCCACAGGGCAAGGCCAACCATCCCGTGCTCTTCGTTTCACTCGATGACGCCGAGGCCTACTGCGCGTGGATCAGCGAAAAGACCGGTTGGAAGATCTTGGTGCCAAGCGCCGAGCAGTGGGAAAAGGCGGCGCGAGGCCCGAAAGGCTACCTTTACCCGTGGGGCAATGACAAGGACGCGAGCTACCGCAGCGGCAAACTGAAGACGCACTTCAACTACAACGCCGTCTGCGCTGCCCACATGCTCGACAAGGAGGCGAAGACGATCACGAGCTACGTCGATAAATCGAGCCAGGCAGGCCAGAAAGGCCGCGTCGAGGACATCATGACCGGCAACGGCCGCGTCTTCGCCGTCACGGCCGATGGCGGTGTGGATGCGTGGATCGATCACGACACGAACACCGGCTTTGTGAACACGCAGATCTACCGCGACCTCGTGGACAACGGCGGCTTCACCACGCCCGTGGGCACCTTTCCCACCGGCGCGAGCCATTACGGCTGCCATGACATGGCTGGCAATGCCTACGAATGGACGAGCAGCATCATCGTCGCCACCAATGGCGCGGAGCGAGGCCAGGAGGTGAACGACGTGCGCGGCGGCAGTTGGTATTCCACCGGCCGCAGCGGCCAAAGCCTCTGCACCGGCGAAGGCCGCAAACGCAGCGGCGGCTACCACAGCGTGGGATTTCGCATTGCGATGGAACTTGCCCAATAAACCGGTGTTCAACCTTCAACCCACTCACCCCATGAAAGCCTTCCACATCCGCCTCGACCGCCGTCGTCTTTTGAAAAGCCTGCTGATCACCACCGGCGGCATCCTCACGAATGATCTGTATGCCGAGGCGCTGGTGCTCACGCCACGCTGCACCGAGGGACCCTATTACCCCGATCATCTGCCGCTCGATCAAGACAACGACCTCACCCGCATCTCCAGCGGCACGCCCGCGGGCGGCATCATCACCGAACTCGGCGGACGACTTCTCGATGCGGATGGGAAACCGCTCCAAGAGCATGTCATCGAGCTCTGGCAGGCCGATGTGAATGGCTGCTACATCCACAGCCGCGGCGAGCAGCGTGGCAAAAAGCGCGACGACTCTTTCCAAGGCTTTGGCAAGATCACGACGAATGCGAAGGGCGAGTATCGCTTCCGCACCATCAAACCAGGCCTCTACACCGGTCGCACGCTGCATTGGCACGTCGCCGTGAAAATGGGAGACCGCCGCCTGCTCACCACGCAGCTCTGCATCGCTGGTGTGCCGCAAAACGACCGCGACATGGTCCTCAACGGCATCCGCGATGAAGCGCAGCGCCTCAGCATCATCCGCGAATTCAAACCGAAGGAGAAAGGCAGCGAGGAACTCTTCGGCACCTGGGACATCGTCCTCGGCAACACGCCCGATGACCGTCAAATGGGCCGCCCGCCCGGCCCTCCGCCAAATGGACGGAATCAGACCGAACTCTCGGATCAGGACATCAAAGATGCGCTGTTCGGGCCGTCATTCCTCGGACCTTCGCTCTCCAGATGAGTTTGGTGTGCTGAGGCCAGGGTCTGCCTGCGCGTATTACAGAGGCCTCGCCAGGCTGATGGTTGCCCATCAGGTGAATTGGTGGCAGAGCAAGATGAATACTCCCTTCGGATCATCATGCGCACCGCTTTCTTGTTCATTTTGCTCATCACGACGTCCAATGGCCTGCTGGCGGCTGACACACTGTTGGTGGACGCCAAAGCAGAGGTCTCCGGGCAATGGAAGGGGCGAGAGACGCGCACCGTGGCCGCTTTTGATGTGAACCCGCTGCCAAAGGAGGCTTTCACGCGGTTTGGTGGTTTAGCGGCCGACAAAAATGCGGCGAGCGGCTTCTTCCGCGTCGAAAAAATCGGCGAGAGGTGGTGGATGATCGATCCCGACGGCGGACGCTTCATCTTCGCGGGTGTTTGCTCGTTGAAGCCCGAAACCAAGCTCGCGGCGAAGGAGCCGTTTGAGCGGCTTTTTGGTTCGAACGAGGCCTGGACTGCTCAAACACTCGATTTCCTGCGTGCGCATGGCTTCAACGGCTGCGGCGGCTTTTCCGATGTGGAGGTCCTGCGCTCGGCGAAAGCACCCATGCCTTACACAGTCACGCTGGGGCTGATGAGTGGCTTTGGTAGAAAGATCGGCGTCACGCATTCGGAGGCCGGTCACACGGGTTATGCGGATGATGTCATCCCGGTCTTTGAGCCGGGTTTTGCCGCGTTTTGCGCGGAGCAATGCCGCGAGCGGCTTTCGGCGATGAAGGATGATCCATGGCTTGTCGGCGTCTTTTCGGACAACGAGCTGCTCATCAAGCGGGACATGCTCGACCGCATGCTGAAGCGCGGCGGTGCCACGCAGGCTGAGGCGGAGGCCTTCATGGCTGGAAAAGGCGCGGTGACGGATGAGCTGCGCCGCGACTTTGTGCAGCACGTCTTTGATGCCTACTTCCGCCTCACCACGCAGGCCATCCGCGAGGTGCTGCCACGGCATTTGTGCCTTGGTTCGCGCTTTCACGGACCGGCGAAGTCGGTCAGCGGCGTGTGGAAGGCCGCAGGCAAGTGGTGCGATGCCATCTCGATGAACTACTACGATCACTGGAGCCCGCAGAAGGATCACCTGCGCCAGTGGCACGAGTGGTCGGGCAAGCCCTGCCTTATCACCGAGTTTTACGTCAAAGGCATGGACAGCGGCATGGCGAACACAAGCGGCGCTGGCTGGATCGTGAAGACGCAGGCGGATCGAGGCGCGTTTTATCAAAACTTTGCGCTCGGGCTGCTGGAGTCGAAAACCTGCGTCGGCTGGCACTGGTTCAAATACATGGACAACGATCCCGCGAACACCAAGACCGATGCCTCAAACCGCGACAGCAACAAAGGCATCCTCAACGCCCGCTACGAGCCCTACACGCCGCTGCTCGATGCCATGCGGGAGCTGAACTCGCGCATTCATCCGCTGATCCAGTCCTTCGACTCCGTGCCAACTTCGAAGTGAATCAGATCGCCATGCCACTCAGCGTCCCCGTGCTGGTGGAGAACTTGCCCGCCTCGATGTTGAAGATATGCCGCTCATTGAGTCAGCGACCACATCAGCAATCCCTCGCGCCCAGCGGGAATGAGGGCTTTGCCGCGATGCACCGCCACACGACCGGGATGGCCGCTGAGGTGGAGTTCGGCGGTCAGCTTGGGGTTTGCGGCATCGGTGTGGTCGAAGGCAATCACGTCGCCGAGGAAGGGATCAGTGATGAAGAGGGTCTGGCCGGAGATGGAGGGTTTGCCGGGGAAAGATCGGTGGTTGGGCTTGAGCAGGCCGATTTGATCGGGGCTTCGTGTTTCGCCTTCGGCGAGTGGGAAGAAGCCCCGGCGCGAGGTGGCGAGCCAGCCGTCGCGATTCGGCGTGGCTCCGCATTCGGTGTCCATGGCGTGGGGGAAGATCCAGCCGCTGCGTTTCACCGTGCCGTTCTCGATGAGGAACTCGTGCAGGCCGGTCACATGCCATTGCACCAGCACGCGGCGGCCATCGGCGGAGAGCGGCGAAATGGGGTCGCGGTAGAAGAGGCCGGTGTTTGTCACGGGTGGCATGACGAGCGCTGTTTGGCCGTCGGCGGCGATCTTGATGATGTGCAGAACATTCGGCCCCACGGCGAGGAAGGCGAGGCGGCCTTCGTCGGCGAGAACGACCTGATGGATGGATTTGCCGGGCACTTCGTAGGCTCCGATGCGCTGCGTTTCACCCGAGGGCTGCTTTTGCCAGAGCGACAGGCCGCCGAGCGATTCGGCGACGCAGATGCGGTCGCCGTGAAAGGCCACGTCGCGAGCAAAACCGCGCGTGGGATGCGCGGCGACACGCTCGAAGCCTTGGTCCTTTTGCCGCACGAGGTGCCATCCTGCCGATCCGGCGGCGACAAGCAGCAAATCGTCCTTCCACGGCACGACGGAGCGGATGGAGCCATCGACGAGATAGCTCGGCAAACCATGCGCCGGAGCCTCGGCGGGCTTTTCGGGCACTTGCAGGCCTTTGTCACTCAATTGCGGCTCGGCATCGGGCAGACGCGTGTCCACGAGATGCAGGTCATCGAAACCTCCCGCGAGAAAGACGCGCCCGTTCGCCACGGCGAGTCCAGCGACTGGGCTTGGGTCTTTGGAAACGAGCGGAAGCTGCGTCCAGCCCACGCTGCGCGGCTTCATCGGATCGCGCACATCCACGACGAAGAAGCCGTTGTGCGTGTCATTCACGAAGGCATGGCCTCCCGCGAGCACCACGCCCCACATGTCCATGCCGAGCCGGTAAAACGGCGGAAACTTCACGCCGGAGAGCCGCTTGGGATCGGCGGGATCGGCAATGTCGAAGAACTCGATGCCATGGCCGCTGCCAAAGGCCGCATCACCGGGCTTCGGATAGCCTTTGCCTCGCGCGTGATGTCCCGTGGCCACGGCGAGCAGGTTGCCAAACACATCGAGGCCATCGCCCTTGCCATCCAGCGGCACGGTTTTGACCAGAAGAGGCTTCCACGGATTGCGCGCATCAATGACGGCGACTGCTTTCTCCGACCAAGTGCCCGCGTAAAGCCAGGTGCCGTGAAAGACGAGCGATTGCACCTCGCCACAGCGGAGGGTCGCGAGGTGCTTCGGACTCGCAGGCTGCGAAACGTCGAGCAGCTCGATGCCCGCGAACCGATTCCCCACCGCCGCGACATCGCCGGACACCGCGATGGCCGTCGCGAGCTCCGCGGTGTCGTAGTGATGCACGAGCTTCGGCTGCGATGGATCGCCCACGTCCACGATGAACATCCCATCTTCACGCGAGGTGATGAACGCGTGACCGCGCGAAACCGCGATCTGCCGCGTGTTGCCGAGTCCAGCGAGCTTGCCGATGAGCACTGGTTTTCCCCCGCGAGCGTTCGAGAGCACGCGCAGCTCGCCTTGGCCGATGGCAAACACATGCTCGCCCGCGATGGTCACATCCATGGTGCAGCCGACTTTGAGTGCGCCAGTTTTCAGCTCGTTGCCGAACTCAGGGCCGGGGCGTTGAATGGGCGAGGAGGCATCGTGCAGGGACGTTGGCGCTTGGGCGCTGAGGTTCGATGCGCTTCCGAGAGCGAGCAGGAGAAGGACGAATTGCGGGATGTTCATGTCTAAGTGGCTCCGGGTAAGAGGTCCATTTGCCGGATCAAAATCAGCGACTGAGCAGTGGCAAGAGCATCAGCAGCAGAGCCACCAGCAGCACGAGCACCAGGGCCGGAGAGACGCGGGACACGAGCACGCTCCAGAGCCAGCGGCGGTGGCGGATGAGGTGCAGGGAAAGCAGGGCGAGCACGATGAGGCCGAGCGTCCAGTGCAGGCGGCCCCAGGCTTCGCCGTCGAGACCCCACACCGTCGCGCCGCGCGGTGCGTCGTAGCCGACGCGATACTTCAGCACGAGGCCGGAGCCGGCGAGGAGCGATCCGGTCCAGAGCATGGCGAGATTCACGGTGCGATCGATCCACACGCGCCATTTCGACAGCGGGCTCATGGTTTCACCTCCTCGTGAATGGCCCGGGCCTGCGCGGCGATGCGCTGGCGTTCCTCGCGCCAGCTTTGCTCGGGCGAAAGGCACTGCCCACCGCCATGCGGGATACCGTAGTAGCGGTTCATCACGGCGAAGGAGGCCCGCGCGTTCTCGGTGTCGGCGGTCGTTTCACCGACGGCGATGTCGCTCACGGAAAGACCCGCCGCGCCGTGATGCCGGGCGATGAAGGGCTCCACCCGGCGGTCGAAGAAGGTCCCGACTTCCGCCGCTGGGCGGCCATGACGCACGGGATAGATGAAGACGACGGGTTTGAACTTAGCGAGGTCGAGCGAGTCGGGCGTCCGGTCGAGGCGATGAATCTCCGGCGTGATGCCAAGGGCGCCGAGTTCCGCGTAGAGACTCTCCGCGACATGCGCGGGCGCGAGCGTGCTTTCGGACTCGGCGGTGACGCCTTGGATTTCCTTCAGGTCGAGCTTCCGGCGCGTGGGCCAGCCTTCGACGTAGAGGATGAGCGGCTTCAAGGAATCCGATGATGAAGGAGGCGGAGCTGCTGCGGTGGGAAACCCGCCCTCATCCTTCTTTCGCAAGGCCCACCACAACGGCACGAGCCAGGCCGCGAGGGCGAGGATGACCACGAGCAGCGCCTTGGTGAAGGACGAAGTTCTCATACGCAAAACTCCGGGGCCGGGGTTTGGATTGGCGAAGACACTTCCGCGGTCCGTTCGGAAAAAGCGTTGTCCATCATGAAGGCATCGTCAGCCTTGCGGACAAGCCCCGGAAATCCGCGCAAACGCGCGAAGGCTGTGCCCACATCGTCGGCGAGCGCGGCATCACTCGCGGCGATGCCGGCTTCGAGGCAGGTGGGAGCCGGCACCGTCACCGAGCGCACCTGACCCGAGGCGGGGCGGCCCGTTCGTGCATCGATGAGGTGGGAAATCCGTTTCCCATCAAGCAGGCGAAACCGGGCACCGTGCCCGCTCGTGGCCAGTGCTGCGTCTTGCAGCAGGCACGCCCGCGCACAACCCGGCAGCAGCACCCACCAGCCCTCGTGCTCCGCCGACTGGCATCCGCGTGCCGCGACATCGCCGGACAGCTCGACGAGGAAATGACGCAAGCCACGCCTTTCCAGATGCGCGACGATTTGATCGACACACCACTCTTTGCCCATGCCGCCAAAGTCCAGCGCCATGCCGGGGCGCGGCAATCGCAGGCCAGTGGAGTTGGCCGAAAGAAACGGAAAACGACCGAAAGAGCTCTTTTCGGCTGCTCTCTGCGTTGAAGCTCGATTGCAACCGCACGATTCCATCACCGCCGCGATTTCTGCATCACTCGGCCACGCGACTCGATGCGGATCATGCCAAAGTCGCCACACGGGAAACGCCGTCACATTCAGCCGGCCATTCGTGTGCCGATTCGCATTCTCCGCCGCGTCGAGCAACGCCAGCAACCCGTCGTCCGCTTTCACCACCTCTCCGCGATTCAATCGCGACACGAGACTGTCCGGCTGAAAGCGCGAATATCGTGCTTCCGCCTCGCGCAGCCACTTCACCACCGCGACGACCGCTTCACGCGCGACCGCCTCCGTGGTGTCCGCGATGCGCAAATGCCCCACACCTCCCAGTGCGTGGAAGGAGAAACCGTGGATGGGGTGACCGGAGGATTGGCTCACATTCGACACGATGGTGGATTTGTTGCTGGACCGGGCGGCATGATTAACCAAAGCGCAGCGGCGAACACTCCCGTGATGACGATCCAGCAGCCGAAGGGCGCCAGGGACGAATGGGCCGGGGGTGTCAGGGGAATGAAGTTGGCGCTGACGTTCAGCGAGGTGTGCAGCAAGATCGCCGGCACGAGGCTTTGGCGTCCATGGATGGCCAGCCAGGAGAAAAGGCCCGTGACCGGAACGATCAAGGCGAGGAACAAGCCGAAGGGCCAGAGATGGTGACCCGAGTCTTTGAGCGCCCACAAAGGCAGATGCCACACCGCCCATAACGGGGCGAGACACAGCGTGGCGGCCAGTGGGCTGAAACGCTCGAGCAATCTCGGCAGCAGGAATCCTCTCCATCCCAGCTCTTCATTGAGCGGCCCGAAGCGCCAAAGAACGATGAGAAAGCTCAGTGCGATGGCACCGGGACTAGGCAGGGTGAGGTTTACGGGGGCGTGAAAAATCCATCGCGATACCGAGGCGGCAATCAGCATGATGAGCGGCGGCAGGAAAACCGCCACCAGGAGGGTCCACCACGGCATGTTGGGCACGAAGATTCGTCGCACGAGGTTGAGGACGCCGCGTTTGCCGTCCGAGATTGCGGCGCAGACGAGCCCGGCCAGGGAAGGTCCGCACAGCGCGAGAAAATAGGCTACATAGTAGCGCGGACTGGCCGGTTCCGAGTGCCGGCAGAGCCCGAGCCAGATCAGGGCGGACCAAGCAATGGCCAAAAGACAAAAGAAGCCATCGAGCCAAAGCGTCGGTCGCTGCGTTTTGGAGGAGGGCGCTTTCTGTGAGACTTTCATCGGGCTTTCTTGGCCACGGTGCGGCTCTTCTCAAGTAAAGTCACCCTCCCGGCACGATGGCTCCGTGTTGCTTCAGCAAGGCGCGCAGTTCGGTCAACGGCACTTGTGCGGGGGTGAGGTTTGCTTTCACCGCGAGCGCAGCCGCTGCGCCCGCCGCTTGCCCCATACCCATGCAGGATGCCTGCACGCGCAGGGCGGAGTTGGCCGCGCGGTCGCTGCTGATGCTGCGGCCTGCGATGAGCAGATTGCGGCTGCCTTTGGGAATGAGCGCACGCAGCGGCACGGTGGGCACGATGCCTTCGTCGAGCGGGCGGATGTCGGTGCCGTGGTCGGTGTGCAGGTCCACGGGGTAGAACGAAAAGCTCACTGCATCCTCGAACACGCGACCGCTCAGGTAGTCCGCCTCGGTCACGCTCGTTTCGCCGACGATGCGCCAGGTCTCACGGATGCCAGTCTCGGTCATCATCCGCACGAGGCGGACCTTTTCGCAGCCGGGCAGCGTGCGGACAAAGCGCAGTATGCGCAGCACGGAGGCGCGACCGGCGATGTTTGCCTGCGTCTTGCCCTCGGAGGTGGCAGCATGGATGCCGAGGATGTGCATGCGGTTGCTGCCGCGTCCGCGAAGGAACTCGATGAATCGCGCGTGCGCCATGCCGTCGGGGTTGGCGACATCGCCGGACAGGAGACGCTTTTCCTGCACCGCCTCGAGATAACGCTCCTGGATGAGATTGGCATCCAGCGCCGCTGGATCGTAATCACCGAGGGCATACATGAGCGTGGACGGTTGCGCTTCGTCCTCTCGCAAACGCTCAAGGCCGAGCCGACCCACGAGATTCGCATCGCCGGTGCAATCGATGAGCTGGCGACACTTCACCTGATGCTCGGACTCCTTGCCCGTGAGCACGAGTTCATAGCCGGAGTCGGTCTGAGTCACGCGGCGCGGCATCTCGTAATAGCGCAGCAGGCCACCCGCTTTCAGCAGCGCCTCCTCCAGCAGTGCGGCGTAAAGCGGGCCGTTCACGCGCACCTGATGCTCGGAGTGCTTGCGCGGCACTTTGGAAAAATCCGGCAACAGCCCGGTGTCGAGCATCACCGCCTCCTGCACCAGTTCCCAGCCGATGCCCGCGATGACCTGTCTGCCCCAAGCATGAAACAGCCCCGGATAATCCACACCCGCCGTGGTCGTCGTGCCGCCGAGCTGCCCGTTCGCTTCGATGAGCATCGTCTTTGCGCCCGCGCGGGCCGCTTGGATCGCCGCGATGGCTCCGGCAGTGCCTCCGCCGACGACGAGCACGTCCACGGTGTCGGTGGGCAATGGTGAATTCGGTTCGGCAGCCGATGAAGCTACGGTCAATGCGGCCGATCCGGCGCTGAGAGTGGCGGCGGAGGTGAGAAAGCGCCGTCGTGAGAAGCGCGGGTTCGGCGTGAAGGAAGGCATCGCTTCCTGTTGCTCCATCAGTCGGGATGATTTGCCGTGAAAAAAGCGGGCTTGCTCACGGTTGCTCCAGAGCGGCGATCAACTGGGCCATGAGGCCCATGCCCATTTGGAAGATGGCGCGGTAGTCGCTGCGCTGGAGTTCGAGGCCGCCTTTGTTGGAGGGCGAGACGCCGTCGAGAAAGCCGTCGGGCGTGAGGTGGTGTTCGAGACCTGCGAGGGTGCGTTGCGCGGCGGATCGCGCGGAGGCATCCAGCCAGCCGTTGCGAGCGCCGAGGGCCAGCGCGGCGGCAATGCCGGCGCTGCCTGCGGTGTCGGTCGTCAGCTTGGGCTCATTCACGATGACGCTCCAAAGTCCGTCTTCGCGCTGCTGCGCGGCGGTCCAGGTGGCGAGCTTTTGCAAATGGAGGATGAGATCGCCGATATCCCGACGCTCGCGGGCGACCTCGAGCGTGCGCACGAGGCCGAGCATCTGCCAGGCGATGCCACGCGCCCAATTGCGGTTGCCGCGTTTGCCATCGTCATCGTAGGTGCGCCAGAACTCCTGGCCGTCGAAGAAGCGTGCCTGCCGGATGCGGCATTGGTAGAGCGCATCCTGCATGAGCTTTTCGTCGCTCCTTTGTCTGGCAATGAGGGCCATGGGATAAGCGATGGTGTAGGTGCCTTCGGTGGACATGTGCCCACCGTCCTGAATGGAACCGGTGGGACGGCGGCGCGACTCCCAAAAGGCGAGTGGCAGTTCCAACCGCGCGTCCTGCGGATGCAGCCGGGCCAGCGCGGCAAAGGGCAGTCCACCTTCAATGCCATAGAGCCGCCCGTCATTGGGCACGGACTTCGGGTCTTCGTAAACGAGCCTCGAATCGCGAAAGAAGAGGTCGAGATGCCGCTGCGCCGTTTCCTTGATCGCGGCGTGACGCGGGATGACCGAAAGGTCGAGAAGACCATCGAGCACGCAGCCTTCCATCCACCCAAACTGCTGCACCACGGCAAGCGAGTTCAGGCGCTGATAAAACTCCTCCATCGGCGTGGCCGTGCCGGGCACAAGCAGATGCGGCAGCAGGGCGGCAGGCAGATCGGGACCAGCGACGAAGATTTCCAGGTCGCTACCTTTCGTGAGGCGAAGCGCCACGCCTTCCATCATGATGTCGGCGACATCTGCTGCGGCGACTTCGAGTTGATAGACTTGAAACGGCGCTGGAAAACGCACATCGAGCGTGCCTAGCCGGCGTCCTGATCCGGCCAGGCTCACTTCGATCTCTTTCGCGTCCCTTTCATCGAGTCCGACGGCGATGCGGAAGTGCGTGGGTGTCACTGCTTGCGGGAGCTCTTCCCATTGCAAGACGAGCGGCGGTTTCTCTGCCGTGGTGATGGTGGCGAGCTGCCATCCAAAAGGAGCACGCTGCTTTTCCGGCACGGGCAGGTCGGCGGAGGAGACCACGCGGGCGGGATGATGAAGCGCGGGAGCCGGAGCCGTCAAAAGCGCGTGGGCCGATCCGCTGCAAGTGATGGCGCAAAGCACAGCGAAGGCGGCGGCGTGGAGGTGGAGGCGATGGGTCATGGTGAATCCAGAGAGCTCCACGTCACGCTGTCATTTGCCGCACGATTTCACTCGGCCGATGCCGTTGGCCGTTCTAGTGCTGGCCGTGGACTTTCACGAAACGGCCTTGCATGATGAAATCGTGAATCCGCTCATTCTAAGAATGCAAAAGCGAGCGGCTGTCGCGGTGGAGCCAGCGACTAGAAAAGCACGGCGCATTAACACGCCCTGACGGCACGGCGATTTCCTCAACGATCCGCCAGCCTCCGCCCCCAAGTGGACCCCATCCTTGTCCACATTCAGCCGATCAAACAGCTTCGGAATCTCCTCCCTCGAGATCCCCCCGCTACCATCCCGATCCAGCTTCTTGAACCACTCCGGCGTTTCGGCGTTATGAGCCAGGGCAACAATTGAGCCGCAAAGGAGCACAGAGATCGCAAAGAGAGTGGTGGGGTTCATGGCCGGAATGACCAGTTCAGGAGGGTTGTTCCGCGAGAAGACAAAACATGGACAATTTTTTTCACATCCCGCAGACGCCGGGCGGTTACCTCCAAAACGCCACTTCGTCGCTATCATCCGCGCTACTCGGGCTGCCCTTGTCTAAATGGCGAAAGCACTGCCGACCGACTCCAATTGGCATCTCAAGCTGATGTATGAGAGGTCCAAAGGTCTCGGCAGTATGGCCCATGACGAGCATTGTCAAAGCGCTCCAAATTGTCATCAACGGTGACAATCTTGCATTGCTCCGTGCCTCCGTTCTTTGGGCCGCGTAAGCCACGACCAACCATCTGCATGTAGCGAACTCGGCTGAAGACCTGCCGCGCGATCAAAATCATGTCCGTCTTGGGGGCATCGAAGCCAGTTGTGAGAACGCTGTGGTTGCACAGCACCTTGATTCGCCCGTCCTTAAACTTCTCCAAGAAATCTTTACGAGCAGGTGAAGGCGTTTCTCCGCTGATTGCTGCCGCAGCAATTCCCTGTAGGTGCAGCCTCGCTGCCATTTCCCCGGCATGAAGAACCGAGTTACAGAAGAACAGGATGGATGTTTGCGAATGCTCTGCCACTCGTTGCGCAACGGCTTTCAATAGCTCGTCATTTCGTTTTTCATCAACAGCCAGCTGCTGATTGATTTCCTCAAGCAGTTCAATCCCTTCGGGCATTTCGTCGGAGGCAATACGTGCAGCCATCTCTTCCAACTTTGCCCTCAACGCGGCGGGAAGCTGTGTCGGCAATTTGAGAGGTTCGTATTCTTCACGAGCCAACACACGGTCATGGCGAAGCTTTGCGTAGAGGCTACCAGGATCATTGGGTAGCAGCTTGTTGTCGAAGCGGTTGGCAAGCCATGCTGTCGCTTCGTCGTTTCCACGAAACGGAGTCGCGCTAAGACCGATGATCGCAGGTTCTTCATGTTCAGGTTCATGCTGAGCTCTACCTTCGGCACCGAGCCATCTCAGCAATTTGGTGTAGCTTGGCGTGATGGCATGATGGCATTCATCGATGACCATCATTCCCGTTTTCATTAGCCATTCCAGATCAAGGCTATTCACACGACCGCTCAGGGTCTGAATTGAGGCCACGATGACGGTGGGCTTGCCAAGCTCGGGCTTTCTTGGATTGGGGTTACCACCCCACAAACGACAAATTCGCAAGTCAGTGCTAAGCGATCCACAGTTGATCCAGACTTGCCGGAAGGCCTGCACTGCCTGTTCGCACAGTTCGTCGGTCTGAGCCACCCAGAGCACCGTTCTATTGCCTGTTTCACAATTCAGGATGAGTTCCACTGACGCCTGGACCACAACGCGAGTCTTGCCGCCGCCAGTTGGAAGACTGACGACGCCTCGTCGCCTGCCAGAGCCATTCGAGATGATCACGCGGAGTCCTTCATACACGTCACCCTGATAATCATGGAGGGGCGGAAGTTTGATCGGACCGCTGATGAACTCTTCCGCATCACGCCGGGCTGTTGAAGATGCGGCAAACTCGGGACCAAAGCCTATGCTCTCAACGAAAGCCCGCCCCTCATCAGAGCTCCACCGCCCCGGGGGTTTGAGACCGTTGGCATCAAGAGCAGCGTGAAGTTTCGACAAGGTCGCGGTGCCGAACAGAGCTAGAACGACGTCGGCAACCTGCTCTCCTGTGAGACCTTCTAGAAACGCCATCCCTCGAAGGCCCCCAAGCACTTCGAGCAGCCTGTCACGATCACGCCCAACTGCCTCAAACAACCGCTCCGGCAAGGTGAGACATTCTCGAACCTTGCACCGCTGGCCTTCGACTTGATCGTCCCAAAGTTTTTTGAAAGCTGTATGTGGCTCCTGATTGAGCCAACCGGCACCTGCCACCTCAGCGAGCAGCAGTCGCAACATCTCCGAGCGTGGTTTGCTGCTCAGTTGCTCCCGATCCACCAGCAGGGTGTCCTTCCAGAACAGGCAGGCAACCGGTTCACCTTGGCCGTCTAAACAAAGCTCTAGTTTCGAGACTGACTGACAGGAAGCAGTTCCACGGAAATCATCGTGAAGGACACTGCCCAGCTCTGGGAAAACCGTGATCAAAGGTGCAATAGGCACAGGTTCCTCAGAAGCGACCTCTTCATAATATCGAGGCTTCAGGAGATGATCGAGTCTTTGAGCCCCGCGCTCGATCCACGTTTTCAGCGTCTCAGCATCTAGCGTGACCGCCAATCTTCCGCTTGAACGGGCACGCCGTGTCAGTTCCGCTGATTCGGAGACGAAGATTTCACGCAACGAAACAACCCCATTTTGCCAAGGTAAAGTCGGGGGAACCACATCGCTTTTGGCAGCAGCACTCCACAAATCGAGAAGTTTTTCGCCAGCGAGCGCAGCGGGAGTAGCATGAAGTTCGATCAGCGCTCTCCACAACTCCTGGCTGTCTTTGTCATTCGCTTGGATGATCGGCTTGGCCTCCGCGAGAACTTCCATTGCTCTCGAGTAGTCATACCAGCCAGGAAGCAATGAGATGGCAGGCAAATTCCGATGCTGAACGACTGCGGAAACTTTTGCCGTCCTGCTGCCAATGATCACTCGCCCATGTTTGCAGATGAACCACGGCAGAGGCGGGGGAAGTGGTATCTTTGGATAACGATCAGGCGTCGTTGAATGACCAAACTCGATTGGTTGGACGAAATGGCTTCCGGGTAGCCACTTCAAGAATGACTCAGTGATTCTAGCATTTGCTTCACCATCGAGTTTGGCAATCAGGGGCCATCCCTTGGGCATTTCAAGGCCCAACGGCTTCAGGTAATATCCCCGAGGCCGCGAGTCGCCCAGTCTTCGGTATTCTGCCAGACATGCAGACAGCCATTCCTCAATAAGACCTTCGTATTCGTCCAGAAACTTATCACAAATGGTCGTGGCGATACCACTCGATGGGAAATCTGTGACGCTAATGCTTGAGAGCAGTTCCTCGTCACTACTGTGCATCTCCAAATCCACGAGCATGCGCTTGTTCTCGTCAATTGGATCATCTTCTCGGACGATCCGGCCAGCGAGCAGAGCTTCGTCGGGAGGCACCCACTGGCCGTCACGGCGCTTTACTCGCACGTTTCCCTTGTTCTCATTCAGAACGCGGTCGCGGACGTTCGTCGGCGCTGCCCGGAGCTTATTCCAAAGATCGCGCCACTCCTTGTCCGCTGTGCGGTGTGCTCGAATCGAGATCAACGTCTGCCGTAGCAATAAAAGCCATTGCTGCTCGTCCAGGGCACGGACCTTCATCACTTCGGTGACGAGCCGCCTGCCTTCGGTGTCTTGCGACAGGAAGGACGCCACCAGCGACAATCCAGGAGCATTCTCAGCGGATGGGGACAAGAATAACTGATCTGGGCGCATCAACTCGCCGCCCTCAGACGGAATGATTGCTAGTCGCGCCCTGTCGGCATTCCATGTCTGCTGGTTCTGGCAGGCGTTGGAATATGCCCCGGCCAGATTCAGCACCTTTTTCGCGGTCAGTGCCTCTGCGGATCGAATTTCGGCAAACCATTCGGAGACATCTCGGCTGCGCAGGTTGGGGCGCTGATCTACCATTCCTTGCTGTGGCTTCAAACGCTCAGCCAGCGCTTTCAAGCGGCTAATCCTGTCGCTGCTCAGATAGCATGACGGATTCACCATCTTCGCCCGTTGTTCATACGAAGCGAGGTCTGCCCACTCTGCTGCCAGTTCTGTCTTGTCGCCCGGATGCCGCCAGAGTTCAGAGCCGGTCCGAAGCTGGGCTTCTGCGGTAGCGTCCGGAATGATCGGTGTTTGAACCAGGGATTCCCAAATCGCTGTCACGAGCGTCGCCGCGATCTCATCGTTTCTTTCGAGCTGGCGAGGAAAGTAATCCAAAGGACGCCCGGGATCATTCGATGAAGAAAGGCCTGGCAAATGCCCCGCAATCATTTTTGCGGCCTTGCGCATGAGACCAGTGTTCCAGTCGCCAGCGATCATCGCGTCGCGTGCTGAATCGACTTTCCAAGGTGCATTCAAGATGCCCGGGACGTGAGTTGCTGTTTCAGTCGGGAAGAAAGCCCAAAAGCGGCCAGCTTCATCACGCTTGCGGTCCAGAGGGATAGCCCAGGAAATGGGCACCTCTGCTCTTGCATGAATATCAGTGGCATCACTGATGGCGCTCAGGTCACTGATAGAAACGAGCTCCTCCTTTATTTGCCAACGCGTAGCTGATTCAGCATCGTGCAGGATGGCCTCTTGTTCTGAGCGCTCACATCTGAGCAGGCGTTCGCGGTTGATTCCATCATCCAGACGAAGCTCGATCGGCACTGGAAGGAAAAGCAGAAACTCAGTAGGAAATGAGGCGATTTTCTTGCGCAATTCCAACACCACGGATTCCTCCAATATCTCGGCACGAATCACCGTGGTGGCCCAGGGAAAAAGGCTCTCCACTTCGGCAGCTTCGTTTTCAGACATCGCCCAGGCAAGACGAAGGCCCGGTGCCTTATGCTCAGCAAATCCGTCTTGAAATCTTTGGCGAAGCTCCGACCGGCAGCGCTCAGGCTCGAAGGTAAAAGCCACCGTTCGACTGCACACATGAATTTTACCCCCAAGTTTCAACAATGACTTGAAGCCCAAGCCAAATCTCCCAATCTGGTTCTGACGTTTGGAAGACCTGTGAGAGTCTAGAAGTGCCTCAATTCCATCACGGCTGATCGGTGCTCCCGTATTTGCCGCATAGAGATAACGTCCTCGAAGCAGCAATAAAACCTGTGATGCCTCCGAGTGTCCATATTGGAAGGATTCGAGAATCGCATCGGCTCCATTCTGCACTAGCTCAAGCACTTGGCGATACTCATATCCTCCGCCAACGACGGTCTGTTCTATGCCATAATGTTCCTGAATCCAGCGGGGGCATTCTTGATATGCGCGCAACGAGCTTTCTCGGGCCTCGTCGATCAGCGAATTGAGTTCTCGGGGCATAGTCTTCCTCTCCGTTGTGGGTGTTATCGGGATTCTCCATTCTCCTCCTCATACTGCTCACGAATCTTTATCAATTGGGTGCGTGTCCCATCGTCGTTGATCCTCCGCCAGTGTTCCCAACCATTCTGCGGACGTCCGCTGATGTATTGTGCCGCAGATGAGAGTGATGGGAACGCCTTCCAGCCATCCTGCGTATTGGCTCGGATACGCCCGTCACTTTCCAGTCTGCCCTCATAAACGGCACTACGTTTCGACCACTGCAACTCAAGGCGGTCATTCGTGGACAAGTAACCGGCGTTCAGCAGATCAAGCGGCTCGACATCGTAGTATGCTCGCGGGCCGTTGTTGGCTGTGCGTGAACGAATCTGATTCCGCAAAATGCGAGCTTTCTTGGCGAGTTCGCCCAGCCTGCCACACAGTTCTTCCAAAGTTGGCAGGAACTTGGTCGCGTCAGACGGCGCGGGGGCAGGAACATCTCGTGCAGCCAGCTCACTTTGCTTGTCCACCAGCTCAGCCGGTATCAACGCTACCCCGTGCGACTTCAATTGGTCAATCAAGCCCTCAATCCTGCGAAGTTCCTGCTTTTCCTGCGAAGAAAGGCCAGATGGCCGGTCTTCTGGAAGCGGAATCGCTTCCACTTCATTCAGCCAGTTGCGGATGGCTTCGATGTTTTCAATGAGTTTTGGGTCCATAAGATGCGATGGCAATTGCTGGCTATAGGTGGCGCTCACAGTCCCATCAGCACCCGCAGCCGGTCTTCCACCGCTACCATGGTGCCTGGCAACACACTGCCCCAGCGGGTGATGAGGCGGTCCTTGCTGATGGAGCGGACGGCTTCGCACAGAAGCGCGGAGGCGTTGGTGAGGCCGCCTTCGGGTGGCTGGACGTGGACATGGAAGGGGATGCTTCTCAGCGTGGAGGTGATGGGAATCACCACGACGAGATCGGCCCGACTTTGATTGAAGGGGTCCACGGAGACGACGAGGACAGGTCGGTGGCCGGCCTGCTCATGGCCGCGAACGGGATTCAGGTCGGCGAGCCAAATGTCGCCTCTCGCGGGTGCCGGGCCGGAGGACATGGATCAGGGCGCGTAGGGTTGGAGGCCGTCGGCACTGGTGCCGTCGAGGTCGTTGATCTCCCTGCGGTAATCCCTGGCTGCAGCAGGGTCCGTGGCGAGGGTTTCGTAAGCGGCTGCGGCCTGCGCAAGAAAGCGGTGGCGACGATAAGTCTCCAACGCAGCATCGAGCACGTCCGTCATGCTGGTGTCGGCGTCGCGAGCGAGTTGAACGAGAAGTCTGCGGCCTGAATCTGAGATGCGAACGGTGGCTGGCATAGTGCCAGTTTACATTCGTGCCTACATTTGTGTCAACATGGAGTCTTTGAGAAGGTCACTTCCCCACCGCACCCATCAACAAGTCGCCGATGCGGGCGGCTGCTCGATCCTCGTCCGTCCATCTCACCAAGCCCTGACGCGGACCTGGAAGAATCGGAGGGCATCTGTGCCGGTGCTGGTGAGGGTGATGGCGCGCTGCGCAGAGGCGGCGGGGAGGTAGAGGCGACGGGGCATGGGGAATCCCAAGAACTTCAGTTGATGCCGTCGTCTGCCACACCTCTTCACTCCACCGCGATCTCCCACCAGACGGTCGGCGAATCGAGTTTCAGCAGCCAGTCGTCGCCGCTGCGGGTGAGCGGTTGGGCGGGGCTTTGTGGCTGGGCGGCGGAGGTCCAGGGGGTGGCTTTGACGATCGAGGTCGTGCGCAGGCCGCGCAGGACCAACTCGCCTTTGACCGGCACGATGGTGACGGGGCCTCGGCCCCATTCGGCGAGCGTTTGCAGGTCGTCCTGCCAGGTCTGTCCCGTGTTGGCACTGCGGCAGGTGGCGGTGAGAAGCAGACGTCGGCTTTGCGCCAGAGGAGCATCGTCGAGCGAAGTGAGCAGCAGGGAGACGTGCTCGTTTTCGAGGGAGTTCACGCGGAGATGCTGGGGCCGCGCGGTATCGCGCCAGATGTGCGCCTTCACAAAGCCGATGAGACCGCAGGTGCGTGGCGTATCGATCTTCACCACGCCCGTGTTGAGATCGGCATGGCTCCAGGTGAGCTCGCCGGTGTCGCTCACGAGGCTGGCTGGACGGTCCCAAGGTCGGCGCGGCGTGCCGGGAAGATCAAGCGGGCCCGTCGCTTCTGGCGTCGCCAAGGTGAAGCGCACGCTTTGCTTCAAGGGCGTGCTCAGATCGAAGCCGGGCTTGAAAAAAGGGCGCTCGGCCTTGTCGCGGAGCGTTTCGATCACTTCGTCGTCCGCATAGTGTCGCAGATGGGTGGTGGTGGCTTCGCGCACGTCACCGCGATGCCAGATCAAGGCGCACGTGGCGAGCTGGGCGAGCTTCATCGGGTCGTTGCTGAGGTCGAACCAGCCGTTAGGCCGGATGCCTTCCGCCGGGTCCTGCAGCCGGCCTTTTTCCCAGTCGAACCAGGTGATGCCGTCCCAGCCCTGCAACAGCGCGTAGGTGGCGAGGATGGGATAGCCCTCGGTGGCGTAACGATGAGGAAAGGCGTGGTTCACCTCGCCAATGGTGAAGGGTCGGCCAAGAGCCGCGCTACGGGCGAACTGGGTGAAGGGCGAGTCGAGCGGCTGGTTCACGACGGGCGTGTTGTCCACTTTCGTGACCGTGCCGATGCTGGGATGCTGCCAGTAGCCGTGGCCATCGATCCAGTCGCCATGCGCCAGCGTCGTGCGCAGCGTGGCGTAGGGGCTCTTGGTGTCGGCGTGATCGTTGGTCAGCGTGAGCAGCACGGGCGACCCGAGTTCCTCGCGGATGAGCTGGCGATAGCGGCGGAAGAACTCGCTTTCGAGGTGCGCGTAGAATGCCGCCTCGGCGTGGAAGCGATCGCGCTCCGCCTGGGCAAACTCGCCCGGGGTGAGGCGGAAACGGGCGGGCAACGCCGCAGGCTTGGCTGCTTCAAACCGCACGCCGGTGGCCTGGCTCACGGCTTGGCGTTGCGACTCGCTGCCGTGCTTCTTGAGCCAGTCAAAGTAGAGGCCGTCCAGCTCGGTCGCGTAGCTGTCGGGAATGGGATTCCAGTAGCCGCTTTTCTTCTCAGTGTGGCCGTGCCGGAGACGGCCATCCATCCAGGCATCGACGAGCGAGTTTTCGTTCAGCAGCTCGATGCCGACGAGCGCCGGGTCCTCGGCCAAACTCAGCCCGGTGTAGGGATTCCGATGCGTGAGCCACTGCCGCGCCAGCTCGTGCTGGAGCTCGATGAGCCGTTCATTGAAATACGTGGCCGCCTTGCCGATGCCGAGGACGTCAGGGTCGCGCACGCCATCGCCCGCCTTGTAGGTGCGCATCACATTCAGCGTGATGACCGAGCGGATGCCGCGCTTTTTGAGCTCTGCGAAGACGCACTCGAAGCGGTCGAGATTCTCCGCATCGAGGTGGCGGGTATCATCGCGCCGCTGGTCGATCAGTGAGCGACCCCAGGAGGTGTCGAGATGGTGAAAGCGCACCAGATTGATGCCGAGCCGGGCCAGATCCTGCGCCAGCGCGGGTGCCTGCGCCTTGTCGGGAAAGCAGAGGTCGATGGCCGCATTCACGCCCCAGAAGCGGAGACGCTGCCCCGAGTCATCGGTGAAGTGACCGTCCCGCACCCGCACCGGCCCGTGCTTGCCCGCGGGAGCATCGAGGAAGCGCGAGAGGTCCAGGCGCCCCTGGGACGACTGCGGCCAGTCCATCGGAAACGGCACGGGCGGCGGCTCGGCGTGGGCGGTCATCAAGGCGATGCCGCCCGCAGCCAGCAGATGGAAAACACGCCCGCTCATGCTTCGAGGTCCTTGGGAGTGACGACGGTGCTGCGGTCAACGGCCTCGCGCATGAGCAGGCAGGTCAGCACGGCTTCGCGGCCTTGTTTGGGGCCGGCGACGGCGGGGGTGCGCTCGCGCACGCTGCGGAGGAAGGCGGCGAAGGCGGCGGTGGTGTTGTCGCCCTTCATGTTGGCACCCACTTTGCGCGTCTCTTTGCCGGTGCTTTTGCGATAGGTGAGGTAGCCGGTGTTGAAATCAATGCCGCCTTGCTCGCCGATGAGCTGGGTGTATTCCCGGTCAATGCCGCCGGGGGCGATCCAGGAGTGGATGATGTTCACGATGAGGCCGCTCTCATACTCCAGCACGCCGCTGTAGTAGTCGTGCACGTTGCGGTCCGGCTGCTGATCGGTGAAGAAACCGCTGCGGCCCATGCCCATGGCGCGCTTGGGCGTGCTCTGGCTGGCCCAGTTCATGACGTCCCAGTTGTGCACGGCCTGCTCGACCATCCAGTCGCCGGAGCGCTCGCGTTTGCCGAACCAGTCGTAGAGCGGGCCCCAGGAGTTGGACCAGAGGATGCGGCCCTCGACGATGCGTCCGCATTCACCGCCGTGGATGAGCTCCATGGCCTCCAGGAACTTCGGATCGGAGCGGCGCTGAAAACCGATCTGCACGATGCGATCCGGCGCGGCGTCCGCGGCGGCGATGAGCTGGTCGCACTCCTTCAAGGTGAGGCACATGGGCTTCTCCGCGTAGAGATCCTTGCCCGCCTTCAGCACATCGAGGTAGCAGGCGAGGTGCAAATCCACCGGCAGGGCGCTGGTCACGGCCTGGAGATCCGGGTGGGTGAGCAGCTCTTTCCAATCGGCTGTGCCAAAGGGCTTGGGCTGGCCTGCCTGGACCACCAGCTCCTGCGCGGCGGCGATGCGCTCGGGTTTTTCATCGCACACGGCCACGATGCGCACACCGGGCTGGGTGAGTAGCACTTTGAGGTGCGTGCTGCCCCGGTTGCCCACGCCGATGATGCCGATGTGGAGCTGCTGACTGGCGTTGTCTTGGCCGAACAGAGGCCGGGTGATGGCATGACCCGCGACAAGGCCGCTGGCGGCAAGGAAACGACGACGAGAGGCGGTGGGGAGGGACGTGGAGGGGGAGTCGGATGCAGGGTTCATCATGGGCATGAACGAAGGCTCCACCTGAGGCGGGCATTTGCCGGGAAAATTCGGGCGCTGGGGAGAAGATTCACCCGGCCTTGACGCGGACGCAGACCGGGAGAAACCGCGGGAGAGCGGGAGTCGGTTTAACGACTGCGCGCACGGATCATCATCATCCCGGCGCTGGTGCGGCGTGCGTTGGCTGCCTTGGGCACGCTGTAGTGGCCGAGGATGCTCTGCCGATCTGACGAGGTGATGCCGCGGAAGGTCACCGTGCGCGCACGTGCGCCAGGGGCTGGATTGAGTATCATTGTGCCTGTGACAATGCCGGTGCGCGGCTGATGATTCAGCCGAACCCGTGAAACGCTTGTTCCTGGAGCAGGCATGGCTTGCATCCGCCCGCGCTCAAGGCTCAGGAGGACTTCGCTACCGGCGGGTACTTCCTCGCCAATCAAATCCAATTGGGCATTGGCGATGCTTTCCTCTAACCCGAGAAGGTTCAAACCCTGTGGTTGCGGTGCATAGCGGGAGCCGATGACGCCTTCGTAGGTGATCAAACTGACGCCCTCGGGGAAGCTGCCCCGCAGGCTGGGGCGCTGGAACCAGGAGAGCTCGCCGGCTGCGTCGCCGTTCAAGTTGACGAAAAGCTTACCCATGAGCGAGCTCGCCCCGCTGCTGTTGAGGAGGATGGCATAGGTAGGGATGAAGGCACCGATGTTGGTTTCCACCAGGGTTGTGGCCAGGGAGACTGGCGGGCTGCCATCGGGAGCCCACACGGTGACCGTGGCATTGCCGGCGCTGGAGACTGTGACGGTCATGAAACCCGCACCGCCGAACTCACTGTTTTGCACCGTCAAATCGTTGGATACGAAGACGATGTTGATGGGCCGATTGTCGGCGTAGGGGCTAGGAGAGGTGGCCGCTCGCCGGGTGGCCCGCCAGCCGCTCACAAGGACTCCGTTCGGACTGGAGGAAGCGTTGACAGCGTCCGCGCTCTGGCTTTGACTGGCGAGACCGGTGAAGCCGAGCAGAGGAGCACCATCGCTGGGGGTGAGGGAGCCGTCTTCAAAGAAGGAGCCGCGAACCAGCAGGTTTGAGCCGGGCGGCGTGATCACCCACTGATCAGCGGCCTCGTCGTAAACAAAGGCGGCAGATGTAAATGGGAAGCGGCGGGTATTGTGCAGGAGGAAACCACTGACCTGACCGCTGGCACCAACGATGAAGCGAAGTCTTCCGCCGAGGTTGCCGTTGATCGTATCGCTGCGCTCGATGTTGCAGTCATAGGTGCCTGCGTATTGCTCCAGAGCGAGGGAGCGACGAACCTGAAGGGTGAGGGATTCGATATTGGTTTTGGCACCGCTGGGAAGCGTCACTTGGAGGTTGAGATCGAACAAGCCGGGTTGCAGCGGGCGGCCGACCAGGAAGCCTTGATCAGAGAAAGATAAGCCCTCCGGGACGCCGCTCACGTCGAGGGTGAACGGTCCACGGCTGCGTCGGCCAAACTGATCTTCCACGTAGAACCAGGGTGCCTGGAATCCGAAGTCCGTATAGGTCACGCCCTGACGCAGCACGGCGGTCCGAGAGTCGGCGGGCCGACCTGTGAAAAGGCTCGGTGATTGGAGGGTGAGTCGATAGCGCAAAGCCGAGGGATCATCGACGGCCACGACCAGGGAGAGTTGGGAAGAGGCGATCAAGCCATTGGTGTCACGCCAGCGAAACTCCACGCTCACTGGGTAGGTGCCGGGCGTTGTAGGCACACCGGTGAAGGTGTATGCCCCTTGTCCGTCCCATTCCACACTGAGGCCATCGGGCAAGCCGATGGTGTTTACCTCTGCGGGCACGCGCAACTGGCGTTGATCCGAACTCACCAACTGCAAGCCTGCATTCAGGATCCCCGAACCCGCCAGCAAGTTGTCCGTGCCCCAGCTTTGCACTGTGTAGATGCGTTGTTTGGGGTCCTCGACAAAAAAGACCACTTCGGTTGCCTGGGTGAGCAATCCATCGGCCATGGTCGCTTGAAGGGTCACCCTGTAAGTTCCAGCGGCAGTGGGAGTGCCTATGAAGCGCGCCAGATTGTGAAAGCCCGCTCCCTCGGGCTCCAATGCAATCCCCGGCGGCAGTTCGCCTCGCAGCTGCACCCGGTACGGCAAGCGATACCAGAAATTGTCGCCCGGACTGGGCCGCAGGATCACGATGTTGCCATTGCCGCCCAGAGGCTCACCCACGGTCAGATTGCCCAAGCCCACCTGAATGGCATACTGCGGTGCGGCCTGCGAACGCACCGCAACGGTGCCGCAACACCAAGCAACCAGGGTAAATGCCAAGGAAGCGATCAAGGATCTTCGTGTGCGACAAAGATTGGGAGATTGGCTGGCGAACTGTGAAGCATTCAGGGTGATCATAGAGAGACGGCGTTTTGTTTGCGATGGCTTTTCGTTTGAGGTTGCAGAGGCAAAAAGGAAGTGTGAGAAGCTGTCTGCCGCAGACCAAACCAAGAGTGCTACGACGCAGCGGCACGCCGGGACTATGTCTTCAGTGCTGATCCCCAGAAGGAGCTAACCCAAGGCGGACCTTCTGAAGATGGAAATCAGCAAGCATTACCCTCGATGCTCCACCTGAGGCGGGCAGTTGCCGGAAAAACTCGGGAGCTGGGGGAAACGTCACCAAGCGCTGACGCGGACGCGGAAGAACTGCTGGGGGGCGGACACGGGGCCGGCGAGGGTGATGGCTCCGCCCTGGGTGGGCAGGCCGTGATTGCCGGGGATGTTCCAGGTGGTCCAGGTGACGAGGTCGGTCGAGGTTTCGATGACGGCGCTGCGGTTGGCGGGCAGGGTGAAGGTGAGGCTGGCCTGCGTGCCGGTGCTGGTGACTTGCGGATTGAGGAAGGTGGTGCCGTTCCAGGGGTCGGTGCCGGCGAGGTATTCGGACTGATTCGTCGCGCCATCGCCATCGGCGTCGCTGTTGGGCGCACCTTCGACGCTGGTGATGTTGCCGAAGTTGGCGAGCCGCCAGTCGGTGTAGCTTTGCCGGGCGGGCAGGGAGTCATTGATCCAGGAGGCGAGCAGGTTCAGTGCGGGCTGGTCGAGTTCGCTGGTGGCGAGCGGAGGCATGCGGGTGAAGCCATTGAGCGCTCCGGTGCGATTGTAGATGATGCTGTGCAGGGTGCTGCCGGGGACGATGAGGCGGTTGGCGGGGTTGCCGCCATTGTTGGCCGCCGGGGTGTTGATGAGGAGCGTTTGGTCGAGGGTCAGCTCCGGGCGGCCATCCCAGGGGGAGGTGCCGCCGGTGCCGCCGGCTTTGTGGCAGTAGGCGCAATTGACGGCGAGGTAACTGCGCACGCGGGCCTCAATAGGAAAGGCAGTCTCAGTTGGCCGGAGATGGCGCGGGAGGACGTTGGGCGATTCGACGGCGTTGGCAAAGTAGCCCGCGGTTTGCAGGAGCGTGAGCTGATTTCCGGTGACGCCGTTCATCGTGCCGGTGAGATTGAACTGGCGGGTGTTCGAGGACAACGCGTGACCGGCCTGCGGGGTGTGGCAGGTGAGGCAACTGGCCCGGCTCGGGATGCTCCAGCGCTGCACGCGCGGGGTGCCGTTTTCGATCACGTTCAGGTCAAACTCCACGCCTTCCTCAGGCACGAGTGTGGCTTCCGTGCCGGCGTCGTTCCAGCGGTAACTGACACCGTAGGATCCACCGGCATTGCGGACGAGGAGCCGGGTCTCAAGACGTCGCCGGGTGGCGGGATTGCCGCGTGTGAGGTCCATGTCGAAGTGCTTCACCCACACCTGGCCGGTGGGAAAGCTCCACTCACCATCGCGGCTCCAGGTCATCGTGCTCGAGAGTGCCGGGATGGTGAACCAGCGCCGCTTCTCCGCGAAGTCGCTCCAGAAGGGCAGATTCACCGAGTAGGAGACGACACCGGGATTGGGAGAAAGATCCGCCAAGTCCGCGAAAACTCCCGTCTCGCTCAGCGTCGCAGGATAACCTGTGGACGGCACGCCACCGATCAGGCGGCGGATGCGATCCGAACTCAAGTTTGCCATCAAGACATCGCCGTTGGACGGGTCACGCCCAAAGGCGACAATCCCGCCTTCGCCCGTGAGCCGGACCGGTGTGGTCGCCCCATTCGGACCACTGCGCCGGATGCTCCAGATGTTCCCGGAAACATAGTCCGCGTAGATATAAGAACCCACCAGAGCAGGAAAGCGGGAGCCCCGATAAACGATCCCGCCCGTGATGGAGTTTCCCTGGGTGGGACCGCTCCCCCGCGTGTAATCGTGAATCGGACGGGTCCCGAAGAGAGTATCGAAATTGGCGGGGGCCTGTGCCGACTTCGGACCGTTCACGGAGCCTTCCCTGAGCGCCCAGCCGTAGTTCCCGCCTCGCGTGACGATATTGATCTCCTCCCGCTGCCCGCCTCCCACGTCGGCGACCCAGAGATCACCACCGACTGGGTCAAACGACATGCGCCAAGGATTGCGCAATCCAGAGGCCCAAATCTCCGAACGCACAAAGGGCAACTCACCCGACGGAATCGCCGTCCCGTTGAACATCCCATTCCAGTTCCCGCCAAGGCTAGTGTGGACGTAGGGATTGTCGATGGGGATGCTGTAGCGGGCGATCCCACCAACGCGAATAACCGCATCGGGCGGCGGGCTCAAGGGATAATCGACCGGGTTCGGGTTGGCGTTTGGCTCCAAGTTGCCAGGGCGTTTATCGACATCGATCCGCAAGATGGAGCAGAAGAGATCCTTGGTGATGCGTTGGCTGTTGTTGCGTGCATCCGCTTGATCTCCTTCATCCCCAGTCGAGATATAAAGATACCCGTCCGGCCCGAAATGGAGATCGCCTCCGTTGTGGTTGTTCACCTCATCGAGCTGCTCAATCAAGACAAGCTCGGAGGCGGGATCGGCGGCGTTGGGATTGCCAGCCTGAGCGGTGAAGCGCGAGACGCGGTTGAATGTAACGCCGCTTCTCGTCGGCGTATAGAAGAGGTAGAAAAAGCGATTGCTGGCGTAATTCGGGTGGAAGGCCAGCCCGAGCAAGCCGTTCTCGCTGCTGGTGCTCAGGGTCTCGCCCCGGGCGGTCAGAACCGCTGGAAGATCAAGGAAGGTCGAAGCGGTTGGGGTGGCGGCGTTGGTGTTGGGGATCACTCTCAGAAGCCCCGCTTTCTGACAGATAAACAGCCGGGACGTTTCTCCGGGAGGAGTCGCCAACGTGGTGGGATCAGTGAACGTGATCGGAAAGGCATCGACGAGTTGGTAGCTGGTCGCAGGCGGCGAGGAAGGCACATTGACCGTGGGTGCGGCCAAGCGGAGGTTTGGAGAAAAGGTAAGAGTCACCGTCGCATTCGCAGACTGACCGGCGGCGTTGACGGCGCGATAGGTGATCGTGTCCGTGGCTGGGCTGCCCGTGGTATGAACATACCGAATCCGATTGAGATCATCGACCACGGCGGTGCCAAACTGCGGCCCCTGAACAATCGTGACAAACAGGCCGCCCGTGTCATTGGCCAGCACCGGAACGGTGGCTTTCGCGCCGTGGTTCAGGGTGATGGCATCTGCCTGAGCTACCGGTGTGGCTGGATTGGCTCCTTGGGCGAAGCTGGTGTTGATTTCGAGCTGCGTCAGCGCCTCATCGTAGAGACGCACCTCGTTGTAGCGGATGTTCGCGGTCCAATCGTTGGACCCCTGCGAACGCCCGAGCCAGTTGTTCACGTCCTCAAGCGAGGAGAGCCGGTAATTGAGATCAATCGAGCGGACGAAGACCGTATCGCGATACCACGTGAGACGTCCGCCCGTCGTCGGAAAGGCACCCACGCCGGCCTCATACGTCACCACATAATGATGTTCCGTGCCTGTGGAACTCATGAGGCTGGTGTCTCCCTGAGTTGCAGTGCCTCCATTGAGGCGCCCCTCCAGTCGCTGGGAGGAGACGCTGCTGCCGAGGGTGATGTTAAGATTGATGCCGTCACTGGCGCTGGTGCTGCCTGGACTGGTGGTGGAGTTGTTGGTGATTTCACCAGGAGCACCGCCTCCCACTCCGGCCGTGTTCACGCGCCCAAACTCGAACAGTCGCTGGTTGTTCTGCACCGACACCGGTGTCGCCCAAATCTCCACGGTGAGATTCGTCTTGCTGGAGATAATCCCATTCGGCAGGTCGATGTAAGCTGAGATGACATTCGCGGCTGCGGTCGAAGCCCCCCCGCTGCCCGGCAGCGTCAAAGCCGTGCCGGTGAAGCTGGCGTTCACACCCACGACGGTGGCGGTCGCTCCTCCGATGGAGTCGGCCATGGTGGTTCCATGAGTCACGGCACCAGCGGGCTGATTAAACGACCAGCGGTTGGTGAGGTCGGCGGAGACTGGAGAAAGCCCCGCAAGAAAGAGGCCGAAGATGAGGACGATCTTTTTCATGTCTGCTCGAGGGTGCTGTTGGAGTTACGGCAGAAGTTGAGGGTTGGAATTGAGGTATGGCTGCTGATGATGGATCTCGCCTGCGTGAAGAGATCGAGACCGCAGTGGCCCGTTTTGCTCCCGCAGTCGTGGCGCGGTCAGCACGTCGGCGGCGCCGCAGCCGACGAAGAGGATGTCAATGGGTAGGATGGAACCGCTTGGGGACACGGGCTGAGTTTGGCGGGATTCCCTCTTTGGAGATAGAGCAACCGCGACACTTTTTGGAAGAATCACGTCACGCCTCTGCCACGCGGAACCGTCTTCGATACTCGAGCGGCGTCATACCTGTCTCGCGGCGGAACTCGCGTCCAAAATGGCTTTGATCACAAAAACCATGCGCTGAGGCGATTTCCGCAATGGACTGCCCCGAATACACCAGCGGATGACAGGCCATGCGCACGCGCAGCCGTCGCAGGTATTGCTGCGGTGAAAGGTAAAAAGCCTCACGGAAGCGCCGCTCCAGCACGCGCAGAGACACCCCCGCATGCCGCGCCAGCTCCGCATTCCGCACCGGCATCGAGACTCGCTCCCGCAGGTATTCCAGCGCCCGCGCCATCGATGTGTCCGCTGTCGCGGGGAACTCCGCGCGCTTGCCCAACGGTCGCGCCACCCCCGCAGTGCCGACAATGCGCCCACGCTCGTCGTACAGCGGCACCTTGTCTGATACACACCACACCGCTGTATGATCAAAGCGTCCCACCAGCTCGATGCGATTCATGATGCTCTCGCCCTTCAACACGCGCTCGTCATCCAACCGGAACTGCGCCGCAATATGCCCCGGAGACAACTCGCCATCGGTGCGCCCGCAGGCCTCCGTCAACTCCGTGAACCCGTAATCGTGAAGGCATGCACGATTCATCACCAGATAGCGGCCAGCGCGATCCTTCACCCAGAACTGCACCCCCGGCAGATGCTCAAACAGCTCCAGCAAGGCCTGACAGCGCCAGCCCTCAGGCAGAAGGCCGGAGGTCGTGTCAGTCCGTCGGGCTTTCATGCGGTGGTGAGGTCGGGAAAAGCATTCGCAAACTGAACGGCGATCGTGAGGGCTGAGGCGGTGCCGGAGGCGCACCACCGATGACGGAAAAGGAACGCATGCTGCGCAGGATGGATAAATAGCACTTCAGACTTACATCTGCATTACGTCCCAAGCGCACCAGATAGAAGCTAAACCAGAATTCACTTTTGCTAATGAGTCACCGAGCGCCAGGTGGTGCCCAGGCGAATATCACCGAACGCCGCCGGATCGGGGGCGAGGTAGGTGTCGAGCACGATTTGATCGAGCACCGCATCGCTGCGCTCCTGCGTCAGGCTCAGGTGCCACTGGTCCGGCTCCAAGTCGCCCACGGGCTCGTTTTCCTGGAAGACGCGGAAGTGCAACTCGTCGTGCCCATGCTCGCTGGCGACGATTTTCAGCACCCAGTGCTGCACATCGCCTGCCGTGACTTTTTGGCGGCTGGTGAAGACCTCGGAGTCATGCCGCTGGATCTGCGGCAGCAGGCAGGTGGGCAGGTTCATCACATAGCGGGCCCTTTTAGGATCCGTGGACGAACGCAAAATCACCCGGGCCTGGCGCATGGCCTTCACTGGCGACGTTCCCGGCACCCAGCGCACACGGGCGCTGAAGTAGTAGATGCCATCGCGATCCAGGCGGATGGGTTTCTGGAACCGTCGCGAGATCTGCGGGAACGCATCCGAGGCATCCAGTAAGCGGCCTTCGGGGATGGTGGGGCTGGCGACGAAGCGCAGTGGACGAAGAGGATCATGAGGAACAGGCCAGGTTTTCGCTGGCTGCCACGGTTCCTTCCAGCCGCTGCCGCCTGCCGCTTCCTCCAGCGGCAAAAAATCCGCCGCATAGGCGAAAGGCTCATGCGCCAGCAGTGCCGCCGGTTTTTGGGAGGCCATCGCCGCGTCCAAGGCTTCATCGAAACGCGCCTGACGTACCGCCACCTCACGCGGCGCTTCCTGCGTAGGCGTGTCGTAGCGCACCGCTTTGCCTGCTGTGAGCAGCGCCTCGCCCGCCGACATCGCCTCGTCACCCGGCTCCGCTTTGCGATACGAAACCAGGCCCTCCAGCACATGCACCTCCGTCGCGCCCGAGGCCTCGACCTTCACCGCGAACTCCGTGCCAAGATCCGTCACCTGACTGGCGGGCGTCTCCAGCAAAAAGCCCGCCGCCTGCTCTTCCGCCCGCACCATCACCTCACCCGCACGCAGCACCGCCCGCGACCGTGTGCGCAGCTCCAGATCCACCGCGCCCCGCAGCAGCACCGACGCCCCCGCGTCAAAGCGCAGCATCGCCGTGCCCGAACGCAGCCGCAGCGGCCCGGCGGCCACGCGTTGCCCCTCCACGAGGCTATCGCCGTTCCCCCAATCGCACTGCTCCGCCAGCGTCAGCGTGGCGACATACTCCGGTGCGGTCTCATCACCTTGCCAAGCCAGTCCCGCCAGCACCCCCAGCAGCGCAAACGCCGCCGCAGCCGCCATCGTGGGCCAGACCTTCCACTTCACCTCGCGAACTTTCGGCTTCAAAGCCGCCTCTTCACCCACTGCCACCGTTTCCAGTGCGAGATCCACATTCACATAACGCAGGTAGGCCAGGCGAAAGACCTCATCCTCGCGTAGCAGCGCCTCCATCTGCTCTCGTTCCTCACGCGAGGCCCCGCCATCACGGCAGCGGCGGATGAGTTCAAAACGGGGATCATTCGAGTTCATGCCAGTTCCTCCTTCGCGAGTTCACGCTGCGTGCATTCCATCAAGGTGATGCGGATGCGGTGCAGCGACTTGTAGAGCGACATCGCCGTGCGTCCCAGTCGCTCCGCCAGCACATCCATGCGCACGCCTGGCGCATACGCCGTGCGCACCAGCTCACGCTGCTCACGCGGCAGCTTTTCCACACAGACCTCCAGCGCCCGGCGCTCCGCCTCCAGCGTCTCCGCGTGGTCCGCCGTCGTCTGCGCCAGCAACTCAAAGACCTCGTCACCAAAGAGGTGCCTATCCCGAGCACGGTCCCGCCGGAACGCCAGCGCCTCCATCCTTGCCACACCAAAGGCCCAGCGTGTGAACGCCGCGTCATCCATCGCCGGATCAAACTTCCGCCACAGCACCACCGCCACCTCCTGCATCACCTCCCGCTCCTCCTCCTGCGAAAACAACAGCGACCGAACAAACACCCGCAACCCCTGCTCCTGCGCCATGAAAAGGCGTAGGAACCGGTCATGCAGGTCGCGGTCAGAATCATTCATACCTCCGAATGCTCCACCAATCGCGGCCGTTTGCCGCGAAAAAGTGGCAGTGCCGGTGTTACCCGGCCACTCCTCGCCGCTCAAACTTTCCTACCGCTCGTAAAGACAGCGGAAGCTAATGGCTGCTCTCCAAACTTTGTGGATTCATTTCGGACCGGTCAACTAGCAGCCAGTCCGCTCAGCGTTCCCGTGCTACTTGCGAACTTGCCCGCCTCGATGCCGAGGTTTTGAAGCATGGACACAAAGAGGTTCGCCATGGGTGTGTTGTTTTGCGTGTCGAAGGCGAGGTGCTGGCCGTGCTTGAAGCCGCCACCGGCGAGGATGAGGGGGAGGTTTTGGTTGCTGTGGGAGTTGGCGTTGCCGAGGCAGCTTCCGTAGAGGATTTGGGTGCGGTCGAGCAAGGTGCCGCCGGTTTCGTTGACGGATTGAAACGCTTTGAGTAGGTCGCCGAAGGCTGTCATCTGGGCTTCTTCGATCTTCTTCAATTCGGCGATCTTTTCGGGTTCGTTGCCGTGGTGGGTGAGTCCGTGGGTTTCGCTCTTCACGCCGGGCACATGCGGCACGACGCTGAAGGTGCTGAGCGAGAGCGTGACGACGCGCGTGCTGTCCGTCTGCAAGGCGAGGCGGATGAGGTCGAACATGAGCTTGGACCTCGCGATGACCTCGTTGGCATCGGCGATGTCCTTGGGCTGCGGGTAGTCCACTTTCGGCTTCGGGCGGTTTTCCCACTCGATGTTGCGCTGGAGGCGGCCTTCGAGTTCACGCACGCTTTGGAAGTATTGTTCGAGTCGCGCCCGATCCTCCGCTGCGGTACTTTTTTCGAGTCGCTTGGCTTTGTCGAGGATCAAATCGAGCACGCTGCCACCGGCTTCGATGCGGCGCATGGTGGCGGCTTTTTCCTCGGGTGTTCCGGCAACGAACAAGCGTCGATAAAGCCTCTCGGCGCTGGTCTCCGACGGCAAAACAACGCCGGAGCGCGAGACGGCGATGGAGTCGGCATAGTGCTCGCCCTTGCGCACCGACACGGCGAGCGAGGGAAAGCGGGTATCGAGTCCTATCTGCTCCGCGACAAGTTGATCGAGGGAGAGGCTGTTGCGAAACGTAGGCTGCCCCGGATGCGGCGCGCCCGTGAGGAAGCACTGGCCCGCGTGATGATTCCCATCCACACCCGGATGCGAGAGGCCGCTGAAGGTGGTGAAGAGCGGACGATGCGCGGCGATGAGGTCGAGATAGGGGCTGGAGGTCTCGCCAGCCTTCGGAAAGAAGAACTGCGGCATCATGCCCAGCGGCACATGAATGGCGAAAAGCCGCTTCGGCGGCAGCTTTTCAGCAGCACGCCCGATGGATGGCAAAGCGAGGCAAGCGCCAGCAGCGCGGAGGAAGTTTCGGCGATTCATGGATGAGGTAGGCAAAAGAATGGAGGCAAGAGAATAGGATTCAGTTTTTCATTTCAGGTTATTCTTTTGCCCCCATTCTCCTGCCTATTTCAGGCTCAATGGTGGTCACCTCCAACCGAGAATGGTTCAGATTGATCCACTGAATGCCTTTCAGCGAGGGCGCGTGTTTCAAAAGAACTTCGAGATGCTGTCGATAGCTTGGTTGAGGTCGCGTGAAGCCTGTGACGACGAAACCATGCTCTATGTCATGCATCTGCACAGGATGCGTGCCAAGGGTGATTGCACCTGAAGATAATTCCACACGCTGCACACAATGAGCCTCGCCCCCGAAATGATACACGAGGGCTTCTGTGTAGAGTGTGCTGCTCAGGTGAGTGCCCCAGTCGCGGATGAGTTCTTTGAGGTGTTCGATTAGCTCTGTGCAACGAGGCCTCAACGGCTTCCAGCCTGTCTTTCGCATCGTGGGCTGATGCCGTTCGGGTTCACCCACGGCATTGCGGAGCAGCTTTCCGCGAACCTCGGACTCTCCTAAGTTGAGGAGCTTCACAAGTCGGATGTTTTGGAGCATCGCATAGTTGAGCGCTTGAGCGTCGTGCTCACGAAGCAATGAGGCAACGACTTTGAGTTCGTAGAGCATATGATTCACCACGAGATCGAGAAAGTAGGTCTTTTCGAAGCTTCCATGACTGACTTTGACCGGGACTTGGGTGTGAACTTCGAAACCGTGAGCACGCAGACGAGCCGCCAGATCATTCTCATAGATGCGCTCGTCGAACAGCCGACCGAAGTGGTTCTGACTCGCATAAGCACAACGCATCACTACCTCGTCAATTTCGGCGAAGGTTTTGTCCGAGATGCTTCGCAGTTCAAGGGGGCGGTGAATAGGCATGACGGGGAGGGTAGGCAAAAGAATGGGGGCAAGAGAATAGGATTCAGAGGTCAAAGTCAGTTCATTCTTTTGCCCCCATTGATGCGCTTCGCTTCCCTGAGGGCAGCCTTCGGCTGTCTGTCTCGCTGCGCTCGGCTCTCTTGCCTATAAAAATCCGATCCGCAGCCAGCGCATGGATCAGCGACCGCATCCCATACCCACTGCTCTTCGTGCTTTCGACGATCTGGCGGATCTGGGCTCGGTCGGCGTAGCTTACCTCAGCTCCGGTGGCGTAGCGGGAGAGGTGGGCGATGAAGGCGCGGGCGAGTCGGGCGGGATCGCTGGTGAGGAGGGCATTCAGATCATTCGGGCCGCTGAAGGAGCGGCCATCGGTGAGGGCACCGCTCGGGTCCACTTTCGGACCGAGCTTGTATTGCACACGCCAGTCGGTTTTGCCTTTCTCGGGGGGCTCGTCGCCTTGGCCGTTGGAGCGGTAGCGATCGCGCAGGCCGCCAATCGGATCGAAGGCTTCGAGAGCGAAGCCTGCGGGGTCAATCTTGGCGTGGCAGGCGGCGCAGTTGGTGTCGGCGCGGTGTTTGTCGAGTTGCTCGCGCACGGTGGTGGTGCCGCGTGTGTCGGGATCGACAGCGGAGACGCCAGGCGGCGGTGGTGGGGCGGGATCGTTCAACACGCGATCCATCACCCACACGCCACGCTTCACGGGCGAGGTGGTGGTGCCGTTCGCGGTGAGCTTGTGGATGGCCGCCTGGCCGAGCAGGCCTCCGCGCAGGCTTTCCGGTGGCAGCGGGACTTTGCGCGGCTCCACACCATGCACGTCTTTGATGCCGTAGTGCTCCGCCAAACGCTGCGTGAGCATGGCAAAGCCCGGTTTGAGCAGCGCAGTGATGGGGAGATCGTTTTGGATGAGTTCGCGAACAAAGGCACGCGTCTCGGCGGACATGCCTTCGTGGAGCAAAAAGCGATACTCAGGGTAAAGCTGCGGATCAGGCGTGGTTTCATCGAGACGGCTGAGTTCGAGCCATTGATTCGTGAAATCCTCAATGAAGCGCTCGCCGCGTTTGTCCGCGAGCAGGCGATCCACCTCCTTGCGGAGCACCGCTGGGTTTTGGAGGTCTGCGGCAAGCAACTCGGCATCCGGCGGGCCATTCCAGAGCCAGTAGGAGAGCCGAGAGGCAAGCGAATCCGGCGCATGAAACAAAAACTCCGGCGAGGTGAGCACCGCGACATACACACGCCGCATCGCGTCCTCAAAGCAGTCCTTCGCGGCAAGTCGAGAGCGCAGCAGTGCCACATAGGGCTCGATCTCTTCGGGCTTCACCTCCCGACGAAACGCCTTGGGCAAAAACGCCGTGAGCAGCTTGCGGGCATCTTCTTCCGGCTGTGCCGACTGCACGGTCTCCAGCGCTGGCTTTCGCTCCTGCGGCGTGAGATCAAAATGCATGCTCGGCACATAGCCGCCGATACTGCGCACCTCCTCGCGCTGCGGCGGCACCGCTTCACTACCTTGCGGCCACGGCTTGATCGGCAGATCGCCAAAGAGCCGCTTGTGACTCTCTGGCGGCCACACGGCGTTGATCGGCCCTTCGATCTCGAACCAGTCAATCGCCACGCCCGGCCCCACATGCTTCTTCGCGCGTCCGGCCACCTGACCGATGCGCAGGCCGTTCCAAGGAATCGACACCGGATCAAAGACGATGCTTTCATGCGCATCGAGCCACTCGGTGATCTCCGCCTCGTTCGACTGCATCGACGGCGCGGTGAAGGCCCGCAGCAAGCGCCCGCCTTCCTGTTGCTTGCCCTCCTCATGCGCCCGCAGCACCGCAGCCTGCGGCGCGGCGCAAGGCTCCGGCTTGCCCTCGTTCCAATGAAAGCCCCACAGCGAGAGCTTCATGCGATACATGCCCGCGTAGATCGGCGACACATTCATCGCCGCCTCATAGCCCGCGAGATTCGGATTGAGCAAACCGACCGCGCTCTGGCTTTTTGCGGCCTTTACGGCTTCGAGCAGTTTTTTGCGTTCCTCCAAATCAGGCCCTTCATGGCCGACATAGCCTTGCTTGTCCTCGAAACCGCCACGCACCGGCAGCGCGGGATCGTTCTGTTTGTCTTTGAGCAACACATACTGGCCGTGCTCCAGATTCGCGCCGAACTTGAACAAGCCCGCCGGATAGATGCGCTTCTTGAAGACTCGCGGTGGAGTGCTGCGCGTGGCAATTGCCGCATCCAGCGCTTTTTCGACCGCCTCCTCATAGGCCGCGAGATGCGCGGGCGAGATGTCCAACGCACCTGCCATCTTGTCATAGCCCGCCACGCGACCATCCGCCGGTAGCAGCGCCGTGATGTCGAGCCTCGGCAGCGCCAGCAGATCCTGAAGCGTGTTTTGAAACTCCACCCGCGTCATCCGCCGCATCCGAATGCGCCCCTGATCGCCCGCCTTCGCAAGCGCCATCAGCTTCGCGTCCATCTCACTCACAAACTCCACCCGCTCCGCCTCCGCAGGCTGCTTTTTCTTCTTCGGCGGCATCTCCCCGCGCTCCACCGCATCGTGCACTTTGACGAGCAGGTCCAGATGCTCCGCGTCAAAGCGGAGGGCGGTCAAATCGAGGTCACCCTTCTTCGTCTCCGCATCATGGCAGTCATAACAATGCTGCTCCAAAAACACCGTCGGTGGCGCAGCGAGAAGTGAGGTGGCAAACAGGCAAGTGAGGAGAATCTGACGCATAATACATGGGGAGCGTAGACAGGAGAATGGTGGCAGAAGAATAACAAACAGATTCATTCTCTTGCCCCCATTCTTCTGCCTAATTCCGGTTACTTCACCACCAGCAGCGGCTTCAATTTGGCGGCATACACCGCATAGCCCGCAGGCGAGAGGTGGATGTTATCCGGGGTGAAGAGGTCCTTCTTGATCGTGCCGTCCGCGTTGGTGAAGTCGGGCCATAGGTCGAGGACTTTCACGTTCGGATCGCTGTCGAGCTTGAGAGGATCGAGAGCGGCGTTGGTCTTCTTGATGTCTTCGTAGAAGGCGTTTCCGGGCGTGTGTGCTGGCAAAATCTTCGCCACGATGATGGCGGCGGCGGGGAACTTCTCGCGCAGGTTCTTCAGGCACATCTCGATGCCTTTGGCAGCGGCTTCGATGCCGGTCTCGGGGGTGAAGAACATGTTGTTGTTACCGATCATGAGCACGATGGACTTCGGCTGAAGACCTTCGACACCGCCGTGATCGAGGCGCCAGAGCACATTCTGCGTTTTGTCGCCGCCGATGCCGATGTTGACGGCTTTGAGCTCGGGGAAGTTCTTCTTCCACGAATCGCCCCACTGGATCGTGATGCTATCGCCGACGAGCAACACATCCACCGGACCTTGATTCGCCTGCACAGTCTTCACATGCGCCTCGTGAAGCTTTAGCCAAGCATCTCCGCCGAAATGACCCGCGCTCGGCACTTGAGGCCAAAGTTGCGGCAGATGCTTGTTCGACTCACGGCCGGGGCGACGCTCGTATTCCGGCTTGTCGACGACATAGGCCCGTTCTTCCGCCGTGAGCGGCCAGCCGGTCTTTTGAGGCTCGGCGGTGACGTGCGGGTAATCGAGAGCGGCAGCAGTAGAGGCAACGAGGAGGAGGAAGGTGAAGCGGATCATCTGGGTTGATACGGAGAGGTGCGCTGACACTCGACATGGATTTATCGACAGAAGAATGGGGACAAGAGAATGATAGGAATCAGATTCTTCTGTCCCCATTCTTTTGTCGAAATGCTTCACCGCTGCACGATTCGCACGGGCAAGGTGGGTTGGGTTTTCAAGGTCAGCTTCACGTTGTCAGCCGACAGTTCGTCGAGCTTGGCTGGTCGGAGGTTCGGACGGGCGGAGATTTGGATGACGACGAAATCGGCTTCCGCAGGGACGAGACACTTGGCGGTCAGGTGGCGGGTGCCTTTGGCATCGGTGCCGAGCGTGGTGACCTGGGCGCTGCCGCTGGCGAGGGTGTCGGTGATGCTTTGTGGCCAGCTTTGATGCAGACCGGCGGGATCGCCCTGGAAGAGGTAGAGCTGGCAGAAGAAGGTGACAGAAGGCTTCGTGTTGTGAGGGCGGTCATCGATGAAGTCGGCGCTGAGCTCAAGCACGGAGTCTCCTTCGGGGCTGAGCGTGTGGCGCAGCGGGCGGAGATCGACGAGTTGGAAGACATCGCACGAGATGGCTCGCGCACTGGGATCGCCAGCATCACTGCCGGGGGCGATGAAGCGGAGCTTGCCGTCCGCGATGGAGGCTTCATCGCCGCTCCAAACACCGATCTGGCGTGGGAAGCCAAACTCGAGGCGTTCTTCCTCGAAGCTGCCGTTGATCAACGAAAACAGCCGCTCGGTAGTCGCCTTGGGCGATGAGATGGCCCAGACGATGGAGGCGCTGAACAAGCCGATGACGAGTCCGGCCGCCATCGCGGTGATCGGGCGGGTGATCCAGGTGAGACGCTTCTTTCCCGGAGTGCGGCTGAAGCCGCAGCCACTTTGGAAGGCCTCCTGACGGAAGCGATCATGCAGCGCCATCGAGCGCAGTTGAGTCTCGGCGAAGAGCTGGCGTCTCGCGGGATCATCCCGCATTACGGCTTCGAATGCCGTCATCTCATCGGGCGTGAGGGTGCCATCCTGATGGCGCATGAGCAGATGGAGAAAGTCGGTGTCGTTCATGAGGCGGATTCGGTTTGAAGGCGGGCGCGAATGCAGTCGCCAAGGGCTTTGTGCAGGCGGGCGAGAGCTTGATAGACGGTTTCGATCTTGCGGCCCATCATCGCGGCTACGTCAGTGCAGTTGCGACGTTCGAAGTAGCGAAGCCGCAGCAGTTCGCGGTTGTTCGGCGTGATTTGCTCGACGCAGAGGCTCAGCGCTTCCTGCATGACATCGACGCGACTCTGCTCCGGCCACTCGTCCGCCAGCAGAGCCAGCATTTCATCGCTCAGGCCCACATAGCGGCCATCACGAGCGCGCAGGATGTCGATGGCGCGATTCTTTCCCGTGAGCCGAGTCCAGTTCATGAGATGCGCCGGAGTCTCAAAGCTGTTCGCCCGCGCCACGGCCTTCACGCACACCTCCTGAAACACGTCCTCCGCCAGATGAAAATCTCGCGTCACGCTGGCAAAAAAGGCCGTAAGCGGCAGCCGCTCAGAGAGCAGGGTGGCGGCAATGGTTTCGGGCGGGAGCATGTTCACGAAGATTACGACGCGAGGCTCCGAATCTCGACAGGGCGTCGCATTGACTGTTTGCTGACAATTTAGCGCCGCGAGCTTGATGTCCTGCTGACAGGACTTCGTAGATTCAAGCCATGAAAATGCACCATTCACTGCTGATTGCCCTGCTGCCCCTGCTTTTGATCGCCGCTGTGACGGAGGAGAAGCCGAAGGGCGGAGGCAAAGGCGGCGCAGGCCAAGGCGGGCAGGTCGAGCCAGCGGTGGTGCCGCCGTATCTGTTCAACGTTTGGCTTTGCAGGCCGGGCGCGGAATCCGTGACGGTCAGCGTGCTGGCTTGGGATGACATGGAGGCTTTCATCGAGTGTGCAGAGAGTATTCGGGGCATTCCTGCCCCGTCAGACGGGCCAGGAATGGCCCGATTACGGACGGAGCCGGTGAAGTTGCAGGCCGGTAAACCTCAAAACATCGTGCTGGGCGGTCTGAAGCCCGACACGGCTTACAACTACCGCCTGACCTATCGCCGCTCGGGTGGCGAGGCGGTGCAGGATGTGATGCGTAGCTTTCACACCCAGCGGAAGGCGGGATCGAGTTTCCGCTTTGTCATGCAGGCGGACTCGCATCTCGACAACAACACGGACGTGCGGGTTTACCAGCAATCGCTGGCGAACATGCTCGCCGACAAGCCGGACTTCATGATCGACCTCGGTGACACGACGATGGTGGACAAGTTTGGACAGTTCTTCCGTCGCTCGGAATCGCAATACAAGGCTCAGCGCTACTACATGGGCCGCATCGCGCACAGCGTGCCCATTTTCATGGTGCTGGGGAATCACGATGGCGAGCGTGGCAGTGATCCGGAGATGTCGGACTGGTCGCTCGGTATGCGTCACACCTACTTTCCGAATCCCACCGATGGAAACGACAAGCACAGCTACTTCGCCTTTGAGTGGGGAAATGCGCTCTTCATCGGCCTCGATCCGTTTTGGTCCACCCTGCGGCGCGGAGCCTCGGGTTGGGACATGACGCTCGGCGAGACGCAGTATCGCTGGCTGTCCCAAACGCTCGCGAGCAGCAAGGCGGCGATGCGTTTTGTGTTCATCCATCACCTCGTCGGCGGTCTGGGCCGCGACGTGCGTGGTGGAGCCAAACCTGCGGCCTACATGGAGTGGGGCGGCAAAAACGCGGATGGCACCGAGGGCTTCAAACAGAACCGTCCTGGCTGGGAACTGCCGCTGCATCAGCTTTTCGTGAAACACGGCGTGAACATCGTCTTCCACGGTCACGACCATCTTTTCGTCAAAGAAGAGCTCGATGGCATCATCTACCAGGACGTGCCGCAACCCGGCCACCCGAGCGGCGGCACCCGCAGCGCCGAAGAATACGGCTACGGCGGCGTCATCCTCGGCAGCAGCGGCCATGTGCGTGTCACCGTGGAGGCCAATGAGGCGAAAGTGGACTACGTGCGCAGCATCGTCCCCGGCGTGACGCGTGCCGATCTGGAAAACGGCGCGGTGGAGCATAGCTACACGGTGAAACCCCAACGGCGACTGTGACTTCCAAGCTGCCCTACTTCATCCGAAACCGCGCATCATCCCACACAAACGGCGGCCGCTTGCCGAGCAGCAGGTCATAGATCGTGTGGTTCGTCTTCATCATCTCCGCCAACATGTCCTTCCATGGGCGATCCGCCACGCTGAGCAGGCCGGTGTTGTAGCTTTCGCCGTTGTATTGGCTAAACCAGCGGCCCGTCGTGGCCTGATCGACGAGCGTGAACCACTCGATGCCGATGACAAAACCCAGCGAGGCGCTTTGCTCGACGTAGTTTCGATAGGCCAGCCCACGCTCCTTTTGCGAGCTGACTTCGCGTCCGCCGATGAGGCCGCTGTCTTTTGGCGAGGCCCAGAAGAACTCGCTCAGCATCATCGGCTTGCCGCCCGTCCACTCGTGGTAGCGTTTCAGCGCGGTCGTATCGACGCCGAAGGTGTAGTAGTTGTAGCTCACGACATCGAGATGCTTGCCCATGATGCGGCAGAGCTGCTCGTCCTCGATCGTGATCGGCTGAAGGCGGCTGCCGATAAGCAGATGATTCGCGTCATGTTTGCGAAACACCTTCTCGATCTGCGCGAAATAAGTTTCGAGAAACGTGCCGACAAATGCCTTTACGTCCGCTTTCGCAGCATCTGTCGTCACCGCAAGCCCAGAGCCGATGAGTTCATCAAACGAGGCCGCCTTTGCCTGCCACGCGGTGTTGAAAGCCTCCACCGTGCTGTATTTCGTCTTCAAAGCGGCCACCAGCTCGTGTTTGCAGGCATGCGTGCCATCCAGTGATGGAAGCACACGCGGCAGTTCATCGTACCGCGGCTCATTCACGATGAACCAGCCAATCAAGAGCGGATCGTTCGCTCGCACAGGCACCTCGCGCGCGATGTTTTCCGCGATCTTCGCCACGGTAGCCGTATCAAACGGGTCCCACACCTCATGTGCCCCCGGAATGCGTGGGACGCCTTCCCACTCATTGATCGGCAGATGCGCCACATACGGAAACTCAGCTTTCTGCGGCACTGGACTGAACGCGCCTATCGAATTGAACCCCCATTTTTTCACTCGCTCGATCATCCGTGTCGCATGCGATTCGAAATCATACGCAGCGCCGAACTTCTTGATCGTGTTCGCGATGTAGAACGAAAAATGGTCCGAATTGCCTTCGCGAAAGGCTGATGCGTATTCGCTGTCGAGCTTCGGCAGCCACTCATAGATACCCTCGCGGCCCTTCACGTAGGTGTAGTCATCATTGGGGGCGAAACCGCACACACCGAGGTGGAAGAACGCATTGCCATCTGGATCGACCAGCCATGATTTGCCGCTCTTTGGCTCCACATGGAAGAAACCGGTCTTCTTCAGCCCCAGCGCCTCGCCGCTGCCCGGCAGCCCGCCAAAACGATCCAGCTTCGGCGTCTCGATGCTAGCGTAGTAGGTCTTGTCCGTTTCCACATCAGCTTTGAGGTCTTCGAGGCTTTGAAGCTTGTTTGGAAACGAATCTTTCAGACTCTGCCCGAAAGGATCGATCAATTTCGTCACCGAGGCGAGATCCGACGTCACCTTGATTTTCACCGATGTGCGATCTGCCATCCACGGCACGATGAACTGCCAGTGATACACCGCCCAGTTCCATTCGCGGTTGTCCGTGAGTTGCTGAAACGCGAACTCCGGCGTTGTGAAGCTCAAACTCTGCCCCTGGGCATTTTTCACCGAAAACGTCGTTCCGTTCAAACTCGCGAGGTGCGGTGGTGAAGCCTTCTTCGCTGGGAAAAGGCCGCTTTTGTCTGCGATCTGCCAAGAGCCGCCTTTCGCAAAGCCGATGTCGATGAGCGTCGTCATCTTCCACGATTTCACATTGGCCGAAACACCGAGAAAGCTCACTCCGACCTCATCTTTGACCACCGAAATGGCACACTCCGCGCCACCTTCATACTTCACGCTGGCCTGCGTCCCGCTCGCCTTCACTTCGATGATTTTGTGCGTTGGCTCAAACTCTGGATACGTCAGTAAAAGGGCTCCTAAACTGCCTGCCTTGATTTCGACGCCTTGGCCTTTCGTTCGTATTTCCTGGGCGAGTAGGGATTGCGCAAAGATCGATAGGAAGAGAAGAATGGGAAGCTTCATTCGATGAATAAGAACGCATGGATTGGCTGTCTTACCATTCGTGAATGGATCGAATTTGCTCAAGGCTTGGGTTTGATTTCCAGAGCCTCCAGCCATGGCGAAGTGATCTGTGGCGGCATGCCGCCAAATGGCTGATAAGCCGGAAGCTGAGTGATGCTCATGCTGTGCGGTTGGCTAGCCATGAAGAACATGACATCAGCACAGTCCTCACAGCTGATCATGGCTTCTTTGTGGTTTGGGGAAGGCTGCACGGGGCGCTTGGCGACAAGAGGTGTGTTCGCTTCGCCAGGGGCGTATTCGGACACGACTATCCCGTGGGCGTTTAGTTGCATCCGAGCGGTGAAGAGCATGCCATGAACTGCCCATTTGCTAGCTGTGTAAGGAACTCCCGCGTAGGAGTCATACCCGTGACCTGCTGTCGAAGAAACCACGACGATGCGCCCGCCACCATGGGCCGCCATGGGTTTTGACACAGCCTGAATCATGTTCACCACGCCGAGCACATTGATTTCCATGACCCGACGCCAGCTTTCTGCGCTGGCGATGCGTTTTGGATCATCGTGGGCCATGAAGCGGTCAGGTGTATTGATGCCTGCTGTGTGGATAAGTGCAAAAGGAACGCCATGCTTCAAAACCTCATCCAGTGCTAAGGCAACACTGTTCGGGTCGGAGACATCGCAAACCATGGGCAAGATGTTACCCGACAGGGCAGCCGTTTCCTGAAGCGACTCTAAAGTCCGGCCCAAGATAAAGGTCTTCGCTCCAGCATCTGCGAAACGCTTGGCTGCTTGCTGTCCCATGCCACCACCGCCTCCCGTGACGATGACGATTTTGTCTTTCCAGTTTTGATCCATGCAGTGATCGCTAAACGTTCTTTCAAATGCTGGCAAGGATAGCCTTGGTGTCGTTCGTTGAAAGGGGTGCATGAAATGTCTTTTTCTCTTTTTCATTCCTTGCCTCGGCTGGGCTCAGATCTCAGCAAATCCTCCGCAAGGTGAACCCACGAATGCTGCTGAAGCTGCCGCTCAGAAGGCGAAGGCTGACGCAGTGATCGAAGAGCGATATCAGGCACACGTGGCAAATCTGTCAGTGGAGCAGCAGGCCTGGGAAAAAGTGTTGCAAAGCCAACTGGGAGGTTTTTATTTGCCTATCCACAAGCGTGATAAAATCGCCGGGCGCTCAAGTGCCTGGGAATTTGTGAAGGATGATCCAAAGCTGCCGCGGGTGCTACTGATTGGCGATTCGGTCTCACGAGGCTACACGCAGGCGGTGCGCAAAGCGCTCACAGGAAAAGTGAACGTGCATCGCGCTCCGGCCAACTGTGGGCCAACGGCGAGTGGCCTGAAGAACATTGAGGTTTGGCTTGGTGACGGCAAATGGGATCTCATCCACTTCAACTTCGGCATCCATGACCGCAACACGCCAATCGCTGACTACCAGCAGCGGCTGGAGCTGCTCATCGATCGCATGAAGAAGACTGAAGCGAAGCTCGTGTGGGCCAGTAGCACCCCTTGCCCGGACACCAAGAACGGGCAATACAAGTCTGCTCCCATCATAGAACGGAACACCGCTGCTGCCGAAGTGATGAAGAAGCATGGCATCGCCATTGATGACCTTTTTACTGCCATCACTCCGCACCTTGCCACAATGCAGAATCCCGACGATGTGCACTTCAATGCTCAAGGCTATGACTTTCTAGGGGAAACAGTCGCTAAGGCCATTGAGACAGCTTTGAAGTAAACCTTATCCATCCGATGAACTGCCAGCTTCTTGTCTTGCTGCTTTTAGCCACTCCAGCGCTATCCCAAACTGCTGCGAAAAAGATATCCGTGATGGGTGCGGATGCACCACCTGGCAAAGTTTACATCTACAAAGTGAGCGCTGGCAAACCGCAGCAGATGGAGATTTATTCCCCGCTGAATCATGATCCTATGAAGGCCAAGGTGCCTGGCATGATCTTGTTCCATGGCGGATCATGGACTGGTGGTTCGTTGCGTCAGTTTCGCATCGCTTGTGCCTACTTTGCCAGTCGCGGGCTCGTCTGTGCCACATCTGAGTATCGAATGCTGACAGGTGCGGAGGTCAAAGCACTACCCGCAGGTGAAACCAAGAAGCGCGTGTGCGTCACCGACGCGAAAAGCGCCATTCGTTGGTTCAAGCAGCATGCGGGCGAGCTCGGTATCGATCCGCAACGCATCATCACAGGCGGTGGATCGGCGGGCGGGCACATCAGCGCCCTCGCCACCATGAATCCCGGCCTCAACGACCCGGCGGACCCGAAAGACATCGACACCAGCGTCGTTGCTTATGTGTGGTTCAATCCTGCCTTTGCCACCGATGACGACAAGGACCCCGAGATCGACGTTTTGCATCATTTGAAGGTCGATCTGCCGCCTGCCATCGCGTTCTTTGGCGACAAAGATACCTGGAAGAAAGGCTGGGACACCGCCCACACGAAATGGAAGTCACTCGGCACCAAAACCATCGATCTCCAGATCGCGCCGGGCCAGTCGCACAGCTTCTTCAACAGCGGTCCTTGGCAAACCGTCACGCTCATCGCTGCGGACCGTTTTCTGGTGAAAAACGGACTCCTCACCGGCGAACCGACGAAGACGATGCCTGCGAGTGGCGAGAAGCTGGTGCCGACACCTTGATTCATCACTCCATTCCTCCACCACTCCATGCGCCCGTTTCTCATCATTGCTTCCTCATTCGCCATTGCTTCGCTTCGCTCACCCCTGCGGGGCAGCACACGCTTCGCGGTGCTGGCTGTCTCGCTTTGCTCGGCTCTGGTTTCGTCATTCGCCGCCGAAGACAGCTTCACTTCGCTGTTCAACGGCAAAGACCTCACCGGCTGGGATGGCGATCCGAAGCTGTGGAAAGTCGAGAACGGCATCGTCATCGGCACGAATCCCACGCCGGAGGCCATGGCGAACAACAGCTTCCTCATCTGGCGCGGCGGCACGGTGAAGGACTTCGAGCTTCGCGCCACCGTCCGCGTCATCGGCGACAATAACAGCGGCATCCAGTATCGCAGTCGCGAGCTGAAGGACGTGGCCCCGTGGGTCATTACCGGCTACCAGTGCGACATCCATCCCGCCATCGAGCACACCGGCATGACGTATGAGGAGCGCGGTCGCGGCATCTTCGGCCTGAATGGCAAAAACGTCCTCCTCGATCCCGATGGCGCCCTCTGGCAGCTTAGCGAGCACGCGCCGGTGAAGGTCGATGTGAGCCAGTGGAACGACTACGTCATCATCGCGCAGGGAAACCACCTCCAGCACTTCATCAACGGCCAGCCCACCTCCGAACTCATCGACCACCACGCCGACAAACGCATGCTGGAGGGCCTGCTCGCCATCCAGCTCCACAAAGGCAACCCCAACCGCGTCGAGATCAAAGAGCTGAAGCTCAAAGCGCTGCCCGAGGCTTCGCTGGTGCCTTTTGAGGCTGGGAAACTACCCGCCACCGCGAAGAAGATCGAAAAGCCGCGCACGAGTCGGCCGCAGGGCACGGGGCCGGTGGTCCCGGTGAAGAAGTGAGCCAAATCTCATGCCTTGCCGTTTCTCAGCCCATTTGCTAAACTCACGGCATGAATGCCACAGCCGAACAGCTTGATCATTACCTGCGCGAGGCCGATCCAGCCACCGCCCACACGGTCGAAAAGATCGTGGGGCTGCTCATTCAGCGGTTTCAAGCAGGCAATGGCGGGCAAAACGGCCAACCGCCAGCTGCAGGCGGCACTTACCGCATCAAAACCCATCACATGGGAGCTTTCCGCCCCGGTTTCGATCCCCACAAGCTCGGACAAATGTTCATGTTGCAGCTCGTTCCACTACTTCTGTCTGCCTTCTAGGTTGGCGAGGTTGTAGCGGAGCATGAGCTTGTCGAGATTCTCTTCTTTAAGCTTATACCAGACTGAATCTTCATCATGAAATGGGTCTTCCTTTCTCCGAACGATCTTCGCGAGTTGCTCTGACCTGTCGTCTCGGCTGGTGGAGGGTTTTCGGTCAGGAAAGATGCTCAGAGTCCTGAGCATCAGCTCTCTGTGTTTTACCGCGCCAATTGCATCGAGTCCGGCCAAAGCATCAACCCACTGATCGCCTGAAGAGTTGAAGTAGTATTGTGTGAAACCTCCATTGTTAACTTCATTGTTTAGGATTTCGATCGCTAGTATGTGCTTCTCAGCTTTCGTCAGCGCTTGCCAACCCTTCTCGTTTTCGACCTCCCATGCGTCTCTTATCGTCTCTGAAAAACTGTGGAATTGATACAGGCCCTTAACGGCACCTTCCGTGACGGCTTCATCAGGGCTGTCCAAAAACTGTTCCAACAGAGAGAGGTCTTCGGACATTCTGTGACCACCCAAGAGTGACAATGATGCTCGCAGCATTTTGGTACGAGGATACTCCATCGGGCCATTTTTTAGTTCAGTGATTAGTTGCAGGAGCTTTTCTCGAGGAACCAGCACGCCTTTATTCTCAAACGTTTCCAATATGTTCCCCAATGGTTTGAAGGCTGTTGTGAACAGTGGTTCTTGCAGTAGCTGCTGCATGGCAGTGTCTCGGTTGAGGTCGAGCATCAAGGGCGCAACACGACCCGAAACATTGAAGTCTGTATCATTCGGCCAAATGGACGAAACAAGTTCATAGAAGGGTTGTCGGGCAGCATCATTGACCCGGCTGCCTCGGATGGCACGGTCTAGGCCCATCAGAACATAGCTTCGCACATAGCCATCAGAATCTCCCAGCAGCTTCTTCATGTGTTGAAGCGAATCAGGGCTTCCAATCGAACCAAGCAACAAACCAACAGACTTTCTTATCTCTTCGAGGTCAGATGAAACAAACGGAACAACGAGCTCGGCAGCTTCTGGCGGCGGCGGTGTCTCACCGTCGAAGATTTCGCACAGCCGGTTGATCGGAGCCTCGGGTAGCGAAAATTCGCTATCAGGCTTGCCTGCTGTTTGTAGCTTCTGCAAAAGTGAAGGATCCTTCAGAATGGCGAGTGCCCGTGGATAGGCTTCCGTTCCCAATTTGCTCAGAATTCGCTTTTCTATATCTGCTTCGCGTGAAGAAGCTGCCTCGAAGACAAAATAGTCCACCAGTGCCGCGATCATTTCAGGCGAACCACGAAGCTGCTCTGCCGAATCGGAAACATGCTTGTGGTATTCATTTAAGTCTGGGAGCGACCCCGGATTGCGGACGGCATCCCAAAACGTTTGAATGGTGACGGCCTTCGAGCTTCGCCACCAGACGAATGCAGCTACAAGAACAAGAAGGATGACGATCCAAATGAGGAATTTCATGGCTAAAGTGCAACGTCGATAACACAAGTTGCACATTTGAGTCATCTGAAACGTTTCGACAGCCTCTTAATTCATACCCCATGCGCCTCCTCTGCTCTTCGCTCTGCGCGGCTGCTTCGTAGACCAACATCATCCACTTTATCGACGACCTCGGCTAAGGCGACATCGGGTCGTTGGGCGCGGGAGGTGATGAAGCTCACAACAACCTCGGATCAAACGCAAACGGCACGGGTTTCCCGATACGGACCTTCTTGAAGTCACGGTGCTCCAGGTTGAGCAGGTAGTTGGGTTCGGCGTTGATGATCACACTCGGCACTTCTAGCACGGCGGAGCGAGCTTCTTTGACCCAACGATCGCCGATGCTTTTGGTGGAGGGTGAAGGCGGTTCTTCGGTCCAGTCGGCGGGCAGGGCGGATGCGGGCAGTGTTTCGATGAGGGATTCATCAAACTCGACCGGGATGGCCACATACTTGAACAGGACCGGCGGGCTGAGGTGGACGAGGCTTTCGAGGGCTGCGAGGGAAAGCGTGGCGCTGGTGTAGATCATCCGTGTGCCGGGCGAATTCCACCGGCCACCGAAGAGCCGGGCACCTTCGCCATCAAAGGCGGTGGCCGCGTATTTGGCCTTCACGATGCGCCAGGCTCGCCTTTTCATGAATAGACGCCGTATTCGATGCGACCGAGCAGATTCTCCACCTCGCGAGCGCCGACCTCGGTCTGCGCAAAGTCCAGCGGCACCGCGCCGCCAAGTCCGACCTGCGACGAGGTGAGCCAGCGGCGGCCATTTTCCAGCGACTCCATCACGACCGCCGCACGGCCCAGCAGCCGGGCAAAACGCACCACACGGTCGGACTCCGCCACGTCGAGTCGTCCAGAGCTTTTACGGCGATGCAGCGTGGCTTTGGAGATGCCGAGCATCGGCACCAGCTTATCCATGGGCATCGCCAGATGGCCGCGCAGCTCATTCAGCTCCTGCACAGGCAGGCCCGCTTTCAGCATCTGGATCAAATGGCCGGGCGAGAGCACCTGGAGGGCAGTCTGCCCGCTCGGAACCCGCACGCAGGCATCGACAATGCCTTCGAAAGGCTTTTTGGTGGTCAGGGAGACGGCTTTCCGCGCAGGCCGCTTTCTCGCGAGGGGCGCTCTGGCGGTCGATTTGGACTTGGGGAGAGTTTTTGCCATTTGAGACTATTTTTAGGCTCACCTGAGGCTGGCGTCAATCTTTGGCTCGGGGGAGAGTTTTCTCATCAAAACGGTCCGCAACTCATGATGCGGCCCGTTTTTCATCGCTGAAGGTTTGGATCATCTCCATCGTTCAAAAAGCCCATGCGCCTCCTCTCCCTCTTTTTCTGGCTCCTTGCCCCATGCACCCTGCTCCAGGCCGCCGCAGGCGCTCCAAACATCATCATCCACTTCATCGACGACCTCGGCTACGGCGACATTGGTCCCTTCGGCGCGGTGAAGCAGAAGACGCCGCATCTCGACCGCATGGCGCGGGAGGGCATGAAGCTCACGTCGTTCTATGCCGCGCCGGTGTGCAGCGTGTCGCGGGCGCAGATCATGACGGGGTGCTATGGCGCACGCATTTCCGTGCCCGGCGTGTATCCGCCCGGCAGCAAAAACGGACTGCATCCGCAGGAGCACACCATCGCGGATCGCTTGCGGCCGCTGGGCTATGCTACGCAGTGCATCGGCAAGTGGCACCTCGGCGACCAACCGGCGTTTTTGCCGACGAAGCAGGGCTTTGATCACTACCTCGGCATCCCGTATTCCAATGACATGCTTAAAACCGCGAGCGTGGACGGTCGCCGCGTCGTGCCGCTCGTGCGCGATGATCAGGTGGAGCGCCTGCTCGATGAAGCAGACCAAGATCGCATCGAGGAAATCTATACCGATGAAGCCGTGAAGTTCATCCGCAGCACCCAAGCAACGAAGAACCAAGAACCAGGCACCAAGAACACGGCGCAGCCGTTCTTCCTCTACTTCCCGCACACCGCCGTGCACACGCCCATCCATCCCGGCAAAGCCTTCCAGGGCAGCTCGCAAAACGGCCGCTTTGGCGACTGGGTGCAGGAGGTCGATGCCAGCGTCGGCCGCGTGTTCGACACGCTGCGCGAGCTGCAGCTCGACACGAACACGCTCGTCATCTTCACCAGCGACAACGGCCCCTGGCTCATCAAAGGCCCCGATGGCGGCAGCGCCGGTCCGCTGCGCGGTGGCAAAGGCAGCACTTGGGAAGGCGGCGTGCGCGTCCCCACGCTCGCGTGGTGGCCCGGCAAGATCGCGCCCGGCAGCGTGAGCGATGCCGTCGCCGGCACCATCGACGTGCTGCCCACCTGCCTGAAAATCGCCGGAGCCGAAGTGCCCGCGCAGCCCATGATCGATGGCCGCGACCTCTCCCCGCTGCTCTTTGGTCAAAGCAAAGACTCCCCACGCGAGGCCCACTACTACTTCTCCAGCTACAACCTCCAAGCCGTTCGCCAAGGCCCGTGGAAACTCGCCATCACCACGCAAAAAGAAACCATGGGCAAAGAAGCCGCCGACGATGCGAAAAAGAACCCGCGCCTCTACCACCTCGATCAAGACATCGGCGAAAAGACCAACCTCGCCGCGCAGCATCCCGACATCGTCGCGAAACTGACCGCCCTCGCCGAAAAGATGACCACCGAGATCGGCGGCAACGAACCCCAATCCCGCCGCCCGCCCGGCGAGGTCGAAAATCCCGTCACGCTCTATCCGACGAGCGACAAACCCAAGGAACGGCGCTTGCCAAGTGCCGCCCCAAAGCCCGCCGACCTCTCCAAGCTCCAACCCGGCGACAAACTCGCCGCCGAGAAAGCCCCGCAAATCGCCGACACGTCCTTCACCCTCACCTGCGAGGTCACCACCGCGCAGCGCGATGCCATCCTCGTCGCCCACGGCGGCGCCAGCACCGGCTACGCGCTCCATCTCAGCGGCGGCAAGCTCATCTGGGCCATCCGCCACGGCAAAACCCTCACCACCGCCCAGACCGACTACCCCGCCGACAACCAACCTCACCGCATCACCGCCACCCTCGGCCAAAAAGGCCAGCTCACCCTCCAACTCGATCAAAACGAGCCCATCACCACGAAAGGCCCCGGCCTCATCCGCTCGCAGCCCAAAGAAGACTTCTGCCTCGGCCACGACAACAAAGTGCCAGTCGCGACTTACACCGCGAAGGGCAGGTTTGAGGGGAATATCGTGAATGTGAAGGTGACAGCACAACAAGGGCCTTCAGAATAGTTAGCGATATGTCGTCCCTGCCCCAATTTCCTCACCTCGAATTCTCTCGCGACTCGATCTCGAAGCGAGCCAAAGAGACTCCGAGCATCATCAAAGGTCTTCGGTTGCTGGCCGAGCATTCCGATAAGGAGCATCGACTCTACAAGAACGATCAGACAGGTGAACTCTGGCAATACTCAAATGCTTGGAACTGGGGTGCCAAACCATACTGTTTTATTGTTCCGCAAATTGATCCCGAGGACTGGCACCGAGAACGATATGTCGATCCCGACGAATTGCTCATTTATGGAGCGTCCATGCGAGACTATCTGGCAGTGCCATCCAACCGTGCTTTGCCAAACCTTGGCGAACACATGCGGATGCTTCAACGGATCAGAACGCTGCCCAAAGATCCCGAAGGAAGGTGGTTCGAGCCATACCTTCGTGAAAACGTTATCCCTCCACCTTTGCGGGAGTCTTAAAATCTCCGCCCCTCTGCTCCTCTGCGGTAAAACCGAGCGTTCTGACCTTTCGCATTTGCCGCAGAGCACCGGAAGCAAAGGAATCTTGATTGTGAGACGGGAAGTAATTTCCAGCAGATTCAGGGAGGCCAACAGATTTTTCAGAAGCCAATCTGCTGGCCTCCCTGAATCTGCTGGAACTCTTCTGAATTTATTCGGGAGGAGCAGAGTATGAGTGATGCTTGAGGTCGCACCGCTGCTCCTACTACTTCCCCGTCAGCAGCTTCTCGGCAGGCACCAGGAAATCAAAATCATCGCGGCCATCGATCTCGGGATCGAGTTCGCCGCAGTAGATGAGGCCGGTGCGGACGGACTGACCTTTGGGGAGCTTCAGGCGTTTCACTTTCTCCCGCACTTCATCGACGAGACTGACGGCGAGGCGCTTGCGGAATTTGATCTCGAAGACGTAGAGGCTGCGCCGCGTGCGGATGAGCAGATCGATCTGGCAGCCTTTGCGACGCAGCGTTTGTTTTTGCACATAGGGACCGGCATTGAGCACGAGTTTCCGATCAAGGCCGATCTGAGCGAGCAGGAGGTCGAGATTGGCGTGGACGAGGTTTTCGAATTGCAGGCCCATGATGGTGTCCCAGGCGTCCAGTGTCTCCAGCGCGGTGTTTTTGAGCAGGCCCTTCGTGATGCGGGCCTTCACGGGATCGACATACTTTAAGTAGAAGCGCAGGTAATTGTCCGAGAGGCGGAAACGGGCATCGCGAGGCCGACTGCGACCGGTTTCCGGCTCAAAAGGGATGTCGCGGGCGATGAAGCCAGCCAGCTCCAGATCGGTGAGCGAGGCGCTGAGGCTGCCGCCACGTGCGCGGCCGAGTTCGGTGCTGATTTGATCCACGCTGCGCGGTCCAGCCACGAGCGTGCGCACGATCTCGCGATACGTCTCCGCCTTCCGCGTGAAGATGTCGTGGAAGATGCTGTCGAACTCACTGAAGAGCATGCCTGCGGCGTTGAAGCACAGATCGGCGATGTTTTGCTCCGCCGTGCGGGCGGGATTGATCTCCTCCAGGTAGCGCGGCACGCCGCCGGTGACGGAGAGCAGGCGCAGCTTTTCCGCCGTGCTGATGCGTGTGCCGCGTTTCCCCCAAAACTGCACGCACTCCGGCAGTGAAAGCGGCCCCAGCCGGAACTGCCACGAGCAGCGCCCGACGAAGCCGGTGTTGTTGAGGATGTTCTCCTCGATCCACGAGGACACGCTGCCGCACAGCACGACGACAAGCCGCTGCCGCTTGGAGAAATGCGTATCCCAGGCTGTTTTGAGATGCCCGGCGAAGTCGGCATCACCTGCGGCCATCCAGGAGATTTCATCGAGCAGCAAAACCACCGTGCCGCTGGCTGGGAGCTGACTGGCGAGGAGCTGAAACGCCGTGGGCCAACCATCGAGCGGCACTTTGGGAGCCTTCGTTTGTTTGGAGAGCTGATCCGCAAAGGCATCGAGCTGCACCTGCCGGGTCATGTCCTCACGCGGAGGCAGCCCCATGAAGCTGAGGAAGTGATCCGCCTCCTGAGCGCATTCCGCGAGGAAGCGGCTCTTCCCAATGCGCCGCCGCCCCTGGCAGGTGACGAGCGAGGCCGTCCTCTTTCCCAGCAGGCGACGAAACTCCTCCCGCTCGTCCATGCGTCCGATGTAGCCGTCTTCGTGAGTGCTCATGTCAATTTGGTGCCTGAAATTGGTGGCGAACTTCTGGCACGAAATCAACGGAATGTCAATTTGGTGCCTGAAAGTCACGGGATATTTCAGGCACGAAATCGACATGGTGCACATTTCGTGCCCGAGATAAACGCTCGGCTTCAGGCACGAAATCGACATTGCCAAATGCCATTTTCTCTAGCGCGCTTGGTCATCGTCCACTCATGAATCTTTTTTGTGCGATAGCTGTTCGAAACGGTGCTCATGGTTTATCAGATGAATGAACGCACGACTCTTTGCCAAGCCGATTGGGAGAATTGGGACACGATGATAAAGATTGGCCTCGCTGTTTGGTTTTGGGTGGTTTTGTTTAAGGAAAACAGGAGGCTGCGCGCCTTGACGTCACGCTAGCTTGCCGTCATGCTTGAGGCGCATGCCCAAAAAGGTAGTCTGGGCTTTTTCCCGCTGTTTTTCCTTATGAACCAACATCTCAGGCGACTTGTTTTTTTATTGCTAGTCTGCACGTCTGCCGTGTTCGCACAGGACAGTGCCCCCAAGGCTGAACCTGTGATGGGCACTGCTCTCAAAGGCACTCAGGAAAAAAAGAAGGATCTGGCGGCTAGCCTGAGCACTCAACGTGAAGCACGCACCATGCGGCTCAGCATTCCTGCGCCTCGTGGTTTGATCGTGGATCGAAACGGGGTGGCATTGGCGCAGAATCGAGTGGTCAACTATTTGGCGTTGAACTTTCCTTTCATGGACAAGGCGACGCCTGAGATGATTGTTTCTTATGCGAAGGCGAAAATGGCAAAAGCAAACCAGTTGCTTGGGAAAAACTGGACGCTGTCGGATGAGAAGCTGTTGAGTCATTATCAGAATCGTAGGTGGCTCCCTCTGGTGTTTTCCATTGAAGACACCATCACGGTTGAACTTTCTCCCGAAGAAATGGAAAAGTTAAAACCGCTCTTTGAGAAAGGAGAACTGCTCCCGCAGCCAGCCTACATTCGGCATTATCCCAAAGGGGATTGTGCATCCCACATCTTAGGCTACACGGGCAAAACGCGTCGTTTGCCGGAAGGTCCGATTGTCGATGGTGATCCTTTGTTTGAGGAAATGGAAGGCAGACAGGGGTTGGAATTGAGCTTCGATGCCGCGCTGAAAGGAACGCCTGGGGAGATCAATCTATTGTTTGATGAAAATGGAGAACTGCTGTCCGAAGAAGTGCTGCGCCGTCCTTCCCCTGGGCGATCTGTCGTGCTCACATTGGATTACAGTTTGCAGCGCCATGCGGAGAATGCTCTACAGCGTCATGCACGAAATGGCGGGGCGATGGTGGTGATGGATATCCGAAATGGGGAGATTCTCGCCATGGCTTCCAATCCGAGTTTTGATCCTAATGAATTTGTTTTCGGCATTCGAGACCAGCGTTGGTTTGAGCTAAATAAAGACCCGCGTGCACCGCTTTTCGGGCGTGCCTTTAGTGGTGAGTATCCTCCAGCTTCGACCTTTAAGATCGTGACTGCACTGGGCGCACTCGAGAGTGGCAAAGTGACGCCTAGCAGTTCGTATCATTGCGGCATCTCGCTCTTGATCGGAGATCGCTACTTCCACAATCACAACATGAAGAATGATGAAGGGAACATGAACGTGATCACTGCGATCAAGCGTTCCTGCAACACGTGGTTTTACCAAGCAGCTCTTGATGTTGGGGCAGATGCAGTCACGAACATGGCGTCTAGGTTGGGTTTCGCGGAGCGCACAGGCATTCCTCTCAAGGGTGAAGGACGAGGCAATCTGCCGACGAATGCAGACCATAAAATCATGGGGGGAGAATTGGCCAACATCGCGATTGGGCAGGGGGCTGTGACGGCGACTCCGCTTCAGGTCTGCCAATGCATGGCTGCGATCGGGGACGGCATGGTTATGCGTCAACCTCTGCTCGTGAAGCAAGTGCAGACGATCAGTGAGGTGGTGGTCGAAGCATTTGAGCCAAAAGTCCGTCGTGAAGTGAATCTCAACCCAATCGCTCGTGATGCGGTCGTGAAGGGCATGGTCGCTGTGGTCTCTGGTGATGGCGGCACAGGCCGCGCTGCAGGGATCAAGCAGGTGCAGATCGCTGGAAAAACAGGCACCGCGCAGTGGAAACCGGCCAAGGACCAGAATCTGGCTTGGTTTACGGGATTCTTGCCAGCTAGCCAGCCGGTTTTGGCATATTCCGTGGTGTATGAAGGACGCCCTGGGGAGCGTGTCAGCGGTGGGGGCATTGCGGCGCCCATCGTTCATGATGTCTTCACCAAGTATTATGAGAATGCACCGACGGATGATCCCCTGGTGGCAGCAATGAAGGATGTGCCGCAAGCGCTGGCAGTCGATGAAGGTGAACTTGATCCATCGGCTGCTGCAGCGACTGCTACTCAGGATGCAGCGATCCGCCGCGCATTGCCTCCACCACCACCTTCGGAAAAGAAAACGGTCGCTAGTTTTTTCCGCCGCCTTTTCCGTCGCGAATGATTTTGTTGAGCCTGCCTTCTACCTTTTTGAAATCGTGACTGTTCAGCTAGCTACTCTTTGTGACTCTGCCGCCGACTACTCAGGAAAGCTCTGCATCTTGGGTGCTTTTGATACCCTTTGTGCTCGGGAGTTTCCAGTCGTTCATCCTGCCTGTGCTTTGGTGGTGCGCCTGACCTTTGAGCCTAGCGATGCGGGCAGGCACAGTTTGGTGATCCGTTGCATCGACCCTTCAGGTCAGGAGAGTTTGCCCCCCTTTGAGCCCGTGGTGGAGGTTTCGTTTCCTTCCACCTTTGTGCCATTTGTGACACGGAATATTGTCATGAATCTACAGCGTCTTCGTGTCGAAAAACCGGGCCTTTATCGTTGGCTGGTAGAATCCAGAGGACAGACGCTGGCGACCATACCGCTGCGTGTCACGTTGTTTGATGAGAGCCGCTCTGCGATCGGTCCTGCGGGATGATTTGCAGAAAGCTGGCGTTTGGGGCATAAGTCAGTTCTATGCCTGAAGAAAATGCCGTCATGAAAGAAGCTGCGGTCGAAAAACCGGAAGGCACAGCCATTCGGCAGATTTCAGTCTTTCTCCAAAATCGTGTTGGGGCATTGATGGCGCTGACCAAGCTGCTGCAGGACAATTCTATTGAAATCCTAGGCATCTCTATGCAAGACACCACAGAGATGACCCTGGTCAGGCTGATCTTGAGTGATCCTGAAAGTGCGTGTTTGCTCTTCATTGAGCGTGGCATTCCCTACGCTGAGTGTCGCATCATTGTTGTGGAGTTGAGTGAGTCGCGTCATCGACTGGCAGACTGTTTGTCATGCTTGCTGGCGGCAGAGTTAAACATCGAATTTTGCTACTCGCTGCTCATTCGTCCCCATGACTTTCCTTTGTTGGCGATCCATTGCGATGATGTTGACGTGGGCTGCGATTCGCTCGCCAAGGCAGGTTTCCAGGTTCTGTGTCAGGGTGATCTTTCGCGCTGATCGGGGCGCTGACGACTTGTTGTTGGAAAACTAGGATCCGAAGGCTACAAAACGAATTCAACCATGTCTCCCTTTGCCGTCCTCATTCTTTCTTTGCTCACCGCTTACGTCAGTGGAGCGACTCCTTTTGGTTACTTAGCAGGGAAGCTCAAAGGCATTGATATCCGTCAGCACGGCAGTGGAAACATCGGGGCCACCAATGCGATTCGGGTCCTTGGAAAAGGGATCGGGATTCCGGTTTTTATTCTCGATTTGCTCAAGGGGCTGTTGCCAGTGCTTTTGGCGAAAAACTGGCTTGGCCAGACGCCTGGGGCTGAGTCATGGATTTCCTTGGGCGCGGTCCTCACTGCATTGGCAGCGGTGCTGGGACACATGTTCACCTTTTGGCTAGGCTTCAAAGGCGGCAAAGGCGTGGCTACCACGGGTGGGGTGCTTTTGGGCATAGCCCCACTGGCTATGCTGGGCGGCTTGGGAGTTTGGTTGCTAGTTTTCTTTAGCCTGCGTTATGTCTCCCTGGCCTCGATGATGGCTGGAGTTGGGGTGGTGCTCAGTCTGGTCATTTCCATGTCGCGCTCTGGCGATTGGGATTGGGTTTTGCTTGGCTTCGGCCTGCTGGTGATGATTTTGGTGATCGTTCGACATCGCTCGAACATTCGACGCTTGCTGGATGGAACGGAGCCCAAAGCAGGACAGAAAGCGAAGTAAGCGGCAAAGTTATGGGTAGGTTCTGGTCATTCGCTTAATGCTAGAAAGTGAATAGGAGATCTATCTTAGGTAGATTGCCAAATACGCGGCTCTTTGTGGAATATCAAAACCCTTGAAAGGTTTAGATATATTTAACACTTGCGCTTTTCGTTAAAAACCATAATTTCCATCATAGAAGGCAATGCCGATTGCCGCCTCTTCTTCTATGATGCCTTTGATCCAGAATCTCCTGGCTGAAGCGGGTTGTGCCAACAACCCAGCTGTCGCTGAAGCTGTGGATCAGGCCTGCTACAATCAAACCTCTTTCATCGAAGCCGTGCTCGATTGTGAGGGCGTGAAGGAGAGAGATTTCTTGATCGCAGTGTCAAAAACGCTGGGGCTATCCTGGTGGGAACCCACTGGGGACAAGGCGGTCGAACCCGGTCTTCGTCGATACTTGCCAGCTGAGATCGCTCTGAGGCACCGAGTGTTGCCGGTGAAATTTGAAGAATCCTGCACGGATCCTGAGAAGTCACTACCAGCCCACAGCACACTTCATTTGGCGACTTTTGATCCACTGAATCTTGTCACACACCAGCGCGTCGCATCCAGTGTTCCGCACACGATTGTTTGGCATGTCGGCCAGCGGACAAAGATCGCGGAAGGTTTGCAAAAGCTCTATGGTTTGGGGGCGGATACTTTTGAAAAGATCCTGAGGGGGCGCGTGGACTGGGGCAATGAAGAACTCGGCGATGAGGTGACCGTGCTGGATGCTCCTGAGGACGAGGAGGCCAGTGTGGTGCGCTTTGTGAATCAGATCCTTCGTCGTGGCCTAGAACAACGTGCCACTGACATTCATGTCGAACCGCAGCAGGATCGACTGCGCATTCGTTACCGCATTGATGGACGCTTGGAAGAACTGCCTGTGCCGGAGAACATCAAGTCTCTGCAGGCCAGCGTCATCGCCCGCTTGAAAATCATGGCGCGTTTGGACATAGCGGAAAAGCGCTTGCCACAAGATGGCCGCATCAATCTTGAGCTGGACGGTCTGCCGATTGATGTGCGCGTCGCGACCATTCCTAGCGTGGAGGGGGAAAGTGTGAGCCTGCGTCTTCTTGCCCAACAAGCGATGACCATCAGCCGTCTCGGCATGACAGACACGGTTCGTCCTGTCATGGAAGAATTGCTGAAGCTGCCAAATGGGATCATTCTGATCACCGGCCCCACGGGAAGTGGCAAATCGACATCGCTTTATGCATTTTTGACGGAGCTGAATCAGTCCCACCGCCGCATTGTCACCATCGAAGATCCGGTGGAATACAAGATGCCCGGCATTGTGCAAATCGCTGTAAAGCCGGAGATCGGCCTGACCTTTGCGACTGGGTTGCGCAGTATCCTGCGCGGTGACCCGAACGTCGTTATGATCGGGGAAATGCGTGACCTTGAGACTACAGAAATTGCCATTCGGGCAGCGCTTACAGGCCATCTGGTGCTCAGCACGCTCCACACCAATGATGCCATCGGTGGCATCACACGCTTGGTTGACATGGGGGTGGAGCCCTTTTTGGTCTCCAGTGCAGTGCGTGCGTTCTTGGCACAGCGCTTGGTGAGAAGACTGTGCTCCGAGTGCTGTCAACCTGCCGAGGTGGGGCGTGAATATCTGCAAAGCATTGGCTTCCCAACCGCTGTGCCTGGAACCATCATGCGTGCCGTCGGCTGTGAGTCATGCCGTGGCAGTGGCTATCAGGGCCGACTTTCGATTTATGAAGTGGTGCTCGTCACTCATGCGCTTCAGCACCTGATCAACACGCGCGCACATCCAGCAGAACTGCATCGGCAGGCCATGAAGGATGGGTTCATTCCCATGCGTGGCTATGGCTTTCAAAAGGTCCTCGCGGGGGAGACCACGATTGAGGAAGTGCTCAGCGTCACGGCGATGGACAGGAAGAATGAAGAATCTGCTGCGCCGCGATCTGCCATGCTTCCTTTGAAGCAAGCTGCATAAAAACACAAATCCAAAGCCTAATCCCATGCCGACCTTTGCTTACAGCGCTCACAGCCCCACGGGTGTTATCACCGGTGAGATCGCTGCTGCTGACCGCTCAGAGGCCATGAATTTGTTAGGCAAGAAACGACTGTCGCCTTTCCGTTTGGAGCAGGCCGGAGGCTCTGTCAGCGCGGTGAGGGTCATGGCAAAACCGCGTGAGCAATCAGCGTCTGTTGACACCGGCTTCATCAAACTCAAGCCGCAACAGGTGCTGCTCTTTACGGAAGAACTTTCCGATCTGCTGAGCGCAGGCATTCAGCTCGAACCTGCGCTCGCCACGATGGAAAGGCGTCGTGAACTCTCTGGTGTCAAAACGCTGGCCACAGCTCTGCGCTCCAAGGTGCGAGATGGGCTGCCCTTTTCCAAAGCTATCGCTGCCACTAGCCCAAGCTTTGGGGGGCTTTACTGCGCTCTTGCCAATGCTGGTGAGGCTAGCGGCACCTTGCCAGCGATTCTCAAGCGTCAGGTTGAATACCTGCGCTCATTGGCGGCGCTCAGGTCAAAGGTGCTTTTTGCGCTGATCTACCCTTCCTTTCTCGTGGTTGCAGCAGTGGCGGTTACCTTGCTATTCATCGTTTACCTCATCCCTCAGCTCATGGAGCTCATGGATAGCACCGGAGGTTCTCTTCCCATCGCCGCACAGTTGATTTTGCGATTCAGTGATTTGCTGAAGAGCACTTGGTGGATGATCCTCATGGCTTGGGTGACTGTGTTCATCATGGCCAAGGCGGTGCTTTCTCGGCCCGAGTCACAGATTCCTTGGGCGAGGTTCAAGCTGCGTCTGCCGCTCTTTGGTGAGGTGCTGCGCACGCGCTTTTATGTCCAGATGCTTGAGACGATGGCAAATCTGCTCGGCAATGGGCTGCCGATGGTGCAGGCCATGCAGCTCACTCAGCAGGCGATTGAAAACCCGCACTTCAAACGAGAATTCGACCGCATTATGGCGCTCGTCGCAGAAGGCATGAGTCTTTCACGAGCGCTGGATCGCAGTGGTTTATTCCCTCCGCTGCTGCTCGACATGGTCAATGTCGGCGAGCAAACCGGTGATATGTCTGCGGCTCTCGCCAAAGCTGCAGAGCGCTTCGATCGAGATCTGGGCAAGAAGATCGAAAAACTCACTGCCCTCGCGCAGCCTGCCATCGTCTTTCTCATGGCTGGGCTCGTTGGCACCATGGCCTATCTCATGATGACCGCCATTTTCCAAACCATCGGTAACATCAGCCAATAACTTTTTCTTCAGCACATGAAACACACCCACGCTCATTCAAGCCGCTATTCAGGTGGCTTCACTCTCGTCGAGATCATGCTTGTGCTCGGCATCATTGCTCTGCTTGTCGGTGCAGGCATTTATTCATTGGGGGATGTCACCAGCTCAGGCAAACGCACCCGAGCCAAAGCGGATCTCAATACGCTGACCGCGGCTCTTCGTGGCTATGAAGTCGATAACACGTTTCTTCCCACCACCGAGCAGGGATTGAATGCACTCGTGACCAAACCCAGCAGCCGACCTTCACCACAAAACTGGGTCGCCAAGTTGAAAAAGCCGCTGCTGGATGCTTGGGGCAATCCCTACCACTACCGCCGTCCAGGCACGAAAGACAAAGGTGGCTTTGATGTCTTCTCCGCAGGGCCTGATGGTCAGCCAGACACGGCCGATGACATCGGCAATTGGGATCTTTAACCCTAAGTCGTGAAATCGGAATGAAGCATCTCAGATCAGGCTCTAAGCGCACTCTGACTCAGCTCACGGCTGGGCTTGGCTTTCGTCATTTGGGTTTCACGCTCATCGAGATCTGCATCGCCATGGGGCTGTGCATGATGATCCTCGGCATCGGTGTGCTTTCGATCACAGGCCTGCAGGATCAGGCTAAACTCAAAAAAGCCGCAGCTGAAATCGAGACCACGGCCCGCAAAACGCTGCAAGAAGCCATCTTGAAGCAACAGCTCATTGAACTCGCTTTGGACGGATCACTTGGTGCAGAAGGCGGACTTGTGCAGATCAAGCGAGTGGGAGACAAAACCTTTCGCAATGCGCGTCGAGGAGAGACTTGGGAATTCAGTCCAACGGGGATTTGTGAGCCGCTTGAAGTTCGTGTCACGAACCCAGCAGGCATGATCGAACTGGCTTTTGATGCCCTCACGGGTTGTGCCGTCCGGAAGAACGTCAGCGTCAACTCATGAAGACGAATCAGCCCATCTCTCCAACGAACCTCCACATTCGTTTAGTCATGAACGAGCCTCGAAGCTCGCAAAGCGGTGGCTTTGCCTTGCTCGAAATCATTCTCGCGATGGCACTCTTCAGCATGGTCGCCGTTGGCATGACCAAGGCTTTGGATCAAATCGCCCAGACCACAAAAAGTTCGCGTCAGGAAGCTCAAGTGTTGCGAGTGCTGGAGTCTGTTCTGGCCGAGATCGCCCACCAGCCAGAGCTGAAGCCCAGCACCCTCACTTTTCCCAAGACGGGCGATGGCATTGATGCTGCGGCTAGCATTGAAAAAGTTCGTCTTTTCACTCAAGACCAAGTCGAGCTCGACAAAATGTTCCGCATACGCGCCGAAGCTTGGTTGGCGGAAGGCGCGAGCAGGCGCAGCCTAAAGAGGCAGATGGAAACCTATGTGTATTCACCCTCCAGCCCTTAACCCGATGAGGTCACCGATTGCAGATGGCAGATGGGGCCAGCGAGCTGGTCTCCGTCGTCAATCTGCGTTCACTCTCATTGAGGTGATCCTGGCCATGGGCTTGATTGGCCTGCTGATCGGTGGTGTTTACAGCCTTGCGAATGGAGCCTTGCAGCTGGGGCAATCCATGAACAACGCGCGCATCGCTGAGACACGTGTGACGCATTTCACCATGGCTTGGCGTGATTATTTGGAAAATCTCCCGCCTGGCATTCGGCTTAGCTGCGGATTGGAAAAAGCGAAGCGTGGAGCGAGTGGTCATTTGCTGCTGGAAGGAGGGGCCGTGCCATTCGTTTGGACACGTCGTGTTCGTTTGGCCGATGCGGTTGAATTTGCGGTCGTGCGTGGCCAGGAGAAAGGCGGTCTCGATTTGCATGTGCGTCATCTCCAGCGTCTGGAGAAACCGAATGCTTTCGATGCCTATTCCCAGATGGCTGAGTTACCTCTGTTGCGTGGTTTGAAGGAGTTTCGGTGGGAATTTTATGACGCGGAAAAAAAGCGTTGGTTTGCCACCTGGGACCCAGAGAAGCGTCCGACTCCTCCTCTTTTCATGAAGCTTTACTTCCAGTTCCTGAAGGATCCTCGAAAGTATGAGTTCACCTACTGGATCGCGAATGACCTAGCTGCAAAAACAGCGGGTGTCGTGCCCACGGCCGGAAATCCCACGCTCTGATCGATCCTATGCATTTGCTCATTCCAAGAAAGTCAGTCACTCAAGGCTCTGCGCTGATTGCGGTGTTTTGGATGATTGCGGTCATGGGCATGGTGGTCTTGGCTGGCACCAAAGCGCTGGATGCCGACACTCGCAGCACCCGTGAACTGCGTGGACGCACTTATGCCAAGCGCTTGGCACAGATGGGATTGGAGGTCGCTCGTCATCCGGCTCTTCAAATGGATGATGCGTTGCTGCACTACAGCTCACCAGAGGGCGGCGGCTACGATGTGAAACTCACCACCGAGGAAGCACGCCTGAACGTCAATGTCCTGCTCTCCACTGGCGATCAGGTTTTGCTCCCACGTTTGTTCGCTTCCTGGGGCATGAAGCCGGAATTCAGCGCGGCTTTGATCGATGCTCTTCGTGATTGGATTGATGAGGATGACAAGACTAGCCTCAAGGGGGCAGAGAAGCGTGAGTATCAAAAAGCAGGTCTGGAGGGTGTGCCCTTCAACAAGCCTTTCCGAGAGGTTGAAGAGATGCTGATGGTTCGTGGCATGGACGTGGTGAATCAAGCCCGCCCTGATTGGCGTGAGTGGTTCACGGTGTTAGGCGATGGTCGCGTGGATGTGAATGAAGCGCGTGCGGAGCTCATCGCGCTGCTGGCGAATGTGCCTGTGCAGCGAGTGACGCCGCTTTTGACACTGCGTGCAGGCAAGGACGGCATGACCCACACGCGCGATGACAATAAGCTCGGCTCTGCCGTGCAGGTGGCTCAATTGCTAGGGGTGTATCAGTCCCAGACGGTTGATTTGCTGACGCGTTGGATTCAGTTCTCCGGCCCGATCAAACGCCTCGAAAGCACAGGTTACTATGGTGATATCCGCCGCCGTCTCGTGCTGATCGTGCAAAATCAACAAGCCATCTGGCGTGGCGAACTTCCTCTTTCTCATGGCTCGTCCTCGTAAACCCACTCATGATCTTTTGCTGCCCGGGGCTGACGGCTGGAACCGCTGGACTGGTATGCAGGGTGGACCTGCTACCCTCGCAGCTGAGTTTAGGCAAAGCGCGGGCGTTTTTGCCAAAGAAACGAATCGCCGCATTCTGGCCTTGCCGGCCTCACACGTCTGGGTCCTGCCTGCTTGGCTGCATGGTCAGCCTGAGCACTTGCGCGATATGGCGCTGCTGCATCTGGAGCGGATGGGCGTGCGCGTGACGGATCCTGATCATGGACTGCAGGTACATCGCGTTCAGGAAAAGGAGGGTGCCTACCTTACTACGATCATGGCGCTGAAGGATCAGCCTGCTCCTTTGTGGGACATGCTGCGCTTGCCGGATGAAGTGGTCATCAGCTCGCAATGTCGCCCGCTGCCCGCGGACAGCATTGTGCTGCAGCGTGAGATGGGGCGTCTTACCGTCACCATCACGCACGGCACCCAGATGGTGTATTGCAGCCCGCTCAGCGCTCACTGCCTGGATGATCGGGCGCTCAGTGAGCTGAATCATCTCTGCGTGCAGCTCGGCTTTCAGCGTGTGCTTGGTAAGGTTGATGGCATCGTCCTCTGGATGCAGGACGAAGGTGACCTCGCTCAGATCGAGCGCATCACCGGATTGACGGCGCGTCGAGAGGCCCTGCCTGCGCCTGTTCTGCCTACACCGATGACCAGCACCTTGGTGCCTGCGGAGATTTTGGCGGCTCGTGTTCAGAACCAGTCACGTGCCCGCACTCGTGTCACCGCCTTGAGTGTTGGTCTGGCTCTCGCGGCCTGCGTAGCGGTCATGATGGTGCTGATCTCCTCGGCCACGCGAGAGCGTGACATGCTCCGGGACAAGATCGCTGACCTCACCCCGCGCGCGTCTCAGGTATTGGATCAAAAGAAAGCATGGCAAGAGGCCGCACCCGCAGTTGATCCCAGCACGAGTCCCATGCAGGTGCTGCTGGAGGTGATGAAACCGAGTGCTAGCACCGAGGTCGGCATGACTAACTTTGAGTGGACGCCTAGCACCTTGGCTTTGCGAGGACGCACGGCGAACGTCTCGTTGGCCTTGCAATACACGCAAGAAATCAAGGACGTGGAGGCCCTTGCCGCTTACCGTTTTGAGACCCCAGACCCACAGATCGCCAGTGACAACAGTGCCACCTTTGAAGTGAAAGGAGAGCGCCAGCCATGAAGCGGAGTGAAAAGATCCTGCTGAGCCTCTTTGCCGTGCTCTTCCTGATCATCATCGGTGGGGGAGCCCTGGCCATGGGGGTGAAGCATTACCTCAGTGTCCTGGAGGAAAATGACCGCCTGAGCACGCGCATCCTGGAGATGAACGATGCCATCGCGCAGGGCAGTGAATGGCAAAAGCGCCATGCCTGGCTCGAAGAGAATGTGCCTGGCTTTAGCTCACGCCAGGAGGCCGCGAGCAAACTACTGGAGGTGGTGCAAAGAGAAGCGGATAAGCTGGCCCTCACCTTCACGGATCGCCAGTTTTTGGAACCGACCAAACCGATGGGTGTCGATGGCTTACCCATCGAAGAGGAAGGTGGCTACTATGATCAGGCCACGGTGAAGGTGACCCTGAGCAAAGTTAGGGAGCAGGCGGCCTTTGGCTGGATGCATGCACTACAGACACCGGATCATTTCCTCGGCATCACTCGCCTTCAAATCACACCTGCTGGTGAGGGCAAGACGGTGAACATCGAAGCCGAGATCACTCAATTTTATCGCAGCAAAGCCAGCTCAAAACTCAGCAAGAGGGACTGAATTCCAGAGATGAACAATCCTTTACCATGGATCTTGTGCAGCGTTGTTTGGACGGCTCTTTCCATTTCTTCCAGCTTGGCAGAGCCACCCGTGTCCTTTCCCAAGCTGGAGCATTACGCCGCGTTGTGGGAAAGGTCTGTCTTCACCACGAAGGATCTGCCTTCTCCTGATGCGCCTGCGGGTCCACTTTTTACCGATCAGCTGGGTTTGGCGGGCACTTATGAGATTGATGGGCAGTTCGTGGCGATTTTGGTCGATCGCACCACTTCCCAATTCACGGAGGCTAGAATTGGCAGTGAAAATGAGCAGGGCATCAAAATCCGCAAAGTGCAGCCTGGAGCCACCCCTGATCAAGTGCGCGTTCAGCTTCAAAAGGGGGACATCGCTGGATGGGTGAGTCAGGCGGAGGTGGAGACTGCCCAGCCCGCGCCAGCCGTGCAGGTGCGCCTCGCGCAGCCAGCCCATGCCCCTAGCGCGACGCCGCTGCTGCCAGCGCCCCCGGTGGCTCCGGTTGCCCCAGTTCAGGAGGTGTCCAGGGGTCAGGATGTGCCACTGCCGCCTCCATGATGAAAAAGGCATAACCTTGTTCTTGGTTGAATTTCATGTTGCCAGCCCTCTCTTGGGAGAGAAGTTTGCGCCGCATGTCCGGACTATTGGAGATTCCACCGCATCATTTGCTAGCCGCCTTTCAGGCGTTCTTCGCTTTGTCCATCGGACATGCTATCATGGATTTCCCCCTTCAGGGTGAATACATCGCCACAGGCAAGAATTGGCGGCTGCTGAAAAAGTTAGCCGATCCGGCGAGGCCTCAGGACATCTGGATCTGGTGCATGGGGGCTCATTGCCTGATGCATGCAGGTTCCGTCTGGGTCATCACAGGTTCCTGCTTGCTGGGTTTGATCGAGTTGGTCCTGCATTGGACGATTGATGTGGCCAAGTGCAGTGGTCGCACGACCTTTCACCAAGACCAGTGCCTGCATTACATCTGCAAACTGGCCTATGCCTCGGCTGCCTACCTCGGCTGGCAGCCGGCTTGGTGACCTTTCACTGGTGGCGAGCTCCCTGCGCAAAAAGGGAAGTCTTTCGTTCGGAAAAGGCACAGATGGGTTGCTTGTCAGAAATTTGGCAGGCTTTGAGTTCTAGAGAATCACAAGAAGTTTGCTTAATTGCTTAACTTCTATTAACTATATCCAATGAACCTGTGCCACAAACTGCCCACTCGCCTCGATTGGCCGACGTTTGTCTGCTGCTTTCGGTGGTGCGTGATCGCAGCCTGCCTGCTCGGTCTTAGCAGCTGCACGTCCCGATTGGGCCCCAAGTCAGAGATCGTCGTCAGTGTGAAGGACCAGAGGCTTGGCCTCTATCAAGATGGTGTGCTGCAGAAGCAGTATGCGATTTCTACCTCAAAGTTTGGGCTGGGGGACCAGCTGGGCAGCTACAAAACACCGCTGGGGAAGCATGAAGTGATCGCGAAAATCGGCCACGGCCTGCCAACGGGTGCTGTGTTGAAAAGTCGCTCCTGGAATGGTGAAGTGCTGAAGCCAAATGCACCTGGTCGTGATCCGATCGTCTCTCGCATTCTTTGGCTGCGAGGCATGGAGACGAACAATCGCAACGCCATGAAGCGCTTCATTTACATTCATGGCACGACGGAAGAAGATCGCCTCGGCAAACCGGCTAGCTTTGGCTGCATTCGCATGGGCATGAGGGATGTGGTCGATCTTTTCAATGACGTGAGCATCGGCGCGAAGGTGGAGATCACCAAGAACCGCCTGCCGCAAGGTGCTGAGAAGCCCAAGTTGCCCGAGGCAGCTCCTGCAGCCATCGAGCCGACCGACCCAGCGCACCTTGCTGCTGGGCCACCCCCTACCCCGAAAACGGCAGATGCAGGTGCGGCTGCCATTCCTCAACCCGCAGAAGCCAATCTTTCCCCGACGGCAGAACCTACCGTGAAGCAGGAAAACGCCATCCCCACCCCAGAAACCAGGGTGCGAGCGACAGCTGACCCAGAAAAAGTGGCCGGTGCCTCTGGGCCAAGCGCAATGGCAGAAGCAGCGCCGACCGACTCCTCGCCCGTGACCTCCGGACCTTCGCCTGTGGAAAAAGCACCTCAACGCAAGCGCGGAGGCTGGTTTGGCCTGTTCTCGAAAAAAGAAAATGCCCCTGCCGTGGAAGCACCCATGGCTGCGGCTGCCACGGCTTCAGATGCCATGGCCCAGCCCATCGCAGCGACCACGGCCATGAGCCAGGAGCCATCGAAAGTAGAAACAGCGGAGGCTCAGGCCACAGCTTCCGTCATGCCAGCTGCCGGCGTGGCCGCTCCGCCTGATCCATCGTTGCCGCCAGCGATGGTCGAGCCTACCGCTCCCCGGAAGAGGAGCGGATTTTTTGGCTTCTTTCGGCGCTCTCCCGCCGCACCGCAGGCCATCGCTGCCGTTGCTGAGGAAAAAGTCAGCCCTGAGCGCTCTGAGATGAACGCGAACCCGCCGCCGATCAGCCCGGGGGAATCGCCTCCCGCGAATCCAGAGACCCATCCAGCCAAGCCAGATGCAACGGTCCCGAAGCCTCGCAAAGACAGCAGCATGAAGATGGATGATGTGCGCGGAACTGTCCGGCAGATGCCAATGCAGGCCTGAGATCTCATCCCTGCCAGCTCTCTAGGCCTCCACCAAACGACACACGCGCACCAGCAGCAGAGAGGTGCGGATTTGATCCATGGGAGCCCCAGTCAGTCGAGCCACGGCGCGGCGATAAAGAGCCAATTGAGGCGCATATCCGGCGGTCTTTTCCTGAATGGCTGCCTCGCTGCTGACTTCGTCGGTCTTGAAGTCCACGATCCAGGCTGAAGTGGCCCGGCCCTCCGAGTCTCGCTCTAGGATCACGCGATCAAAAACACCTGAGATCCATTCACCCGCCATGATCAGATCAAAGGGACGTTCGCGCCAAACCTCAGCTCGGGGTGAACGGGGCAAAAACACAGCGCGTCCAGCCTCAGAGTCGCAGACGGCTTTCACCAGCCGATAAGCCAGCGCCTCGGTCGTGTCAGCAGCGGCAGCCAAGTCATGGGTGCTGAGGCGTCCTGCTGCTAACCAGCGGGATTCCAGGGCTGATCTTTCGGGCAGCCATTCGATGTCAGAGAAAAGCTCATGCACGCAGGTGCCGAGGCGACGTCCTGGCTCTCGTCCTGCACTGAAGAGAACCGCCCCTTTGACGCGGAAGCTTTCTTCCCCCGAGGGAGTTCGACGCCGGGGCATGGGCTGCGTGCGGCGCAGGATTTCTCCGAGCGGTTCATGCACGACCGAGGGGGGCGGTGCGTCGGTGCTCGGGCTGCGCATTTCCCGCAAATGCCAGGTCGGCTCACCGGTCTGCCATTCGATCTCGTAGAGCGGGGAAGGGGACTCGCCGCGGGCCTGATCTCCCAGGGCTGCACGCAGTAGGGTGGATTCCCGCACGGCCGTGGCGGATTTCTTTTTCGGTTCGACGATCAGGTAAAGGGCACGCTTTGCCCGTGTCATGGCCACATAGAGACGACACAGCGATTCAAAAGCGCCGCGCCGTTTGGCCTCGGTGAGTTCAGCCTGAATGACAGGGTCAAAATCCGCGAAGACACGCAGAGGCGTTTGCAAAACCCAGCTCACCCCCTGCGCATCGCGGCTAACGAGCCATTCTTCGCGGCGCAGTTTATCCATCGCATCGGTGTCCAGTCGTGGCAGCATGACGATGTCGAATTCGAGCCCTTTGGAGGCATGAACCGTCATGACCTGGATGGCCTGAGGGGACCCGCGAACGCGCAGCGGATAGTCGCGCGCATGGCGGAGAAAGGCATCCACATCGCGGCTGCCATGGGCATCGAACTCGGCGGCAAGGTCAGCAAATTGAGAAAGGCGTGCCTTGTGAAAGGCATCGAGTGGCAGAGCAAGCTCACGCAGCTGCTCCAGCCAAGTTTCAGCAAAAGCCGCAAAGCCTTCTTCCAGCACTTGGCGCTGCACAGCACTGATGTGATAGCGCCAGCCCAGGCCTTCTTTTTCTAGCAAAGTCCACAGGGGTGTCATGCGCAGGTGCTCCAGTGCCTGGGTGTCAGACGGATGAGCAGCGAGTTGCAGGAGGGAAAGCAGCGCTAGGGTGATGGCATTGTCTGTGCAGGGATGCTGATCCGACTCGCACACGACTTCCATGCCGGTCTGCTGGCGCAGGGCTTCTGCGAGTTCCGTGGCATCTTTGTTGGAGCGAACCAGCACCGCACAGGAAAGGCCGCGCTGCAGGGGCTGAAGCTCCTGCAAAAGCACAGCGAGCACTGCTGTGCTGTCCGCATGGGGCTCGCCTTCGCGCTTGGTGGGGCAGAGCAGGGCCGCGTGGCCCGTCAGCGTGGTTTTGGCAGCCGTGTGGGTTTGAAAGGCAAAGCCCTTCAGGCAGCCAGCAGGCAGCAGCGATTCGATCCGCGAGCTGTCGCCAAAGACGGCGTTCACGGTATCCAGCACAGGCTGAGCACTGCGGAAGGATTGACTCAGCGGCAGCGTGTGCAGACCGCCTTCGGGTTGCGCTGGGTAAGCACGCTGGATGTCCTGAAAGAGATCTGGCTCCGCCTGCCGCCAGAGGTAGATCGATTGCTTGGGGTCGCCGACAGCGAAGAAGCTGCGTGTGCCTTCACGATCTTGGATCACTTCATCCACCAGTGCAGCCAGCACCTGCCATTGCGTCCGACTGGTGTCTTGAAATTCATCGAGCAGCCAGTGTTCGTGGCGACTGTCCAAGCGATACCAAAGGTCGCCGTCTTCAGAGCCTAACCATGGAGAGCGCTCTCGCACCGCTCGGGCGAGCACCCTTTGCACATCGGCAAAGGACAGCCTGCCACGTGCCCGCACTTGGCGCTGATAATGTGCAGCCAGCATGGAGGTCACCTGCGCTAGGCCGCGTGTACGCTGCGCACGCACTAGGTATTCACGCAGCATCAGTTGCTCCGCTAGCTGCTGCCAAGCACGAGCGGCTCCAGGGTCGAGGGCGATCCGCTTGCGCATCCACATCAGTTCTCCGCGGCCACGTTGCAGTTCCGGCCACTGCTCCGCCAGTTTTTCCAGCAGCTCTTTGGTTCGCTTGGGCAGGGTCATGCCGGGCTGCGTTTGCAGCACTGCGTCCAGCGTTTCATCCAGCAGATCCCGGCCAAGATCATGAGGGGGGCAGAAAGCAGCGCGCACCTGCGCTACGACTTCGGTCAAAGGTTTCACCGTGGGCAGCTTTCCCTGCCAGATGCGCTGGGCATCTCCCCAGCTGCCCTCGGGGCTATCTTGCCAGAGTTCTAGCCCCTCCAGCGCCCACTGTTCCAGCGTGGCTTCGACGCTTTTTTCACCTGCGCCAAAGGTCGCTTGCTTGTAGGCCTCGGTCAGCATCTGAAGCGCGTTGCGGTCTTCATCCGCGTGCAGATCAGCCAGCAGGGCATCCAGAGCCTCTGCCCGGGCGAGAGCGGTCTCGTCTTCCTGCATGACTCTGGCTCCGGCGGCCAGACCTAGCTCCAGCGGAAAGCAACGCACCATGCCAGCGAAGAAGCTATCGAGCGTGCCGAGACGCAATTTTTGCAGACTGCGTGTGACTTTGCGCAGCAGCTGGCGGTAGTCCGTAGAACTCAGCGGTGGAGGTTCGACTCCTTTGAAAAAAGCGGCCGCTGTCTCTGGGTGTCGTGCCAGTTCGGCCAGTCGGCGCAGGATGCGGTTGAAGAACTCGCCTGCCGCTTTGCGGGTGAAGGTCATCGCTGCGATGCCTTCCGGGCTAGCGCCCAGCGTCAGCAGGTGGGCGTAGCGGCGCGCCAATTGGTAGGTTTTGCCAGAGCCTGCTGAGGCATTGATCAGCAGGTGCTGGAGGGTCGATGGCGGCAGATCAGGCATGGCGTGAGACCTCGCCTCCATGGAGCAAATCTGCGGCTTCGGCTAGGGCGATGTCCAGGGCCGTGATGCCACCCGCGCTGTGCGTGTGCACGCGCAGGGTCACTTTTCGCCAGCCGAGGTGCAGGTCAGGATGGTGGTCCAGCGTCTCTGCCTTTTCCGCGACACGAGACACAAAGGCGGCTCCCTCCAGGTAGCTGGCAAAGCGAAACGTGCGGGTCAGTTCGCCTGCGTCTAGGCTCCAACTGGGCAGGGCAGTCATTGCGGCATTCAATTCATCCTGGGTCAGCAGCACTCGGTTCATAAGGAACACAAACCATGCGCAGAATGAGCCCGAGGAACAGGGCAGAAACAGCTCGCACCAGAGCGGGTGGTTCAGGTCAGGTGTCACATTTGCATGGAAACGAGGCTCGGGAACACGCAAAGGCAGGCTTCCCTTTTGAAATGTGTTTGTGGGACAATGCTGACATCTGAACCATGCCAGCTTCTGACCTAACCTCTGAGCAATCTCTTCGGCTGGAATGCAGCTCAAATCTTTTCTTTTCCCTAGGTCTGGTCTTTTTCCTAGCCTCCCTGCATGTCAGTGAGGCGGGTTGGAAGGCGGGTGCGGCCAAGGTGGAGATCACGCCGGAACACCCAGTGCGTCTGAGTGGCTACGGTAGCCGAACCCAGGCCCACGAAGGCGTGGAGATGCCGATTTTTGCCAAAGCTCTGGCCCTGACCTGGGCGGAAGAATCGCCTGTGGTCATGCTGACTGTGGACAACTGTGGTGTGCCTGCCGCGCTGCGCCGCGAGGTGCTGGAGCGGGTCAACCAAGCTGGATGGAAGCTGGCCGATGCTCGTTTTTCCCTGCACTCCAGCCACACCCACTGCGCTCCTGCCCTGCCCGGCCTGTTGACCTTTCTGTTCGGCCAGCCGATGACGGCTGAGGAAGAAAGTGCCGTGCAGCAGTATGGTGCCTTTCTCGTCGCCAAGATGACTGATGTCGTGGTCACGGCGCTGAATCGGCAAAGTCCCGCCGCAGTCGCTTGGGGGCAGGGAAAAGTCGGCTTTGCCATGAATCGCCGACTGCCCACGGAGGCTGGATTCATCAATGCGCCGAATTTCAACGGCCCCGTGGACCATGCGCTGCCTGTGCTGCGCGTCCGCTCTCCGGCAGGGGATCTGAAAGCAGTGCTGACCAGCTACGCCTGCCACTGCACCACACTCAGCCTGAACAAAATTCACCCCGACTGGGCTGGCTGGGCGCAGCGTGAGCTGGAGTTTCGCTACCCAGGTGCCGTGGCGCTGACAGCCATCGGCTGTGGGGCGGATCAGAACCCCTACCCAAGGCGCGAACTGGAGCACGCAAAGCTGCACGGATGCTCCCTTGCCGCAGAGGCAGCGAGAGTGATCGCCTCGGAGCTAAAGCCCGTCGTTGGCCCGGTCGCCTGTGCTACGCAGGAGGTCATGCTGCCTTATGACACGCTGCCAAATGAGGCCGACTGGCAGACGCGTGCTCAGGACAAAAATCCCAGCACTGCACGTCATGCGCGCCATTTTCTCAGCCTGATGCAGCGAGGTGAAAAGCCCCCCGTCGCCCTTCCCTACGCCGTGCAGACCTGGGTCTTTGGACAAGGGCTACTGATGATCAATCTGCCCGGTGAAGTCGTGGTGGACTATGGGCTCAGGTTCAAACGCGAGTTCGATGCTAAGCGCACCTGGGTAAACGCCTACACCAACGATGTGCCGTGCTACATTCCGTCTCAGCGTGTGTGGCAGGAAGGTGGCTATGAGGCCGCCGGCGCGATGGTTTATTATGGCCGTCCCACGCGTTTCGCCACAGGCATTGAGGACATCATCGCCCGTGCAGTCTCCTCTCTGGTGCCAGCGGCCTTCAGGGTCTCCAGCAACTAACAAAAAAGGCGCACAGGAGAAATCCCATGCGCCTTTCCACATCAACCAACCCTGAAAAGCGACAAACTCAGAAGCGAATGCATAGATCGAAGGTGAAGCGGTCGTCCGTCAGATCATGCGGGCCAATCACCGACTTCTCATAAGCGATCCCGATGTCCAGGTTCTTCAGAATCCGTGAGCGGAAGCCAATGCCCAGCAGTCCCTGGGTCGCTCCATTCGATTGGCTGGAGCCAAAGTTGATCACATCGTAGCCTTCGCTGTTGATCGGCAAACCTTTGCCATCATTCAGCACGCTAAAGGCATTGAAGCTGACAAAGGGAATGAACCAGCGGCAGGTGTAGTAGTCTAGCATCAGGCTGTAATGCGCCACGGTGCTCTGCTCATCTCCATCGATTGGAAGACGCACGCCCAGGTTGCCAGACAGGTGGAGATCGCCAAAGCCCTTCTGGAAAGAGACGAAGGGATTGAACTCACCACTCCCCCGACCTTGAAATATTTGATCATCTCCCGTGGGAATGTGGAAGGTAAGGCCGGGCGTCAGGATGAACTGAGCGGGTTGATTGTCGATCAGTGCATACTTGAAGCCTGCGGCCAAGTCCATCCAACCATCGGGGTTGCCCAGAGCGTCGTTGTTGATGTCAAAGTAGCCATCCTGCGTGGCGATGAAAGCGAGTCGATCCGTGATGGCATAGCGAATCTGCAGCGCATAAAGCTGCGCAGAGCCACCGCCCACGATGAAGTCATTGTGGAGGTTGTGATAGGCGAAGATCGGTCGGATCTCGGAGCGGATGACGGCATCTTCAAAGAAGATCGGGTTCGTCACGGGGGCGATGGTGTGCTCCTTCCAGCTCACCGCCTCAGGCGGTGTGGAAGGCGCGGCCACAGGGGCACCAGCATTGAGGTTGGAAACAAAAGAAACGGCTGCCACAGCACCAAGACTGAGCAACCACCGGGAGCGGGAGTTGGGTTTGGGGTCCATGGAGATCAATAAGCACCATCAGCCGTGCTACGATCCGCGTAGCTTGTCACACTCTGTGTCTCTGCTGTTCTGGTTGAACATTTGTTCGAAAGGTCTAGCTCACTACCCCATGAAACTCAGCACCTGGAACGTCAACGGCATCCGCGCCTCACTCAACAAAGGCCTGCGCGAGTATCTGCTCACCTGCGATGCCGATGTCATCTGCCTTCAGGAAACCAAGGCGATGCAGGAGCAGGTGGACCTGTCTTTTTTCACGGGCTATCAGGCGGTCTGGAATAGCGCGGAAAAGAAGGGCTACTCGGGCACCTGCATCCTCAGCCGGGTGCCTTGGAAGTCAGAAGTCATCGGCATGGGCATCCCGGAACATGACAAGGAAGGCCGGGTCATCACCACTGAGTTTCCAGACTTCTACGTCGTGACCGTGTATACGCCGAACTCCCAGGCCGAGCTCGCGCGTCTGCCCTATCGCCTCAGTTGGGATACCGCCTTCCGTGCCTTTTTGAAGAAGCTGGAGAAGACCAAGCCCGTGCTCTGCTGTGGTGACCTAAACGTCTCCCATCAGGAGATCGACCTCGCGAACCCGAAGAGCAACCGCATGAACCCCGGCTTTAGCGATGCCGAGCGCGCCAGCTTCACTGAGCATCTCGACGCAGGCTTCCTGGATGTCTTCCGCGAGTTCGACAAAAGCCCTGGCCGCTACACCTGGTGGACGCAACGCACGCCTGATGCACGGGCAAAGAACATTGGCTGGCGCTTGGATTATTGGTTAGCCTCAGATAGCCTGAAGCCTGCGCTGAAAGACTGCAAGATCCGTGATGATGTCCATGGCTCGGATCACTGCCCTGTGGAGCTAGTCGTGGGTTGAGCGCTGCTTCAACGTCCGCCAAAAATCGCCGTGCCGACCCGCACGAGCGTGGCTCCTTCCTCAATGGCCACGTCGAAGTCGTGACTCATGCCCATGGACAACACCGGCAGCGGTGCGCCACCTGACTTTTCCAGCTCGTCTCGCAACGTGCGCAGTTGCTGAAAATGCCTTCTTGAATGTTCGGGCGTGGGATCAAAGGGCGGGATGCACATGAGGCCTTGGATGTAGAGGCGGTCCAGACGATAAAGCTCTTCCAGCTGCTGGCGGATCATGGTCGTGCTGAAACCATGCTTGCTCGATTCGGTCGCCACGTTGATCTCCAGCAGCACCTTCGGGTGCAGGCCCAGTTCGGCAGCGATGCGGTTGATGTCACGGGCAATGTCCAGCGAGTCCACGGCCTCGATCATTTCCACGAGTGGCAGGATTTTCCGAACCTTGTTCGACTGAAGTGGGCCGATGAGGTGCCAGCGTAGCCGAGACGGCAAAAGCGGCTTTTTTTGCATGACTTCTTGCACACGATTTTCGCCAAAGAGCACCTGTCCGGCATCGACGGCTTCCTGGATCACCTCGGCAGGTTTTGTTTTGGACACAGCGACCAACGCCACCTCTTCGGGCTGGCGGCCTGCTCGTGCGCAGGCTTGGTTCATGCGTTCATGGATGCGTTCGAGGTTGGCGGCGATATCATTCATCATCTCGGAGTAAAGCTCAGCTTTACGGCTGGCAAGAGCGGCGTGGCCTTGCCATGCTAGCTTTTCCCTCCTGTTTCTCTCTTGGTCATGATTCATCGACTCCTGCTCTGCCTGCCACTTTGCCTTTCCGCCGCAGATCCCTATTTCCCTCCGCCTGATGCAGAAGGGGGCTGGCGCGAGGCCAAAACTGAAGCCGACATGCGCGCTCAAGCAGGCATGGATCTCTCCCAGCTCGAGCCCGCTTACACCGTCACTGAAAAAAGCACGCCGCATGGGGGTCTCGTCGTCGTGCGCAGAGGCTGGCTTGTTTTTGAAAAATACTTCGGCAAGGCCTCGCGGAATGCCAATCCTGACATGGCTTCCACAGGCAAAGCCTTTTGCAGCATCGCCTGTGGCATCATGCTGGAGGAGTTTAAGGAAAAGATCCCAAAGGGACTGGATACCCGAGTTTACACCAACGCTTATCTTCCCCAGGCCATGCCGCTAGATGATCCGCGCAAGGCAGACATTACCCTCGGGCATCTGCTTTGCATGACCGCAGGCATCTGGGGAGAAGGGCAGACACCTAGCGGAATCGTGCATGGAAAAAGCCAGCCGCTGAAACCAGTGAAAGGTCAGGATGTTCGCGAGATTGATGAATCTTCTCTGCGCGTGCCGCTCTGGTGTGCGCCTGGGCAGGGCTACTCATACGCTTCACCCTCAACACACATCGCCAGCATCGTGCTGCGCAATGTCAGCGGCATGGAGTTGAAGGACTACATCCACGAGCGACTGGCAAAACCTCAGGGCTGGGGTGCATGGAACTACTGCCTGTATCGTGGCGACGTGGTCATGAAACATGCCAATGGCGCAGGCAGCACCGCGCTCCATGCCACGGATGTCATGCGCTTTGGCTGGTGCCTCGCGAAGGGTGGAAAATGGCGGCAGCAGCAGCTCGTCCCCGCCAGCTACATCCAGAAATGCCAAAGTTGGCTGCCCTACAACCCACATGGTCCTTTCAGCCTACAGTGGGAACACAACGCAGATGGCCATGTCGCTGGGGCACCCAAAGATGCCTTTTGGAAAAGTGGGGCAGGTGGTTTTTGTCTCTACGTGGTGCCCTCACTCGAACTCGTGATCTACAAGCTTGGCGGCAAAGAGGGGCAATACGACGAAAAGCTAACCCGCATTCCCCAACCCCCACCGACCAGCGACCGCAGCCAATGGCAGCCGACACCCAGCTCCGCGTTTCAAGAAGGAAGCCTGCAAGGCAACAATGGCCTCTGGCGCGTGCTAGAAATGGTCTGCGCTGCCGTGCGCGTCGAGCCTTGATCGTCATTCATCGAGATCAGTCTGATTTTTGGTTTGGCCTGATCAATCGGTTGAGCCAGATCTTCGCCAGCGCCCACTCACGCCTCACCGTCCTCTCGCCGATGCCCAGCAGGGCGGCGATTGCTTGGTGCTTCAGCCCTCCAAAAAAATACAGCCGGACGATGTCTGCCTGTCTTCCCGAGTGTGGTAGATCGGTGAATCGTCACCTGGATTAGACTCAGGATTGCATCCTGGGCTGAGAAGTTCAGCGCCGTTGGCTCGGCAAAGTGATGACTTTACGGTCGAGCTTTGCGGATCTCTGATTCCAACAATGGAAATAAAAGCCAGCGTTGCATCGGACTGAGCGACTCATCTTCCAGGACAGCCTCAAGGTTCCAACTCAAAAGACTTGTGCGCATCATTCTTTGGAACTCATCACGAACAACAGGCATTAATTCTTCTGCGAACTTAAGGTCATCGAGCCGGGCATCGTTTGATCGCGAGTCCCAAATTTGCACTTCCTCTTCATGCTCGCCCGCCTCATAAAATATCAGAATGAGTCGAAGGCCATCCGTTGAAAAGGCAACCTTTGATGCTGATTTGGGTACCGGTATTTGTGAGAGCTGTCGGCATGATTTGGTATCCCATAAGCTGACAGATTTATCGGTGGCGACTGCTAGCCTAGATTTATCTGGTGATAGTGCTGCATCGTTAAACTCTTTAGCATTCAGGCCTGAGATGCTTGGGTGAAATGGTAATTATAGCGTCTTTCCAGCGCCTTCATGACCAGCCAGTCCAGCTCTCCACGCACCTGTTTGATCAGCGCTTCCTCTGAGGTGGCACGGGAGGCGGCTAGGGTCCGCAGATTTCGCAGATGACGCAGATGGTTTTGATTTTCTGAGTCTGGGATGGGTGAATCTGGGAGTGGGGCGGGGATCGGGGAATCTGCGTCATCCTGAAATCTGCGGATGAGGCTCTGGAGGCGTGTGCTGGGCTTGGGCGTGTCCTGCTCTTTGATGATTCTCGCGATCTCGTGCAGCGCGGCTTGGCGGAGCGTGGCGGCGTTCACGGGGGTGTCGCCGGTGAGCAGCTCGTAGAGCAGGATGCCGAGGGCATAGACATCGCTGCGGGTGTCGATGTCCAGGCTGCCCTCTGCCTGCTCGGGGCTCATGTACTGCGGCGTGCCGATGAA
>JAIXSY010000056.1 GCA_027484445.1 Verrucomicrobiaceae bacterium
GCGGGACTGAAGCGGATCGGGCAAAAAAGCGCCGTCGCCATCCAGCCCGAAGAACCCAAGGCCAAGAGCTGCCCCACCGGGCAGCTCTTTTTTGTTCCCCCTGAGGCGGCAGAGCTGGGTAGAACGCCGAACCAAAACCCCGGAAGAAGACTGAACCCGGATGCCGAAGTTCCACAGGGCAGGAATGCTCTGCTTACTGGGAATGGCAAAATCCGGGCTTAGTGCTGATGAAATCAGGGGTGTGGAATAGCATCAAGGTGGTGCCTTCGGGAGGTGTGGCCACCCTGGGCCTAGAGCTTCGTCAACGCATCAGCAGCAGCGACGCAAGACCAACTGCATCAAGCCCCGGCATCCCCTTGCCGGATGCAACGAAAGGATCGTGGCCGAACACCGCATCGCGATCCGCAAGCGAGGCGGGCTAGAGCCCTGCCGTCGGGTGTTTCTCGACGAACTGAGCGGAGTGAGATGGCTCAAAGGCGGAGCCTTTGACCCGAAGGGCAGCCCGGAGGAGCTGGCAAAGCGGAGCCAAAAGCAACATGGCCCGATGGAGAGGGCCTGCGCCACAAGGCAAGAGGCTGCGAGCCGCACTCCAAAAAGGCCACCGCCTGATGAGGTAGCCTGACCGGTTTATTTTCCGGCTGCTTGGCCTCCGATCTCCACAGGCAACGACTTGCCTTGGAGCCAGATGTATTCTTTCCAGGAGCCTTCGTAGAGGCGGACCTTGGGATAACCCAGGACGTGCTTCAGGGTGAAGAAGAGCAGGCTGCCTTCCCGCGAGGTGCCACAGTAGCAGATGATGTTTTGGTCTGGGGTGATGCCTGCCTGGGTAAGCTCGGCCTTCATGGCGTCGAGGGGCCTGAACTGGTGGGTGTTCTCACTCTCCATGAGGCGAGCCCAGTGGAAGCTGATGGCACCGGGGATGTGACCTTTGCGCAGCCACACATCGTCATTGCCTTGATATTCGTTCAGCGGGCGGGCATCGACGAGCAGATGGCCGTGCTGGCCGACATGGGCCTGCACGGTTTTCACATCGACGCCGATGCTGGCATCGCCTTGCTCAGGGAGGCTGCCCTTGGGATTGCCAAAGTAGTCCTGGGTGGTTTCAAAGCCTGCTTTTTTCCACCCAGCAAGGCCGCCATCGACGAGGCGAATGTTCTTCACCCCAAACTTTTCCAGCACATAGACGACCATGCTGGCGCTGAGGACTTCGTCGTTGGGCAGCTGGTCGCCGGTGGCATAGACGAGGTGGAGGCGGTCCTGATCGACTCCGGCACGGACAAGCAGGGCCTGGGTGATGTCGTCGGGCAGGTATTGCACGGGCACGGCGTCGTTGGTGCCGCGCAGAGTGTCGAAATTGATGTGATGAGCGGTCGGCAGATGACTGCGGAAGTAGTCTTTGTAGCCGCCGCGGGTGTCGAGCACGATGGGGCGCTGGGAGGCATCCGGGTTTTCGATGAGCTTTTTGGCTTCCGCAGGCGAAATGAGGCCGATGTCGGCCTGCGCAGCGGTGGCGAGCAGGAGGAGGGCGAGGATGGATTTCATGGGTCAGGGATGGTTTAAAGATCAACGCGATGGTTGCCGCAGACGATGGGCTGGACGTCGGACTCGATCAGGGTGAAGGCGGCGCTGCTTTTGTTCAGTGCTTGCCAGTCGTGGATGTGGATGGGGACGGGCTGGCCGCGTTCGGAGAGTTTGGTGAATTTGATCCCAGCGAAGCCTACGGCCTGCAAAAGCGGTGCCAATGTGGAGAAGGCGGGAACTCGTTTCACCGCTGCGGCAGAGCCAGGAAGCGCTGGCGAGGCATCGACAAGCTCGCGGAGTAATTTGTTGTGGAGAGAGGGACATGCGCTTTAAGCGAGAAAAACGGCGGCTGGCCGAATCGCAGCCAACCGCCGTGCATGAACGCAACAGGTCTTAGAATTTGATGCCCGTGCGGATGCCAAAGGTGGCAGGCGCTCCGCTTTCACCGAAAGCTGTGGCGGCAGAACCACCAAAGGCGATCGGAATGTAATTCGTATCGAAGGCATTGTTCACGAAGGCCTCGGTGAACCATTTTTTGCCACGAACGCCGAGACGGAAATTGGCGATGCTGTAGGCGTTTTGGCCGATGCTGTTCTGCGGTGTGTAGCTGAAGGAGCCGATGAACTGCACATCCGCTCGTGCATAGAGGCTGACCTGTTCTGTGACTGGGAAATCCAGCTGCGTGCCGATGGTGACGTTGTAGTCAGGTGCGTAGGGCAGTGTGTTGTTGGCGACACTGGCACCGCTGTCGATGGCGTTGGAGCCGAACTCCGTGTCCTGCCAGCTCGCGCTGCCAAAGAGGGTGAAGTTTTTGCACACTTGATAAGCAAGATCGAGCTCGATGCCCATGGCGGTGGCATCCCCTGCATTCGCGATGAAGAACTGTGTGGGAGTGAGCGGCTGGTTGAGTTGAAGGTCCTGCCAGTCTGTGTAGAAGGCAGCGAGCCCGAAACGGAGATCACCCTCCAGCGCACGGCCTTTGATGCCGATTTCAGAGTTCCAGCTCGTTTCCTCGCTGTAGCTGGGATCACCGATGGCATTGAAGCCGCCCGCCTTGAAGCCGCCGGAGAAGCTGGCGTAGGTGAGAACGTCAGGTGTGATGTGATAGGTGAGGCTGGCCTGGGGGGTGACTCGGCTGAAGCTGCTGTCCAGTGAGCGGCGACCTGGAGGGCCGAAGGCGGGACGTGTGTAAGTGCCGAGATCCGCTTCTTTGTTCTCATGGTCCCAGCGGGCTCCCAGGGTGAGGTCCAGCTTTTCCCACAGAGTCAGTGTGCTTTGGGCATAAAGGCCAAGGCCCCAGTCGGTGAGGTTGGCTGTGTTTCCTGAACGGAAGGTGCCGGGAATCGGAGATAGCGGTGGGTTCACGTCATTGTAAACACTTTGGTCATAATCCGAGTGGAAGAAGAACAAGCCTGCCTGCCATGCCAAGGTGGCGTTTTCGCCCAGAGTCACAGGACGTGACGCAGGATTCGAGAAACGGAACTCCTGGGTGAAGCTGGCCATCTTTTCGGTGTTGAAACGAGAGGCGATGTTGAAGGGATTGTAATCCACATCGGTAAAGTCCGTGGTTTCCCACCAGACGAATCCGGTGGTGGAGGTGAAGTCGAAGGCATCGGCATGGTAGGTGATCTGCAGCGTAGGCATCAGCACATCACGCTCGACGTAGCCGAGGAACGATCTGCCGCTCTGACGTGGATTGCGGCGCAGGGCAGCGAGGTTGTTCAGGGCGTAGTCGCCATCGCGGGAGGTTTCCCCGGCAAGGATGAAGCGAACCTCGAGTTCATCCGATGGAGTCCAGAGGAACTGGGCTTTGCCGAACCAGGCACTGCGGTTGTCGATGTCCGTGCCGGAGACGGTGTCGTTGGTAAAACCATCGCGCTCGCTGTAGCCGCCAGCAAAGCTGAAGCCGAGCTGATCTTGAATCAGTGGAGTCGTCACGCGTCCCCGGACATCGTAGCTGTTGTAGTTCCCAAAGGTTGTCTCGAACTCGCCTCCAAAGCTGTCCAGAGACGGGCGGCGGCTGGTGACATTGATGAGACCACCGACCGTGTTACGCCCGAAAAGAGCGCCCTGAGGACCGCGGATGAAGTCGATCTGCTCCACATCCAGCAGCTCCAGGCTGGAGGAATTGCCATTGAGCTGCGGCACGCCGTCAAAGAAGGTCGTCACACCCGGATTTAACGGCGAGCCCGCAACACCACGGAAGTAGGGATTGCTCAGCTTTCTCGCACTGAATTGATTCACGTAGGTGTTCGGGGCATAAATGGCCGCATCCTTCACATTGCGGATGGCTGCCTGCTCCAGAAAGGCCTGATCGGCGACGGTGGCACTGATGGGAGCATTGAGCAGGTCACGTCCTATCTTTTGCGAGGAGATGACCAGTTCCGGCAAGAGCTGGGGCTCATCGCTCGTCTGCGCCACAGATGGCGGAGCAGCTTGCTGTGCGGGGGATTGTCCGAGCAGAAGGCTCAAGAACAAGAAGGGCCTCAGAAGAGGAGGTCGAGTCATGGGGAGGCGTGGGGTTGGGGTTGAGGGTGGGAAGGGGAAAATCCAAGCGCCTAGATGAACAGGCACCCGAGCTTCCAAAGGCTAGCCGACAAAACGGCGGCGGCGGGAAGGGTAATGACCCAGGCGGCGAGCACGGGCAGGACGGTCTGCCACCGGGCTTGCTGGGTGGAGATGCCGATTCCAAGCAGGGCACCGACGGTGACGTGGGTGGTGGAGAGGGGCAGTCCCTTCAGACTGCCAAGGATGACCAGCACGGCAGTGGTGAGGTTGGCGCTGAACCCTTGGCCTGGGTTCAGATCGGTGATCTTGTGCGCGAGGGTGTGGGCAACCTGTCGTGCACTGATGAGCCCACCGATGGCCATGGCAGCGGCGATGAGCAGCATGGCGGTGCGCGTGCTGAGGCTGACGATGCCGATGAGCAACGCAGCCATCTTCGGGGTGTCATTCATGCCCCGTGCGAAGCAGACCGCGCCTGCGCTGAGCCCGTGAAGTCGATCAAGCCAAGGCGTGCGATGATCAGGCGCAAGCTGCAGTCGCCTCAGCAGCAGATGCAAGCTGGCTGCGACGAGGATGGCGAGCGGGGGAGCGAGCAGCAGCGGCTGGGCAAAGGTGTCCCACAGCGTGGCGAGCTGAAGGCGATCTGGACTAGCCGCGAGGCCTGTGCCCATGAGTCCACCGAGCAGCATGTGGGTGGTGGAAACGGGGAAGCCGAGGCGAGTGGCCAGCAGGTTCGCGAGACCTGCGCCTCCAGCGACGGCGAAGAGAAAGGTGGGCTGCGCGGCGAGATCCTCTGGCACAAGCCCTTTCCCCGAAAAGGCCTGAAGCATGACCGTGGAGCCGAGCAGGGCGACGATGCAACCCGCAGCGGTGGTGAGGCTGGCCCAAGCGATGCAGGGGCCGTAGCCCAGCGTGCCGCTGCCGAGGAGTGAGGCGACCCCTTTGAAGTTGGCATTGGCCCCATTTGCATAGGCGATGGCGAGCGCGGCAAAGAGGAGGAGAGCGGTGAGCACGACAGGGAGTGGAGAGTTATAGGCGCTATTTGGCATCTAACGCCGTAAGACAAGCCATTGTTTGCCGATTTTGGCATATAATGCTGCGCTTGATGCGCCGAAGCTTCTCCGCTAGCGATGGGGCGTGAAAAAGTTCAACTGCATCACGGCCATGAAGGCGCTGGGCGATGAGAACCGCCTGCGCATCATCCGCCTGCTGATGAAGGGCCAACGAAGCGTGACCGAAATCGGCGAGGCGGTGGGGCTGACGCAGTACACTGTGTCAAAAAACCTGCGCATCCTGCGCGAGGCGGGATTGCTGGAGCAGGAGAAGAATCGCCAGCAGCGCCTCTATTCCCTGGCGGCTGACTTCACCCAGCACCTGGCTGAGAACCAAAACGTGCTCGATCTGGGCTGCTGCCAGTTTGATTTCACGAAACTGCCGAAGTGAAGGCAGGTCGGGTCAAAGCATCGATTTCGGATCAAGCGCATCGCGCAAGCCATCGCCGAGCAGGTTCAGCGCGAGCAGGGTGAGGGTGAAGAAGGCGCTGGGGCCGACGAGCATCCATGGATAGACGGCCATGCTAGCCGCGCCCTCGCTGATGAGCACGCCCCAGCTGGCATCGGGTGGCTGAATGCCGAGCCCGAGGAAGCTGAGCGTGGCCTCCAGCAGCATGACACCGGGCACGGTCAGGCTGGCGTAGATGATGACGGGACCCATGACATTTGGCAGCATGTGGCGGAACAGGATGCGGCCAAAGCCTGCCCCAGCAGCACGCGCGGCCTGCACATACTCCAGCTTTTTCAGCGTGAGCACCTGCCCGCGTACGACCCGCGCCATGGTCAGCCACTCCACCGCGCCGATGGCGACAAAGATGAGCACAAACTGCCTGCCAAAGATGACGACCAGGAGGATGACAAAGGTGATGAAGGGGAAGGCATAGAGGACGTCCACGGCGCGCATCATCAGGGCATCCGTGCGGCGCCCTGACAGGCCCGCCACGAGGCCATAACCCACGCCAATGAGAGCGGCGACAGCGGTGGCCAGCACGCCGACGAGCAAGGAGATGCGCCCACCATGCAGGATGCGCGTGGCTAGATCGCGGCCGAGTGGATCGGTGCCGAGCCAGTGGGCTGCATTTGGAGGAACCGCGCGTAGTTCGAGATCTTGGTCGTTTGGGCCGTAGGGGGAAAACCAAGGTCCCGCCACGCAGAGGACCATCATGAATCCGAGCAGCAGCAGGGCCGCCACGGAGACGCGAGAGCGGCAGAGTCGCCGCCAGGCGAGTTGAGTGGGAGTGAGATGTTCCGATGCCGCGCTCATGCGTCCTCTTTGAATCCGATCCTGGGGTTCAGCAGAGCCTGGATGATGTCCACCAGCAGGTTGAAGGCGACGATGAGCAGCGCGTAAAAGGCTGCTGTGGCCATGGCGAGCTCGTAGTTCCGGTTCACTGCGGCACCGACGAAATGCTGACCCAGGCCTGGAAGCTGAAACACGCTCTCGGTGACGATGGAACCGGTCATGAGCCCAGCAGCAGCAGGCCCCAGGAAATTCAGCACGGGCAGGCAGGCGAGCTTGAAGGCATGGCGAAAGACCACCGCCAACTCGGAGGCACCCTTGGCCCGTGCGGTGCGGATGAACTCCAGGGCCAGGGTTTCGCGCAGACCACCACGAGTCAGGCGGGCGATGTAGGCGCTGTAAATGAGACCCAGCGTGAGGGCTGGCAGCACCCAATCATCCGCATCATACCAGCCGGAGGCATTGAACCAGCGCAGCTTTAACCCGAAGACTAGCGCGATCACGGGCCCTAGCACCAGACTCGGGGTGCAGATGCCCAGCGTGGCAGCCACGGTGCTCACGCGATCTTCCAGACTGCCCGGACGCAGGGCCGCCAACGCCCCAGCAGGAATGCCGACCGCCAGCGCAATGAGCAAGGCCGCCAAGCCCACCTGCGCGGACACTGGAAAGCCTTGTGCGATGATTTCTCCCACGCCGCGGCCCGGTGTCTTTGGCGAGGGAGGGAACTGAAAGGTGGCGAAATTGAAGATGTGATTCCAGAGCTGAACAGGCAGGGGTTTGTCCAGGCCATACATGGCCTCCTGCTGGCGGCGGATGTGCTCAGGCACATCTCGCTCTCCCTGAAAGGGGCCACCTGGTGCCATCCTGAGCAGCAGAAACGTGATGCAGAGCACGCCGACGATGACGACGACGCCCTGAAGAACACGACTGAGAAGGAAACGGAGCATGGGGAAACCAGAAGCTGCACTCTGGGAGCGCCGCGTGGCAAACGCAATGCCGCGATGCTAAGCAAGAAAGCAAAAGCAACTCCAGGCAAGGCAGGGGCCTGCGCGAAATCGCCGACGGACTCAGAGCTTCCGCCAGGGCAGGCGCTCCAGCACATCGCCAAAGCCCAGACCGCCACCCGTGAGATCAGGCTGCAAATGACCACCGGGGGAAAGCACGCGCTCGAAGAAGCCATCGGGCTCGAACAAATGCTGTGTGCAGAGGCCACAAAGGCCGATGGCATTCCCGAGTTCCTGGCGAGCCAGCGCGGCCTCATACGCTGCGAACATCTGTCCCAAGGCGTGATCCATGGCCGAGGTGAGCATGAGCGGCACACCGGGATGACGCTGCGCCACGAGCCGCCAATCGCGCCGTGCAGGCTTCACCACCACGGCAGCAAAGCCCTCCGTGCCCTGACGCCAGCCCTTGTCCAGCGCCAGCCGGACCTGCCACTGCTGCTGCGCCTGCTGCCAGGCTGTGGGGTCGTAGGGAAAAGGGTCCTCAATGAGATCGAGACGCTGGTAGGTGCGCAGTGGCATGAACTCGATGAATTGGGAAAAGCCGTGGGCATCCAGGCAGCCATTGAAATCCACCCGCAGCTTCAGCGCGGTGCCCTCCGCCACGCGCACGCATTGCTCCAGAAAGCGGCGTGTCTCGCCGTAGTTGGCGTAGCCTTTGGCCTTCAGCGCGGGCCACCCCTCTGCCAGCACGCGCTCGATCTGCGGCTGCGTGGGCTGGGCAAAACTCCAGGAGTAATGGCTGGGCGGGATCTCCAGCCCCTCGAACAAACTGACACCGGCCTCACGCGCGGCCCCATCAATCGCCGCACAGCGCAGCGCCATCTCAGTGACAGGCGTGGTCTGCCCTGCGGCCAGCAGACGCAGCTGCTCCTCGACCGGCGGATCGCCAAACTCCGGCCAGGGATGTATGCAGCCATAGCCTGCCCCCACGCGAATGAGTGCGCCTGCAAAGAGCCGACGATGCGAGGCCGAGTTCAGCGCCACACCACTGCGCAGCAGGTATTCGTAAACAAAGATGTCGTCAGCAGGGGGCATGAGCTGCCTTTGCCAGGAAGGCAGGCTTTTTCAAATACGGATGGGCAGCGCCGATGGAACATGCAGGCTTGGCAAAGCTGCCCATGTCCAGCTAGGGTGACCCCACGATCCATGATAAAGCGCACCCTCCTCCCCTGCTTGATGCTCGTGGTCCCTGCCCTGGCCTGGGCGCAGGCCTTTGACCCGAAAGGACTGGCTCAGCTGGACAAGGTGGTGACGCAAGCCGTGACCCGCCAAAACCCACCGGGACTCGTGCTCTGGCTGGAGCATGCCGGCCGGGTACACACCCGCGTGCATGGTGCCCGGGAACTGGTGCCCGTGCGCGAGGAGATGACGCTGGACACGATCTTCGATGCGGCCTCCCTCACCAAAGTGGTAGCGACCCTGCCCTGCGTGATGCTGCTGGTGGAAGCGGGTCAGCTAGACGTGAATGCCCCGGTCAGCCGCTACCTGCCAGAATTTGAAGGAGAAGGGCGCGAGAACCTGCGCCTGCGGCATCTGCTGACCCACACCTCAGGGCTCAAGCCGGGCATCCCACGTGAACCCGCCTGGAAAGGCTACGCCGAAGGCCTGCGCCTCGCGCTCAGTTCCGTGCCAGAGGGGATGCCGGATTGCTGCTTTCGCTACAGCGACATCAATTTCATTCTCTTGGGTGAGATCGTGCAGCGGGTCTCAGGTCAAAAGCTGGATGCCATGGCAGCGGACCGCCTTTTCAAACCGCTGAAGATGCAGGCCACGCGCTTCAATCCACCTGCCAACTGGCGCGCCCGCATCGCCCCGACCGAGCGCGATGAAAATGGCCAAATGCTGCATGGCGTGGTGCATGACCCGACGGCCCGACGCATGGGCGGCGTGGCAGGTCATGCAGGGCTCTTCACGACCGCAGCGGACCTGGCCCGCTACGCACGGATGATCCTGAATGAAGGCAGCCTGGATGGCATACACCTTTTCCAGCCCGACACTGTCCGCCAGATGCGCCAAGTGCAGACGCCTGCGACGGTGAGCGAGCGCCGTGGTTATGGCTGGGACATTGACTCGACTTACAGTCGGCCACGCGGTCAAATCTTCCCGCTAGGCTCCTTTGGGCACACAGGCTTCACCGGAACCAGCCTGTGGATCGACCCAGCCTCGCGCAGTTTTGTCATCTTCCTCAGCTCACGCCTGCATCCCGATGGCAAAGGAAGCGTGAGGGATCTCTACGAAGCCGTGGGCACCGCAGCAGCGGGTTGCATTCCGGACTTTGACTTCAGCCGAGTCGCCGATGCCCTGCAACCCCGCGCCAAAGATGAAGTGCCGACCGTGCTGAATGGCATCGACGTGCTGGAGAGGCAGGGCTTTGCACCCCTGAAGGGGCTGCGCGTGGGCCTGATCACCAATCACACGGGCATGAATGCCCAGCGGCGCAGCACCATCGACCTGCTGCGTGCCGCGCCTGAGGTGAAGCTGCGTGCCCTCTTCAGCCCTGAACACGGCATTCGTGGCGAGCTGGACCAAGCCCAAATCCGCGATGGCCAAGATGCCAAGACCGGTCTGCCCATCCACAGCCTCTATGGCGAACATCGTGCTCCGCAGCCAGCCCAACTGGCGGAGCTGGAGGCACTGGTCTTTGACATCCAGGACATCGGCTGCCGATTCTACACCTACATCTCCACGCTGCGCCTGTGCCTGGAAGCCGCTGCCAAGGCGGGCAAGCCCTGCTATGTACTCGACCGCCCCAATCCCGTCGGCGGCATGGCTGTCGAAGGCCCTTGCAAGCTCGATGAGGAAAGCTTCACCGCCACGCATGGCATCGCCATCCGCCATGGCATGACCACCGGCGAACTGGCGCAGCTGATGAATGCCGAACGCAACATCGGAGCCAAGCTGCACATCCTCCCCTGCCAAGGCTGGCGGCGTGAGCAGCTCCAGGATGAGACGGGACTGCCCTGGCAGAATCCATCGCCCAACATGCGCTCGCTGGAAGCCGCACTGCTCTATCCTGGCATCGGGCTGCTGGAGTTCAGCATCAGCGTCGGACGCGGCACAGACACGCCTTTCCAGATCCTGGGAGCGCCCTACGTGGACGACCTGCGGCTGAGCCATGAACTGAACCGGCTAGGCCTGCCCGGCGTGCGCTTCACGCCGATTCGCTTCCGGCCAACCAGCAGTGTGTTCAAGGAGGAAACCTGCGGTGGGGTGCGACTCTTCATCACCGACCGCGAAGCCTTGCGCCCTGTGGCCGTGGGAATCGCCATCGCAAGCACCCTGCAGCGCCTTTACCCGAAAGCCTTCGCACTGGATAAAGTCGGCACTCTGCTGAATCACCGCGAGACCCTGCAGGCCATTCGCACTGGCCAAGCTTGGCGCACGACGGCATCCCGCTGGGAAGCCGAAACGGCAACATTTCTGCAACGCCGTGAAGCTTTCCTGCTCTACCCGGCCACGCCGTGAATCTCATCCGAGTGGCGGCATTCCTACGCCGATGAATGACAACTTCAGACTCCGCGTTCATCGAAGATAGATGAACTCTTTGAGGTTGATGAGGCTCTGCGCGAGACTTGTCCAGGCTTGGTCTTTCGGATTGTCGCTGTGCGTGGCTGTACGAGCGGCTTCGAGGGCTTGATTCAGGGTGTCGCGCTGAGTTTGCAGAGCCTGGAGTTGCTGGCGCTGCGGCTCTGCAAGCGCAGCGAGAATGTCGGATTCGCGAATCGTTTTGGCTTCGATACTGGCGGTTTGGGCGATCTCTTCAGGCGTGAGAGCGCGGTCGTAGAGGCGGGCGCGGTCAATGCGGCCGCGAAGGCCGTGGTTGCCGCTGGGACTGCCGTGGCGGCAGCCGAGGAGGATCTGACTCTTGTCGGCCTCAAAAGTGGCGCCGGGGGCTTTGCGGTAGGTGCGACCGTAGGGCTGGCCTTCGCGGTAGCCGCGGATGGTGCCATCGGCCTGATACACGACGGCGACATGCACGGGGCGTGTGGCGGCCTCGGTCTCGGCGGGGCCTTCGAAGAGTTCGCTGCGCTCGAAGAAATTGCTGCCAGCGACCCAGTGCGCGGGTGTTTTCTCGGCAAACACGATCGAGTCGAACAAGCCACCATCTTTGTGCTGCACGGTGATGACGCCGCCGCCCTGTTGCTTGAGGTCATCGAGCTGCACCCAAGCTTCGAGCGTCTTCGCGGTGAGTGTTTTCGGCAGCGAGCCACTTTGGGCCATGGACTTGCCATCGACGATCAAAGCGCCGTTTTCGAGGCGGGCATTGCCGGTGAGCGTGAGCGGGAGTTTGCCGGTGGTGTCGCTGAGGTCTTTGTCGAAGGTCCATTCAGCAAGGGGAGATGGGACGGATGCGACGGATAGAGCCGATGGGACTGATTTGACAAGCTTTTCGCGTGCGGGGGCTAACAAGGCGCTGATCTGGCGATTGAGCGTGGCGAGCTGGTTTTCTTGTTCCGCGAGTTTTTGGGCTTCTTGGGCCGATTCAGCTTGGAGGGAAGTCAGGTAGGCCGTGGCTTGCTTCACTTCGTCGTCGCTGGCTTCGCGGGAGAAGGCCTCGCGGAACATCTGGCGGATGCGCTCGGCATCGCTGGAGACCGAGGCTGTGCGCAAGGCCCAACTGCGTGCCCAAGCGATGACGTTGGGATCGTTCAGAAGCGTGAGCGATTGTGCGGGGACGTTGGTGGCATCGCGCTTGCCGCGAGTGGCGAAGGGCACGGGCGCGTCGAAGGTGGTGAGGAAGGGCGGGAGCGAGTTGCGGATGACTTTGACGTAGAGGCTGCGGCGCTCGTCGCCATTGCCGACGGATTCGCCGTAAAGTGTGCGGTCGAGCTTGCCGGAGAGCATGACGATGGAATCGCGAATGGCCTCGGCTTCGAGACGACGAGTGCTCCAATGAGAAAGCAGCTTGTTCTCGGGATCTTGGGGATTGCTGCCGGAGGCTCGCTGGAAGGTCTTTGATGACAAAATATCACGCAGGAGGCTTTTGATGCTGCCGCCGGAGTCGATGAAGCGCTGGGCGAGGAAGTCGAGCAGCTCGGGATGTGTGGGGAGATCGCCAAGTTTGCCGAAGTTATCGACGCTAGCGACGATGCCGCGGCCAAAGACGTGATGCCAGAGGCGGTTCACGATGACGCGGGCGGTGAGCGGGTTGTTTTTCATGTCCGCCATGCGCTCGGCGAGCTCGAGGCGGCCGCTTTGCTTCGTGGCGAAGGGCTTGGGATCGAGTGCTTCGAGGAAACGGCGCGAAACAAGCTCCGCAGGCTGCTTATGATCGCCGCGAACGAAGAGTGGCGCGTCCTTCGCATTCGCTTCGATGACGCCGGGGACGCGGGTGGGCAGCGGGAGCTTGGCTTCGAGTTCGCGGTAGCGACGGAGGAGTGGCGTGATGGACTCGGTGGAGAGTTGGTTGGATTGGATGAGGGCATCGAGGGCCTCGGCGTCGGCATCGGTGAGGGTGTTGGATTGCCAGGCTTCGACAAGCTGGCGGGGAACGAACTTGGAAGTTCGTTTTGCATCAGCAGGCGGTGTCTTGTCTTTGGTGATGACGGCATCGTTGAGGATGAACCAGGAGGGTTCATCGGCTTTGTATTCCGCGGGCATGTCGGCGGCGGTGGCGAGCTGGAGGAAGATTTCGTCGCCCTTCCAAAAGTCGAGGTCGAGGCTGCGCCAGGCGAGTTTTTCGTCTTTGGCGTCTTTGAGCTCGACGGCCTTGTGGATGGTGCCGGTACGCGGGTAGTTCTGCACGACGTACTTGGCCTTCACGCCGCCGTTTCCTGCCACGCGGAACCATAGCGTGCCGCCTTCGCATTGAAAACGATCCGTGAAGACGACAGCGCGGTCTTTTTGAGTGAGCGTGTTCGAGATGTAGCCGCTGGGGTGGATGCGGAGGCCTTTTTCGGTGAGGGTGAATTCACCGGGTGGAGTGTGTTTGAGTCCGTGGAAGGTGAAGCTTGGCGTTCGTTGTTCTAGGTTCTTGGTTCTTGGTCGTTCAGAGGCCGAAGGAAGTTTGGCGAGCCAGTCTTGGATGAGCTTGGTTTTGATTTCGGTTTTGAGTTTTTGGAGTTCGGCGCGGATGGCGTCGCCGGTGCCGGGGGCGTTGGCGTCGATGACAGCGGGGTGGGTGCTGGTGAAGATACCGTAGAGGGCATAGAAGTCGGTCTGGCTGATGGCATCGAACTTGTGGTTGTGGCAGCGGGCGCAGCTCACGGTGAGGGCTTGGAAGGCCTTGGTGACGGTGTCGATCTGGTTGTCGGTGAAGGTGACCATTTCATCGAGCGAATCGACCGGCGAGAAGCCATGCAGCACCATGCGGAGCTGCGCGATGCCGATGGCGCTTTCGTTGAGGCCGTTCTTCAGGCGTGGCTTCGGCAGGAGGTCTCCGGCGATGGCTTCTTTGACGAGCTGCGGCCAGGGAACGTCGTCGTTGAAGGCGCGGATGAGGTAGTCGCGGTAACGGTAGGCGTAGGGGATAGCGGGGTCTCCCTCGGAGCCGTAAGATTCAGCGTAGCGGACCCAGTCCATGAAGTGGCGGGCCCATTTTTCGCCGAAAGCTGGCGAGTTGAAGAGAGCGTTGATTTGGTCTGGCAGGTCAAGCTTGTCGGACAAATCCGACGGTGGAAGGCCGGTGAGGATGTAGCTGATGCGGCGGCGAAGGGTTTGGGCATCAGCGGGAGGAGCGGCAGGGATGTTTTGTTTGTTCAGCTCGGCGTCGATGAAGTCGTCGATGGACTTGAGATTTGAGATTTCAGATTTCAGATTTTGAAACGCCCACCACTCCTTGCGGCGCTGCAGGGTGGCAGACCACGCGGTTTCTTTTTCGATCTGCTCTTTGCTTGGGGGAGCGTCACGGGGATCAGCGGCACCATCGCGAATCCATTGCTCGAAGTCGGCGATGACCTTGGCGTCGAGCTTGGCCCCGTTTTTGGGCATCTTGAGGTCTTCGTGCTCGTGCTTGAGGGTTTGAAGGAGCAGCGAGTTTTTGGGATCGCCAGGCTTGATGGCATCGCCGGAGTCACCGCCGGCCTGCCAGCCGGGGTGAGAGTCGAGAACGAGGCCGCCTTTCTGCTTGGTGGCGGTGCTGTGGCACTCGTAGCATTCTTGGGCGAGGATGGGGCGGATGCGCGACTCGAAGAAGTCGAGTTGTGGTGAGGTCGTTGCGGCGAAAAGAGTGCTCGCGGCGAAGATGTAGATCGAACCTCCAAGTTCGATCATGTGGCGACGAAAGAGAGTGGTGAGGGAACGAACTTGGAAGTTCGTTTTACAGTCTGAATTCATGCCTGGAGCCTAGGGCTGATGGTTTCGGCAGCTTGGATCATTTCCGACTTCAGAAACGTGTCTGAATCGGGGAATGTATCAGCTGGGCAAACCGACAGGCCAAAGCCTCGCGGATCAGAATCGATCGGGTGAGAACAGTGTCAGATCGACGGCTGGTTTTTCACCCGTGATGATGTCCGCCACGGTCTTGCCTGTTCCAGGTGCAAGGCTGAGCCCCATCATGGCATGTCCTGTGGCCAACGTGAGATTTGACCAGCGAGACGTGCGCCCCAGATAAGGCATGCCATCTGGGGGCACCGGTCGAAGACCACTCCATGGCTCGATGCCATCGAAGTCAGCTTCCTGGAATTCCGGGAAATACTGCGGAAAGGAACGAACGATGCCACGCACACGACGAGGGTTCACCCGAGTGTCGATGCCTGCTAACTCCATGGTTCCGCCCACACGGAGAGCGCCATCCATCGGTGTGACTGCCAGACGTGCCTCGGTGCAGATGCTACACAGCTGCGGCAATTGGCGGGGCTTAGACAATGTCAGGCTGTAACCTTTCCCCGCCTGCATGGGCAAGCTCAACTGAAGTTGCTTGGCGAGCGATTCCGACCAGATCCCGGCAGCGACGACGAATTCATCCGCCTGGAGCCGACCCTTTGAGGTTTCGATCGCCGTGATCTGAGATGGTTTGCGATCCGACCGGCTCTCCCAACGCTCGACGGAGCAATCGTAGAGTCTTTCGACTCCTGCCCGATCCAATGCCTGTTCCAGAGTCTGCATCAGACGTGCAGGGGACAAATGGCAATCCAAAGGAAAAAAGACGCTGCCGACGACATCCATGGTGACCTCGGGATCAAGAGCCGCCGTTTCTTTTTCATTCAAAACCTGGGCAGGAATCCCCAACTCTTGAGCTCTTTTCGCCGTCTGGGCTTCTTCTTCCAGCGTGTGGCTTTCTTTGCACAGCATGAGTAGCCCTTTTTTCACCAGCCCCAGGTCCAGCGGCAGCTGCTCGTAACACTGACGACTGAGCAAGCTAAAATCTCGAAGCACGGGAGCAGCTCGATTCACCTGCGAAGCTGTCGCCGCCCGGCAGAATTCCAGCCCCCACTTCATGAGGCTGGTACTCAGCCGTGGCTGGATATGAAAGGGAGACTCAGGATTGAGCATCCACTTGAGGCCCAGCGTGATCATGCCCGGCGCGGCAAGAGGAACAAAATGGCTGGGGACAATCATGCCTGCATTGCCAAAGGAGCATCCATCGCGCTGCCTTGGAGCTCGATCCACAACCGCCACTTTGAGTCCCCGCTGGGCACAATAATAAGCCGTGCAGAGACCCACGACTCCTGCACCAATGATAACGACCTCTTTTTGATCCTGCATGCGATTCAATAGCATGAACGACGCGGATCTCTTGAATGATCACTAACCAGAGGGACTTTTTTCGGCCAAACCAGTGATCACTGTCATTTCAGCTCCAAGTGGCCTCATGACTCAAGAGCCAACGCTTTCGATCCAAGCCACCTGCGTAACCGGTTAGGTCGCCAGATGAGCCAATGACTCGATGGCAGGGAATCAGCAAACTGATCGGATTTTTTCCGACAGCGGCACCCACAGCTCGCACAGCTTTGGGGCGGCCCAAGGCGCTTGCAATCTGGGCGTACGAGCACGTGCTGCCCGAGGGTATCTTCAACAAGGCCTGCCAGATTTCGCGCTGCAGTTCGGTGCCGGTTTCCACATGAAGCGGCGGAGGGGTGGGCAACTCAGCTTTGGCAAAATAAGCGTCGAGCCACGCACGAAGCTTACCGGCCCACTGACTGCCCCATGGATCCGCGCCACTCAGCCATGTCGGCTCGTGCTGTTGACCGTGAAAATAAAGCCCGCTGACACCTTTCGTCGTCTCTGTCATCCAGAGATCCCCGAGCGGGGTGGCGAAGACGGCAGCGCAGCGGGCCTGTTTCATGCTTCCAGTTAGGCTTTTGCAGGCAATTCACGATTGCTTTGCAGCACTTTATCCACAAGGCCATAGGCACAGGCTTCCTCGGCCGTCATGTAGTTGTCACGATCTGCATCTTTTTCGATGATCTCTGGGGTCTTGCCGCAATGATGGGCAAGAATGCGATTCAAACGACGCTTCAGCTTGTACATGAAGTCCACCGTGCGTTCGACATCGCTGGCTGTTCCACGTGCTCCACCGGAGACCTGGTGAATCATGATGTCACTGTTGGGCAGGGCATACCGCTTGCCATGCGTGCCTGCAGAGAGCAGCACCGCTCCCATGCTGGCGCAGATGCCGATGCAGTAGGTGTTCACGTCACAGGTCACGAACTGCATCGTGTCATAGATAGCCAAACCAGCCGTCACGGAGCCGCCGGGGCTGTTGATGTAAAAGTGGATGTCCTTCTTGGGGTCCTGCATTTGCAGGAAAAGGAACTGCGCGATGATGATGTTTGCGACCTGATCATTCACATCGGTGCCGAGGAAGATGATGCGATCCTTCAGCAACCGAGAATAAATGTCGTAGGCACGCTCCATGCGGCCTTCACTTTCGATCACCGTCGGCACGATGAAGTTGGAAGGTGGCGGGATCAGGGTTGGCGGAATCTCAAAGGAAGAATGGGACATGAGGGAATCAAGAGGGGGGCAGAGAGCTTGTCAAATGCGGGACCGCAAAGGCAGCCTTGGAAGCAGAACGGCGCGGAGCGATTCAACGGCGCAAAAAAGGCGTCTCGGATGAACCGAGACGCCTTGGGTTTGCATCAATCGTTGGTGGTGTGTTAAGCCGTCTGCTCTTCAATGCGAACGACTTTGTAGCCACCGATGGCCTTGAAGTAGAGCAGCAGGACCAAGTAGATGATGGCCATGGTCAGCGGGATGAAGGAATCTGCCTTCAGCGTAGCGCGGTCACCGTCGATGCTAGCGGTGATGGCCGCCTTGTCCTTGGCATCCAGCTTGTCAATCGCTGTCTTCAAATCTCCACCAGCCGCTTCAATTTCTTTGCGCGCAGCTGCCAGCTTGTCATTGGCCTCACCGAGCTTCTTGCCATCCAAGCCATAAGCCGAGGTGCTGGCCAAATTCAGGAAGGTCGAAGGCTTCTCCGCCTTAAACTCAGCATAGAGCGCTGCGTCGGCCTTGTTTAGGGCTTCACCCGCAAAACGGTCCTTGCAGTAGCCTAGGCCAGGACCACCGATCAATCCTGCGGAAAGCATGCCAATGCCACCCATGATGGACATGGCGACAGCACCTGTCTGCGGGAAACGGTCTCCGATCACAGCGAGCATGGTAGGCCAGAAGAAGGTTTTGCCGACCGCGTAGATGCCAAGAGCGATCAAGGCCATCGGGAAGGTCTGCATGCCGCTGGCCAAGTTCAGACCCACGCAAGCAATCACCGCACACACCAACAGAAGACCCACAGGAGAGAGCTTGAGCTTGGTTTCGATCCAGTGAGCGCAGAAACGCAGACCAAACATGATCGCCGATGTCCAGATGAAGAGATATTTGCCCTGCTCGGAACTGAACAAGTTGCCGGTAATGTTTTGAATCCATCCGTCCGTGCCGAGCTCAACAGCACCCACCAAGGCATGAGTGACGAAAAGCACAAACAAGAGGAAGGAACCCACTGAGAACTTGGTGATGACACCAACAATGATCAGCAGCGCGCCACCGATGGCGTAACCAATCGTCGCGGCATTCTCTGGAGAAAACGCTTTGCTGATGTCTCCGAAGAACAGAGCCAGCAAGTAGCAAGCGACGACGGCACCCAGAATGCCCACAGGCTTGAACATTTGAACAAAGCTGGCTCCTTTTTCCGCAGCTTCCGACTTTGGAAACTTCTGCCCCATGAACATAATGGCGTAGAGCACGGTAGGGATCAGGTAGAGAGCCAACTGGAGCTTCCAGCCGAGTTGCATTTTGTCATCCAGCACCCAGCCAGCCACTGAGCCAAGCACCATGCCCGCAGGCCACGAGGCGTGAAGGATGTTCAGGTAATGCGTGCGGTTCTCGGGAAAGAGCGTCGCGACAAGTGGATTTGCAACGGCCTCAAGCGTGCCGTTCGCGTAGGCAAAGATGAACATGCCCCAAAACAAGAAATTGTAAGCATTCTCGGGTGTGCTGGCACCGAAGGTGACGAAGGCCGACAGAACATGGCAAAGTAGCGCAAGAGCCACCAACTTGCCGTAACCGATCTTGTCCACGATGACTCCGCCGAGGATGATGCCGAAGCAGAAGCCGGAGAAACCAGCCCCGCCAATGGCACCCAATTGTGCAGCCGTGAAGCCGTATTCTTTGCCCCAATTGTCAAAGATACCTCCGCGGATGGCGAAGCCGACGCCAGCGGCAAGGATGGCCATGAAGCCTGCCCAGAGGAGGCGCATTCGATTGTTGTCACTCATAATGGTGAAGGATGGGTGGGATGATGAGGTCGTGTTGGTTTGGCCATCAGCGCTCGATCCAGGGTGGTCCGGGGCTAGGCGGCGTGCGTTTTAGTAGGGGTGCCGTGGAGTGACAAGACAAAAAAGGGTGCAACCTCAGGATGCACCTAACTCTAAACTGTCTGCAAGATTATGCCTTTTCCAGCGGTGGCTCCTCCTGAGCGGCCGCCTTTGAGCCGAGAAGGTCTGCGAGCGCTTGTCGGATGGCTTTCCACCCCCTCAACAGGCCAGCCTCTCTCACAGGCAAGCCACCGAGCGTTTGAGCCAAATCTTGCTCGACCCCCCGATAGCGAGGCAAAAGCAGGACCCAACGCTGGGCTTGGCGCTGAGCTTTCTGCTGCGCAAAGGCTGGATGAAACAAACCCCGAAGGATCACGAAGGACCCCTCACCGAGATCGACACGACGTGTCGGCCCGATGAGCCAGGGACGATAACAAAAGCATGGCTGTCCGGTGATGGGATCTGCCATCAGTCGTCCAGGCGTGCGGACGGGAATGCTGTGAAAGGATTTGGCCAAAAACCCAATAGTACCTTCCTGCCCCGCCTCAACGTCGAGGACACGGCGATTGAAGAGTAAATCTGAAACCATCCAGCCTCCGAACCACAAGAGTCGAAACGACCAACCCACCAGCAGGACACTGACCAAGGCGATGACTCCGCACAAGATCATGGCGGGAATGGAACTGACGGTAGGAATCATCGCAGCCGTGAGCAGCAGGAGCGAAAGGATCGCCGCTTTGGCCGATTTTAACACACTATCGAGAAGACTAAACGGAGATAGAGCAATCAGCACATGCACCACATGAGAGGTGAGCCAGACCACCATGAAGAGCATGAGCGATAGCGGAATGGTCACCCACGGAGACTGCAAGGCTGCTGACATGACCTCTGCCCAGGGTGCTGTGGCCAAGCCCGCACTTGACCAAGAGGTCAGGGCCTGATGGGCAGAGTGAATTCGTTGATATTCTGAAATGGCGAGTCCTACCAACGGCACAAAGGCGGAGCCAGCTACCAAGGCACTGACCTTGTCCTCGAAGAGCTCCAACCAATCGAAAGGCTTTTTGAAAATGCCTGGAATGGCAGCGCCAAACACATCCTTGCACAAGCACAGTCCCGCAACCGCTAGCCCGAGCCCCCAGGCCCAGGGCTGACAATACCAGGGTAGGCGTGCACGAGCAGAGGCATCGGCGTGCCAATACTTCCAAGCCCCCAGAGTGCTGACCCCCAGCAATGGGCTCATGGCCACACCCGTCACTTCGGTGATGCCTTCGGCCAAAGTCACGCCTGGCAGCCGGGCTGCCTGACTGACCTCAGGCATGACGGCCGAAGCGATGCGCGACATTTTCTCCTCAAAAGAGGCTGCAAGTTCAGCGGTCGAAGTTGGCTCTGCCGCACTGAGGGTTGCTTGGCTGGAGCTCCAGGTAAGCAGTAAAAGGATCAGCAGATATCGGTTCATGATGCAAAGCGACTCTCCCCTGCCCAACGAACAACCAGCGCTGTTCTTGAGGGTAGCAGATTGCATGTCGTGAAACTGCGACACGCAGCTCTGGAAAAACCTCCAAAGTTTGTAGCCTGTGAGCGACGATCAGCCGCGCACTTCGTTCACAAACTCTTCCATCAGATCCATCGCCTTCACGATCAATTCAGGAGCCGTGGCGTAGCAGCAGCGGACAAAGCCCTCACCCGCAGTGCCAAACGCTGTGCCAGGTACGACCGCGACGCTTTTCTTTTCCAGCAAACCAATCGCGAACTCCTTCGAAGTCAGGCCCGTACTGCGAATCTCTGGAAAGACATAAAAAGCTCCGCCGGGATTGAAGCAATGCAGACCCATGCCATTCAGGCGGCTAACGATGATGTTGCGCCGCATTTCATAGCTTTGCCGCATCTCTTCGTAGGCACTTGCGCCCATCTTTAGCGCTTCAATGCCGGCAATCTGGCTCATGATCGGCGCGCAGAGCATGCAGTATTGGTGCACTTTCATCATCGCCTCACGCAGCGGTGCGGGCGCACAGGCGTAGCCGAGTCTCCAGCCTGTCATGGCAAAGGCCTTGCTGAATCCGTGCAAAAGGACCGTGCGCTCTCTCATGCCAGGAAATTCGACGATGCTTTTGTGCTGCCTGCCGTCATAAAGCAGTTCGCAGTAGATTTCATCGGTGAAGACGAAAAGGTCATGCTTGACCGCGAGCGCTGCAATTTTCTCCAACTCTTCAGCAGGCATGATGCCTCCAGTGGGATTGGTGGGAAAGTTGAGCGCGATGACCTTTGTCTTGGGCGTGATGGCCTTCTCCACATCTTCCGCCATGAGGGCGAATTGATTTTCCTCACGCGTATTCACCACCACCGGCACCCCATAGGCCATCTTGATGCTGGGCGAGTAGCTGACGTAGCAAGGCTCGTGGTAAATGACCTCATCGCCGGGATTCAGCACCGCACGAAAGGCAAGATCCAGCGCCTCGCTGACACCGACCGTGACCAAAATCTCTGTCTTCGGATCGTAGGTCACTCGGAATTGCTTTTCGACATATTCGCTGATCAGCACGCGCAGCGGCTCCAATCCGAGATTCGAGGTGTAAGACGTTTGCCCTTTTTCTAGAGAGCGAATGACGGCTTCTCGGATCGGCCAAGGCGTGGATTTGTCAGGCTCACCGACGCCGAGCGAGATGACATCCGTACGACCGATGACGAGTTCAAAGAAATCACGAATCCCAGATCGTGGCAGGTCCTGAATCTGGGTGCACAGTTTGTTGGAATAGTCCATGAGGTTGGGCAGAACTGATGACAGAAACTCAGGATCAAATCATGGACTGACGGGCAAACGCTCCTCATCGGCATTGCTGTTGGCCAGGAATCCAGCCTGCTTGTAAGCCTTGAGCTGGAAATGCGTCGCCGTCGAAAGGACGCCACCAATGGTGCTGAGCTTCTCTGCGATGAAATTCGCGACATCGAGCAAGTCTTTGCCCTCCACCAAGATCGCCAGATCGTAGCCACCGCTCATCAGGAAGCATTCGCGGACTTGGTCGAACTTCGCGATGCGCCGTGCCAGCCGGTCAAAGCCGCCTTCCTTCTCGGGCGTGATTTTCACCTCCACCAAGGCCGTGACTCCCCGGTGCCCTGCCTTTTGGCGATCCACGACCGCATTGTAACCCAGGATCGTTCCATCCGCCTCGGCGGCAGCGATGCGGCGGCGCACTTCGTCTTCCGTCAGGCTGAGGATTCCAGCCAGCTCAGCGGTGGAGCGGTTGGAATTGATGGCGAGGAGTTGGATCAAGGGGTCCATAAAGGGGTGGGAATCTAAGCACGATTGCAAAAGCCCGCACGTTTTTTGCGCTGGCATTCCAGAGCAGGCTACGGGGCCGAGTCTGGTCGAGTTGTTCGCCAGATGAAAATCAACTTGCTAGATTCCCAGCCAAGCAGCAGTATCGCGCCCCGCTGCCACGACCGGCAGTGGTTTCAGCAAAGGACAGATGCCAGAGTGGTCGATCGGGTACGCCTGGAAAGCGTATGAACGGTAAAACGTTCCGAGGGTTCGAATCCCTCTCTGTCCGCCAGTGTTCCAGCGACTCAACGCTCTGTCTTCATCCTGGAAAGGATCTAGGCCCTTGATCATTTGTGAAAAATGAAGATCGCGCTGACCTAGCGCTTACAGGCCCGGCATTGTCCGTGCTTCTCTCTTGGCTTATTGACCCTTCTGAGCTGCATGATCTACCCTCGCTTTTTCTCACGAATTCTTCTTCCAATTGGTCTCCTCAGCATGGCCACCAGCTGCGTGCAGCATAATTCGCGTTATGTCGGCTTAAGTCCAGGCGGTGGGTATTATGTGGGAATGTCACCCCCGAGCTGGCAATTCGCACCCTGGGGGTTGGTGAAACGTGCGAACGATCAGCTCGCCAAGATCCGCCGCCCCTGGAGCGATGGCTCTTACTGGCATGGCGATGGCGTGCCAGGCAGACCCCGGATCCACATTTCCATCGGAGAACAGATGGCCTACTTTTACAAAGGGGATCAGCGCGTCGGTGCCTCTCCGGTGTGCACCGGATCGCCCGAGTTTCCCACGCCACGGGGCAGCTTCCGCATCATCGAAAAAGACGCCGATCACCTCAGTTCTATCTATGGCGATTACATCGACCCCTATGGACGCCCCGTGCAGACGCAGATCGACAATCGCAAAGATCCACGACCACCGGGCACTCGATTTGATGGTGCCAAAATGCACTGGTTCATGCGCGTGACCGGCGCGGTTGGGATGCACGAGGGCTATCTGCCAGGCTATGCAGATTCCCACGGATGCATTCGACTGCCGTCACACATGGCTCGTGTCTTTTTTGCCAATGCTCCGGTCGGAACGCCTGTGCGCATCACGAACTGAGCCCGAATCCCGAAGTTCATCGGGGCAAGAAGACCCAGCTACAGCGAACTTCGGGTTCACGGCCTCCCAACAAGACAATCTCACGCGTGGGCTCGCTCCACCCTTTGATCAGGGACTGCCAAAGGCTTCCATGGCCTGCTGCTCACGCATGTCCATGAGTGCTGTCACCCCACTGCCGATGCCTGTGCCACGCGCCAGGACAGCGACTTCTCGGCGCAGATCCCCCACCTGGACACGCACGGTGATGCGATTGCTGACGCTCTGCACACTGATCAAGGTCTGCAAGGCAAGAGCTTGGGGTGTGCCGACAGGGATGCCTAGCATGAGAAGTGCATTGGCAACATCTGGGAGCGGCTGATCATCTGGGGTTCCCAATCGCCCATCAGGGCCGAGTCGTGTGTTTCTCAGTCGCTGAGCTGCTTGGATATTCGCACCGGTCACAGCCGAGATGATCTCAGGACGAGCCTCATTCACATCCAGGAGGCCACTGGCATAAACGCTGAACCAGGTACGCCACTGCGGATAAGCCTGCTCCACCAGCGCCATACCGCGGACCATGGCCATCTCTTCCAAGCTACGAAAGGGGCGATTGAAAGGAATGTCATTCCGACGGTAATCCTTCTTTTCTGCACCATTGAGGCGGGTGAATTCATCAGCATCGATCCAGTCCAGCAGACTATTCATGAGGATTCCTGCCTCTCGCAAAGGCACGCCCCAAGCCATGAAGAGATTCTTCAAAACAGTCTGACCATTGGCCGTCTGCAAAAGCATATTCGGGTTCAGCAGGCCATCTTCACCCACGACCACCACTTCATACCTTTCGTCGTCAGACAATTGTCGGCTCAACAAGGGATCATCCTTCTTGATGCCTGGATTCATCGCAATGGCCAGGGCCGACTCAGCGATCATGCGCGCACGGAAGACCTGCCGCTTGGAAGCAGCTGCATCCAAATCCTGAGTCAGCAGCAAAGATGAGGCAGCGACCAGCGTGGTCAGCAAGGCCACGACCCACAGCACGGCTAGCAGAGCAGCACCGGAGCGACGGCGTGCGTGGGATAGACTAGATTTTACGATCATGCTGAGAAGCTACTGGTTTGCATCTATTGACTCATTGGGGGAACTGAGGGCCGCCGCCACCGCCACCGCCACCGCCACCGCCACCGCCAACACCGCCAACACCGCCAACACCGCCAACACCGCCAACACCGCCAACACCGCCAACACCGCCAACACCGCCAACACCGCCAACACC
>JAIXSY010000049.1 GCA_027484445.1 Verrucomicrobiaceae bacterium
AGGAAGCCCTTATCGCTTGGACATCGCTCTACATCGGCGTGGGAATGATGGCGCTGATCTGCGCAGTGCTCGCGGTAGTAGTGACGGCCGACGACTGGCGCACTGGCAGGTGGCGACCCACGCACCAAACGGGGCTCCAGAAAGCTCTGGTCATCCCGAAGCTCTGGCTGCGCTGGCAGCTCAACTACCTCAAGGGCGCGCCCGTCATCCTGGCAATCAGCGTGTACTATGCTTGGCACGTTGGGTTCTCAGTGTTCTGGGACGTCTGACCGTCCCTCGAATGAGGCAAGCAGCACCCGGCGAAACGGATTGGGCGCGGGAAGTGCTGCCGAGGCCAGCGACACGCCGCCGGTCGAATTCGGATCGCCGATCGCGCCCATGATCGTGCGCACATAGTTGCGGGTCTCACGAAACGGCGGGATGCCGCCAAACTGGTCCACACGTCCCGGGCCTGCATTGTAAGCAGCCAGTGCAAGCTCCCATGTCCCGAAGCGATCCAGCTGCTCGCGCAGATACCGCGCACCGCCGACAAGGTTTTGCCGAACATCCCAAGGATCGCTGACACGCAGATACTGAGCCGTACCGGGCATCAGCTGCGCCATGCCCATCGCACCGGCGCTGCTTCGGGCGAAGGGACGATATCTGCTTTCCTGCGCCAGCAAGGCGTCAAACAGAACAACGGGCACGCCGGCAGCACAAGCGACGTCGACGATCAGGTTGAAATAGGCTGTCCGGCGAGCCTGGGCATCCCTGCTGATACCATATCGCGGGAAGAAGCTGCGGGACTGGCAGAGTGGGTCATCCTGCACAGGGCGGGAAGGTGAAGAAGCAGGGCCCATGAATGATGCACCTGCCCGCATCCACGAAGGAACAGCGGGACGCGCGGAATAGGGATTGATCGTGAAGCTGTGCGGGATCAACTCAAAGTCGCCGTTCAACTCTGGTGAAAACGCATCCACTAGAGCCGGAGGCGGTTCCACTGATTGCTCGAGATCGACCGTCCCGCGCAACTGTGGGGCGAGCACAGCGAAGTCCGGTTTTGCCTCTGGCGAAAACACGTCGAGAATGGCTTCGCGCGCCGACGATGGCGTCGGCGTCAAAGCAACCAGGAAAAATAGAAGATTTTTCATGACCACACCTTTCGGCGTGGTTCGGATATCGCCCTACTTTTCTAAATGAACACGCGCCGCATGGCAATCGCGTACAATCTGGCATCGCACAGACGAAAGGGGCGTTGGCCATCGCGAGCCGTGCAGGAGAAGGTCGGGTCGATCCAAAGGGGAAAGATGGTGAGGCTTAGCTGAGAGGAGCGGGTTTATGTTGATTGCGCTCAAACCCACCCAGGAGACCATCGACATCGTTGCTGCACTGAAGGGCCGTTGGCACGGTTCCTGCGCGATGTGCGTCTGCCCCGCGCACGCAGACAGAACCCCTTCCCTTTCTGTCCGGCAGGGCGAGCGGGGTATTCTGGTTCATTGTTTCGCGGGCTGCCGCAGCGAGGATGTCCTGCGCGAAATCGGTCGGACCAAACCGATCCTGCACTCCCCTCCCCCGACTTACAGTCCAGAAGGAACTGCGCCCAATGTCAGAAGGATCTGGGATCAGGGCATAGAAATCCGGGGAACGCTCGGCGAAGTCTACCTTCGATCGAGGCGACTGTCAGTCGATCTCCCCGACTTACGCTTTCATCCAAGGTGCCCGTTCGGCCGCAAGCCCGAAACCACCTTCCGGCCCGCGTTGCTGGTCGCTGTCCGAACTGGGCACAAATTGACGGCTCTCCAGCGGATCAGGCTGACGGACGACGGAACATGGCATGATGGCAAGTTCATGCTCGGCAAACCCGGACAGGGCGCTTGGGCTCCACAGTTCGAAGGCAACGTGCTCGCCATTGCTGAGGGCATGGAGGATGCGGCAAGCTATGCTCAGATCAAAGGGGTCCCGTGCTGGGCAGCACTCGGGAATGAGCGTCTCGCGCTAATCAACGTTCCAGACCATGTTGGCACCCTTTACATAGCCTCGGACAACGATGATCCAGGCCGATGCGCTGCAATGGCGGCAGTTGGATCACACAACATACCAGAAAGGCAGATCATTCGTGATCCACCGCCAAGGCGTTTCCACGACTGGGCGCAGGTTCAAAGCCAGATCAGTTAAATGAACATCGCGCTGAGTGTCGGCTGCCGACCCAACGGCGGTCGCTCATGATAGCCGAATTGAACGTCTGGTTTCGCCGGAAGCTGCCTTTCTGCTCCCAAGACCTGACCCGGTGGAAAGCCCGTGATTTCGCGCTTTCCGCTCGCCACCCAAACTGGGTGAGCACACCACTGCCGGTCTCACCTAGCGAAGGCGCTAAGCCCTTTCCTCGACCTTGAGCTACAATCGCGCAAGATCGACAGAGAACATCAAGCCCTGTGCTTCGTTGTTGCGCAACTCGACTGATCCCCCAAGCACCTGCGCCAGATGTTCGATCAAGGCCGTCCCACCAGCGCGCGCGCGCTTGCCGCTTAGTCCTTGCCCGTCATCGCTCACCTCAAGGCGGAAGCCCTCGTGCCGACGCTTCAAGGAGACCGTAACCGAGCCGGAGCGATCCCCAGGGAAGGCATGCTTGATGGCGTTGCAGACCGCCTCATTGACGATGATGCCAAGAATGGGAACGCCTGCGGGGGAGACCTCGATGTCATCATCCGCCTCGATCGCGATGGCGATGGCGATCCTGTCCGTATTCAGGGGCAGGCAAACCTGATGCAAGAGCCGGGCTGCCGCCACCCCGCCCACTTTCTTAGCCTCAAGGGCGCCATAGCTGTCGCTCAACGCATCCAGCCGTTGCGAAAGGCGCGCCACCAAGGCTTGAGCGTCACCACTGCATCCGCGACTTTCGTTGCGGATGATCGATGCGACGATGTGGAGGTGGTTGCGGACGCGATGATGCAGTTCGCGCATCAAGGTATCATGGACGGCTTGAGCAGAGACCAGATCGGCCTCGAGCTGTCTGCGCCTGGTCAGATCGGTCCAGGCCATTACGCCCGCAACGATCCTGCCGCTCTCATCCTTTAGAGGCCCGGCATCGCAAAGGATCGGGATCTTCCGCCCGTCTTCTGCAGTGATCAGCCAGGTCTCGCCCTGCACAACCTCCCCGTGCAGCGTGGCCCGGGTCAAAGGAAGGCGCGCGGGGTCGACGAAGTCCCCGGTGTCCGGATCCGAGAGCCGGTAGGCATCCTCATGGCGCATGGCGCTGATGTCCTTGCGCCCATTGCCAGGGCGGCGGCTGAGAAGTCGGGCGCCGGCATCGCTTACCCGGACGATCGCGACCTCGGGACCACGCGCGATCGACAATCCAATGGGGACGAATTGCATCAACCCGTCCAGCAGCACGTCGGCCTTGACGTGCAGTAGCTCATCGAAGCTTTTGGCTTTCCCTCTGGGAGGTGTTTCGATCTTTCCGCTGGTGGCGTCCACTTCAGCTCCGTTCGGCCGCCGAGAACTGGGCGACGCTCCATGCACAGGCGGCAGCTGCTCCAAGGCCCGCCTGAAAGGCGCTGATCCGTCCCGCAATGAGTGCTGCCGTGCCGAACTCGAGGCTGCGGGCCTTCGGGCACGATGAAGCTTCGCCGCGCATCAGGGCCGTCTGGTGAGCGGCATACTCTTCGTTGATGTTCATCGTGGACCTCCTCGGCAGGGAGGATGCCCCGCGCATGTCGTGTGCAATTGCCAGTCCACCAGTGCTGCGAACAACCCACCCAGATCGCAGGCGCATTTCGGACGCTCTGCATCGGGAATGACGGCGCGGCCAAAAGATGTGAGCTGATTACGCGGCGTGAGTGATGCTATACATGTAATATCGTCTGCGTCTTTAGACCGCTCAAGGGGCAACCTCATCGCTGTATCAATATGCAGGCTAACGAACATGTAACCGCTCTCGGCGGTTATCCTTGTCTCGAGCTAAAGCATCAAAACAGGAGACGCTTACTGCGCCAATCAAATTCCGCCGAAACGGCGTGAAGCAATGTGTATTTAAAGGCTATTGCAGAAATTGCAAGTTATTTCTTGCTGCCTCTTGGTCTCTTGCGGCTCTGTCGGACCAGTTCAGCGAGCCTCACGCTCGTCCCGGCGAGGCCCTTGCGCGCATGATCCGCCCCGACCGACAGGGCGGTCGCGGCGGCTTCGGCAAACAGCCGTCCTCCGACCGACACAACCGTCGGATGGCCCGATTCAATCAGGCGGCTGTGCTCGACCGTCCCGCGTAGCCGGGCGAGCGCATGGTGGCGTGGCATCGCCTCTGAAAGGCCGATGTCGATGGCGTCCGGGTGCTGCGCCGTCATTTGATTGGTGAGCGCCTCGTCGCTTTCGGGGAAGGCGAGATCGACCTGCCAACCTGCGGCGAGAAACTGGTCCGCCAGCAGGGTCGTGCCGAGCATGTGTTGCTCGCCCGGGGCAGTGGCGAGCAGGATCCGGTAGCGGCTGTCGCGAATGCTCCGGGGCGAAGGACTGTAGCGGACAGCGTGCCCGGCGAGCTGCAGCATGCTTATGCCAATGGTGAGGTCGAGTTCGCTGCATCGGTCGTCCAACCATGCATCACCCAGCGCGCGGGCCGCCGGTTCAATCAGGACGGTGAGGATCGCATCGCCTGTCCAGCCCTGATCGGCGAAGGAGGCAATCTGCGCATTGAGCGCCTCGTCGTCCGCATTGAGCGCCAGCTCCACCAGCCGGGCGACATGGTCCGCGACTGCAGGAGGCAGCGCCGGAGCTTCCTGCGCAATGCTGTCGCGACGACCGCCAAGGAGCAGGTTCCAGTCCGAAAACAGCCGGGCTGCGGTCATGTGCTCGCTTAGCACCTCGATCCGCTCGTGACGGTCGTCGCGCTGGATCGAGGACCAGAGCGTGGTCAGAGCGTCGGGCGGGCCTTCAAGCGTTTGGAAGAAGCACCCATCCTCGAACAGGAGCATCCCGGTAACATCGAGGCTGCGGTTGCGTGCTCTGGCCCTGTCGACCAGCAGGTCAATGTCGCCAGGCCGGGGGGAAGCGGTCGCCACGCTCTTGTAGGTAAGGCAGGCAAGCCACTCGGGGTCTCGCCGAAGCTCTTGCATCCCGGAAGCCAGCATAGTCCTCTCCCCTTGCGGACGGAGGACAAGCGGCAATCAAGGCAGAGCATCGCTGCGCCGAGCAGTCCGGCAGACGATCCCCATCCGCTGACCAGGGAAGCATCAACTTCCAGACGTGGGGCGTCAAGCGGGAAAGTAGCCGTCACCTGCACTGAGGAAGGACGCGGAGTGGGCTGCCTCGCCTCTGGAAACGTCATCCTGGGGCGCGAAGCTAGCGTGGCGCATTGCTTCGGGGACAGGAGACCTTCGCATGACGAAGCTACGAGGCGCGTCGACCTGGCAGTGCTTGTTTATCCAAGTCCAGGCGAAGCACGCAATGGACCCCCTCAGGCAGGAAGTGCAAGTCGCAGACCCCGCTTGCGCCGACAAGGTCTTCGATCAGCTTCGACCCGAAGCCGCGCTTCATAGGCGGAACAACTGGGGGACCGCCTCTCTCTCTCCATGACAAATGAAGGGCATCATCTCGCGCTTTCCAGGAGATTTCCACCTTTCCACCGTGCTTCGAAAGACTGCCATACTTGGCCGCGTTCGTTGCAAGCTCATGAAGCACCATGACGAGCGCCATCGTCTCATCGGACGTCAGGTGGACACTCGGCCCCTCGACGTCGAACCTTGCTCGCCCTGCTGTTGCCGTCGTGGCTTCCACGAGTTCGCTCACGTCCGAGCGCTCCCAGTCAGATGACTGCAGGAGCCTATGCGCTGCGGCGAGTGCGTTGATGCGGCTTTGGAAGTCGACCAGCAATGGCGCGGCGCCGTCGACCCTGGACAACGTAGCTCGGGCGATCGCGCCCACAACCGCAAGGTTGTTCTGTAGCCGGTGCTGCAATTCCTTCAACAGCAGCTGGTTCTTCTCTTCCTGCCGTATTCGTTCGGTGACCTCTTCAACCGCGACACTGAGGCCCGTCAGCTCCCCTCTCGCGGTGCGAATAGGTGTCCAATGCTCGATCCAGTGTCGCAGGACGGACGGCTGGGCTGGCGTCGTGCCGCTGAACAGCTTGGAGATATGACCGCCGCCATGTTGGAAGTGAGCGCGCACCTCGCGAACCTGCGATGCCAGATCCGGAACGATCTCCTCGACAGTTCGTCCGATGTGGCTGGCCACCGGCATGCCATTTATCTCTGCGAGCCGCTCGTTGATGCGGACGAACCTCAGGTCAGGATCCAAGAGGCACAGCCCGATCGGTGCAGTGGCATAAAGGTGTTCAAGCTCGATCTCGCCTGAAGACATAGCTATTGAACGCATGGAACAGCACCCCTTCAGCTAGGTCATGGAAGGCAGGATGTTGAACATAGTTCAACATTGCAAAATCTAATCTAGATCAGCTTTTATGGGAGGTAACCTGCTGACAGGAAATGATGGCACTCGACAGATAGAGATTTCGGTTACGACCAGCTTACCCGGATGTGCGATCCAATTAGCCCATCTGCCGGCGCCTCCTACATCGCTAACGCACTTGTTTGAATTATCAGCCGGAATGAATGAGCCTGGCCGCAACATTTGGGAGCGATGGTCATGAGCACCAAGCCACTGCAGAGTTGCCAGATATTCTATTTGGAAGACGACTACTATCTGGCGGCAGATACGAAGGCGACCCTTGTCGAGGCAGGCGCGGAAGTATTCCTATGCGGCAACGTGCCGTCGGCACTACAGCTCGTTAGTAGCAGACATTATGATATCGCGCTCCTCGACCTTGACCTTGCCGGCGAGACATCGGTTCCGGTGGCTCGCGATCTCGATCAGGCAAATGTTCCGTTTGTGTTCCTCACCGGCTATTCGCGGAGCGTTCTGCCGGAGGATCTGTCCTCTCGCCCGTTCCTAACGAAACCCTCGGACGGCCGATCAGTCGTCCAGGAGCTTGAACATCAATTGAAGCTGAGCGGAGCGCATGACGGGCATACGGGATGTATCCCGCGACCATGACCTGCACGATGAACGCGCTGCAAGGAGCCGAGGTCTTCGACAGATACGCAAGGCAGTCTGCGCCGTGACGGATGAAGAACAAGTCGACGACCTCATGCGGACGATGACCGCCGCGCTGCGCCTGATCAATGCATCAATGTTGGGGGGGGGCGTATTGCGTCGACGCTCCTTCACCCATGGTAAAACCGAGCGGAACATCGCCGCGTCGTGATCCGATCAGCGGCGCCAAGATTACTGCGCTCCCGCCAATCAGCACTGCGCAGCTGCACCCGAGGCGCCCTGATAAGGGGACTTAGATACAGAATACGCCATGGCGCACGCGCATCGCGCTTCGCCCGATCGGCATCAAGGCCTGCATTGACGGCGAGGACGCCGGCAGCAAGCTTTTCGATCACGATTCCTGAATTGTAACGGATGTCGTCCTACCTCTCGCACCGGCGACTGAGCAGATTTGACCGCGGCGCATCGCCAAGTGCACGCAGCCTCCAGAGACACTGATTGCAGCCGCGGCGGCCAATTCATCTGAGCCTATCGCCCTAACGCGCTGCGATAATTTATGACGAGCGGTCGCAATTCGGATGACCACGAAGGGGCGCCGCCAACTGGGTGACGCCCAGGGTAGTGTCGTCTTCTGGCAAAACCGGTCAGCCAATTGTCGATTGGGAATGGCGGCTAAGTCCCAGACCGGGTCAATTGGACCATGCAGCGTGCTCAAAAACACGCACTACAGAAATCTCTCACCCGCATGGTTCTCGAACAGGGGTTTGAGTAGCAACGGAACAGAAAACCTACATAAGGGCCATTGTCATGCATCGTCGATGCCGACGGCGCTGGGATCGCGCAACGGGCGTAGTTCCCCCCGCGCGACCATTTCGGGAATGGTGAAGGCGTATCGCCCGAGCATGTTGATGTGCCGGCATGCTAGCGGCGACAGACGGGCGACATCTTCGTCGCGGACATCATAGCCTTCGGCGCGAAGCTGACCCAGCGCTGCATCGGTATAGATCGTGTTCCAAAGCACGACGAGATTGACGACGAGCCCGAGTGCGCCAAGCTGATCCTCTTGTCCTTCACGGTAGCGCTGACGCAGTTCGCCACGCTTGCCATGGAAGATGGTACGGGCGAGTTGGTGGCGGCCTTCGCCTCGGTTGAGCTGGATCAGGATACGGCGACGGTAACTCTCATCATCAATGAATCGCAGCAGATACAGCGACTTGATGAGCCGTCCTAGTTCCTGGAGAGCGCGAGCAAGCCTGGACGGGCGATCATTGGTCTGAAGCACGCGGGTGAGACCCGCCGCACGGACAACGCCGAGTTTGAGCGAGCCGGCGAGCCGCAGCAGGTCGTCCCAATGCTCAGCGATCAGCTTCGTATTGATCTTGTTGGACGCCAAGTCGTTGAGCACGCCGTAATCGGCCTTCCCATCGACGCGCCAGAATCGCGCGCCGCCAATATCGGCAATGCGCGGGGAGAACTGCAGCCCAAGTAGATGGAAGACGCCGAAGATGGTGTCGGTGTAGCCGGCGGTGTCGGTCATGATCTCGACCGGCTGAAGCTCGGTTTCCTGCTCCAGCACCACTGCCAGCAGATAGAGGCTGTCGCGCAGCGTGCCCGGCACTGTCACGCTGTTCAGCCCGGTGTATCGCTCGGACAGGAGATTGTACCAGGTGACCCCGCGCTTACGGCCAAAATACTGCGGGTTGGGCCCGGCGTGGATCGTCCGCACCGGTACGGTAAATCGAAGCCCGTCAGCGGACGCGACCTCGCCACCACCCCAGGCTTGCGTGAGAGGTACCTTATTGTGCGCGGCGACGAGCAGCGCGTTGGCTGTGGTCAACGTCTCGGCGCGCAAGAAGTTCTGCTTCACCCAGCTCAGCCGCGATCGACGCAGCGCCGGGATCTCCGGTCGAACAAGCGGCTCGAATCCAGTGTTGGTCGCCTCTGCGACCAGCACCCCGCAGATGGTGGTCGCAATATCTTCAGCGCGCGCATTACCCTCACTCGCGTGCGTGAAGGCGGAGGCAAAGCCGGTACGGGCGTGCATCTCCAGGATCAGCTCGGGTAGGTCGAGCCGCGGCAGTCGCGCATCGACTGCGGCGCGTAAGTTGATGAGACTGAGCGGATCGTCGATCCTATTGAGCGGCCCGATCGACAGATCGGGACCGCTGGCCGTCTTCGTGATCGCCACGGCTTCGTTCTCGGACACCCGCTCGGCCGTCTCCCTGTAGGCTAGGTCGAGCCGCCCGGACAGCTTGGCGATTTCCTCTTCGGCTGAAACCGCCACGCCTACGGTGCGACACACCGTCGGCCTTGCCGCCTCCCAGGCGGCACCTGTCAGCAGCCCCTTACGCGGATCGGCATAGCGAAGTGAGCGGACCGGAAAGACATCGCGGCGTCGGATTGCCCGGCGCAAGCGGTCCAGCGCGCAAAACCGGTAGCCGATCAGGTCGAACGCGCCGTCATCCGTCCTGAGCTGACCGGCCCAGGCCTTTGGCACGAACGCCGTGGGCACCGGTCCGGGCCGCTTCTCGCCTTTATGGACCCGGCGCAGATGTTCGACCGCATCAAGCAGCGACTGCCCGGCGGACGCAGCGTCTAACTCCAGCCCTGCAAGCATTTTCGGCAGATACTTTATCGCACCGGTCTGTTGGCGAAGTTCGGCGAAATAGCTGTCGTCGCTCGGCCGAGCGAGCAGATTGACTTGGTCGACCGCATTCGAAAGCGCCGTCCGGTCGACGATCGCGAACACCGCGGCCCGCACCTCGGCATCGCTGATACTTTCATCGAGCAGCACGGCGCCGGCATCGCGAAGGCGGAGTGATGCCACGTCGAGATCGCGCAGCGAGCGCATTCGTGCTTCCTTGGCGTTGATCCGAGCGTTCGTGAACATTCTGGTCGACACGACATCGAACAGGTCGATGATGTCGTCACCGGCCGAGGCTTCGAGCATGCGTATATAGGCGACCAGCGTGGCCGCGCGCCGGTCATCGGGAAGCCGCGCCACGGCCTGCGCTTTCGCGGCGCCGGCAAAGCGCGCCAGCGCGGCCGCCCTGCCGGGCGGCACACGATCAAGTTCGGGTAGCCCGACCGCGAAGGTGCGGATCTCTTCGAGGCGTGCAACCGCACGGCTGATCTCGGGGCCGCTTTGCAGATAGGGTCCGTCGCGAAGCCGATCGAGCGGGCTCTGGCGTCCGTCTTCAGGGACGGCGACAAGCGTATCGAGACGCCTCCGTTGCTCGGGCGTCAGCCTGTCGACCAGACGACGATGCACATGAGCATGGACCCGCGCGCGCACCCGCGCCACGTCGCGCTCGAGCACCGATAAACCCGGCAGCAGCACCTTGGCTTCGAGCAGCCACGTCGCGGCTGCATCGAACAATGCCGATGGCCGGTCGGTGCCCGTCCAGCACAGCGCATAGATGAAGCGATGCAAACGGAACGTAACTCCGGCATCGGAGAAGAGCCGATAGCCATAGTGATCGCGAATGCGCGGGCCATGCCGCCAGCGCCCCTCGCTGGCGCAATATCGCGCCATCGATCCAGTCGTGTCCGCGATCGCCAGTTGCTCGCCGGCGAAGCGCGCGACCGATGCCGGAATGTGCGAAGGGTCTTCGAGGAGGGTGCCGAGCAACCGAAGTGACCCGAGTTGGACCGCAACGCCGAGGCGGTTGTGGTCGCCGCGATGTCTGCCGATGAATGCGCGATCGGCGTCATCAAGGTGGAAATGACGGGTCAATTGCTCGGATGTGGGATCACCAACGAAGCGGCCATAGCGCTGTGCCTGATCATCCGAGAGGAAGCTGACCGGCACCGCTTCGGCCTATGCCGCTGCCACAGATTTGGCGGCACGCTTGCCGAGCAACTCGCTCGCGCGCTCGCGCGGCTGTCCCTTTGCATCGACATAGGCATAGAGCGTGGACACCGAGATGCCGAGCTGCGCGGCGACGTCGCGCGCAGCATTATCGCGGTCCGCCATCAACGCCATCGCCGCTTTCAGCTTCTGCTTTGTCATGACGCGGGGCCGACCCCCAGCGCGACCTCGCGCGCGCGCCGCTGCCAGCCCCGCCATCGTTCGCTCATAGATCAGGTCGCGCTCGAATTCTGCGAGCGTGGCGAAGATCCCGAAGACCAGTCGCCCCGTTGCGGTCGTGGTGTCGATATCGCCGGTCAGCACTTTCAGCCCGACCCCGCGCTTCTGGAGGTCGCCGACAAGCCCGACGACATGCGGCAACGAGCGCCCGATCCGGTCGAGCTTCCACACAACCAGCGTGTCGCCGTCGCGGGCGATGTCCAGCGCATTGCCGAGACCTGGGCGCTCGGTCGCGCGTCCCGAGCACACATCGTCGAAGACCCGCTCGCACCCAGCGCGATCGAGCGCGTCGCGTTGCAGGTCGAGACTTTGTTCGCCGGTCGACACGCGCATGTATCCGATCAGCATCGATGCTTCCCCTTGTTGCATCAATCTACCCAGACCAGGGTTTGACGGCTATAGGTTTTTGGACGGCTTGATGTGAGATTGGAGCGAGTCCAGCGATCAATCCACGAGTGTCGTGGCATCTCACATCAAACCGGGGTTTGTTGGACGGCTATATCAGCACTTGTATAATTATTGTTTCATAATTATATCGAGTCATGGATGATGCAGAGTTTGAATGGGACGAGGCCAAGAACCTCTCGAATCAGAAGAAGCACGGCATCAGCTTTGAAGACGCAGCCAGAGTGTTTGGCGACCCGCTCATGGTGTTGTTCCCTGACGGGGAGATAGACGGCGAGGAACGATGGCGGGCCTTCGGTCAAGTTGGCGGCCTCGCGGTCATCATGGTGGCGCACACATATCGCGATCATGACGACCACGAGAAAATCCGCATCATTTCGGCCCGAATGGCAACCCGGCATGAAAGGCAGGCATATGAACGAGAAAATAGTTAGCAAGAAGTTGAAGGACTTGCCCCCGCTCACCGAGGCCGATCGTGAGCGGCTTGCTACGCTTGTAGCGCGGCCCGATAGCGCGATCGATCTCATTGACATGCCGGAGTTGACGGCAGAGGACTGGAAAACTGCGGTCCGCGGCAAGCACTATCGCCCCGTAAAAACGCAAATCACCGCGCATCTCGACAAGGATGTGCTCGCTTGGCTGAAGGCCGACGGACGTGGATATCAAACCCGCATGAACGCCATCCTGCGTCGCGAAATGCTCCAGGCGCGCTCATCAGACCAGCAACGGTAAGCGTATCAGCAGTGACAGGATTGCTTATGTAGGTTTTCTGTTCCGTTGCTACTCAGACCCCTTATCTCTTCCATCTTGATGCCGGTTCGAGCGAGTATCCTGCCGACGGTGGCCGCGCGCGCTGGCAATTCGGCCAGCAGGTTCAGGTCCATCGTGCGTATGATCCTCAGCCGATTTTCATCGCTGATGTTTGCCTCCAGCAGCTTTTGCCGGAAATCGTCATCCACGTTGCACAGTTCCTCAGCTTCGAAGAATTCCGCAATGTTCTTCTCAACAAAGGCGACGCCTAACGGGGGATTTTCGCTGAGATGCGCCAGGTTGCTGACGGAGAAATGGATCGCGTTGAGGTCCACCAGTATCTTGGTCTTCTCTGCGCCGAGGTTCTGCGGGAAAGCCGTGAACCTTCTCGGAAGCGCTCCAACATAGGCAGCATATGCTTCATCGCTCAACGCGTCGTTCTCGATAATGAACTTGCGCAAAGGTGCCGCCTGGTCGCCGCCCGAAACCTTTTGGCCGGCGAGCGCACGCAAGGCTTCGGCGCTGTTCAAAAACTGTACAAGCGTCTCCGCATCGTAATTTTCGCCGCCAAGAAAATTTAGGCAGTTCTCCCAAGTCGCCTCGATCTTGTGGATTTGAAACAGCGTGGCGTGAAGCGTGCCCGGAACTTGGTCCAAGGTTGGGAGCGCAGCGGCCTGCTTCTCAAGAAACTCCACCATCAATTCGAGTTCCACGTCGCTCCGCCCAATAACTCGTTGGATGGTCGAAACGCTCTCTTTGCGATTGTCAGGCAAACGAAGCAGGACGTTGCGCAGATACTCGTCGAAACAAACATCGATCTTCGACAGAAGCGGTTCACTCCCGGATTCAAGCGCCACCGTGTAATTTTGTTCGCGCGCCCGATCGTAATCGTCGATGCCGAGAACGGCCCGCAGGATGAATTCCAGATTGTCGATGGAAAGTTGATAAAGACCTTCGTCGAACAAGACCCGCATAACCGCAGGGTGAGCGGCTACAGCGGCCAGATCGGTCGCTTCCACATCGAGTAATCGCAGACGTTCCGCCGGAAAATCGACCCCTTGTGTCAGAATGTCAGCCAACCTGTTCGAGATGAAGTCGGTCAGGGCAGGGCGCCGGGAGGCGAAGTCCTTCAGGCGCGCGTCCGAGAGGTGGCTAATGATGCGTGCCACATGCATAAGACTACCGGCGCTGGTCACCGCCGCTGCGGCGAACCCAGGCCATGTCGTGGCCAACATGGAGATCAGCGCTGTAACGGCTGTTCCTCGGGCATAGTAGCTCGACAAGAACTTCTCGCAGGCGTCGAAATCGGACGCGATGAAGTCCAACAGACGTCGCGTCTGCGTTTCATACACCGAGGGATCGGCAAGCAGGCAGTCGACGATCGACACGTTGAGAACGTAGTCTCGGCTGAAATCCTCGGCGCGCATCGCGGCGATGACCTCCTTCGGATTGTCGATCTGAAAATCGGGATCCGGAGTCCTGAAGCCGCGTATTTGAATCAGAAACTTATTATCGCTGGGGGAGAGGCGTCCTGAATGGAAAAGCGACGTATACTGGTAGTAGGTATCGTCGAGATGCCCCTCCAGCACGAGGAATCGCGCCAGATCGGCACCCTCCCCGAATTTATCGAACAGGGGGTCCGTTTCGTCCGCATTGTCCCGGAGGACCTCGTTGAACTTGGCCATCCGCAATGTGCTCAATTTGGCCCGTAGTTCGCGAATTTGCTTGAGTGACGACTCTCTAAACGCACCGGACTTCTTCTCGATATCCTCCTTGCGCTGCTGGAACGTCCTATGAGGGTCGATTTTGGCCTGCAGGCCGGCAAGTTGAATTTGCTGGAAATATCCTTGATTTGTCTGGACTTGCACTTGGGCAGATTCGACAAGTATGTCGAACCGCTCATTGCTTGCTAGGTTGTTCAGTGGGATCATTGTGTTGCGGTCACTGCCGACGCGCGCCCCGCCTTCCGGTATCAATTCCACGATGGCCATCGCATAGATCCGGCGTAATTCGGTCAGGTTGTTCGGCAGTTGTCTTTCCCCATCTTCGATGAGCTTCTCGAGACGCGAGATCTCATGCATGCATCGGGATTCGTTCGCCGCTATGTTTTGATCGTGACTGCGAAGGACTTGTGCGAGATTTCCTTTTCCGCGGTGGAGGCTCTCGAAATCGCTTGGGAAAACGTTCTTGTAGATCAAGACCGCCAACAGCTTGTTCACATCTAGATTGTTTTCATTCTCGGTTTCGAGGTTGGCGACGTAGATGGCATATTCATTGAAGATGTTTTGTATGAGCCTGAGGTCGTTCAGATATCGAGAAACCTCCCGCAGAAACTGATGATCGAGCCTATCTGACGTGACCCCCAACTTTCCCCCAGCTGGGATTAGAGCCGAGCGGTTGTTTTGCGCATCAGCGCGGTTGAAGCAATGGGCTGCGTAGCGGAGCCCGTAGGGCGTAGCGGAGCAGGCCA
>JAIXSY010000012.1 GCA_027484445.1 Verrucomicrobiaceae bacterium
CTTGGTGGCCATAGCGTCTGTGACCCACCCGATCCCATCTCGAACTCGGCCGTGAAACCAGACAGCGCCGATGGTACTAACGCTCAAGCGTTGGAAGAGTAGGTCGCCGCCAGGCATTGAAGCCAGTGGGAGCGGGTATAACCCATTCACAAAGTCAACAGGGCTGACCCGCAAGGGCGGCCCTTTTGGCGTCTTTGGCCCCGGCTCGAGACGCAAAGTCGGTATCGCGGGATGGAGCAGCCCGGTAGCTCGTCAGGCTCATAACCTGAAGGTCGTTGGTTCAAATCCAACTCCCGCAACCAACCTAGGCAAGCGGCGTTATCAGTCCTGCGCGGACATCCTTATCACCAAATCGCAAATCACCTTGTCCATGGTGTCGACGTGGCATCACTCCCCCAGTGAGGTATGGTGGGCCTCGGCTGTCATAGGACTCACGGTCCATCTTCTCGATCAGAGGCCCATTCCGGGTCTTTGGATCTGCTCTGCCTAATGGGCTGAGCTCTATCGGCGCGCGGCAAGGTCAGGAAGCTCATTTATCCCGCGACCCAGTCCAGCGATGCACGTCTTCCTCAGCTTCACCCGTTTACAGATTCAGAGATCAGCGTCACTCGCGTCGGCTCAGCAAGCAAGATCAGCATTCCGGCTGCCCGTATCGGCAGCCTAGCTGGCAATTGGCCATGCGCGCCGCCATGCGAAACGAAATGGTGCTGGTAGTCTGCGCTCCTTTGATGTCGGTAGCGTGTCTACCGTCGACTTCGTTGGCTACACGCAACAGTCAATGTTCCCGGTTGGATGCCCTCACGACCATCCATCAGGCCATCGCGATAAGATAGCGTCCAGGGTACTCGCGAAAGCAAGCTTTGGTGCTGGGCTCTCGCGTCGCTTCACGAGCTGTCTGAACATTTCTGCCGCCGCTGTTCTGCTCCCGAGCTGGCACGGATCACGAACGCAGATGATCCGACTCCCGTGATCCCATCACCACAATGGAATCCCCCACATCGCAGCCGGGGCAACATGACGACATGTCCAGCTCGCGGACTCCCTGCACCTACCGGCGAAGACCCTCACAACTCGCTCGCTGGTATGGGGTGCCAATTCGGAAGACGGTGCAAACAGGCAGCACCCTATCCCTTCGCCGCCCACGACGTTCTCTGACCCGCCTCTGAGCGATCAGCGTCTTAGCGAGGCAGTCTGAAGGAGCCAACTTCCTGCAAATTCACGAGCAACAGGACATCCATACCAGCTTGCAGCAGTCGGTAGAGTTCTAGCATCAAACCCTTCGTTCTCTCACCCGACGGAACCTCACGGAATGCCGCTTGACAGCAAAGCAGGGTGTGCGCATATCGGGATAAGGTTTCATATAAGAACAAAACCGAGATAGGGGGACGAGCCTTTATGGATAAGATTGCTAACCTACGGCTTTTGGCTGCCGGTGTCGCTCTTACATCGCTGATGCCGGCGTGCGCAATGGCGCAGGCGGTGAGCGCGCCGGAGACTAGCACAACAGCTGATGAGCAAGGCAGCGAGTTGCAAGACATCATCGTTACGGCGCAGCGCCGGTCAGAGTCTGCACAGTCAGTGCCAATTTCGGTCGCCGCGTTCACTGCCGAAGGCCTCGCCGCGTCGCGCACCTTGTCGTCGGATGATCTGCCCGGGTTGGTCGCAGGTTTGACGATCACGCCGAATGGCGCACGCACGCCCTTGTACCTACGAGGCGTTGGCAACAACAATGCTTCGGCTTCGCCAGCTGTGCTGACCTTCGTCGATGGCGTTTACATGCCGTTCAACTACGGCGCTCAAGCTTTCAACGATGTCACCTCGATGGAAATCGCCAAGGGTCCGCAGGGCACGCTTTTCGGCCGAAATGCTACCGGCGGCGTAATCCAGATCACCACGAAAGACCCTACAGACACTCCGTCTGCGGACGTGGAGCTCGGCTACGGGAACTTCGATACCATCACCGCCAGAGCCTATGTCGCAACAGGCCTGGCCACAGGATTGCGGCTCGGCGTCGCGGCCTTTTACGAGAACCAGCAGGATGGTTGGGGGACGAACCTGTTCGACGGGTCGGACATTTACCGATCGAAGAAATATGGCGGCCGCGCCAAGTTGGTTTATGATGTTTCCGATGTGACAACGGTCACTCTCGCTGCCGATTATGGGTATTCTGACGGCAATCACGGCAGCACGCTCAGTCCGGCCGCAGGGCAAGACTTCGTTTTCAACATCGTTACCCAATCCAAGAACATCGTGGGTAAGGGCTACGATATCAATACGAATTATCCGTCCTACTTCACAACGAAGGAAGGCGGCGCCAGCCTGACTGTAAAGTCCAAGATTGGAACCCTCAACTTCCTCAGCATTAGTTCTTGGAGAAAGAACAAAACGTTCTTGTCGATTGATTACGACGGCGGTCCGATCAATGCAGTTACAATCGAGCGCATCGACAAGGCTACGGCGGTCACCCAGGAATTGCAGATTAGTTCGCAATCCGAGGGGCCCTTCAAATGGGTGGCCGGCCTATTCTATTTCCATCAGTCGCCGAGGATGGAACCGTTCACGTTCTCGGGGCCGGCCCTTCCGTTGGTATTTGGGACGCCCCCCGGGTTCGATCTGCAACTCAGGTCTTATGACAAAGCCGACGCTTACGCCGGCTATGGCCAAGCGTCTTGGGAATTCCTGGCCGACACAACCTTAACGCTTGGCGCACGATACACTGTAGAAACGCGCAAGCAGCGTGGATTCAACACACTGTCGAGTCCGACAGGTGGGTTCGAAGTTCCGGGCACCGCGGGCGATGATTCCAAGACGTTCAAGAAGCCGACATTCCGCGCGTCGATCGACCACAAATTCTCTCCTGGTCTGATGGTCTTTGCTTCCTTCAACCGGGGCTTCAATTCAGGATCGTTCAACGCTATCTCCCCAGGGGGATACGGACCGATTTCCAATCCAGTGGTACTTCCAGAAACCATTGATGCTTATGAGGCCGGGTTCAAGAGCGAGTTGTTCGATCGCAAGCTCCGCTTCAACATGTCGGCCTTCCAGTATGACTACACCAACCTTCAGCAGCAGGTCGCTGTGCCCGGCGGATTGCAGACGCTCAATGCCGGCGCTGCTCGGATCCGCGGCGTTGATGTGGACATACAGGCACGGCCAATCAGGAACCTGGACCTGTCGGCTTCGGCATCGTTTCTGGATCCGGAATATGTCTCGTTTGCTAATGCCCCCTTCTTCAAGCTCCTGCCTAGCGGCGAGCTGATTGCAGCGCCGCCCCCCACGGCAAACGGTGCGAAAGGCTTCTCGACGACAGCTGCGCCGCATGTGAGTGCAAACGTGAGTGCCACTTACACTCTGGATACCAGTTTCGGCACTTTCCAGACAACGGCGGCCGCAAACTATCGGGGCACGACCTTTGCCGACTCTTACGAGCAGTTTCCGCTCAAGAAGCGCACCCTCATCAATCTGACGGAGCGCTGGGAGTCATCAGACGGCCGGCTCTCCGCATCGATCTGGGTGAAGAATCTTCTAGATCAAAGGTACGACAATTCCATCATCTTGCTGACCCCTGTGGGCGCCATTGGTCAGGTGGGTGCACCGCGCACCTTTGGCTTGACGGTAGGCATCAAGGTGGGCGACTGACCAGCCCCAGGTGGATGACTGCTTGGCGGTCTTCCACGTGGCTTAAGATGGATCGCAGCCCAAAGAAGTGCCGTCGAATGGGGTCATTGGTAAGCGCTGTTTGGACCCCACCTTGCGCTGACGGCTGATTGGTTCAGACGCTTGGAGCCATGGAACATGGCATCCTTACGAGCAGACTGGACACCAGGTCTGGAGTGGGTCTGGAGC